>JAAFIF010000018.1 GCA_013298625.1 Myxococcales bacterium
TTTTTTTTTTTTCTTTCGTCAGGCGCAAGGCGGAACGCTCTTTCTCGACGAGATCGGCGACCTGCCCCTCTCGCTGCAAGCGAAGCTGCTGCGCGTGCTGCAAGAGCGCGAGGTGCGCTCCGTTGGCGCAGAGCGGGCCGACCCCGTCGACGTCCGCGTGCTCGCGGCGACGCACCACCACCTGCGAGACTCCATCGCGAAGCGCGAATTTCGCGAGGATCTGTTCTATCGCCTCGCGGTGATCGAGCTGCACATCCCGGCGCTCGCGGACCGCGTCGACGACATCGTTCCGCTCGCCGAGCACTTTCTCGCGGAGCATGCGGCGCGCATCGGTCGTCCGATCACCGGCTTCGCGGGCGCGGCGCTCAAGCTCTTCGAAGGCTACGCGTGGCCAGGCAACGTTCGAGAGCTGCAGAACGTCGTCGAGCGCGCGATCAACCTCGCCGCGGGCCCGCTCGTCAACGTCGACGATCTGCCCCAGATCATGCAACGCCCGAGAGAAGACACCTTCGTCGACCGGGCGCTCGACCAGCTCATGACCATCAGCGAGCTCGAGATCACCTACGCGCGACGGATGCTCGCCCGCAACGGAGGCAACAAGAAGAAGACCGCGCGCATGCTCGGGATCGATCGACGCACGCTCCAGCGCTGGCTCGGCGAGCGCGACGACGAGCGCGACAGCGGCAGCGAAGGGCCGGGGTGAGCCTCGAGATCGCTCGTACGACGAGCGTCTACGCCTGGCTGCGATGGACGTCGCGCACAGAGCGGCGCGGCGCGACGCTCATCGGCGGCTCAATCGTTCGAGCTCGACCAGGGCGTCGAGCGCGCGGCGGTTGTTCGGAGGGTCCGTCGAGAGCGCGACCCGCACCGTCGATGCGAGTCGAAGCGCGCGATCGCGCTCGTGGCGGATGGACTCGTCTCGCACGGTCTCGAGCAACGACAGCGCGTGCAACTGGCACGGGTGCGCGGAGTCTGGACCGCGAGCGCCCTCGACGAAGTGCTGCGACGGCTCGCCGCGAACGCACGCCGTCGCGCCGCGCACGTCCCGCGCAAACCGTCGATATGCGTCACGCTCGGCGGCGTAGCCGAACCCCTCGGCGATCGCGACCGTCGCGAGCGCGCTGCTCGTCAGCGCGATCACTGCGAGCGGAGCTCGGATCAAACGCACGGATCGACGGTTGTGCTGCATGTCCCCCCTTCTGCACGAGAAAGGCCGGGATGTTTGCGGCGCTCTCTGCGCTGCGCTGCGGTCGACGCGGGCATCGTCGAAGCACCGTCAGCCATCCGATGCGCAGACCGCGCGCTCGCGCGCTGCGCGACGCTGACGCATCGTAGAAGTCGGCAACACCGCCACACCGGTGCGGCGCAATTTCGCGCCCGCCACCGCGAGCCCACCCACCATTTCGAACGAACGCACGCAAAGCGCATCGACCAAGCCATCGCCGCTGTCGCCGAAGAGCGCGGTCAGCGCAGTCGCGCCGCACCGTGCGGCAGCATTGACCCCTCACACCAGCGCGCGTTGCACGAATCACTGAATTCGCGCGGTGGCCTGCTTCGCGCATAGGAGTGCGTCGACGCTCTCGGGTCTCCCACGCGAGTGAAGACGTCGGTCGCCCGGCTCTCCTCCCCCGCATGGTAGCGACGACGATCCCCGCGCTCTCTTGCGTGGGAGACCCGAGCGCGCCTTCTGGTCTCTCACGCGGTGACGCGAGCAACGGGAATGTTCTCGGTCGTCTGGAGAGAGACGCTGCGTGAGAGGCCAGAACGCGCGACGCCGCGCAGTGCTCGATGGCCCTGCGGGTGCCGAACATCGGCGCGAGGCCTCTGTTCTCGTGCACGGCGCCACCAGACTGCAGCGTCCGCGCGTCCGACCGGCGCGCTCGTCGCCGCGAAGCGGAGCGAACCACGCGAGGTTCGCGCAGACCATCGAGCCAAGCGCCCCGTGGGCGAGCAATCTGCCGCTCTCGCGCAAGGCAAAAGCGCAACCATTTCAAGCTGAAGGGGACGCGGTGACCGGCCACCCAAGCAGACCGAGCTTTCATGACGACCGCCCCACCCAAGACGTCGCGAGCGACTGCGCTCGGTCGCTATCTTGTCGGCCAATCCAAAGATGGCGCCGGCGCTGTGGCGTCGATCTTCGCCACCGGAGCGCTGACAGGGCTGATCATCGGTGTGCTCGAAGCAGCGTATGCCGTGCACTCTTCTGCGCGGGCGTCGAGATCGATCGCGCTGGTCGCGGCCCTCGTGCTCGCGGTCACGAGCTTCGCGAGCGCGCTCGTAGCGATCTCGCTGTCCGCGCTGCGCCGCCTCGCTCGTTGGGCGATCGCGCCCCAGCTCGCGTTGGGGCCTCGCGTCGCGGTGAGCGCGCTCGCGGCGATCGTCACGATCGCGCCAACGCTGCTGCTCGTGCGCTCGGTCGCCGCTCGGCGCCACGCGCTGCTCGGATCTGTCGCTGTCGCGCTGGGCGCGATCGCCGCCGGGGGCGCAGCCTGGACGCTGTCGATCGCGCTCGGGAAGCTCACGCTGCGCCCGACGACGACGAGCGGCGACGCGTCCGCGCCGAAGCTGTGGCCGCGACTCGCCGTGCTCGCGATGGGCATCGGCATCACGGTCTTCGTCGTCGCGATGCGTTGCCGATGGCCGCTCACGAGCAACGGGCAGCGCGCCGTTCTCGTCACGGCGGTGATCGCTGCGCTCAGCGCGAGCCTGCTCGCCGAGTCACTCGCCCGTGCGATCGAGCGCAATTTCAGGCAGCTCGCGCTCGCCGCGACCATCGTCGGGGCGCTTGCGTTGGGCGCGGCAGCGATGCGCTTGCGCCCCGTGCTCGCGATGCTCCCGTGGGGGCTCGCGCTGTGGTTGCTCGCGCCGCTCGCGTGGCGGCTGGCGAAGCGGTGGGTGGGCGACGGACCGCCGCGGCGCGCGGTGCTCGGGTTGGTGTTGATCGCGCAAATCGCGGCGATCGCCACGGCGACCAACGACGAAGCCACGCGAAAAATCGTGGCCACCCGCGCGCTCTCGACCGAGCTCGGGCTGAGCGTGCTGCGCGCGGCGCTCGACTGGGACCGCGACGGATACCCGCGCTGGATGCCGGGCGGAGACTGTCGCGACGACGACGCCGCGGTGCACCCCGGCGCCATGGATTGGCCGGGCGACGACGTCGATACGGATTGTGATGGGCGGGACGATCGGGTGAGCGTTCCGCCGCGCAGACCGTTGATCGTGGTGCCCGAGCGGGTTGTCGCGCGGCCCAACGTTCTGCTGCTCACGGTGGACGCGCTGCGCGCGGATCACCTCGGCGCCTACGGCTACGGTCGTCCCACGTCACGCGCGATCGATCAGCTCGCGAGAGAGTCGGTGGTGTTCGACCGCGCGTTCGCCAACGCGCCCTCGACGCGGCTCTCGATGCCGGCGATCGCCACGGGGCGCTGGGCGCCGACGATCGAGTGGGACAACGCCATCTGGTGGCCGCGCTTCACCGCGGCGCAGCGCACCATCGCCGAAGCGCTGCACGACAGCGGCTATCACACCGGCGCGGTGTACAGCATCCCGTACTTTCGTCGCAGCGACGCGCGCGGGTTCGAGCGCGGCGTGGACGAGTACGACGACAGTCACATCGCGCTGCACACCGAGGTGGGCGGCCCGCACGAGTCCACCGGCAGCAGCGCGCGCGAGGTGGCCGACAGCGCGATCTCGTTCGTCGAGCGCAACCGCGAGCGAGCGTGGTTTCTGTGGGCGCATTTCTTCGACCCGCATCACCAGTACGTCCCGCACGAGGACGGGGTGACTCCGGTGTTCGGCAGCGCGGCGATCGACCGCTACGACGCCGAGGTGCACTACACGGATCAGCACGTAGGGCGCTTGCTCGAGCGACTGCGCGCGAGCGGTCAGTGGGAGCGCACCGTGATCGTGCTCACTGGGGACCATGGCGAGGGCTTCGGCGAGCACGACGTGCGGACGCACGGGTTTCATTTGTACGCAGCGCAGACGAGGGTCCCGATGATCGTGCGCGTACCGGGCGTCGCGGCGAAGCGAACGAGCGTCGCGGTGAGCCACGTGGACATCGCGCCCACGGTCGTGAACCTCGCGGGCGCGCCCAACGAGCGCACGTTTCTCGGGAGAACCATGGTCGACGCGATCGCCTACGCGACGCGCCCCGACGACGACGGAGAAGCGCTGCAAGAGGTGACCTTCGATCACACCGTCCATCGCTGGGCCATCGCCACGGCCACGCACCACGTGTTGTGGAACCAGACGCCGCACTCGACGCGCGAGTGCTACGACCTGCGACGAGACCCCGACGAGCGCGAGGACTTGTTCGGCGTCGTGGGCGCGGGCGCGCCGTGCGCTGTGCTGTTCGACCAGCTCTCGCGGTACGCCGTCGGGCTTCGTTTGGGCAGTGATTTTGCAGAAAAACTCGCGTTCGGAGTGATCGCTCCGGAGGCGCCGACGCCGCCCGTCGAGCACCGGATCGAAGCGCGGTTCGCGACCGTGGTGGACGTGCGCGGATGGGACGGCCCCACGACGATCAACCGAAGCGAGCGCGCGACGGTGACGCTGCACTTCACGGTGCTCGACCGGATCGAGCCGGGATGGGAGCTCTTCGTGCACTTGATGGGCGCGCAACAGTCGCGCAATTTGCAGCACGCGATGATCGAGGGCGCGTACCCGATCGCGCGCTGGAGGGCGGGGCAACGGCTGCGGGATCGGTTCTCGTTCACCGTTTCGCTCGACGCGCCGCCGGGGCAGTACGGGCTGTACATCGGGTTCTACAAGGGCGAAGAGCGACTGCCGATCACGCCCGCCGAGCGCGCAGACCCGCTGCGAAGGGTCCTGCTCGGGACGATCACCGTTCGCTGAGACAGCGCTCGCTATCGCTCGGTCGACGCTTCGGCTTCGCTCTCGCTCTGCGCTGCCGCTGGGTCGACGACGGGCGCGAGCACCACGCGCCCCACCGCGAGCGAGAGCAGCCCCGCTGCGGTCGACGCCGCGAGGATGGCGGTCTTGGCCGCGTCGAGCGAGGCGCCCGGCGCAAACGCCAGCGTCGCGATGAACAAGCTCACCGTGAAGCCGATGCCTCCGAGGACGCCCACGAGCGCGACGTGCGACCAGCGCACGCCGATCGGGAGGACGGCGAGGCGAACGCGCACGGCGAGGTACGAGCCGAGGGTGATTCCGATGGGCTTTCCCACGGTGAGGCCGAGCACGACGCCGAGCACGACCGGGCGCTGCGCGGCTTCGAGCGACGAGGCGGACAGCCGCACGCCCGCGTTGGAGAGCGCGAAGAGCGGCATGATGAGATACGCGACGACGCTGTGAAACGCGTGCTGCAAGCGGTCGACGGGCGAGACCGCCTCGCGGCGCGCTTCGTTGATGGCGTCGAGCTGCGCGAGCACCGCGTGGTGTCCGCCCTCGGGCGCGTCGCTCACCTCGGTCAAGTGCTCGCGCACGCGATGGACAAACGCCCCGCGGCCGAGCCAGGCGCGCACGGGCGTGAGCAGCCCGACGATCACGCCCGCGAGCGTGGGGTGAATTCCAGAGCGCAGCATTCCGCCCCACAGAATCGCTGCTGGGACGAAGTACGCCCACGGCTTGCGCGACCCGAGCGACTGCAAGAGCAAGATCATCGCGACGCCCGAGAGCGCGACGAGCACGCCCGAGAGCGCGACGCCGCCCGAATAGAAGAGGGCGATCACGATGATCCCTCCGACGTCGTCGATCACCGCGAGCGCGAGCAAGAGCACCCTGGCCGCCGGCGGGACGCGCTTGCCGAGCAGCGCGAGCACCCCGACGGCGAAGGCGATGTCCGTCGCGACGGGCACGCCCCAGCCCCGCGCCGCGAGCGTGCCTCGGTTGATCGCAGCGTAGATGAGCGCAGGCACGAGCATGCCCCCGAGCGCGGCGGCGAGCGGCAAGGTGGCGCGGCGCCGCTCGCTGAGCTCTCCCCCGTGAATTTCGCGGCGGATCTCGAGGCCGACGACGAAGAAGAACACGGCCATCGCGCCGTCGTTGATCCAGAAGTGCAGGTCTCGCTCGATCGCAAACGGGCCTACGCGAAGACCGATGGGCGTGTGCCAAAGGGCCGTGTACCAGTGCGCGTACGGCGAGTTGGCCCACACGAGCGCGACGAGCGCGACGATGACGAGCAGCACGCCGCTCGAGGCCTCGATGGCGAGAAACGTCTCGATGGGCGCCATCGCGCGACGGGCGATGGCGCGGGCGACGGAGGACGAGCCGGGCGGGTGCGTGGCGGCAGGAGAGGGATCGCTCGGAGAGGACATCGACGGCGAGAGAGCGCCGCGCAGTGAGCGCGCACGGTGCGCGTCGCTCGCGACACGGGACGAGACTACACGCGAACCGCGCGTCCCGAGCGCGCAGCAGCGCGGCCCGCAGCCTTGCTCGCCCCACGGTCGGGAGAGGCGCCCGCATCGTTGCCCAGATTCTGGCTGGAGAAACAGTGGCGAAAGGGCCCGGAGCCCAAGGGCTCGTGGGTGTGATTGCAGGTCGTTCGGGCGACGAGCGAACGACCCAATGAAACGCGGTGTCCTCCACGGCGGGTTGACAAACCCGCCGCTAACGACGCGAGAACGAGAGCCCGATGAGGCACCTCTTCGCGCCACGGCGGGTTGACAAACCCGCCGCTAGCGACGCTCGAAGACTCGCGTCGGAAGGTCGCGTTGAGCGCGACCACGCTCAGCATCGGATGCGCGTCAGCATACGAACCCGTGAAAACGCGATTCGCGCTCACGCAGCGAGGAGATTGGCGGTCCTCGTCTGGTACGCGCCCATCGCACTCCTTGTCGCTCCGTCCGCTGAGCGTGGTCGCGCGCTTCGCGCACCTTCCGACGCGAGGCTTCGAGCGTCGTTAGCGGCGGGTTTGTCAACCCGCCGTGGAGGACACCGCGTTTCATTGGGTCGTTCGCTCGCTCGTCGTCCGCACGATCTGCAATCACACCCATCCCCCTTAGGCTGCGGGCCGCTTCACCTGTGTTTTTCCAGGCAGAATCTCGGCGCCCATCAGGGCGAGCGCTAGGGGACGATCATGAACGAGCCCGGAAACCGCGCGAAATCCCGGGTCGTGACGCCGTTGCGCACAGAGCCGCGGTAGCTGTTGAGCCCCATGAAGATGCGCACGCCGAAGTTGCCGCCGGTCTCGGGGCGAATGCGCCCGTAGTGCACTGCGGCGGCGCAGATCGAAGAGTCGTCGGTGTACGGGTTGCTGCCCCAGACCGAGCCAGTGGCGCTTCCGGGCGGGCAGAACACACGGATCGTCGTCGCGCGGCGATCGCGCCACTGCGAGGCGCTCTGCGTCCACGAGAGCGCCTCGGTCCCAGCCGGAACGGCGACTTCAGGCGGCGCGACGGAGTCGAACGAGAAGCTCCCCGAGAAGCGACCGAAGTCGCGCGAGGTCACGCCGTTGGCCATGCTGCCCTGATAGTTCGCTCGCCCAGGGTGAACGAAGACCGTGATGGGTCCGCCGCTCGCTTGCTGCAATCGCCCTGCGTGTACAGCAGCGGTGCAGATGCTCGAGTCGTCCGAGAAGATCCCCGTGCCCCACACGGAGCCGAACGTTCCGCCGGGCGGGCAGGTGTGAACGAAGGACGTCCCGATTTGTCCGCGGTGCGCAATCCCGTTGGTGCGCCACGGGTCCTGCGCTTGCGCGCTGTTGCCCGAGCCCACGTTGATCTGCAATCCGCCGATGTTGATCCCGTTGCCGTTGATGTTCACGCCCGGGACGGGAACCGCGATCATCCCTGGCGCAGGTCCACCCACGATCGTGAAGCTGCCCGGATACGACGCGAAGTTGAACGAGGCGATGCCTCCGCGAACCGTGCCCTGATAGCGGGGCATTCCCGGGGCGATCTGGATCTGCACCACGCCGCCGGTCTGGAGCTGGATGCGCCCCGAGTGCACCGCGGCCGTACAGATGCTCGAGTCCGTCGTGTACATGTCCGTCCCCCACACCGAGCCCGGCCGACCGTTGGGGGGGCACTCGAACGCCAGCGTCGCGCCGATCTGCGCGCGAAACGCCGTGGCGTTGCCGCTCCACGGGATCGCGACCGCAGGCGGCCCGTCGGTGTTGCGGTTGCGCTTCTTGCAGCCGGTCAGCGCGGCCATGGCGCTCAGCGTGACGACAGCGGCGACGGTGATTCTGCGTGCGGGCGAGGTAGCCATCGAGTCTCTCCTGGTTGCGGTCTCTTCAGAGCAGCTCTGGGTGAGCGCGAAGAGTTAGATGCAATCTGCAACTATTGTCTGACGTGCCGCCAGCGCGGCGCGTCGGCAGAGTAGTCGGGCGCAGAAAGACCCCGGTATTAATGCGCCTTAATGATTCTTCAACGCGCAGGATCGATCCCGCCCGCGCGGCGTTATGCTCGCTCGCCATGCGCAGACTCCGTGGATCGTTGAGCGTCGTGTTCGCAGCCTCCCTCGCCGCCGCGTGCTCCGAAGCGCCCACTCCTTCGGACTCGGGCGCGCAGCGCGACAGCGCGATGGACGCGAGCGCGATGGACGTCGCCGCATCGGACGTCGTCGCGACGGACATCACCCGCGCGGACGCGACGGGCGACGCAGACCCGTGCGCGAGCTGCGCGTTTCCTCGGCGATGCGCGCACGGTCAGTGCGTGCCCGACCTCGGGACGTGCGCGACCAACAACGACTGTCCGGGCGACAGCTACTGCGACACGGACATGCGCTGCGTCCCGTACGGCGTGCCCGCGACGAGGACCAGCGACACGACGTGCCGACGCGAGCGCACCGTCGAGAACCTGCTGCCTACGGTGCAGTGCGAGTGGGCCTCGGCCCCCGCGGGAGACCCCACGCGCGAGAGCGCGTACGTCTACACCTCGCCGATGGTGGTGGACCTCAACCTCGACGGGACCACGCGCCGCATCGAGCCGAGCGTGATCGTCACCACGTATCCACCGCGCGTCGGACCTGGAATTCTCCGGGTATTCTCGGGACGAACCTGCGAAGAGCAGCTGCGGGTCGGCGCCTCGACGCCCTCGCGCGACGACGAGCCCGCGTACGCTTCGCAGCTCGCGATCGGCGACCTCGACGGTGACCTGCGCACCGAAGGCGAGACCGTCACCGGTCACCCCGAGATCGTGACGTATCACAAGACGCCGCCGCTCGAAGGCAGCCAGTCGCCGATCCAGCTCATCGCGTATCGCATCGTCGACCAGCCGGGGATGACCCCGGCGCACCGCCTCGAGCGCGCGTGGATCGGCCGACGCTGCGACATGCCCGGAGAGCCTGCGTTTACCTTGGGCGGCGCGACGCCGTGGTCTTCGACCTTCAACGCGGGGCCTTCGCTGATCGACCTCGACGACGACGGCAGGCCCGAGGTCGTCGCCGAGCGACACGTCTTCGACTCGCGCGGATGCCTCTTGAACCCGACCTCGTCGACGGCGCCCTACCTCGACCTCGGAACGTTCTCGGCGGTCGCCGACGTGGACAGCGACGGAGAGATGGAGCTCGCAGACGCGAACGGCGTCTACCGTTGGGACACGATGGCGCGCGATTGGGCGCTCGAGACGTACTTCAGACCGGCGATGGGCACGACGCTTCGGCGCGGGCTCACCGCGATCACGGACTTCGGCGCGTTGACAGCGACCGACGCCGATCCCGCGATGCGCATCCCTGAGATCGTAGTCGTGTCCGCGGCCACCGACACGTTCGACGCCAACGGCGCGGCGACGGTGCGCATTCAGACCATCCGCGGCGAGGTCGTCTTCGGCCCGTATCCGCTGTACGGCCGAGGCAACGGAGGCGCGCCCACCGCCGCGGATTTCGACGGTGACGGGTGGCCCGAGTTCGCCGCGGCCGGACGCGCGTTCTACACGGTGTACGACCCCGATTGCGTGAGCACGACGCGCGCCGGCGCGAGGCCCGGCGGCCGCTGCAATCGGCCCGCGGGCTCGACGCTGCCCGAGGGCGTCTTGTGGGCGCAGGCGTCGCAGGACGCGAGCTCGGCGTGCACGGGATCGAGCGTGTTCGACTTCGATGGCGACGGACGCGCCGAGGCGGTCTACCGCGACGAGTGCTTCTTGCGCGTGTACAGCGGCGCGACGGGCGAGGTCGTGTACTCGGCCCCAGCGCGCAGCGGGACTGGCTACGACCTGCCGGTGATCGCGGACGTCGACGGGGATTTCGCCACGGAGATCGTCGTCGCGCGCGCCGGCGCGGTGACGTGCCCCGCGCGCGACCCGCTGCTGCCGGCAGGGCCGGCGATGAGCCCGGGCGCGACGACGGGCTTCGTGATCCTGCGCGACCCCATGGATCGCTGGGCCGCTTCGCGCCCGATCTGGAACCAGCACGCATACTCGTCCACCCACGTCACCGACGACGCGCGCATCCCGCGCACGAGCGCGACCGAGCGCAACTGGCTCGTCCCGGGGCTCAACAACTTTCGGCAGAACGTGCAGGGTCGCCTCGGCACCGTGGCGCTCGCGGACCTCACGGTGTCCGTCGCCCAAGCGAGCGACCTGTGCGCGGCCTCTGGCCCAGTGATGCTGCGCGCGCGCGTGTGCAACCGCGGGACGAACCCCGTGGCCGACGGCGCGGTCGTCCGCTTCGAGCTCGAGGGCGGCGACGCCGGTGTCGACGGAAGCGCAGGGATCACCCTCTGCGAAGCGCGCACGGACCGCGTGCTCTCCGTCGCAGAATGCGCGGACCTCAACTGCACCGGAACGCTCCCGCCCAACATGGGCCGCTCGGTCCGCGTGCGCGTCGACCCCGACAGCAACGTCGCCGACTGCCACCGCAACAACAACGTCGGTCGCGTCCCGATCGGGACGTGCCCAGGCTGAGCGCTCGATCGCAGCGTCGATGCCTCCCGTCGAAGAAACATCTCACACCGCGCGGATCGCGCTCGCTGCGCTGCTCGCGACGACCGCGTGTCAGCGCGCGAGCACAGCGCGACGAGAGCCCGTGCGGGTCGCCGCCGCGGCGGACCTCGCGCTCGCGTTCGCGGACATCGCGCGGGTGTTCGAAGCGCGCACGGGCGAGCGCGTGGTGTTCAGCTTCGGCTCGACGGGGCTCTTGTCGCGGCAGATCCGAGAGGGCGCGCCCTTCGACGTCTTCGCCGCGGCCAACGTCTCGTTTGTCGACGACGTCGTGCGCGCGGGAGCGTGCGATCGAAGCACCGTCGCGCCGTACGCGCTCGGGCGAATCGCCGTGTGGACGCGCCGCGGTCGACCCGCGCCCGCGACGCTCGCAGACCTCGCGGACCCGCGCTTTCGTCAGATCGCCATCGCCAACCCCGCGCACGCGCCGTACGGCCAGGCTGCGCGCGCGGCGCTCGAGCGCAATCACCTCTGGGAGCGAGTGCAACCAAAGCTCGTGTTCGGCGACAACGTGCGGCAGACGCACCAGCTCGCCACCACAGGAAACGTCGACGCCGCGATCGTCTCGCTCTCGCTGGTGATCCGCGATCGAGAGAACCCCTGGCTTCTCGTCGACGCCGCGGAGCACCCGCCGATCGAGCAGGCGCTGGTCGCGTGCGACCGCGGGCCCAACGGCGCTGGAGGCCGCTCGTTTGCGCGCTTCGTCAACAGCGACGAGGGCAGGACGATCCTTCGCAGCTACGGGTTTGTGCGGCCGGGCGAGCCGGTCGGGGCCGATCGATGAGCTGGCAACCGCTGCTGTTTTCGCTGCAGGTCGCGGCGACGGCCACGGTGATCGCGACGGTGCTCGGGACGCTGGTCGCGGCGCTGCTCGCGCGCGGGAGGTTCGTCGGTCGCGACGTGCTCGACGCGTTGGTCGCGGCGCCGATGGTCTTGCCGCCGACGGTGCTCGGGTACTACCTGCTGGTGGCTATCGGACGAGAGAGCGCGATCGGGCGCGCGTGGGAGGCGCTCACGGGCTCGCCGCTGGTGTTCACGCGGTCGGCGGCGGTGTTGGCCGCGGCGATCGCGGCGTTTCCTTTCGTGGTGAAGTCGGGTCGGGCGGCGTTCGAGGCGGTCGATCCTGCGTTGGTCGACGCCGCTGCGACGCTGGGAGCTTCACCGTCGCGGGTGTTCGTGACGGTGATCTTGCCGCTGAGCCGCAACGGGTTGTTGGTCGGAGCGACGCTGGGCTTCGCGCGCGCGCTCGGCGACTTCGGCGTCACGCTGATGGTGGCGGGAAACGTTCCGGGGCACACGCAGACGGCGGCGCTGGCGATCTACGACGCCGTGCAAGCGAGCCGCGACCGCGAGGCGCGCGCGATGGTCGCGGTGATGACCTGCGTCGCGTTCGTCGCGCTGTACGCAGGCACCAAGCTCACGCGCCGCGTCGAGCGGAGCGCGTAGCGAGCGAGGCAGTTGAGCGACGACGCGCGCCATCGAGATTCAGGGGGCTCGCGCACACCGAAGCGCTGGTGTTTCAGAGAGAATCCCGAGTTGCCTAAGCCCTGGCGGATGCCAGGGCGCTCGTTGGCTATGCCACGCGCAAGCGCGCCATCTTGATGGCGCGCGGGCCACGCGACAACACCGTCCCGAAGCGGCGATGACTTCGTGCTACGAGAGCCGCCGACGGCCATGGGATCCACCGCCGAACACGAGCGCGTCGTCGCGCTGAGCGCAGCGCTCACGGTTCGTCGCGCGCCGACGGGCCGACCCACGCTCGAGGTCGACCTCGCGTTCGGCCCCGGCGTCACCGCGGTCATGGGCCCATCTGGCGCGGGAAAATCCACGCTCTTGTGCGCCCTCGCCGGACTGCTCCGCCCCGAGCGCGCGCGGATCGTCCTCGGCGGCCGAGTGCTCACCGACGACGCGAAGGCCGTGTTCGTCCCGCCGCACGAGCGCTCGATCGCGATGGTGTTTCAATCGTTGGCGCTGTTTCCGCACATGAGCGTGCTGCGCAACGTCGCGTACGGGATCGACGGCCGAAGCGCAGCGGCGCGGGACACGCTCGCGCGCGAGTGGCTCGAGCGAGCGAAGGTCGGCCACCTCGCAGACCGCGCTCCATCGTCGCTGTCCGGCGGAGAAGCGCAGCGCGTCGCCATCGCCCGCGCGCTCGCGAGCGCCCCTGCCCTCTTGCTGCTCGACGAGCCCTTCTCTGCGCTCGACCGTCCGCTGCGCGCGCAGCTCTGCGCGACGATCGGCGCGATGCTCAGCGAGTCCCCCGTCCCGACCATCCTCGTCACCCACGACGCAGCAGACGCAGCGCAGCTCGCCTCGCGCGTGATCGAGCTCGACGCGGGCCGCGTGGTCGACGACAGAGCGCTCACTGCGGCATCGTCGCGCTGAGACAGGTCAGCGCTTCTTCTTCGCTGATGCAGCGGACTCGCTCCAGCGCAGCTCGTCCATCGTCTGCGGAAACCCGACGATGAACCGCTCGTCGTCCACGAAGCAGCCGTACAGAATGTTTCCGCTGCCCTCGCAGGCGACCTTCTTCGCCTTCGGCAGCGCGTCCCACTGCGGCGCAACGCCGAGGTCGAGATGAAACAGCCCCTTCGGCGCCTTCGTGAACCGCGAGAACAGCACGTGTCGCCCCGACGGACTCACCCACACGCGATCAGCGTGCGTCTCGAGCGTCGCCAGCGGCTCGAGCGCATCGTCGTAGAACGCGATCGCACCGTTCGAAACCGCGACGAACCACGCGCCCTGCGGTCCCGACGCGATGCCCGTCACGCGCTCGTGCGGCGCCGTTCGCGCGGTCTTCAGCGTCTTCGCCGAGAGCATCAAGAGCGCGTCGTCTTTGCCCACCGCGAGCTTGTCGCCCACCCAGCCGATCGCGCCGATGGTCTCTCCAATCCCCTCTTTGAGCTTTCGCTTCGCGATGACCGTGAGCTCGCGGTCGAACATCACCAGCCCGCCATCATCGAAGAACGCCGCGACGCGCTGCTCATCGGGCGAGACACGAACGCCACCCCAGCGGTAGCCCGGCTGGGCGAGCCGCTGCGCGAGCACACGCTCGTCGCGCGAGAAGCGCGTCACCGCGCTGCAGATCTCGCCGTCGATTCGCTCGCAGCTCAGCGTGTACAGCGCGTCCGACGTCACCGCGCACGAGTAGCCGCCGCGCGCGCCGACGAGCGAACGATGCTTTCCTTTGGACGGATAGATCGCAGGGCCGTCGCCAGCGCCGACCTGAACGAGCAGCCCGTCGTCCAACGGCGCGACGCACTCGAAGCAGCCGCTCTTCACCTTGGCTCGATGTGTTGCGTTCCAGCTCATGGGTGAACTCTCCACCCCTCAGGGTGCCCCACGAGCGACGCAGAGCGCTAGCGCACGTGATGCGCAACAACGAGCCCGTTGGACGGACGGCGGCCGACACGACGCGCGGCAGGAACACCCGTTGGACGCACGGCCAGAGGGCAAGTCGCACGACGCGCGGCAGAAAACCCGCTGGGCGCACGGCCAGAGGACAAGTCGCACGACGCGCGGCAGAAACCCCGCTGGACGCACGGCCAGAGGACAAGCCTCCGGCCTTTGCGCGACGCAGCGTCGCGTCGCGGCCAGGGCGTTCGCCTGGCCTAACCGGTGACGCATTGTCGAAGGCCATGACCGGCGTCGAGGCGAGCACGGCGATGGAGCCACGAACGGACCACCAGCCCAACGCGGATCGATCGACGCGCTTTGCGAGCGCGATGGCGCGTCCAACCGGGCGCCACTCGTAGGCCAGGCGGACGCTCTGGCCGCTCCGCGAGGCTTCGTCGCGCAAAGGCCGGAGGCTTGTCCTCTGGCCGTGCGCCCAGCGGGGTTTCTGCCGCGCGTCGTGCGACTTGCCCTCTGGCCGTGCGTCCAACGGGTGTTCCTGCCGCGCGTCGTGTCGGCCGCAGTGCGCCCAACGGGCTCGTTGTTGCGCATCACGTGCGCTAGCGATCCCCCCCGTCGCGACGAAGCTCAGACCGACGCGCGACGACGAACGACAGCGCTGGCCGGCGAGTGCGTCTTGGGCTTGCTCTGTGCGCTCGGCGCGGGGCGCGCGGCGGCCTTGGGGGCGGCGCTGGTGGTCTCTTCGGCGCCAGCGGCCTCGGCTTCGGCGGCGGCAGCAGCGGCGGCAGCAGCGCGCGCTGCGGCTTGCGACGCGAGCTCGGCCGAGCGCGCGGCCTCGTCCTTGGCGCAGCAGCACTTCTTGTACTTCTGTCCCGAGCCGCAGTGGCAGGGGTCGTTGCGTCCGATCTTCATGGATCTCGTCACTCTCTGCGCAACAGAGGCGGGCGCGGGGTTCGCGCTGCGTCGCTGCGTTGCTGCGATCGACTACAGCGCGCGCGGGTCGCGGTCAACGAAAGCCGCGCGGAGGGCGCCCGACCACCCCTCACACCAGCGCCGTCGGCTCGAGCGACGCGGGGCGCTCGCTGAGCTCTTCGTCGGTGAGCCGCGCGTACACTTCGACCAGGTTTTTGTCCGGGTCTTCGAGCCACAGCTCGTGCAGCGGCGTGCCGCGCCAGGTCGTGCGCGGCGCCTTGGCCACGGCGAAGCCCGCCGCCCTCGCCTGCTCGTATGCGCGCACGACGGCGGCCTTGTCGGCGACGGCGATCCCGAGGTGATACAGCGTGTCGCGGTGCAGCTCTTTGCCGTCCGCGACCAGCAGGACGAAGTTGGTGCGCAGCGGCTCGCGCACGAACGTGACGTAGCGGTGCGTCCACTCTTTGGGCTGCGCGCCGAGCAGCCACGCGTAGAACCGCGCGCTCGCGGCGAGGTCCGTCACGCGCACGCTCGCGTGAAACTCGTGTCCCGAAGGGCCCTCTGGGACGTCCATCAGCGCGCGCAACACCTCGAGCCGCGCGCGGATCTGGTCACGCGCTGTACGAAAGCGCTGGAGCATCTCGTCCCTGGGCAGCGGCTCTTTGCTCGCGGGGTCTTGGATCGGCCAGTGCAGCCTTCGGGCGCCGCCCAAGAACGCGGGGCACACCTCTTCGGCGCACAGCGTGACGACGGTGGTGACCGTGGCCGGGTCGATGGTCTCGACGGACTTCGAGCGGTGCGACGAGAGGTCCACGCCGAGCTCGCGCAGGACTTCGATCGCGTACGGGTTGACCGTCGACGGCTCGCTGCCCGCGCTCTGAACGCGCGCGCGGTCGCCGAAGATCATGCGCGCGAGGCCCTCGGCCATCTGGCTGCGCGCTGAGTTTGCGACACACAAAAACAAGAACGAGCGGTCGTCGGTCTGCATGAGTTGCTCGGGCTGTGAGGGGCGCGCTCAGCGTTGGGCTGCGGGCGCGAGCTCGCCGTTGAAGTAGCGCTTCTGCGCCCAGAGCGCGACGTTGACCAGGGCGATGAGCACGGGGACCTCGACCAGGGGGCCGATGACCGCGGCGAAGGCGGCGCCCGAGTGGATTCCGAAGCTCGCGATGGCGACGGCGATGGCGAGCTCGAAGTTGTTCGAGGCCGCGGTGAACGAGAGCGTCGCGGTCTGCTCGTAGCTCGCGCCGACGCGCTTGCTCATGAAGAACGAGACCCCGAACATCACCACGAAGTACACGAGCAGCGGCAGCGCGATGCGCAGCACGTCGAGCGGGAGCCGCACGATCGTCGCGCCCTTCAGCGAGAACATCACGACGATGGTGAACAGCAGCGAGACGAGCGTGATCGGGCTGATCTTCGGGACGAAGACCTTCTCGTACCACTCGCGGCCCTTGGCGCGCACGAGCGCGAAGCGCGTGACGAAGCCCGCCGCGAAGGGGATCCCCAGATAGATCGCCACGCTCTGCGCGATCTCGCCGATCGAGATGCGCACGACCGCCGACGAGAGCCCCAGCCACGTGGGCAGCAGCGTGGCGAAGAAGTACGCGTAGAGCGAGAAGAAGAGCGCTTGAAAGATGGAGTTGAACGCGACGAGGCCCGCGCAGTACTCGGTGTCGCCTTTAGCCAGGTCGTTCCACACGATGACCATGGCGATGCAGCGGGCGAGGCCGATGAGGATCAAGCCGAGCATGTACTCGGGCTTGTCTCGCAAGAAGAGCACCGCGAGCCCGAACATCAACAGCGGGCCGATCACCCAGTTTTGCACGAGCGAGAGCGCCAGCACCCTGCCGTTGCGAAAGACCCTTCCCAGCTCTTCGTAGCGCACCTTCGCGAGCGGCGGATACATCATCAACACCAGCCCGATCGCGATCGGAACCGACGTCGTCCCCACGCTCATCGCGCTGAGCGCCCGCGGCAATCCCGGCACGAGAAACCCCAGCGCCACGCCGGCCCCCATCGCGAGAAAGATCCACAGCGTCAGGTACCGATCGAGAAACGAGAGCTTCTTCAGAAGCCCCGCCTCGCCGTGAGCGCTCATGGCCGCGATCCCTCCGCGGGACGCTCCAACGTCGCCGGCGCGCCGCGCTCGCTCGCGTCTTGTCGCGCGAGCACGCCGTCGCTCCACGGCTCGAGCACGATCCGCGCGGTGTGCGCGCGCAGCTCTCGAAGATGCGCGGCCTCGTGCGCCCGACGCGCGCGAAGCACAGGGTCGCTCACGGTCAACGGCGTGAGGCTCTGATTGACAACCCACGCGAAGGGACGAATCGCCGCGCGATCGAGGTCGCGCTCGAGCTGCATCGCCTCGTGAATGGGCGTCGCCTCGGGCAGCGTCACCAGCAGCACCTTCGTGTACGCAGCGTCTCGCAGCCTCGGCAGCAAGCGCCGCACGGCCTCGGAGTTGCCGCTCGGCTTCTTGAGCACTTCGCGGTGGTAGGACTCCGCGGCGTCGAGCAAGAGCAGCGTGTGCCCCGTCGGCGCGGTGTCGATCACCACGAAGCGGTCTTCACCCTGCGCGACGGTGTCCGCGAACGCGCGAAACACGGCGATCTCTTCGGTGCACGGGCTGCGAAGGTCCTCTTCGAGCAGCGCGCGGCCCTGCGCATCGAGCCCCGCGCCCGCGGTCGCGAGCACCTCTTCGGTGTACCTCGCGGTCTCGCGCGCCGGGTCGATGCGCTCGACGCGGAGGTCCGTCGCGCCCTCGCTCCAGCCGCGCGCTGCTTGCTCGACGTGCGCCGCGGGGTCCGTCGTCGTGAGCGTCACCGCGAAGCCGCGACGCGCGAGGGCGCTGGCGATTCGCGCGGCGACCGTGGTTTTTCCCACGCCGCCCTTGCCCATGGTCATCACGATGCCGTGCCCCGGCGCGGCGATCTCGCGGACGAGCGCGTCGAACGCGATCGCCTCGGCGCTCACGGGCTCGTCGGTCGACGACACGCTGTCGCTCGGCGCAGGCGCCTCTCCCATCTGCCGAAGCGCTTCGATCCCGACGAGGCCGAAGGGCATCAGCGCGACGGTCGTGCGAGGGAGGTTCCGCAGCGCCTCGGGCATCGCGTCGAGCGCGGCCTGACCTCGTGACTGCATCGCGACCGCGATCGCGTCGCGCGCGTCGCTCGCCACGAAGACGCCGTTGATCACCAGTCGAACGTTGCCGACGCCGAGCTGCGCGAGCTCGCGGCGCGTGCGCTCGGCCTCCTTGAGCGACGCGCGATCGGGGCGCGCGACGAGCACGAGCATCGTCTGCGACGCGTCGCGCAGGGCCTGGTTCGACGCGGCGTACAGGGCCTTCTGCGGGCCGAGCCCCGAGAGCGGACCGAGGCACGAGGTCCCGCCGACGTTCGTGTCGATGAAGCTCGACCACGCCGAGGGAAGCTCGAGCAAGCGCAGGGTGTGCCCCGTCGGCGCCGTGTCGAAGATCACGTGGTCGAACGCCGCCGTCGCCTCGCGATCGCCGAGCAGCTTCGAGAACTCATCGAACGCCGCGATCTCGACGGTGCACGCGCCCGAGAGCTGCTCTTCCATGCTGTTGATGGCCACCGCAGGAAGCACTCCGCGGTACGGCCCCACGACGCGCTCGCGGTAGTCCTTCGCGGCCTGCTCGGGGTTGATGTTGAGCGCCGAGAGCCCTTCGACGCGCGGCACCGCCGTGGGCGCGGAGGAGAGCGTCACGCCGAGCACCTCGTCGAGGTTCGACGCTGGGTCGGTGCTCACGAGCAGCACGCGCTTGCCGGCGTCCGCGAGGGCGATCGCCGTCGCGCACGCAGCGGACGTCTTGCCCACGCCGCCCTTGCCCGTGAAGAACACGATGCGGGGCGGGTCGCTGATGATCGAAGCCATGACGACCGTCCGTTCTCAGCAGCAGGACTTCGTGGGGCTGGTGCTCGACCCGCTCGGCGCGCAGCAGTCGCTCGCGGCGGGCTCGCTCACGGGCGTCGCCTTCGCAGCCGGGCTGCAGCAGCTCTTCTTCGGCTCGCCCACGGACGTCCACGACGCGAGCGTCTCGCGCGTGGGGTACAGGCCCGTGCTCTTCACGTTGCCGTCGACCTTCACCAACGGCAGCGCGGACTCGCCGAGCGCCTCGAGGGCCTGCTTCACAGCGGCGTCTTGCGCGAACACCGAGGGCTGCTGCGCGAGGTTGAACCGCGCCACCGTCACGCCCTGCGACGCGAGCCATTCGAGGTCCGCCGCGAAGCGCGCGAGCTGCGGATCCACCGACGGACCGCAGATGCCAGTGGAGCAACACATCGCGGGGTCGAACACGAGGACAGTGGCCATGAATGACTCCAGGGAATGATCGTTGAATGACGATTAACCCGCAGTGCAAGCGCATCGCCATTGGCGCAATATTTTCAGCGGATCGCGAGACTCTCGAGACGAGCAAGCGATCGCTTATCGCAGAATGACGATTAGAGCATCATCGTCGTGCCGTCAACCATCGCCGCGGCGCGTGCGTTCGCCGCGCGCCGGCAAGGGATCATTCTCGCCGCACCCCGCTTCGACTTCGCGCGGTGGTCGCCACACAGAACGAGTTCGCGTTGACACCACACGCGGCCTCGCTGCCTTTTGTGTCCCTCTCATGCGTCCAGAAGTGATCTTCGTCGCGCTGCTGGCGATCGCGACGGCTGTGGCCGTCGTGGCGCGCCGCGTTCGACTGCCGTACACGGTCGCGCTCGTGGTCGCGGGGCTCGCGCTGGGCACGACGAAGTTCGTCCACGCGCCGCACCTCACGAAAGAGCTGCTGTTCGCGGCGTTTCTGCCGGGGCTGTTGTTCGAGGCGGCGTTCAACCTCGAGTTCAAGAAGTTCTGGCAGAACCGTCGGGCGATCTTCGGCCTGGCGATCCCTGGCGTGGTCCTCGCGATCACGCTCACGGGCTTGTTCTTGCGCACCGAGCTCTCGGGGCTGCACCTGCACAGCGGCTTCGGGCTCGGCGTCGCGCTGGTGTTCGGCGCGATGATCGCGTCGACGGACCCCATCGCCGTGGTCGCGATGTTCAAATCGCTGGGCGTCCCCAAGCGCCTGGCGATCTTGGTCGAGGGCGAGTCGCTGCTCAACGACGGGACGGGCGTGGTGCTCTTCACGCTGATCCTCGGCGCGGTGACCAACGGTCACTTCTCAGCCTCGCAGGGCCTGCTCGACTTCGTCCGCGTCGCAGGCATGGGCGTCGCCATCGGAACGCTCTTCGGCTACTCCGCCAGCAAGCTCACCGCCCGCATCGAAGACCCCCTCGTCGAGATCACCATCACCACCATCGCCGCGTACGGCAGCTTCGTCGTCGCCGAGCAGTTTCACTTCTCGGGCGTGATCGCCACGGTGTGCGCGGGCATGTGGTGCGGCAACGTCGGCGCCACCGAAGGCATGAGCCCCTCGACGCGCCTCGCCGTGCACTCGTTTTGGGAGTACGTCGCGTTCGCGCTCAACTCCGTGGTGTTTCTGCTCATCGGATTTCAAGTGCAGCTCACGGCGCTGCTCGCCGCGTGGAAGGTGATCGTCCTCGCGTGGATCGCCGTCACCGCCGCGCGCGCCGTCGTCGTCTACCTCTCGGTCGCCATCCTCCGTCGCACCAGCGAGAGCATGCCCTGGTCCTGGGCCGCGGTGCTCACCTGGGGAGGGCTGCGCGGCGGGCTCTCGATGGTCCTCGCCCTCGCGTTGCCCAACGCCCTCCCCTTTCGCGAGCTGCTCATCACCACGACGTACGGCGTGGTCATCGTGTCGATCCTCGTTCAGGGATTGACCATGGGTCCGCTCTTGCGGCGCCTGGGCGTGACCGAGCGAGGCACCCGCAACGACGGCGCAGCGCGCGCCCGGCTCGTCGCCGCCAAGGCCGCCCGCGAGGCCCTCGAGCTGCTCGTGAAGAACGGCTCGCTCCACCCCGACAGCGCCACGAAGCTGCAACGCTCGGTCGAGCGAGAGTTCACCGACGCCGAGGGCGCCCTGCGCGCCGCGCTCGAAGCAGAGCAAGACGGCGGAGAGCGCGAGCTGCTCGACGCGCAACGACAGCTGCTGCTCGCGCGCAAAGACGCCGTCGCGCGCGCCGTCCGCGCGGGGGTCGTCACCGACGACGACGCGCACGAGCTGCACGCCGAGCTCGACGCGCGCCTGCTGCGCGTGATGGACGGAGAGAGCGAGCCGTAGCAGCGGTCACAAGAGCTTTCGCAGGACGTACGCGACCCACTCGATCGCGCGGTGCCACCACGGGCGCTTCGCCCACTCATCGCGCTGCACCTGCTCGCTGCGGCGGATGTCCTCGCGGATCGACGCTTCGACCTCGCTCACGAACGCGGGCTCCGTCGACGCCGCGGTCACCTCGAGGTTGTACCTCAGCGAGCGATAGTCGAAGTTGTACGAGCCCACCGTGGCCCAGTCGTCGATGACCGCGGTCTTCGAGTGCAGCATCGACTCGGTCCACTCGTGCACGTGCACGCCGTTGCGCAAGAGCCCCGCGTACAGCGCCCTGCCCGCCCACGCGACGACAGGGACATCGCTGTTCTTCGGGACGAGCACGCGCACCTCGACGCCCCTGCGCGCGGCGTCGATCAGCGCGCGTCGCACCGGCAAATCCGGGGCGAAATAGCTGTTGGCGATCAAGATGGCCCGCGTCGCGGCGTTGATCTTCTTGACGTACACGTTGCGGATCGTGCGGATCGCCCCCCACGAGTCGTGCCCGATGATCTGCGCGCGAGAGACGCTCGCCAACGGGCGAGGCCGCGACGAGACGCGCTGCGCCCGCACGCGCTTTCGCTTGCGCGCGGTCGCGAGCCTCACCGCGTCGACCGCGGCGTCCAAGCTGCGCGCGAAGGCGCTCGCGTCCTCGACCGCGCACTGATCGCACGCGGCTTGGGTGAGCGCCCTGCGCACGCGCCAGCCGACCGCTGCTCCCGTCACCGGCGGCGGGCCGTCGACGCGCAGCCACGTGTCGAAGAAGAGCGCGCGCAGCTCGAGCACGGCCTCGCCGCGCAGCTCGACGGCGTCGTCGCGCCAGCCCATGCCGCCTTCGTCGACGGACAGGTTGTGATCGCAAATGTTGATCCCGCCCGTGAAGGCCACGGACGCGTCGACGACGAGAATCTTGCGGTGATCTCGCTGCTGAACCTTCGCGAGCTTGAAGCGCTCGGCCCACGGATGAATGGGATGAAACTCGATCACGTGCGCCCCCGCCGCGCGCAGCTTCACCCACTGCTGCTCGTCGACGCCGAGCGAGCCGACGCCGTCGTACAGGATGTACACGTGCACGCCGCGCCGCGCGCACTCGGCCAGCGCCTCTGCGAAGCGCGCGCCGATCGTGTCCGCGTCGAACCAGTACATCTCGAGCAGGACCTCGCTGCGCGCGGCGCGGATCGCCTCGAGCCAGCGCGCGTACGCTTGCGCTCCGTTGCGCAGCAGCGTGATCGTCGGCGCTTCTGCCGCCGCGCCTTCGAGCGCCGCTTCGCTTCGCGAGTCCTCCATGCAGAGCCAAGATAGCGCACCGCCCCAGCAACCGAAGCCCTACCTCGTGCTCGAGCGTCGCTCGAGCGCTCCGCCCGAGGGCGCTCTGCGCGCGCTGTTCATCGGGAGCAGCCACACGGAGTACCACTCGATGCCCGAGATCGCCTCGCGGCTCGCGGCGCGGCCCTTGTACTGCGAGTCCGTCACGCACCCGCTGCGGACGCTCGAAGAGCACTGGCTCGACCCGAATGTGCAGCGCTCGCTCGACGCTCGCCCGTGGGACGCGATCGTCCTGCAAGAGCGGACGCTCTGGCCGCTCGAGCGCTTCGAGTCGCACCTCGCCGCAGTGCAGCGCTTCGCCGATCGCGCACGCTCAGCAGGGGCGCGGCTGGTGTTGCAGCGGCACTGGCCGCGGGCCGCGTGGCACAAGGACTACGTCGATCAGCGCGCGCTCGTCGGAGAAAGCCCTCGAGTCATGTTCGAACGCCTGCGCGAGCGCAGCGAGGTTGTCCGAGCGACGCTGGGGATCGAGCTCGCGCCGGTGGGCGACGCGTGGATGATCGCGCTCTCGCAGACCGCGGCGCAGCGCTTGTATTACCGCGGCGGAAACCACGCGAACCTCGCCGGGGCGATCTTGACGGCGCACGTGTACGCGACGCTGTTGTGCGGCGCGCCGTCGGTCGCCGAGGGCTTTCGCCACGAGATGTGCTGGGACCTCAGCGAGCCGCTCTGCGCGTGGGCGCAGGCCGCGCTGTAGGCCTTCAGGGCAGCGCGACGACGCGATCGCGCGGGACGAGGATCGCGGCGGTGTACGCGGGAAGCGTGACGGTGACGCGACCGTTGGCGACGGTGAACGTGCGGCTGCCCGAGGGGTCGAGCACGTCGACGAGCTCGGTGCCGGAGGGAAAGCTCACTTGCATGCCCATTCCGTTGAACTGCGTCCCGTGGTCGCGCGAGTCGCCGCTGGTGTTGATCACGGTGAGCACCGCGCCAGAGTCGTCCGCGCGCTCGAAGGCGAGCATGCCGCCGTCGTCCGCGGTGGTCGGCCGGTCCGTGGTCCACTTGATCGCGAAGTTGCCGCGGCGAAGGGGCGAGTACGCGCGACGGATCTTCGAGAGGCGCGAGATCCACTGAAACGTCTCGCCGTTCGTCGGAAACTGCCGGGCCAGATCGTTGGTGAGCGGGCCGTCGGCGGCGGGGTTTCCGTTGATGTCCACGCGGTAGTCGCTGGCGTGCTCCCAGACGACCTCGCGATTGGACGGGTCGTTTCCGCCGCGAAACTGCAGCTCGGTGCCGTAGTACACGCACGGGATGCCGTCCTGCGTGAACATAAACGCCAGCGCGATGTGCATCTTCTTGAGCAGCCGCGCGCGGTCGTCTTCGCTGCGCACGCGCCCAGGCGGGCAGCTGTTGGGGTCCTCGTCGAGGATGCCCGCGAGAAATCTCGGCACGTCGTGGTTGTCGAAGAAGTTCACGAGCAGCTGTGACGGCGGCGCTCCAGCCCCGCCCTCTTGGGGCGTCTGGTTGTAGTTGCGCATCCTGTCCGTGATGATCCCCTCGAGCTGATTCGTGGGGCCTTCGCACTGAAACACGTCGCGATAGAGCCGGAATTTCTGCGAGAAATAGAACACCGAGTCCATCTCGCCCGGCCGCGTGTAGCTCCCGATCAGCTCGTCGTCGCCGTCGAACGCCTCGCCGAACATGAAGAACCTGTTCTTGCCCCGCGCCGCGAGCCGCTGCCGCACGCGCGGCGCGAAGTCCGCCCAGAACCCGTGCTCGACGTGCTTGAGCGTGTCGATGCGAAACCCGTCGAGGTCCGTCAGCTCGACCCAGCGCGCGTACGCCTCGACCATCGCGTCGCGCACGTCCTGCCGCTCGGTCGCGACGTCCTTCAATCCGCCAGGAAAATCCCCGAGCATCACCTGATCGCCCGGCTGGTGGTTCACGTTGTCGTACGCCACGATGCGCCCGCGGCGGTGATAGCCCTCGGGCGACGCCAGGATGCACTGCCACGCGCGCGGCCCGTCGCAGCGCGGCGGCGTGCGAAAGATGTCCGGCATGTTGAGAAAGCGCACCGGCGCTGGGCCCGCGGGCCCGAGCGACGTGTACGACTGCACCACGTCGCGCGTGTTGTAGTCCGGGTCCCACTCGCTCACGCGCGTGAGCGGGCTCGACAATCCGCCTGGGTTTTGAAAGCCAGAGTTGACCCCGCCGCCGTACACGTTGTCGTCGGGCCGGCCGTTCTGGTTGATGTCGTAATAGAACATCTGACCCATGTGGTTGGTCACGATGTCGAGCACCACGCGCAGCCCCTTCGTGTGCGCCTCGCGCACGAAGCGCCGCAGCGTCGCGAGGTCGCCGAAGTGCGGGTTGAGCTCGGCCAGGTCGCTGGTCCAGTACCCGTGGTAGCCGTCGATGCCCGCGTCCGTGTCCACGTTGCGCACGATCGGCGAGATCCACAGCGTCGTGACCCCGAGCGACTTGAAGTAGTCGAGGTGATCGATCAGCCCCTGCCAGTCGCCGCCCTGATAGCGCGCGAGAGACTGGCGATTCACACGCCAATCGTTGGCGGGCGTCCCGTTCGCGAAGCGATCCACCAGCACCTGGTAGATCACCTCGTCGCGCCAGTCCTCGACCTGCGTCGTGAGGCGCGCGGACGGCTGATCCGCAGGGACTTCGACGTTGCTGAGGTCGAAGCAACCTCCGCCCGCGAGCGCGAGCAGCGAGGCGAAGACGGCACTACGAGCGAGCGAACCCTTCACGGCCCGCGAGCGTACCTCATCCTCCGCACATACACAGCGCGCCCGCGCCCGCGCTGTGAATTCGCGCACACAATGCCGTTGCCGTTCGACAGCGACGCGTGTCGAACTACCGCCGGCCATGCCCCACCCTCGCTCGTCGCTCGCTGCGCTCACAGCGCTCGCGCTGATCGGCTCGAGCTGCGCCGACGCCGTCGACCAACAGGCGCTCGCTGTCGTGTACGGGACCGACGACCGCACCGACGTCTACGCGCACCCCGACGCCGACCTTCGCGCCCTCGCGCAGCGCTCGATCGTCGCGCTCGTGCGCGCGCGCCGCGTGGACGCGTCGGACCCGAACAACGTGACGCTCTCTTCGCGCACGCTCGGCGAAGAAGAGTCGCTGTGTCGCGGAGAGCGCTTCGCAGACGACCCGACGGCGTCGTATTGCTCGGGCACGCTCATCGACGACGACCTGGTGCTGACCGCGGGTCACTGCGTCGAATCAGCGGCAGAGTGCGCAGACACCCGCCTCGTGTTCAACTACTATCGCGACTCGGCGACGACGCTCGCGCGGGTGACCAGCCTGGACGTGTTTCAGTGCGCTGCGGTCGTCACGAGCCGCAACGAGACGCTCGCGGACGGCACCGAGCTCGACTACGAGATCCTGCGCATCGACCGCAGCGCCGCGCCGAGGTTTCAGCCTGCGACCGTGCGGCGTCGGGGCGGCGTCACCCTCGGGCAGCGGCTCGCCGTCATCGGCTTCGGCTCTGGGATCCCCGCGAAGATCGACTCGGGAGGCCGCGTCACCGACGCTCGCGTCGGGTTCACGGACTACTTCGACGCCAACACGGACACGTTTGGCGGCAGCTCTGGCGCGGGCGTCTTCGACCTGTCCTCGCGCGCGCTCGTCGGGATCCTCGTGCGCGGCGCGACGGACTACGTTGATCGCGGAGGATGCAACGTGGTCAACACGTGCCCCGACGCGCCCGGACCCGCGGACTGCGACGGCGAGTCCGTGAGCCACGTCGAGCGCGCGCTCGATGACTTTTGCGCGTCGAACAGCGCGCCGCGGCTGTGCTCTCGCGACGACGCCGGCGCGGACGCAGCGAGCGCAGACGCCTCGGACAGCGACGTCGACGACAGCGCAGCAGCGCCCACGCGCGACGCGGCGCTCGCCGACGCACCGCACGCAGACGTCGCCGACGATGAGCGCGCGCCGACGATCGCGGACAGCGCGACGCGCGACGCGAGCGCGGCCGACGCAGCGCCGTCGTTTGTGCTGACCGGAGGCTGCCAGTGCGGTGTGCGCCCCGCGCGCACGAGCGGCGGACCGCTGGCGCTCTCGCTCTCGTTGCTCGCGTTCGCCGCAGCGCGCCTCGGACGCAAGGCGAAGCGCGGTCGCTGAGCGGCCCTTCAGCGCGCGCGATCGCGGTCGCGTTGCTCGCGGGCGATCGCGAGCACTTCGACCGCGAGACGGACCGAGAGCGGGCCGAGCACGAGGCCCTTGGCGCCGAACGCGGCGAGGCCGCCGAAGGCCGCGAGCAAGAGGACGAAGGCGGGGAGCTGGAGGTTTCCGCCCCAGCGTTGCATGAGCGGCCGCAGGACGTTGTCGATCGAGCTGATCGCGAAGATGCCGAGAAGCGCGAGCACGATGGCTTTGACGATCTGTCCTTTGAGCACGAGCCCCACGGCCACCGGCCCCCAGACCACGGCCGTCCCCACCGCAGGAACAAACGCGCACACGAACGTCAGCGCCCCGAGCACCGCGAACCGCGGGACGCCCATCGCCGCGTAGATCACCGTCGCGAGCAGCGCCTGCGCGAGCGCCGTGAGCCCCGCGCCCACGATCAGCCCGCGCCCCGTCTCGACGAACGCCTTGGCCATGCGCTCGCTGATGTCGTCGCTCACCGGCGCGTTTTGCTTGGCCCAGGTCCACATCGAGCGGCCGTTCTCGAGAAACGCGTAGAGCGAGACGAAGTACACGAACACCGTGAGGATCACCAGCGCGCCCGCCCCCGCGAAGCCGCTGGCCGCGCGCCACGCGGTCTCTCCGTGCTGCCGCGCGAGCTCGGGCAGCCGCGAGACGTTGGCCCGCAACATTTCGCGCAGCGTCGCGCCGCTGTGCGGATCGAGCCCGCTCGCCGTCGCGCCGTCGGGGGAGACCACCGATTCGAACGCTGCGCGCGCCGCGGGCGATGCCGCGACTTGCCGCACAAACGCCACCACGCTCGAGCCGATCGACGTGAGCGCCAGCGCGACCGGGACCAGCAACGCCAGCACCAGCAGCGTCGCGAGCAGCGCGCCGATCGAGCGACGACCGCGCAGGTGGCGCGTGAGCCACCCCGCTGCAGGGTCGAGCAGCGACGCCGTCCACAGCGCAAACGCCAGCGGCAACCACAGCGGCGCGAGCGTCGCGCACGCGAGCAGCACCAACGCGAAGCCCGAAGCGACCGCGACCGCGCGGGACAGAGCTGGGTACGAGTTCATTTCCACAAGCTCGCCGCGCGCGACGCGACGATCGCCCGCGCTTGCCCGAAGCGACCCGCGCCGCGGACGATCGCGAGCGCGGGGCAGTGGTCCATCCACCCCAAGTCGATGAAGGGCTGCGACACAGCGCCCTCGATCGCGTCCAGCGTGGCGTCGATGCGCCCCGTCGCGCCGAACATCTCCGCGCCCACTTGAAACCAAAACGCACGAAACGCCGGCGACGGCGCGACGCTCGCGGACGCCCGAAGCTCGTCCATGCCGGCGAGCGGCTTCTCTCCGTTGGCGAAGCGCCGCAGCGGTCCCAGCATCGAGCGCGAGATGTGCTGCTGCGGCGCCAGCGCTTCGATGCGATCCGCCGTCTCGCGGGCGAACTCACGATCACCCTTCCAGAACGTGAGCCTGCAACGAACGACCAAGAGCGCCAGCTCGCTGCCGGTCACCGTCAGCGCGCGCTGCAGCGTGTCGTCGGCCCGCGGCCAGTCGCCGAGCAGCGCGTACGAGCGCGCGAGGTTCCACCAGGCGTGCTGCACGTGGGGCTCGATCTTGAGCGCGAACTCGAGGCGCTTGATCCCCTCGTCGATGTACCCGCTCTCGACGAGAAAACGCCCGAGATACGCGCTGGCCTCGGCGTTGCGCGCGTCGCGCGAGAGCGCCTCTTTGAAGGCCCGAACGCTGGCGCGCACGTCTCCTTGATGCAATCGCACGAGCCCGAGCGCCACGTACGTCGCGGCCGACCCCGCGTCCGCGTTGAGCGCGCGCAGCGCCCAGTCCTCGGCCTCGGCGATGCTCGACGCGTTGTCGCCGCCGCGGTTGAGCGCGTTGCGCACCACCAAGAGCCCCAGCAAGCTCAACACCGAGGCGTCCATCGGCACGATCGCGTGCGCGCGACGCGCCAGGTCGAGCCCTTGCTCGAGCGCCACGCTGTCGTTCATCCGATGCGAGAGCTCGACGGCCTTGTCGTAGAGAGCGCGCGCGGTCGGGTCCGTCGGCCCCGCAGAGAACTGCGCTTCGCCGCCGCCCGAGAGCGCTCGCAGCGCAGCCTCGGCCGCGCGCGTGAGGGCGTCTTCGAGCGCAAACGCAGCGCCCGACGTTCCCTCGAACCGCTCGGACCACTTCTGCGTCCCCTGCGCCAGATCGATGTAGCGCAAATTGACCCGCAGCCGATCGCCCTCCGCTCGCACGCTGCCCGAGAGCGCGACGTCCGCGCGCCCGCCCTTGCTCAGCGCAGCGAGCTCGTCGCCCGCCACCGCCGGAGGAATCACCCGCAGCGACCGCACCCGCGCGAGAGAATCCGCCAGCGTCGCCCCGAGCTCGCGCCCGTACGGCGCCAGCGCGCCGTCGGCGCTCGTGAGCGCCATCACCGCCACGCTGCGCACCTTGGGCGCGCTCGTCGCGTCGACCAACATCGTCGTGGTGCCGGGGACCTTGTTCAATCCTGCCACTGGATTTCCAGTGTTTCCGCGGCTCACTCCGCGCAGCTGCTCGAGCTCTTCGAGCACGCGCACCGCGTCCGGGCGCTCGCGACGGTCGCGCGCGAGCATCGAGCCGAGCAGCAGCGCTACAGGCTCGGGAACGTCCACCAGCTCGCGCACGTCCCTCGCGGGATGAGACAGCCGCGCCATCGCCATCGACACCGCGCTCTCGCCTTCGAACGGCAGCCGCGCCGTGAGCAGCTCGAACAGCAGCGCCCCGAGCGCGTATACGTCCGAGCGTCCATCGGGCGTCTCGCCCACGACTTGCTCGGGCGCCATGTACGCAGGCGTTCCGATGATCCCGCCGACCGTGAGGGATTTGCCTCGCTGACTGTTGCTGCGCTCGTCGGCGCCCTCGTGATCGTCGTCCGCCGCGCGCGCGATGCCGAAGTCCGTGATCACCACGCGCTCTGCGCCCGAGAGCGCCTCGCTCGGCTTCGCCCCGGCGAGCATCACGTTGTCGGGCTTGAGGTCACGATGCACCACTCCAGCAGAGTGCGCCGCGACGAGCCCGCGCGCGATGTCCGCGGCGATGCGCAGCGACTCCGAGAGGTTCAGCGCCCCGCGCTCGACCCGCGTCGAGAGCGAGACGCCCTCGATGAGCTCCATCGTGATGAACTTGAACCCTTCGCACGCGCACAGATCAAACGTGCGCGCGACGTTGGGGTGCGTCACCTTGCGCGCGAGCTTGACCTCGCGACGAAAGCGCTCGATCGCGCCCGCGTGATTCGAGATGTCCGCGCGCAGCGTCTTCAGCGCGATCTCTTCGTCGAGCTCGATGTCGTGCGCGCGGTACACAGCGCCCATCCCGCCGGCGCCGAGCAGCGACTCGATGCGGTAGCGGTTCGCGACGATAGCCCCACGCGGCAGCACGTCGCTCTCGTTGCTCGTCGTGCGAACACCGCTCTCGACGGCCTGCGTCGCGAGGGTCGGATCAATCGCCTGCGCCATGAGTGCCGAGAGACTAGCGCCCTCTCGCTCGCGCAGGGAGCCTCAGAACGTGCCGGCCACCGTGACGCCCATCGGATTGTTGCCCGGCCCGCCCGGCGCGACGTGCACCGACGCGGGCGTCGCGCTGTGACGCGCTTGCCGTCCGCCGGCCGCTTGCTGCTGCAGCTGTTGCTCGCGCGCCTGGTGCCAATAGCGATCGGTGTCGCGGGTCATCAAGATGCCGAACACCGCGCCGAGGCCAGCGCCGGCGATCGAGCCCCATCCGTAGGCGATTCCAGCGGACGGACTCGAGCTCGCGAACAGCAGCGACGAGGCGCCGAAGACGAGCCAGCCGACGCTCATCGACAGGTCGATCCAGCCCATGCGGTCCGCGCTGATGTGCACGTACGACGACGAGAGCGCGCCAGCGAGCGTGCCGGCAGCCATTCCGCCGAGCAACGTCGCGCCCACGGCCTGCACGCCGACTCCCGAGATGTTCGTGACGCCGAGCAGCACGTGTGAAGAGAGCATCGTGCCCCAGCCAGCCAGCGAAGAGATGTACGACATCGTTCCGCTCAGCGGGCGCTGCAGCGCGATGACGGCGCCGACCGCGGTGCCCACCGCTTGTCCCGCGGCGAACATGCCGAACGTCAGCTGTGTGCTGGAGAAGCCTGTCATCAACGCCACGGTGGCGCCCACGCCGAAGCCGATACCCGAGCCAAAGTTCACGGCGATGGCCTGGCCCTGCGTGACGCCGCCGAGCGACGCGACCAGCGAGCCCGCAGCGCCGAGCGCTCCACCCAACAGAATGCCGCCGGCCACGTGCTCACCGCCCACCGAGCCGCTCGCGACCATCGGAGGAACATAGGCACCCAACGCCATCCCGAAGAGGGTCTGACCGATGACCAGGTTGAGGCGAGCGCCAGTGCTCACGGGATCGGGGCCGTACACAAGATTGTAGTTCGGGACTGGAGCCGTCCAACCCTGCCCCCCGGTCGGCCAACCTTGCGCCACCGGCGGCTGCACCACGGGCACAGTGTTGTTGACCACGGGGACCGATCGAGCCTGCGCGTGCTGCTCGGCGTTGCGTCGCATCTCTGCCGCGGTCGGGTGCGTCGGGCACATCTCGACCACGCGACCGAACAGCGTCGCCGCGCTCGCGTCGTCCCCGGCCGCCATGCGGTTCATCGCCTCGTTGTAGAGGCTGTCCGCGGCGGGCGAACACTGCGCTGGCTGCGGGACTTGCACTGGCGCCATGGCGCCGGAGTTCACAGGGGCTTGCAACGTGACCGAGCCCTGCACCGTCGTCGTGTTGTTCGGCGGAGGAACGGCAGGCGCGCTCTGCGCGGCGGCGAGCGAAGGAGCGGCGAGGACAGAGAACGTGAGGAGCAGTCTGCGCATGGTGCGACGAACGGACTCCAAGTTCTGTGCCGTGGTCAAGGATGTCCCCGAATTTTGCGATGTTCACGCGGTGTTTACCGGTGGATTCGCGCGACCGAAGCGGCGATCCGCGCCCCCCGCGGACCGACGCGTCCACGCGTCGATGCGTGGCATTCACGTCACAGTGCCGCAGCGCGAACTTTCACAGGTAGCTCGAGTTGAACCACCACTCGCAGGACAGCGCGAGGTAGTGCTCGACGTTGAACCGCGCGAACGGGTCGTCCGCCGCGTACAAGCGCAGCGCGCCGTCGTCGCGCAGCGTGGCCGCGTAGATCGCGCGCAGGTGCGGGCGCGTGAAGTTTCCGCGGCCCGCGGGAGAGACGAACGGGATCACCCCGAAGCGCCAGGCGCTCGCCGTGCGCGCGCGCCCCGTCACGTTGTCGAGCATGTTGAAGGCCTGCATCTGGTAGCTGCCCTCGGCGCTGATCCCGACGTTTTGCCCGATCCACACCGTCGGGCGCACGACGACCGTGCCCTCCCAGAGGTCATTGCGGCCGTAGAGCGAAGGGTCCGCGTCGCGGAAGTACCGCACGTAGCCGCCGGCCATCACGCCGAACCACTCGTGCTCGAAGTTGCCCGAGAGCGCGAGCCGCGCGTCCTGCGCGCGCTGTGACGTCTGTGTCGCGTTGAGCGTGTACGGGACCGCGAGATCGCCGTACGCCGCGAGGCCCTGCGCGTAGCGGAAGAACAAATTGACGTGCGTGTCGCGGCGGCCCGTGTACGCGCCGACCTGCCCGCCGAGGACGAAGCCTCCGTCCGCGCGGAGCACTTCGCGATCGCCGGTCTCGCTGTTTTGCCGCACGCCGTCGGGCAGCGAGTGGCCCTCTCCGTAGAGCGACACCTTGAGCCCGCTCGAGGCCGTGCGACCGTTGAGCCAAAACGTCCCCTTCAGCGACGCGATCAGCCTCGGTCGGTCGAGCAGCACGACGCTCGCAGCGCCGATGCCGTCCCGCGGAACGACCCGAATCCGCTGAAACTGATAGTTCGTGTCGAGCCGGTTCGTCCCGACGTGCGCGGCGACCGTGAAGTGATTGCCGATGTCGTACCGCGCGCCGCCGCCGACGGTGTTGAGGTTGTCGAGCGGCCACCAATTCAAGAGATAGATGTCGTCGCCGCGGTACATCCTCGAGCCGACCCACATCGACAGGCCGCGCGTCAGGATGTCCCGCGCTTCGATGTACAAATTGCGCACGGCGATGTTGGCGCTGAACGAGCCCGACTGATGAAACAGCGGCCCCTGCACGGCCAGCGTCGCCACCACGCGCGTGTGCGCGCCGCTCGCGAAGTCGTCGTCGCGGTGCACCTCGAGCTCGCTGTACGTCTGATCGTCGATGCGCGTGCCCCACGCGACGATGTTGGCCTCGCGGCCCGTGTGTCCGCGAAGGTCCGAGCTGACCACCACGCGCCCGTACGAGCCAAAGGAGAACCCGTCGAGCCAGCGCGACCGCGTCGCCGGGGTCATCGCCGGCGTCGCAGCGGGAGGCTGCGCGGCAGGAGCGCTCGGCGCGGCAGCGTTGCTGTTGGCCGCCGCAGCGTTGGCGCTCGAGCCCTGCGCAGGGTCGACCGACGCGTCGGGGCTCGCGGCATCAGCAACCGCGGCGGGCTGGGTGGCACTTGAATTCGTGGGCGTGCTCGGGTCGACGCCCGGATCGAGGTTGGCGAGCGATGGCCCCGTGACGCTCGTCGAGCCCGGCGTCCCGGGCGGCGTGGGCGGCACGTCGGTGGGGCCGACGACGGTGCGCCCGGTCCCTCCGCCGGGCAGCGGCTGCGCCTGTGCGCCCGCCGCGCCCGCCGCAAGAAGACAGCCCACGCCCACGCTCAACGCCCGTCGCACTGTGATGCTCCGCACGGGCGCGGAGCCTATCCCACATCGCGATCGGCTCGCGAGCGAATCAGCGACCGAGCGCCTCGTGCACGGCGCTGATCGCCCACTGCAGCGTGCCCTCGTCGACCTTCGTCAGCCTGGCGAGCTGGTCGAGGACGGCGCGCTCTTTAGCGACGATTCCGCCCGAGACGTCCGCGACGAGGACGGCGATGAAGATGCCTTCGCGCACCACGTCGTGCTTCACGAGCGCCGCGGCGAGCTCGGCGCAGCGCTTCTCGACGCCCAGCTCTTGCGTCTGCTCGACGGAGCTCGAGAGCATCGCGTCCGCCACGACCGAGCTCAGCGCGTCGATGCTGAGCTTTTGCAGCACGCGACGGATCACCTCGCGCTCGTCGTCGTCGACCTCGCCGTCGGCGACGGCCATCAAGCTGGCGGCCTCCATCAACGGGCCGATGGTGCTCAATCGCTTGCCGGGCTCGAACTGCGCGAGGCGATCGCCGAGCAGGACCAGCGCCCGCGCGACGGCGCCGTGCGACGCAGCCGGAGCGCGCCCCGCCTTCGCCAGCGCTCCGTTAGTGTACCGCCCGTCGTCCGAGACCTCGTCGGTCACCCACTCGGGCCGCTCGAAGCGCTCGTCGGGGCGATCGAGCTCGATCTCGGCCATCCACAGCCCCTCGTGCGGCCCGAGAAACTGATCGATCTCCCAGACGTGCGCGCCGACCGTCACGCGGTGACGGATCTTGTCGAGCTTGTGCTTGCAGAGCCCGAGCAGCCCCTTGGCGTCGGCGACGGGGATCTCGTACTCGTACTCTTCTCGCGCCGGAGCGCCCTTCTGCCCGTGCTCGTCGACCTCGTCTTCGATGGCCTCGCCCTTGATGGTGAGCCAGGCTTTTCCACCGTGGTCGAGCCGCACCCGAACGCTGGGCTTGCCCGAGAGGTACCCCTGGGTAAACCGCTGACCCCCTGATTGCACCAGCGCGGCCACCATCGACGGGCGAACCAGAAACTTCCGTTCGATCTCGAGCTTCATGCCTGCGATCGCACACTGCCAGAAAAGAGCCCCTTGCGCAGTGACAACGAAGCGGCTATCTACTCGCCCGCGCTTCGGAGGCGTGGCCGAGTGGTCGAAGGCAGCAGCTTGCTAAGCTGTCGTACCCGCAAGGGTACCATAGGTTCGAATCCTATCGCCTCCGCTGGTTCAGCAACGATCGAGTGAGCCTCTCTGGGGGAGAGAGAGGCCGCTCGATCGGCGCGTTTCTCCGCTGCGAATTCAGCGCCCACTTGAATTCGTGGCCTCGACGCCCCGCGCTGGCCACCGCGCGCTCAGCGCCACGCCCTCGCCGAGCGCCGCACGCACGTCGAGCGCGCCGCCGAGCAGCGCCGCCCGCTCGCGCGCGCCCGTAATGCCCGCGCCCTCGACCATCACCTCCGCCCCGCGTCCGTCGTCCCGCAGCGACAGCACCACGTCGCTGCCCTCGATCGACACCGAGACGCGCAACGTCGTCGCTCCCCCGTGACGCACGCTGTTGGTCAGCCCCTCCTGCGCGATCCGCGTGATCGCGTGCACCTCGTCGCTCGAGAGCCCGTCGCACGCCTCGGCGATCGACACCTCGCAGCGAACGCCCATGCACGCGCCGACCACCGCCAGCCGGTCGAGCTCTTCGCGCAGCCGCAGCGGCCCCGGCTCGCGCAGCGCGGCCACCGATCGACGCACGTCCCCAAGCCCCCGCTCGGTCAGAACGCGCGCGCGCTCGAGCAGCGCCGCCGCCTGCGCTGGATCGCGCTCGCTCAGCGCTTGCGCCCCGCGCAGCTGCGCGTGCACCGCGGTCAACGAGTGCCCGAGCACGTCGTGAACCTCGCGCGCCACCCGCGCCCGCTCGCGCTCGGTCGCGAGCTCGTCGCTCTGCGCCGCGAGCGCGCCCAGCCGCGCGTTGGCCTCGCTGAGCGCCGTCACCAGCTCTCCGTTGCGCTGCCGCCCGCGCCGCTCGCGCAGCGCCAGCTCGGTGAAGCCCACCACGAAGATCGCAGCCGCCAGCTGTCCCAGCGACAAGTGCAGCGCAGGCCCGAAGCGAAACCCCAAGCGAGTCAGCGTCGCCGCCGTCACCAACGTCACGTACAGCCCAAAGAGGCTCACCGCCCAGCGGGGCGCGAGCAGCACCGTCTGCGCGAGGATCGGCAGCAGCGCGAGCGAGCTCAAGCCGCGCGTGAGGTACGCCATCGCCGTCGCCGACGTGGTCTGCACCAGCCAATAGCCGAGCAGCGACGCTCTGTCGCGCCGGCTCCACGTGAGCGTCAGACCGATCATCAGCGCGCCGAGCAGCGCCACCGTCACGCGCTCGAACCCGCTCATGATCGTCACGCCGCGCAACAGCGCGTCGGTCATCCCGCCAGCGATCGCCAAGGTAAACGCCACGCCCGCGCCCGCCGTCGGAAGCAGCGGTCGCCCCCCTTCGAGCGCCGCGACCTGCTCGCCCTCACCGCTCACAGCACGAGCCCCAACGCGCGAGCGCGCAGCGCAGCCTGCGTTCGATCCTCGACCCCGAGCTTCTCGAGCACCCTGGTCACGTGGTTCTTCACGGTCCCCTCGGCCACAGAGAGAGCGCGCGCGATGTCCTTGTTCGTCGCTCCTTCGGCCAACATGCGCGTCACCTCGACCTCGCGCGCCGACAGCGGATGCGCGAGCGCGACCGATGGAGGAGCCATCGCCGAGAGCCTGCGAAACTCGCTCAGCACGCGGCCCGTCACCGCCGGCGCGAGGCCACCGTCTCCGCGCGCGACGCCGCACACGGTCTCGACCAACGTCGTCGTCGAGACGTCCTTCAGCAAGTACCCGCACGCGCCAGCGCGCAGCGCGGCGAAGAGCAGCGCGTCGTCGTCGAACGTCGTCAGCGCCACGACCCGCACCCGAGGCGCTTCGCGGCTCAGCCGCTCGGTGGCCTGCACGCCGTCGAGCACCGGCATGCGCAGGTCCATCAACACCACGTCTGGATCGCACGAGCGCACCACGCGCAGCGCCTCGGCGCCGTCGCTCGCCTCGCCCACCACGCGCAGCGCGGGCTCGACCGACAGCGCCGCGCTGAGCCCCGCGCGAAAATCCGACTGATCGTCGACGAGGACGATCTTCACTGGCCGCATGCGCCGAGTGTGAACGACGCAGCCGCGCCGTCCAGCGCACCATGACCAACGGCCTATGGCTCGCCAGCGCGCTCGCGCCCAATGCTGTCGCCATGCTCTTCAACCGCGCCATCTCTGCACTCACTCTCTCCGCGGCGATCTCTGCTTGCGCGAGCGTTCCACCCGCACGATCGGCTTCTTGGACCCGAGGCGACCGCACGTACGCCGAGGCGTATCTGCGCTGGATGATCGAGGGCGAAATGCGCCGCGCCGACGTGCGCGGGCTCAGCGTCGCCGTCGTCAACGAGCAGCGAATCCTCTGGCACGCGGGCTTCGGCTTCGCCGACGCAGAGCGCCGCGTCGCGGCGAGCCCCGAGACCGTCTACTACGCAGGCTCGGTCAGCAAGGTCGTCACCGCGGCGCTCGCCATGCGTCTCGTCGACGCGCAGCGCATCGAGCTCGACGCGCCTGTGACGCGCTACCTCCCTGCGCTCACCGTGCGCAGCCGCTTCGCCAGCGCGCCCATCACCATGCGACAGCTCTTGTCGCACTGCTCGGGCCTTCCGACGAACGTCCTGCACGGAATGTGGGCCGACGAGCCCGCCCCCCTCTCGAGCATCCCCGCGCTGCTCGCCGACGAGAGCCTCGCGAGCGAGCCCGCCGCGATGTACCGCTACTCCAACGTCGGCTTCGCGCTCGCAGGGCACGTGATCGAGACCGTCGACGGCCGCGCCTTCGAGACCGCTGCGCGCGAGCTGCTCTTCGCGCCGCTCTCGATGCCCTCGACGAGCTTCGCGAGAGAGCCCGCGCTGCTCGCGCGCCTCTCGCAGGGCTACGGCCCCGCCGGCGTCCAAGCGCCCCGACCGCTGCGCGACGCGCCCGCAGGATCGCTGCTCACAACCGTCGACGACCTCGGTCGCTTCGCGCAAATGCTGCTGCGCCGCGGGCGAGCGAGCGACGACACCATCGTGCTTCGCGACGCGTCCGTGGACGAGCTCTTCGCCCCGCAGTTCGACGGTCGACGGCTGAGCTTCTCGCAGCGCGTGGGGATGGACTGGCGACTCGGCGGCGTCTCCGTGCGCGGCGCAGACGAGCCCGTCGCGTGGCACAACGGGCTGTACCCGCCCTTCAACGCGCACGTCGGGCTGCTGCGCAACGCGAAGCTCGCCGTGGTTGTGCTGGCGAACACCGAGTCGGCGCGCTCGTTCATCGTACGCGTCGGCGCGCGCGCGCTCGAGCTCATGCTCGAAGCCGACACGGGCGCAATCCAACCCGCCTCGGCCCCGACGCCCGTCACGCCGGTCGCGCTCGCGGCCACCGAGCTCGATCCGCTCGCCGGCGAGTTCGTCGGCAGCGGCGGTCAGCGCGTGAGCGTGCGACGCGAGGGCGCCGCGCTGCACGCGCGATTCGCGGGCGGTGACATGGCGCTCGTGCCGATTTCTCCCACGCGATTCGTGCTTCCGATCGACGCGCAGGGACAGCCCGCGGCGCCTTCGAGCGACTCGCTCTCTGCCACCTTCGAGCGCGCAGGGGACGATCTCGCGCTGCACGTGCGCGGCGCCGATGGCCTCTCGATGCTCTTTCAGCGAAGCGCGCTCGCGTCGGTGCCCGAGGCGTGGCGCGCCCGCGCTGGCCGGTACACGACGGACTCGACCGGCGACGGCTACGACTTCACCCACATCGAGCTGCGCGCAGACGGCACGCAGCTCGCGCTCTACGTCGAGCGACGAGAGCACGGAGCGACGCAGAGCGCCGCGGGATCGATCGTGCTGCGCGCGGCGTCCGACGACGAGGCGATCGCGCTCGGGCTCGACGACGACACGGGGCAGACGCTGCGGGCCGGGCGCGATTCGAACGGTGAATTTCTGCGGTTTTCTGGGTTTACGCTGCGTCGAGCCCCCGCCCCGTAGCGCTCACATCGCAGTGAGCTGATTCAGGTCGAGGCCGCCCGGATACATGTACGAAGTAAACGAGGCGGTTCCGCTGACCTTGATGCCGAAGGGCTGCTCGCCGGTCATGCGATGGCTGCCAGCGGTGGTCGTGAAACGCGAGACCGAGTAGGGCGTGCCCGCGAGCGGCGCGCCAGCGGCGATGGGCGTCCCGTCCATGCGCGGGATCGAACCCGTCGCGTACACCACGGTCACGAAGTTCGTCGTGTACGTCCCCGGAACGTTGAACACATAGTTCGTCCTGAACTGCTGCGTCGGCACCTCGAGCACCATCGCGGGATCGCCCACGCCCGCGAACCGCCCTTGCCCCACCATGAACTGCGCGACCGACAACGGCGCAGAGCCTTGCACTTGAAAGTCGGGCACGGTCTCGAACTCGCACCACTGCCCCGCGTTGAGCGTCGCGCAGCCCGGCGGCGTCGCGATGCCCGTAAACGTCAGCGTGTTGCCCGCGGTGCGCGACAAGATCCGCACCACCGACGGCTCGGCCGCGCCGCGCTCGCGCAGGCCCGAGACCACGAAGCGGCTGCCCCAGGTCTCCACAGGAAACAGCTGCTCTTCGAGGTGATCACACGCGACCTGTCCGCACGGCATCTGCGTGCACACGTGCCCGCCAAACGCCGCGACCGGCGCGCTCGCCGTCACGATCGACCCCGTCATGTCCGAGCCCGTGCACGACGCGTTGCCCGCGGTCGTCGTGAGCAAGAGCACGTCGCCGCGGTTGAGCGTGTAGTTCACGGTCGCGCCCGCGGCAGCAGCAGCGACGCCCGTGCCCGCCGTCAGCGCGCCGCGAACCAGGACGCTGACCATCGTGCCGTCCTGCGTCCCGACGATGGCGCCGAAGCTGCCGTAGCTGCTCCACGCGCCGTGCGACATGAGCATGTAGTTGCCGGTCATCACGTGCGTCGGCAGCAGCAGCGACGCGTCGTTGGTGAACGAGTTGCCAGCGCCCGACTGAAACTGCAGCGGGTTGAACTGGTACACCGCGACCGGCGCGTTGGTGACCAATCGATACGCGCCGTTGCGCGCGAGCGCCGAGGCGTTGGGCGTCGAGATCGCAGGCACCCAGGGCAGCACCTCGGTCTGCGTCGTGTTCGCGGGGACCATCACCGTGCGCGGCGCGCCGAGCGCTCCGCCCGAGATCGTCGTGCGCACTGGAAACGCGTTGGGGTTCGCGATGGTCACCGCGAACTGAAACGACGTCTGGTTGGGCAACAGCGGGTTGGGCAATGATGTCGGCCAGTACTCGCAGCCGAGGTAGCTGCGCTGGCTCGCCGCGCGAGCGCACATGTCTACGCAGCGAAATCCCTCGCAGACCTGGCCCATGTTGAGGTCGCACGCGGCCATGTTGGCCCAGGTCATCCCGTCGGCGCCGCACTCTTGCACCGAAGCTCCGTCCGCAGAACAACGACGGGTCCCCGGCGCGCACGCGCGGCACCCAGCGCCCTCGGCGCACACCTGCCCCGCGGGGCAATCGGTCTCGGCGTAGCCTCCGTCGTCGAGGCACAAGCGCGTGCGATCCGCGGTCGCGCACGTCACCGAGCCGGGGACGCAGCCCGTGTACGTGTCGCGCACCACCGCGTCGGGAAGCGAGACCATCGCGTCGTCGCTCGCGCCGCCGTCGGGCGACTCGCCGTCGACCGCGACGCCGGTATCCACGGTCACGCCCATGTCCGTCACGACGCCCGCGTCGACGTTGACGCCAGTGTCGAGAACGCCGCTGTCCATGCCCGAGCCGCCGTCGCGCGCGCCCGAGTCGACGGGACCGACGGGAGGCTCCGAGCACGCAGCGAGCGCCGTGAGCGCGCAGCTTGCCGAGGCGACTTGAATCCACCGAGATCGAAGGAGGTGCATGTTCGCGTTGTCTCCAAGAGTGTGAAGCGAAGGGAGCGTCGCCGATCAGCCAGGGATGTTCGCGTCGCTGGCGGGGACGATGATGAACACCGGACGACGATCGACCTCGGTGTTCGCGCGGCCGAGCACGATGATGGTCGTGCGATAGAGCTGCGCGGTGCGCCCTCCCGGCTGAAAATCGTTGTAAAAATCCACGCGAAACGTGACTCGCGTCGACGGCGCGACGTTGTAGAACGTCGTCTCGTCCATGCGGTCGAAGCCCGCCGGCGCCGCGGGCATCCCGCGCAGCGGCGTGACGGCCTTCACGAAGTCCGCCGTGGTGCGCATCGCGGGCAGGCGCGTCTCGGTCGCGTCTGGGTCGGTGCGCGTGGTGATGTTCTGACGCGTCCCCGAGACGATCGACGTGATCGCAGAGACCACAGAATCTGCGATGTCCGGGCCGCCTCCGGGGTTGTTGAACACGATCGGATTGCCCATCGCGTCGAGCGTCCCGGTGTCCCGCGCGAGCTGCTCGGACTGCACGTAGGTGTCTCGCGTCGAGCCCACGTCGATGCCGACGAAGTACGCCCCGCGGCGCAGCATGGACGCGCGAAGGTTGGCGTAGCTGTGCATCCCGCGGATGTCCGAGTACGGAAACGAGCCGAACGTCCCGTTGTGCCAATCGGCGTCGGAGAAGAGCACCAGGATCGGCACTCGCCCTGCTTGAAAGCAGCCCCAACCGAAAGCGCCGCGCTCGCCTTCGCAGTGAACGGCGGGGTCGACGCGGCCGGCCCAGCCCGTTCCGCCCATGATCATCGAGGGCGTGACGTCGCCTTCGTGGCCGACGATCCCGTCGCCTTCGAGCGCCTGGTAGAGCGCTTCGACCTGGGACTCGGGCCAGTCGCCGCCGGTGGCCGCGCGCATCTGCGTAAACGCGTTGAGCGTGAGCATCGCGTTGATGTTGGGCCGCTGCCTGACGCGCAAGATCCAGTCGCTCGCCGCGCCGTACACGCCGTTGGGGACGTCCCTGAAATCCGCCACGCCGTAGCGAACGTCGCCGCCCATCAGCGCGCCGACGACGCCCGGAAGAATCCGGGTCGAGAGCGTCGTGCGCAGCGTGTCGATCGTGCGCTGCATGCTGCCCGTCGTGTCGACGAAGAACATGATGTCCGCCGCGCGGATGCGGGTCTCGAACTCGAACTCGCGAAACTCGTGCATGCGCGGGTTGCTCGGCGTCGCGTGCGGCAACGTCACGTACAGCGAGCCCATCGGCGGCACGCTGCCTCCGTTGGTCGGGTCGCTGCCCGCGGCACGCTCCGTCAAATCCGGAACCCCGTCCATGTCCGTGTCCGCCGAGCACGGGTTCGACCGCGCCTCGCGCTCTTCAGCGTCGCTGAGGCCGTCGTCGTCCGAGTCCGTGTCGAGGAAGTTGGGCGTCGAGTCGATGTCGCACCCCGCCGCTGGCGCGCCGCACGTGAGCGGCGGCAGGGCAGTGTCCTCGTACCCTGGATAGCTGCGTCGAGCCTCTTGCGCGTCGGTGAACCCGTCGCCGTCCGAGTCGTCGTCGCTCGCGTTGGGCGTCCCGTCGGCGTCGTTGTCGCCAGCGCCCTCGAGGTTGTCCGCGATCCCGTCCATGTCCGTGTCGCGGCACGTCGGAGACGAGCCGTCCGGGCGCGGTCCCGAGGCGTCTACGCCGCCAGAATCGCTGACAGAACCGTCATTGCGCCCGCCGTCCGTCGGACCGACAGGGGGCTCTTCGCCACAGCCAACCAGAATCGAAGCAAGGACCACCGCACCGGCGGTCGAGCGTTGCAACACGCGCATCGGGTGCCTCCGTCGAGCGCCTGCGAGCGCTCGTATAGAGGCCATCATGCACCGCGGACGGACGCGTTGGCGAGCCGGGATTTCCCCCATCAACTGCGTACAGGCGCGGACGATGTGCGCACCCCGCGACAGCGCCGAGCGGCGCCGCGCGGTCAGTTGCGCTCGGCGCCGAGGCGACCGGGCTCGTGCATGCCCTCGCCGCGCAGGTCGCTCGAAACGAGCCTCACGAGCGCGTCGTTGAAGCGCTCGACCGCGACGCGATCGGTGTCCGCTTCCATGTGCGAGCCGCCGATGCCCGAGTCGTCCGTGAGGTAGACGTACGGCGTGCTCGTGTACGCGCCCATCGCGCGAAAGAGAAACTCGACGCGCCGATCGCTGCCCGACGCGGCGACGGGCAAGATGCGAATCCCGCGCTGCGCAGCGCGCACCATCGCCTCGCGATAGGTGAAGTTGGTGTCTCCGTAGTGCTGCGGCGGAGCGTCGGCGATCACCACCATCACGCGCACCGCGGCGCCGTCGCTCCAGGTCAAGCGGTTGAGCGCCGCGTCGAGGCCGGCGCTCATGTCCTCGGGATAATCTCCGCCGCCCGAGGCGTAGACGTTTTGCATCGCCGCGGCGAAGCCCTGCACGTTGGTCGTGAACGGGATCTGCTGCACGACCGCCTCGTCGACGCGATCGCGGTAGAACGTCGCGCTCAAGCGCACGCGGACGCCAGGAGATTCGCGCTCGATTCGCTGCACGATGCTCGCGACCTCGCGGTTGACGTAGCGCAGCTCGTCGCCCATCGAGCCCGTCACGTCGATGACGAAGCCGAGGTCGAGGACGGGCGCCGGGGGGACCACCGCGGCGTTGAGCCGCACCATCACGGGCTGGCCGTCGCCCTGCGTCGGGATCTGCACGTCGGCGCCGACCGAGAGCGACTCGACCTGCACATCGAGCCGCGCGACGCCCGCGAGCGGCGCCGTCGAGAGGCCCGGAAAGTAATCGTACGAGCCATCCGCGTGCGTGAGCGCTTCGACGGTGCCTCCCTGGTTCGAGAGTCGAACGCGCGCCGCGCTCACGCCGCGCCCCTGCGAGTCCACCACGCGAATGCGCAGCCTGCGGCTCATGTCCAAGCGAAGCTCGCCCGCCTCGCTCTGGTGACGAGAGAGGTAGTCCGCGTAGCTCGCGAAGCGATCGGCGTCGCCGACGGTCGCAGCGGTGAGCAGACCCGCGGGCTCTTGCTGCGCTTCGACGATCACCGGCGGAGTGACGGCCACAGTGGTGGTCACGGTCACCGTGCTGCCCGTGGGGATCACTGGCGTGGGACGCGCGCCGGGGCCAATGGGCATCATGCGCGGCGCAGAGGGCTCGATCGGCGCGCGGTCCATCGCGACGACTTCGTCAGCGGGCGCGGTCATTGGAGCGCGCATGCCCGCGCCAGCAGCGGCAGGAGCGTCGCCGCCCGAGCGAGAGCGCGAGCTGCCCGCGCTGTTCGACGTCACCCGCGGAGCGCTCTGCGCCACGGGCCGCGGCGCGGTCGTTCGACCGATCACGCCGCCTGTGGTGGACGCTGCGCTCGATGCGCCGTCGAACTCGCGCTCGACGCGACGCGCTCCTTCGGGCACGCCCGCAGACAACCCGGTGCTTCCGCTCGCCACCGTTCGACTGTCGTCGCCCGCTCCGCCCGCTCCACCGGTCGCGCCGGCCCGCCGCACGATGTACCCGCCCGACGAAGGAACAACCCCCGGCACCGAGCCTGGGTCGACCGTGATGTTGCGCGCCGTGTTGTTCGCCGGAGCGCGCCCCTGCAGCGTCACCAGCGCCGGAGCGTCGTCGCGCCCCATGGTCACCGGTCGATTGACCGAGCCCGAGGCCGCGCCCGTGCCCTCGATCACCCGGTAGTTGTCCTGCGCGCCGCCTGCGTTGGTCGCCACCGCGCCGTTGCGCTGCGCGTTGACAGCGCTCTGCCCAACAGAGCTCGCGCCTCCCGCGCACGAGCTGAGCAGCGACAATCCGAGCGACGAGAACGTGATCGAGTGAATCTTCATGGGGACCCTCTGTGAAGCCATCAACCCAGTGGCGGCGAAAAGCTTGGATGTGACGGGGCGGAGCGAAGATTGATCTCTCGGCCTCGCGCCGCGCCGCACGTTCGTCCTTCGAACGTGGCTGCTCGCCCTGCGCTTACAGTGCCACGGACCCTTTTCTTCTCGGCACCGTTCTGGCAGGGCGCAGCGCACTGTGTTTGCGGGATTCGTTCATCTGCTCCGCGAGAACAAGCTGCTGTTGCTGTTTCTCGTCGCCGCGGTCGGCTACCTCGTCGGCCGCATCAAAGTCGGCAGCTTCTCGCTCGGCGTCGCCGCGGTGCTCTTCGTCGGCCTCGGCTTCGGCGCGCTCGACCGCGAGCTCGCCCTGCCCGAGCTCGTCTACCAATTCGGCCTGGTCCTCTTCGTCTACACGATCGGCCTGTCCTCGGGCCCCGGTTTCTTCGCCTCGCTGCGCAAACGCGGCGTCCGCGACAACGCCCTCGTCGCCGTCGCCATCGCCCTCTCGTCGCTCGTCTCCCTCGCCATGGCGCGCGCCATCGGCCGCACCGGCGTCACCGCCGCAGGGCTCTTCGCCGGCGGCGTCACCAACACCCCCGCGCTCGCCTCGGCGCTCGAGACCCTGCGCGCGCACCCGGGCCCGAGCGCCGAAGACCCCGTCGTCGCCTACTCGCTCGCGTACCCCTTCGGCGTGTTGGGCGTGCTCGCCGCCATCGTGATCGCCCGCAAGGTCTTCGCGGTCGACCTCGAGCACGAGCCCATTCGCGCGTCCATCGCCGCGCCGCCAGCGCACAAGCTCGCCAACGTCACCGTCGCGCTCAGCGAGCGCTTCGCGGGCCGGCGCGCGGCCGACGTCCGCCGCGAGCTCGGCGGCGCCGCGCTCTTCGGCCGCATGAAGCGCGGCGCGCTGGTCTCGGTGGTGTACGACGACACCACTTTTCAAGAGGGCGACCTCGTGACGCTCGTCGGCAACGAGAAGGACCTGGACACAGCGGCGCGCGCGCTCGGCACCGCCAGCGAAGAGCACCTCGAGCTCGACCGCACCGTGCTGGACTTTCGACGGATCTTCATCTCGCAGAAGGACGTCACGCAGAAGCCGTTGTCCGAGCTCGAGCTGCCGCAGCGCTTCGGCGCGGTGCTCACCCGCATCCGCCGCGGAGACAACGAGCTTCTGCCCGACGGAGACACCGAGCTCGAGCTCGGCGACCGCGTCCGCGTCGTCGCGCCAAGGGACAAGATGGACGAGATCGCGAAGTACCTCGGCGACTCGTACAAGGCCCTCAGCGAGATCGACGTGATCACGTTCAGCCTGGGAATCGCCTTGGGCCTCGCGATCGGCGCCGTGGGCGTCCCCCTTCCGGGCGGCGCGGTCTTCAAGCTCGGCGCCGCGGGAGGGCCGCTCGTCGTGGGGCTCTTGCTCGGCCGCGTCGGTCGCACGGGGCCTGTCGTGTGGACCCTTCCGTACAGCGCCAACCTCACGCTCAGGCAGGTCGGGCTCGTGCTCTTTCTCGCTGGCGTGGGGACGCGCTCGGGCTTCGCCTTCGTCTCGACCTTGCACCAGGGCGGCGCGCTGCCGGTGGTGCTCGCGGGCACCGCGGTCACGATCACGCTGTCGTTTACAGTGCTCGCCGTGGGCTACAAAGTGCTGCAAATTCCCTTGTCGATCCTCGTAGGGATGCTCTCGGGCGCGCACACGCAGCCCGCCGCCCTCGCCTTCGCCTGCGAGCAGACGAAGAACGAGCTGCCCAACGTCGGCTACGCGACGGTCTTCCCCGTGGCGATCGTGGCGAAGATCCTCGCGGTGCAGCTCATCTTGGCGCTCGGGCGCTAGCGGCGCCGCCCCTTTGCAGCGTCGCCCAGATCGCGTTACGAGTAGGCGCATGATTGGTGGGGATCGTCACGAAGAGCACTTTCTCTGTGAGCAGTGCGGCACGACGTACGCGTGGGGCGGGACGTGCGCGCGCTGCGAACTTCCGCTCGCAGATGTCGCGTTCGTTCCCGAGTGGCAGCGAACGAGCGTGCGCACGCCGCCGGAGTACAACAAGGCGTTCGGCATCGTCAGCGCAGCCATCGGAGTGATCTTCTGCGGGTGGTATGCCGCGCTCTTCTTCGCAGGTGTTCGCGAGCGGGGACAGATGCCAGTCGCGCAGCTGCTGTTGCTCGCGATGCTGCTGCCGACGATGATGGCGGTGGGCTACTCCTATCACGCGCTCGGCGAGCTCTTGCGAAGGCGCAACGCCGCACGACGAACGAGCGCGCTGCAGACGATCCCCATCGCTTCTGCGCCCGAAGACGGCCCCGTGCGCATCGTCGGAAAGGCGCGCGTCATCCGCCCCGCGCACAACCCCGACCACGCGGCTTGCCTCGCCTTCGAGCAGTCATCGACCGCAGAAAACTCGGCGTTTCGGGTGTATCGCTCCAACGGCGGCGAGTTCGAGATCGACGACGGCTCGGGCATGATCGCGATCGTGCGCGCCGAGCACCTGCAGATCGTGGGCGGAGAAACGCGCGACGGACAGCTGGTGATTCCGCTCGACGCGACGCTCGAGGTCGTCGGCGACGGCGCGTGGGAGCTCAATCAGAGCGACTCCGTCGTGTCTCACACCCGCAGCGCAGCGCGCGTCCTTCGCATCGAGGGGACCCAAGACCGCCCCGTGCTCTTGCGCGTGGTCCCTTCACCAACGCAGGCACCTGCGCCGTCTCTGTCTGGCGTACGCGTGAGCGCCGTCGAACACGCAGGCGCAGAGCCCGACGATCACCGTTCGACGGAGACCCCGCGCGTCGCCGCGTCGGTCCACCATCGCTGACTTGCTGGGGCGCTCAGGCGTACACGCGCTCGGCGAGAAACCGCAGCACGCGCTCGTCCACGAGCTCGGGCTGCTCGATCGGCAACGTGTGCGTCGCGTCCGGAACCTCGAGCAGCTCGGCGTCGTGAATGGTCCGCGCCATCTGCCGCGCGAGCCGCGGCGGCGTGAAGCTGTCGCGCCCCGCGGCCACCACCAGCGTCGGCGCTGCGATCTCGTGCAAGAGATCCTCGGCGCTGTGCTTGCCCGCGTAGTCGAGCAGCGTGAGATAGACCTGCGGGTCGATCTTCGCGAGGTGCTCGAAGTAGGGCTTCATGTCCTCTTCGCGACCGCGCTGCGCGTCGACTTCGCCGAGCGCCCACGCCACGCGCAACGCGAGCTTGGGAGGCGTGCGCGAGACCATCTCTCGCACGAGCGCGGGGTAGCGCGCGGCGAACGAGCGCACCGCCGGCAGCGCCAACGCGAGCGCGTCCGTCCCGTGAAACGTGCGCGTCACGCGTCCCCACGAGCCGCACAAGAGCACGAGGCCCGCCGTGCGCTTCGGGCTCAATCGATAGCCCTCGAGGCACACTTGAACGCCCATCGAGTGGCCCGTCAGGATCGCGCTCTCGACGCCCACCGCGTCGACGACGCGCCAGAGGTCTCGCGCCATGTCCTCGATGGTCAGCGTGCTGCGATCGCGCGGGTTCTCCGAGCGGCCGTGGCCCCGGTAGTTCCAGTGAAGGACGCGGTAGCCGGCTTCGACGAGCGCGGGGCGCAGGTACTTCCAGACGAATCCTTCGCACAAAATGCCGTCGCAAAGCACGATGGCCTTTGTGCCCTCACCCCAGGAGCGGAAGTACAACCGAGCGCCGTCGACTGCGTCGCAACGCCCTTCGATCTCGTTCATCGCGGATGCTGCTCAGTCTTCGTCGCGGCCGCGCTCGTCGTCCGGCGCGTCGTCCGGCACGTCGTTGACCGATGGAAGCTTCCGGATCTCAGCTCTCGCGAGCTTCCAGGCTCGTTGCATGACCCAAGAGAGCGAGCGGTCGAGGCGCGCGGCCTCCTGCTGGATCTCCTGGAGCATGATGTCGGGGAAGTACAGGCTCTGCTTGCGCTTGTCGCTCTGGGCCATGAGTGTCCGTGATGTTGGCTCGCACAGGGCGGGTGCTGTCAACGACAACGTTTATCCCACACGCAAAAGCCAACACTTTCACACCCTGACTGCCGACACTGCAACCCCTTCGACCAACGCCGAGCGCCTTCAGCGCGCCCAGTACGCCTCTTCGTCGAGGCCCTCTTCGCGCTCGGGCAGCGCGCGCGTGAGCCTCGGCGCGGACTGCACGAGCACTTCGTAGCTCACGCGGTTGGCGTAGCGACACACCTGGCTCATCGACGAGTACGTGAGAAAGGGGCGCACGTGCTTGGACGACGCAGGGACGCGGCCCTGGTGATAGCGGTTGGCGGCCATGTCGTGCAGCAGCGCCGCGAGCGCGGCGTCCCCCGCGCCGTTGGTGCTGGTGATGCGATCGGGGCCGCCGTGGTACGGCGCGATGTGCGCGAACACCTTGAGCGGGCGCTCGCAGTCTGCCCTGCGAATCGGGCGGCTGAACTCGTATCGATTGAACTCGGCGATCGCCCCCGGCAGCAGCGGATAGCGCGTCTCGCGCTTGACCGCGTCGTCGGTGTGACCGGCCATGTACAAGCCCGTCGGCCCCGCGGTGCACAGGACGAGCTCGCACAGGTCGAGGGCGCGATCGCAGCCGATCAGCGGGTCGGACTCGCCCGTCAGCGCCTCGGCTTCTTCGTCGTTCATCGCGAGGACATCGACGTGTTCAGCGATGAACTCTCTCCAGAACGCGGGTCGCTCGGCGATCACGAAGCGCGTCCCGAGCGTGAGCACCACAGGGACGCGCGCGGCGCGGGCGAGCGAGATCGCGCGCAACGTGGCCGCGGGCATCGGGTCGCCGGGCTTGCAGCGCAGAAGGTAGGCAGAGATCACCAGGGCCGAGGCGTCGCTGAAGATCGTCGCGGGGATGCTCTCGGGTCGCAGCGCGTTCATCTTGCCCTCGCTGATCGCGAAGGTGCGCTCGCCGTCCGGCGTGACGAGCGCGAAGCAGCGGCCGATCGGGCCGTCGACGGGCTGCAAGTAGTCGAGGCTCACGCGGCTCGAGGTGTTCGAGAGGTAGCGGTACCCAGAGGTCCCGAGGCGGATCGTCTCGCTCATCACGCCGAGCAAGATGGACGAGTCGTCGGCGAGGATGGAGTAGTTGTGGAGGGTGTTGCCCACCGTTCCACCAGCGAATTCGTAGGAGATCATGCGCGCGGCGAGCAGCTCTTCGTAGAGCGCCATCGCGCGATCGTTGTCGATCACCGTCGATGAGCCCTTCGGCAGCGCGTAGCGCGCGATCAGCTCGTCGGGCACCTTCGCGTCGATGTCCACCAGCGTCTGATCGACGCCCACCACGTGCGTGCGCGTCACGGTCCCGTCGAGCCCCGCGCGCATAAACAACGGGTCCCGCGCATGAACAGGAAAGTAGTGTTTGTGCTTACGACGGCCAGGAAATCGCACGGCGCGACACTACCACCCGCCGCCACGATCGACGCAGCGATCGACAAGCGCCCTCCGCCTTCTCTCGGCCCCGTCCGCGTGTCATCAGCCCCCCCAGCGGAGGCTCTGGCTCACCCCCCGCGAGCGCTCAGCGCAGCGCGATGCTGAGCGCGTACTGCGACACAGGCGCGCGGTTGTCCGCGGCGTTGCGCACGCAGAGATAGTGGCGGCCCATCAGGCCCGCGGCGAACGAGTAGTTCGTCTCGCCGCCATCGATGCGCGGGCAGCCGTACGCGCCCGCGTTGGTGTCGCCGCCGAGCAAGCGGACGTTGGTCCCGTCCAAGCGGTACAGGTCCAGCGCGAGCTCAGCCGAGCACAGGCCGCTCGGGTTGTTCACCTTCGCGAACAGCGCCTGGCCAGTGGCCTCGAACGCGAAGCAGTCCACGTCGGCGAACGTGAGCGACCCGAGGATCGCCGCGGGCGCCGTCGTCACCGGAAGCGTCGCCGAGACCGCGTCGTTCTCGCCCATCTCCATGGTGGGCGCCGCGCACATGCCCGTGTCGAGCGAGGTCGCGCGGCACACCTGGCCGGCAGCGCAGCGGTTCGTCGCGAGGCGAGGATCGCACGTGCCCATCGCCGGGCGCTGGCAGATCCCGTCCGCCGTGAAATTGCTCGAGCAGGTGAGCCCAGCGTCGCAGCGCTCGCCCGTGAAGCGGCAACGCGCGCCCTCGGCGCCAAACGCGCGGCACGTGCCCGCGTACGGCATGCCCGTCGCCGACGTGCGAACGCACATCGAGTTGTCCGGGCAATCCGTGGACAGATCGCACATCCCACCCATCATCGCGGTCGCGAGGCAGCGGCCGTTGGCCGGGGTCGCCGTGTCCGAGCAGGTCAAGCCCGCGTCGCACGCGGTGCCCGAGGTGCGGCACGGACCGCCGCGCACGCCAGCGGCGAAGCACGTGCCCGCGGTGCGGTTGTTCGGCTCGTTGAGGTAGCAAGTGCCGCCCATCGCGCACTCGTCGAACACGCCGCACGACTGCCCCGTCATGCGCGAGTTGGTGCAGATCGAGGCCGTGTCGCGCATCGTGCACGCCAAGGGCGCCGTGCACATCCCCGAGTTGCAATCGGCGCCCGCCGCCGTGCCGAGGCCCGTGCACGTCCCCGCGGTGCCGAAGACCGTCGAGCCGAGGCAGTCCTGGCCAGTCGGACACACAGAATCAAACGTGTTGCACATCCCGCCCATCGGCGCGGCGTTGAGGCAGATGCCCTCGGTGGCGCCGGGGGGCGTCACGCAGGTGAGGCCCATTCCGCAGGTGTTTCCTGTGGCGCACGCGGCGCCGACGATCGAGCCGTTGGCGCGGCAGGTGCCCGAGGTGAGGCCGCGCTGCAGACCCACGCAGGTCGAGTTGGCGCCGCACTGCGCAAACGGGTTGCAGGGCATCCCGTCGGCGATGTTGGTCGCTTCGCAGATGTTCGTCTCGGCGTTGCACTGCAGGCCAGCGCCCATGCACATCCCGCCCTCGGCGCACTGCGCGCCAGCGACGCTTCCGTCCGCGCGGCACGTCCCCGTCAGCGACGTAAACGAGCTGCCCACGCAGGTCGAAGTGTCGTCACACGCGTTGGTCAAGCGGCGGGCGTCGCACGCCATTCCGTTGGCCACCACCGGGAGTTCGTCCACCGTTAGATCGAACGCCCCGCGCTCGCCCGGGGTGTTGCGCGTGCCCGACACGGGCACGAACCCGCCGAGCGAGATGTACACCGTCGCGCCGCGAGCCACCTTGCGCAGCGTCACGACGTTGGACGTCGTGCGACGGTCGTCGCCGTCGAAGCGCAGGTCGTCGTCGTTGCAGCCGAGAAACGCGCGCCCCTGATTGGCCGCCGTCGTCGGACAGGGCGCGTTGTACACGAGCAGCGCCGTGTCGAAGCTCGTCGACGTGCCCATGTTGCTCGTCGAGATGCGAAGCACCGCGTCCTGCGTGGCCGTGTACGCGAACACGCGCTGGTAGGCCATGCGGAATTGACACCCTGACAAGCCCTGGATCGCCGCGCTGCTCTGCGCGCCGACCGTGGGGACCTCGCTGGCCGAGTTGTTGTCGCCCGCGTAGCGCAAGGTGCTGCCCATGCGCGTCCCGAGCGCCTCGAGGTTCTCGATCGTCACGCGGTTGCACTGCGGTCCCGCGTCGCCGACAGGCCCGTCCGTCATCGAGCCGCCGCCGTCGCCCGAGGCGTCCGGAATGGTCACGTCGCTGCCGCCGCCGTCCGGCGACGGCGGCGGCGGAGCGCACGCCGCCACGGTCAACAGCGCAACGCAGCTCAGTCCAAGTCCAGTTCGTACAGTCATTGTGAAGTTTCCTTTCGTCGGCCCATGGCCACGCACGCGCGGTCCGGAGCCCAGTAATCGCGCGGACGATAGCGCACATGCGACCGCGGTGGGTGCGGTAGCCTCCACTCTCTCGACACCATGATTTCTGACGAAACGCTCGCCGCGCTCTCCCCCACCGAAGCCGCGCGTCAGCTCGAAGTCCTGGCCGCCCTGCAGCGCTGGAGGGCCATCCCCGACGGCGTGCCCCAAGAGCGCGCAAAGACCGCCATCGACGCCCGCATCAGCGTCGGCGTCGGCGCCCTCGCGCTCGAAGCGATGGCCCGCGAGGTCTCTGCCCGCCACGGCTCTGGAGACGACCTCGCCCGCGAGGCGTCCGAGCGCGCCGTCGCCCTGCGCGAGCTCTTGCTCGCCGACGACGAATACATCGCCCGCGCCCTCGCCAACGAGTCCGAAGCCACCATCGCGATCATCGAGTCGCTGCGGGACGGAGGCGCGCTCGCCGACCGGGTGACCCGGATGTTTCCCGAGCTCGCGCCGCTCGCGCGCGCGGACGAGTCCCGCGTCTCGCTCGACTACGAAGCGCGAGACAGCAAGGGCGCGCTGCTCGACCACCTCTCGCTGCGCACCCTGGGTCGCAAGCTCATCGGCCTCGAGCGCAACGACCGCACACGTTTTCAAGTGACCGAGGGGCTCACGCTCGAGGGCTTCGAGCGCCTGCACCGCCGGTCGTCTCGCGCCTACGACGCTGGCCTCGGGCCGCTCGTGCGCCTCTCGCTGCTCTTTCGCGACGTCGCCAAGGTCTCCCTCGACCGCGCAGGCCGCCTCGCGCACAACGAAGCCGCGGCCTCGATGCTGCTCTCTCGCTCGCGCGACGCGCACTCGGGCATCGCGCGCCTCGCCCGCTCGATGGAGCGCACCCCCGCCGGCATCGCCGAGGTCGCTCTCTTCGTCAGCGCCCACGGCCTCGTCGGGCAGCACCTGCGCGGAGAGTGCCCCCTCGTCGCCCTCACGCGCTTCGCCATCGGCGCCCGCAGGCTCGCCCGCGTGCTCGACCTCGGCCGCTCGGACAGCGCCGAGGCCGTGATGGACGCCTTCGGGACGCTCGACGCGTGCGACGTCGCCTCGGTGCGCGAGGGGCTCTTCGACGACGCCCTCGCCGCGCGCTTCGCTCGGATCGAAGGGCTCATCTGCGAGCTCGTCGCCTCGCGCGACACGGCCCTCGATCGGCCCGAGGCGATGGCCGAAGCCCTCGCCAACGCCGAGAAGCGCGAGCTCCCGTCGCCCACGACGCGCTCGCTCTTGCGAGAGCGCTTGGGTCGGCTGCGAGCGAACCGAATCGCCGCGCACCCCTCGGCCGCAGAGGACCTCGATCAGGCCATCGCGCGCCTGTCCGACCGCGAGGCCGCCGCGCTGCACGAAGCGATGGGGACGTGCCAGCTCTGGTACGCCGAGCACGCGACGGGAGAGCTCGCGGCGGACGCCACGCTTCGCTTGTTGGCCCTCTGCCTCGCGGCCTCGCAGCGCGCGGGCGTGCGCGACGGACGCAGGATGTTTCACGCGGATTTGTGGCCTCTCGCGCGGTATCTGCAGTCGCTCGGCGCGGCCAAGACCTACGCGCTCAGGCTGCTCGAAGCCGTGCTCGCGCCGCTCTCGGTGGCCGAGGCGCTCGCGCTCGACGGCCCGCTGCCCGAGGACGCGCGGCGGCTGCTCGGAGAGCTCGACCAGGGCTCGACCCTCGGGACGCTCGGCGTCGCGGCCGCGGGCGATCGCGCGCTCGCGCTCGAGTGGCGCGCGTCACGTGAGGCCGACGCGCTGCTCACGCTGCTCGGGATCTATGAAGCGAAGAGCTCCGCTGCGTTTCACGGGACGCTCAAGGCCCTGTGCGACCTGTACGGCCTTCGCAAAGACGACTTCGACCGCGTGAGCGCCGAGGCCAACTACCTCGACACGATGAACAGCGCGCGCTCGGACAAGGCGCGCTTGTGCGACTACGTCGTGCCCGGGACGATCCTCGAAGTGGGCCCGGGCGGCGGGGTCGTGCTGGACCTGTTGGCCGAGCGCAACCCCGGCTCGCGCATCATCGGGCTCGACGTGTCCAAGGCCGTCGTCGAGGCGCTCGGCTCTCGCAAAGCGCGCGAGGCTCGACCGTGGGAAGTGGTCGAGGGCGACGCGTTTCACCTGAGTAAACTCTACGGCGACGGGACGCTCGACACCGTGGTGTTCTGCTCGATCCTGCACGAGATCTACTCGTATGTTCCCTGGGACAACGGGGACGGCAGGGGGATGGGCAAGTTTCGAATGGGCTCGGTCGAGGCCATCGTCGCCTCCGCGTTTCGCGCGCTGAAGAAGGGCGGCCGCATCGTCGTGCGCGACGGCGTGATGCCCCCGAGCGGGACCAACGTGATCGAGTTCGTCGCCCCCGACGCCGACGAGACGTTCGCGTTGTACGCGCGCGAATTCGAGGGACGAAAGATCGCCTTCGAGCGCGTCGGCGATCACGCAGTGCGGCTCTCGGCCCGCGACGCGCACGCGTTCTTGTTCACGTACGTGTGGGGGCCGGCGTCGTTTCCGTACGAGATCCGCGAGCAATACGGGGTCGAGACGTACGAGCGCTACGCAGACATCATGGCCGCCGCGTGCGAGTCGACCGGCACCGGGAGCGCCAGGCGCGTCGCCATCGCCGCCGACGTCCGCAGCTATCTGCAGCCCGGATACACGCAACACCTGCGCGACCGCGTGCGCTTGTACGAGGCCGACGCAGCCACCCCCGCGCGGCTGTTCGACTCGAACGCGCTCTGGGTCATCGAGAAGCAGTAGCCGCGGCGACGGGCTTCTTCTTGCGCCGCGCGAAGGCCAGCGCGGCGAGCCCGAGCGCGACGCAGACAAAGAGCGCGGCGAGCGCGGGGAGCACGACGGCGGTGACGCTGAGCGCGACGCTAGACAGCGATTCTGCCAGCGCAAACACTGGGTTTGCGACGCCCGCCGTGAAGGCCGTCGACTTGGCGCGGATGAGCACCGTGGCGCCCTGCACGACGCCCGCGACCGAGCCGCCGACGATGGCAGCGGCCGCCCATTTGAGCATCGCGCCGTCGGCGCCGATGAAGTGAAACTGGCTCTCGGCGACGAGCACCCCCGCGATGATCGCGCTCGGCGTGGCGATCGTGTCGAGCAGGTTGTCGACCACGGGAAACTTGTACGCGACGATCTCGGCCACCGCGGCCACGGCGAGCGCGACGAGCGCCGGGGTGCTGGCGATCCACGCCATCGCGGGGTCGAGCTGCACCGCGTGCGCCTTCGCCGCGATCGACAGCACCAACAGCGGAACGAACACGCGCATCCCGCACGCCGCCGCGAGCCCCACCCCGATCAACACCGAGAGCACATACTGCATAGCCCCGCCCACGTTACCGCGGTTCGCTCACCGGCAGAGCGCCCGCGGAACGCACGGTCCCCAGCACGCCCCCACCACCGTCGGCACCGAGCCCCCTTCACACGTGGGCGGCAGGCTCTCGCACAGGGCCGTGCGGGTGTCGCAGTTGTAGCCCGAGCAACACGCGACGGGCGCCGACGATCCACCTGCAAAAACGCAGGCTCCTTGCGCGTTCAAGCCCGCGCCAGCGCACGCTCCTGCGCCCGCGTCCGCGACGCCAGGGCACGCTCCCTCGCTCATCGCGGGGCGCGTCGGTCGGCTCTGGCAGCCGCGAAACGTGCTGCCGTCGCAGCCGCAGAACTGCGCGATCTCTGCGCAATCGCTGATGGGCGAGCAACGTCCGTCCACGCCGCACGCGCCGACCGGGTACACGCACTCGCGGTCCGCAGGGCACGTCGTGCGCGCGTTGCAGGCTTGCGCGGGCGCCTCGCAGCGGCCTTCGAAGCGCGTAGGCTGATTGGGCCGACACGCGTCGTACGAGACCCCCGTGCACGAGCAATACGTCATGGGCATCGCGCACGGCGTGAGCCCCTCGCAGCGGCCGGTGCCTCCGCAGCTCGACGTCTCGAAGACGCACTCTTGCCCGTTGGCGCACTCGGCGCCCGAGCGACACCCAGGCGGCCCCGCGTCGACGCAGGCGAGCAGCGTGCACGCGAGCCGCGGCGGCTGCCCTGCGATGCACGAGCACGTGTTGCATCCATCGCCGGCGGGACAGCTGGTCCCTACGGGGCACGAGCCGCCGGTGGGGAGCGCGCACGCAGCGCCAGAGCCCCCGTCGTTGGAGCCTCCGCCGTCGCCCTGCGCGCTCACCGAAGCGCCGCACGCTTCGAGCAACGCCCAGAGGGCCAGGGCAGGCGCGATCTTCCATCGTTGATTCATGGCGATGACTCCGTTGTCCGCAGCGCGCGTCGCGCTCGATCCGTTGGGTGGCACAGAGAGACTCACTCCGCGGTCGTTCGCGGTAGGTGCGCGGAGTGAATGCACTGTGTGTGCCTACGGGCTGCGCACGAGGCTGCGCTCTGCGTTGGGCGAGCTCACGCGCAAGAGGGCAGCGATGGTGGCGGCGACCCTGCGCTGCGACTGCACGTCGGTGACCGTCTCGTGCGCGACGCCGGGCCCGCTGACGATCACGGGGACATCAGTATCGTACGGCCAGGGCGAGCCGTGGCTGGTCCCGTGGCCGCGGGGCATGCGCTCGTCCACCAGCGAATTCACTGCAGGAACAACGAACACATCCCCGAGCTCGTACGTCGCCCTGCGGGGGATGCTCTCTCCGACGGCGCGCTCGATCGGATCGCTCGACGCCCGCAGTCGATCGGCGTCGCGCGTGTCGTACGCGTTGTGCACGCCCGGGGTCGCGCGCAGCACGGCGATCGCAGCGCGCACGACGCGGTCGCGAACCGCAGGGTCCTTCGCAGCGGGCGAGAGAAACACGTACGGCTGCACGAAGGACTCGGCCCACGGCCGCTCGGAGTACAGCGGCACGGCGGCGTCTGGCGCGCGCGCGTCGCCGTCGCTTGCGTCGGGCGCTGCAGCGTCGAGCACGTCGCTCGCGCCTGCGTCTGCTCCGAGCAGGGCGCGTCCGAGCTCGACGTCGAGGGCGGCGTTGATGCGCTCGGGGAGCGCGTCCCAGTCGAGCCTGTGCGCCTGCTGGCCTTCGCGCCGCGCGCTCTCGGGCAGCCGCGCGACGCCGTGGTCCGCGGTGACGAGCAGCGCGATGGGGCCGCGACGCTCGCGCTCGAGCCGCTCGATCAAGCGCTGCAGCGCCACGTCGACGCGCACGAGGTTGTCTTCGGCTTCGAGGCTCTCGGCGCCGAACACGTGGCCGACGTAGTCCGTGCCCGAGACGCTGATCGCGAGCAGGTCGGGGACGTCGTCGCGGCCGAGCTGGTAGTGGTCCGCGGCGCGCGCGGCGAGCTCGAGCAGCCACTCGCTGCTCTGCGGCGTGGCGAGCAGAGCGGCGTACGGGTCCGTCGTGCGCGACAAATCGTGGGGAAATATCCTGCCCAAACCCTTCCAGTCGCCCTCGCCTTCGCAGTCATCGAGCGGGCCGCCGATCGGCGTGCTCGACTGCCAGCGCGTGCGCCACACGGTGAAGAGCCCCGTCACGGGGTGGTCGCGATGAAAGCCCGCGAGCCAGTCGGGCAGCGCGCTCGCGTAGTAGCTCGACGTGGTGAACCCTCGCGCGTGCTCGTCGTACCAGAGCGCCATCGTCGGCCGCCGGCCGCCCGGAACAACCGCGCCTCGGTCCTTCATCGACAGGCTCACGACCCGCGCTCTGCCTTGGGTCTCTCTCGCGAGCACGTCGGCCACCGTGTCGGTTTGCAGCAAGCTCGGGCCTGCGGTCGCGCCGCGATCTGCGCCGAACACCGGGTGCTCGTGGTCCTCGACGATGGACTCGGTCCCGCCGCGGCGGCCGCGCAGGATCCCGCGGTTCATTCCGACCCCCGATCCGCTGGGGTTTTCGCCGGTGTAGATCGCAGCGTGCCCCGGCGCCGTGTACGTCCCCGAGTAGCCGTAGCGCGCGCGCTGCACGTACGTCCCGCGCGCGATCGCGCGCCGCAGGGCTCCGTCGGGGCGCAGCTTCGAGAGGTTGCGCTCGAGCACCCACGAGCCCACTTGATCGAGCACGACCGAGACGACGAGCCGCGCGGGACCGCGCTGCGGCGAGGGGCGGTGAACCTTGCGTCTGCACCCTGAAATCACTGTCAGGATGAAAACAAGCCCATACAACCAAAGTCCGCGGCGCATGCGAGGGCGGCAGTGTACCGCGCAACCGATCCCCCAGCGCGTGTCCCCCGCGCGACGGCCGTGAAACGAGCGACGGACTCAGCTCATCCAGCTGGCGTCCGAGTAGACCGCCCACTTCTCGGTGATCTTCTTCGGGCGGCTCCAGAAGCGAAACCCGTCCCAGCCAGTCATGTCGCCGTGGCCAAATTTGCTGGAATTGAACCCGCCAAACGAGAACGGCTCGCGCGGGACGGGGACGCCGACGTTGACGCCCACCATTCCGGCTTCGAGCTTCTCGACCGCGTAGCGAGCGACCGCGCCGCGCGTGGTGAAGATCGCCGCGCCGTTGGCATACAAGCTCTTGTGCTGCAGGCTGATCGCGGCGTCGAGCGTCGGCTGGTGCACGATCGAGAGCACCGGTCCGAAGATCTCTTCGCATCCCGCGGGCATGTCGAGCGTGACATTGTCGAGCACCGTGGGTCCGACCCAGTAGCCGTTGGCGCCGTCGAGCTTCGCGCCGCGGCCGTCGACGAGGACCTTGGCGCCGAGCTTCTCGGCCTGATCGATGTAGTTGGTGATGCGCTCGATCGAGGGCTTCGAGATGACCGAGCCCATGTCTTGCCCGAGCTTGATCTTCTTCACGTGGGCGACGATGCCGTCGATGATGGGCTGCACGTCGCCGACGGCGACCATGAGCGAGCTGGCCATGCAGCGCTGCCCTGCGCAGCCGTAGGAGCTCGCGACGACGTTGGCGCTGGTGAGCTCGACGTCGGCGTCGGGCACCACAATGACGTGGTTCTTCGCGGAGCCGAGGCAGAGCATGCGCTTGCCCGTGGCGGCGCCGCGCGCGTACAGGATCTTGGCGACCTTGGTGCTGCCGACGAAGCCGACCGCTTGCACGTCGGGGTGATCGACGATGGCCTCGACCGCGTCGCGCTGGCCGTTGACCACTTGAAAGAGGCCGTCGGCGAGGCCCGCTTCTTTCAAGAGCTCGGCGAGCTTCATGGCGCCGTACGGGACGACCTCGCTCGGCTTGAGGATGAACGCGTTGCCGGCCATGAGCGCGTTGGGCACCATCCACAGCGGGACCATCACGGGAAAGTTGAAGGGGACGATCCCCGCGACGATTCCCAGGGGTTCGTACACGACGCGGCAGTTGACGCCGCGCGAGACGTCGAGCTGTCCGCCGTCGGCCATCATGTGCAGCGAGGCTGCGTACTCGACGCACTCGATGCCCTTCTCGACGTCGCCCTTGCCCTCTGCGTAGGTCTTGCCGTTCTCGTGAGAGACGAGCCAGCAGAGCTCTTCGAGGTCGCGCTCCATGAGCTGCTTGAGCTTGTAGAGGACCTGCGCGCGCTCGCGCATGGGCGTGCTCTTCCACGCGGGAAGGGCCTTCTTGGCAGACTCGACCGCGGCGGCGACGTCGGCCGCGCCCGAGAGGGTCATCTTGCCCATGGCCATCCCGTGCCGCGGGTTCTCGATCGCGAGCCACTGCCCGGACGAGCCGTCCACCCACTGTCCGCCGATCCAATTGCGGACGGGGACGTACTCGTGAAAGTCATACGAACGGGCGGTGAACGACGGCAGCTTCGTGGACGACATGAGACAAACCTCCGGTCTCGCGGGCTGGGTTTCGACCCGCGAAATTGAAGGGCGAAGGGTAGCGCGCATCGGCCCCGAGTTCGAGGGGGATCCCGTCACCTTCGTCGAGCGGCCTGCGAAGCCTGCTCAGCACTTGCGCAGCACGGCGACGAGCGAGTCGCCCACACCCAGGGTGCGAAGCACGAGGTTGGCCGACGCGAGCGCCGTCGCCCCGATAGGCGACTGCCGAACGAACGTCCGCAGCGCCTCGTCCGCCTTGCGCGCGGCGACGCCACTCGTGCCCGCAGGAGCGCTGGAGGTGCCGGCAGGAGCGCTCGCTCGGGACCGCGCGACCGCGCGCTTGAGCGCCGAGAGCGAGCTCGTGAGCGGTGCGAGCCGGGTGCGCATCAAGGTCGAGATCACGTCGGCCACCGCGAGGTTCTTTGTCTCGATCCGCAGCACTTCGAGCGAGCACGAGTCACGCACGACGCGCGCGATCGAACGCGGGTCGAAGTACAGGACATGCTCGGGGTGAATCCAGGTGAGCTCTTCGCGCAAGAGATGTCGCGAGATCGAGTCGAAGTTGGGCGTGGTGAGATAGACGACACCGCCGGGCGCGAGCAGCTGTTCGGCGCGCGCGAAGAAGCGCCCCGCGTCGCTCACGTGCTCAATGAACTCGGACATGACGATCAGGTCGAAGCGCTTGTCGTCGAGCGAGGCAGCGAAGAAGTCCTCGCGCTCGCACGGCACGCCGAGCCGCTTCGCGACCCGAATCGCGGCCTCGGACAAATCGATGCCCGTTGCGTCCCACCCTTCGCTGCGCGCGGTGTCGACGAACTGCCCTGCGCCACAGCCGACGTCGAGCATTCTGCGACCACTGACGAGGGCGCCCATCGACCGCAACACCAGGCGCTGGCTGATGGTCGTGTTGCGGTTGAACATCTCCTCTCGAGGCGCGCCTTCGTACTTGCGATAGTAGTCGTACATCGCGTCTACGAACCCATCGGCCCGGCTCGCGTAGGACACGAGTCGGCAGCGCCTGCAACGAAGCAGCTCGAACGGCTGTCCATCGCGGCGACGCACACCGCGGAGAACTCGACTCGGCGAGAGCTCACCGCAGTGGGGACAGGACGGTGCGAGGTTGGGTTGGTGAGGCCGGTTCGCCGCGATCACCTTGCTGTCATTGCACAGCGCGCGACGACGCTCAAGGCGCCCCGTCGCCTCAGCGCTTGGCGCGACGGGCGACGGTGCTGTCGAGCGAGCCGGGGTTGAGGTCGCGGCCCTGATCGACGCGGTCGTTCCACGTTTCTTTGCGGCCGATGAGGCCGGGCTTCTCGACCATCGTGATCGTGCCGGGCACCGGGCACACGAGCGCGCACAGGTTGCAGCCGATGCACTCGTGATCATCCACCACGGGCACGAAGCGCCCCGCAGGGACGCCCGCGACCTTCACCGGCACCGCAGGGATCTCCGCAGGGATGTGATAGTGCCCCGCGGCCTCGCTCTGCTCTTTGCTGCGCCCCGGAATGTGAATGCACTGGTGCGCCCCGTCCATGCACGCCGTGTAGCAAAGGTTGCAGCCGATGCAGCTCTCCGCGTTGATGCTGGCCTTGATGTTGTAGTCGAGGTCGAGCTCGCCCCACTCGACGTACGAGCCGAGCGCCTTGCCGCGCAGCTCCGAAACGGACTTCATCCCGCGCGAATCGAGAAAGTCGCTGAGCCCTTCGATCATGTCCTCGACGATGCGATAGCCGTAGTGCATCACCGCCGTGCACACCTGCACCGAGGTCGCGCCGAGCGCGATGAACTCCGCGGCGTCGCGCCAGTTCGAGATTCCCCCGATGCCCGAGATGGGCAAACCCCGCGACAGCTCGTTCTTGGCGACCTGGCTCACCATGAACAACGCGATGGGCTTCACCGCCGGCCCGCAGTACCCGCCGTTGGTCGACTTGTCCGCGACGCGCGGCGTGGGGACCATCCGCTCGAGGTCCACGCCCATCAGCGACTTGATCGTGTTGATCAGCGAAATCGCGTGCGCTCCGCCCTTCGCCGCGGCCTCCGCCGGCTCGTTGATGTCCCCCGTGTTGGGCGTCAGCTTGATGATCACCGGGACCTTCGCGTCCTCGACCACCCAGCGCGTGATCTCTTCGAGCACCTTCGGCTCTTGTCCGACCGCCGAGCCCATCCCGCGCTCGCACATCCCGTGCGGGCAGCCGAAGTTGAGCTCGAGCAGGTCCGAGCCCACGTCCTCGACCTTCTTGATGATCTCGCGCCAGTCCTCGCGCGTCTCGACCATCAACGACGCCACCAGCGTGTGCTTCGGGTAGCGCTTCTTCACTTCGTACATCTCTCGGAGGTTCACCTCGAGAGGGCGGTCCGTGATCAGCTCGATGTTGTTCAAGCCCATCATCCGCGCGTTGGCGTAGTCGATCCCGCCGAAGCGAGAGGAGACGTTGGTGATCGGGTTGCCCAGCGTCTTCCACACGGCGCCGCCCCAGCCCGCGTCGAACGCGCGCATCACTTGTCCGCCCGTGTTGGCCGGGGGCGCCGAGGCGAGCCAGAAGGGGTTGGGCGACTTCACGCCGCAAAAATCAATGCTCAGGTCTGCCATGACTGTGCCGCCTTCTCTTCAGCCCGCGAGCGCGCGGAGCATGTCGCGCACGGCGAGCTTCGCCTCTTGCGCTGCGTTGACCACTTCTTTGCCGCCGTTTACGCAGTCCCCGCCGGACCACACCTTCGCGTTGCCCGTCCTGTGCGTCGCGGCGTCGACCACCACGCGCCCCTTGCCGTCGAGCTCGACGCCCTCGAACGCCTTGGCCACGTCCGTCGCCCGGCTCTGCCCGATCGCCATCGCGACGAGCTGACACGGGACCAGCTCTTCGGTCCCCGCGACGGCCTTGCCGTCCTTGGCGTGCGCGAGCTTGCCGTGCGTGATCGCGCCGGACGCGTCGCGGACGATCTCGGTCAGCACGCGCTCGGTGCGCACGCGCACGCCGTGCTTCATGCCGTACTCGATTTCGTGTGCGTACGCCGAGAGCTGCTCCGACGAGCGGCGGTACACCATCGAGACCTCTTGCACGCCGAGCAGCGCGAGCTCGTGGGCGATGTCGATCGCAGTGTTGCCCCCGCCGATCACCAGCGCGTGGCTCACGCCCGCGAGCGAGAGGCCCGCGTCGCTCTTGATGCGCTCGATGAGCTCGACCGCGCCGTGTACGCCAGGGCCGTCCTCGCCCTTGGCGCCGAGCGCGCTGTCGGGCCCCAGCCCCAGGCCCAAGAAGACCGCGTCGAACTCGCTGAGCAGGGACTTCGCCGTGATCTTTCCCTCGATCGTGAAGTCACCGCCGACGACCTCGATGCCCGTGCGCAGCTCGATGTCGCCGAGATCGAAGACCCACGCGATCTCTTTGAACGCGTCGTTGGCCTTGAGCTTGTACGGCGCGATTCCCAGCGAATTGAGCCCGCCCGCGACCTGCTTGCGCTCGAAGATCACCACCTTGTGGCCCTCCATCGCGAGCAGCCCCGCGGCGGCGATGCTCGCAGGCCCGGCGCCCACCATCGCGACCTTCTTGCCCGTCGATGCCTTGAGCGAGCTCGCGTAGAGGGCCTTCATCCCGCCGTTGTCCAGGGTGGTCTCCGTCGCGTACCGCTGCAGGCGCCCGATGGCGATCGGCTGCCGCTCCCACGCGTTGTAGACGCACGCGCCGGCGCAGAGCACCTCGACGGGACAGACCCTCGCGCACGAGTATCCCAGCAAATTCTCAGCGAGGATCGTGCGGGCCGCGCCCTTCACGTTGCCCGTCGCGATCTTTCGGATAAACGTGGGGATGTCGATCCCCGTGGGGCACGCGCGGATGCACGGGGCGTCGGCGCAGTAGAGGCAACGGTTGGCTTCGGTGACAGCTTCAGCCTCGTTGTACGCAGGCTTGGACTCGCCGATGCGCTGCTCGAGGCGGCCATCGGGGAGCACGGGAAGCACGAATGAAGGCGGCATCGCGAGAGTGTCCCTCCTCGTCCGTTCGCTCACTTCGAGCGAGAATTTCCGCTTCATTTCACAGCGAAAGGACGAACGCGAAGTATCGAGACGGGGTCGCAACAGTGTCAACGGTTTTCGCGACTCGCGACGCGTCGCGTCGCAGCGCGTACGCTCGCGCGGTCATGCGAGACATCGGGATCGTGATGCTGTTGCGGGTGGTGAGCGTCGTCGCGCTGTCGACGGGGTGCGCCGCAGAGGAGCCCGTGTTTCGCCCGGACCACGCGGGCGTCGTCGCGGTGTCTTCTGGTGCGCAGGCGAGCGAGTCGCCGCAGCGCGAGCCGCTCGTGAGCGACGAGGCCCTCGCGCGGGGACGCGAGGCGTTCGGGCAATACTGCCGCCCGTGTCACGGCGAGCGAGCGCAGGGGTCGATCGGCCCGAACCTCACCGACGGCGTGTCGATCCACCGCGCGCAGCGCGCGGAGGACTATCGGGCGGTGATCGAGGGAGGGGTCGTGACGCGGGGAATGCCTGCGTGGCGCGCGCTGATCCCCGCGGACCGGATCGACGGGCTGCTGGCGTACGTGTGGTCGGTGCGCGGCAGCAACGTTCAGGGAGGACGAGCGCCTCAGGGCTCGCACGCGCTTCCGTAAACCGACGGAGAAGCGAACGCAGGGCGCGGTGATTCTCTGGTTGTGAGCCGACGAAGCGCCTCGATACCCTACACGCCTTCGCTCGAAGCAGAGACACGAGCGCGAGGAGAGTGAGCGTCCATGGCAATCGTCATCAAAGGCGGAACGGTCCTCACCGCCGCCGATCAGTTCGTCGCCGACGTCTACTGTGAAGACGGCGTGATCAAAGCGGTCGGCAAGGACCTCGAGGTGCCCGCGGGCACCGAGGTGATCGACGCGCGCGGGCAGTACGTGTTTCCGGGAGGGATCGACGCGCACACGCACATGGAGCTGCCCTTCATGGGCACCGTGAGCGCCGATGATTTCTACACGGGCACGGCCGCGGGCGTCGCGGGCGGCACGACGACCATCATCGACTTCATCATCCCGAGCCGAAACCAGTCGCTGCTCGAGGCGCGGGACTTCTGGATGAACAACGCGAAGAAGTCCGTCGCGGACTACGCGTTTCACATGGCCGTGACGTGGTTCGGCGACCAGGTCCGCAGCGAGATGGAGCACGTCTTTCACAACGACGGAATCCAGTCGTTCAAGATCTTCATGGCGTACCGCGGGGCCATCGGCGTCGACGACGTTGAATTGGTGGGCGTGCTCGACACGGCGTACAAGCTCGGCGCGCTGGTGACCTCGCACTGCGAGCACGGCGACGCAGTCGTCGCGCTGCAGACGCGGCTCGCCGAGCGCGGGCTGACAGAGCCCAAGTGGCACGCTGCGTCTCGCCCGTCGTACCTCGAGGGAGAGGCGACCAACCGAGTGATTCAGCTCGCCCGCGCGGCGAGCGACGCGCGCAACGGGCACATGGCGAGCGCGCACGAGGCACAGCCGGTCTACATCGTTCACCTGACGTGTCAGGAGTCGATGGACGCCGTGTACCGCGCCCGTCAACAAGGGCAGAAGGTGCTCGTCGAGACGTGCCCGCAGTACCTGCTGCTCGACGACAGCGTCTACGAGAAGCCCGACTTCGAGGGCGCCGCGTACGTGATGTCCCCGCCGATCCGCCCCAAGGGCCACCAGGACTACTTGTGGAACGCGATGGCCACCGGCGGCATCCAGCACGTCGCGACGGACCACTGCCCCTTTCGCCAGAGCGATCAGAAAGTCATGGGCCGCGACGACTTTCGCAAGATCCCCAACGGCGCCGCGGGCATCGAGAACCGCATGAGCCTCATGTGGACCTACGGCGTGGCGACGGGGCGCATCTCGATGCAGCAATTCGTGGACGTCTGTTGCACGCAGCCCGCGAAGATCTTCGGCCTCTACCCCCGCAAGGGCGCGATCGCCGTCGGCGCCGACGCCGACGTGGTCGTCTACGACCCGACCGGAACGAGCACCATCTCTGCGAAGACCCACCGGCAAAACGTCGATCGAAACATCTTCGAAGGCTTCGAGCAGAAGGGCCGCGTGACGCACACCGTCGTCGCCGGTCGGCTGCAGTTCAAGGACGGCGACCTGCGCGTCGAGCGCGGCGCGGGCCGCTACCTCAAGCGCACGCACGCGACGGGCTGATCCGATCGCGCACACAAATTCAACGACGAAGAAAGAGAGCGCCCATGGCAACCGCAAAGAAGTCCGCCGCCAAGTCCGCCGCCAAGCCCGCTGCGAAGCCCGCTGCGAAGCCCGCAGCCAAGCCCGCCGCGCCCAAGAGCGAAGCGAAGGCCACGCCCGCAGAGGTCGCGCGCGAGCTCGGCACGAAGCTCCGGCAGCGCGGCACGTCGCTGCAGATCGACTTCGGCTACTTCGACCTCAAGCAAAACGGCAACATCGTCGGGCAGGTCGTCGTCTCGAAGTACATCAACGGCGTGATCATCCCCGGCCAGTCGATGGAGTACTTCTACCTCTACGTGGCTTCGTCCGGCGTGTACGCGCCCTTCACGTGGCCGTCGAAGAGCAACTCGCCCGAGAGCATCGAGTTCGTCTATCAGAACAGCGGCCCTGGCCCGACGTTCGACCCCGTCCAGTACCAGTACGATCAGCCCGTGAGCAACCAGCTCATCGCGTGCACGTGCGTGGACATGGGCGTGGTCAACCCGTAGACGCTCGCGCTACGGCGCTTCGACAACTCGCACACGAATTCGAGCGAGCGCGTCGCGCACCGAGCAGAGGTCCATCCGTCGATCCCAGTGCTCGGGCGCCACGCCCGAGACGAGCCGCTCGATTTCGCGCTCGTCGAGGGCGACGTCGACCCCGGCCTCCGCGAGCAGCGAGAGCGCCTGCACGCCAACGCCCGGACTCGTGCACTCGCGCGCGCGCTCGATCACCGAGCGCAGCGCCTCTGGGGAGAGCGCCCTTCCGCACGCGTGCGCGAGGGCGCCGGCCAGCAGGCTGCCGAAGGGCTCGCCGACGGCGCTCCAGCGATGGTACGCGCGCTCTGCCAGCGACGCGGCGCACTCGCGCTCGCCCGCCCGCCACGCGACCGCCGCTTCGCTGAGGCACACGAGCGCCTCGAGCTGCACCGCGCCGAGCGCGCTGACCGCCTCGATCAACGTGTGATCGACGGACAGCTCGCCGCCGGCGCGCCACGCCACCGCGCGCAGCAACCACTCGGCGCGCCCTTCGAGCAGCGCGTTGCGGCTCTCGATCGCGAGCCCAAGCGCCGCCAGCGCGTCGCGCTCGGCCTGCGCGAGGTCGAACGCCTCCATCGATGCCGAGGCCGCGTCGAGCAGCGCGACGACCCGCTGAGAGAGCCACGGCTCGAGCCGCGCCGCCTCTCGGTGATGCGCAGCGGCCTCGGCGAAGTGGCCGATCCGATAGGCGAGGCGCCCCATCCACTGCGCGCACCGCGCGCGCGCTGCGGCGCTGTCGTCCTCGGCGAGCGCGGCGATCACCTCGCCGACCCGCGCCCGCTCGACCTCGAGCGAGACCCGTCGCGCCGCGAGCACGCGCACCGTCGCCCGGGCGAGCTCGAGCCCGCGGTGATCGAACGAGGCGACCGCTTCGACGAGGCTCGCCGCGCGGTCGTCCCACACCGACACCGCCAGCGCCGCGCGCACGAGCTGCTCGAGCGACGCCAGCATCGCGCCCCGCGCGCCGACGCGGGTGATCTCGTAGAGCACCGCGTCGAGCGCCGAGAGCGCGCCAGAAGAGACCGCGACCTCGACCCACGCGACGAACAGCGGCGTCGGGTCGATCGAAGACGTCTCGACCAGCGGCCGCAGCGAGCGCAGCGCGTCCGAGAGAAGCACCGTCGCGAGCCCGATGCGCCCCTCGCGCGCCAGGTCGCCGCTGCGCGCGACGGCCTCGGCCACGACCTCGTCTGCGCTCGACGGGTCCTCGTTGGCTCCCGCGGCGAGCAGGTGCAGAAATCGCCCGGGACGGCCGCGAGGGAGCGCGAAGGCGAGACGACGATGCGCGGCCGAGCGGCTCTCGTGCGGCGGCTCGAGCGCCTCGCGCGCGGCCGAGAGGATGGGCGTGCGGTCGTCGCCGAAGCGAACGACGCCGCGCTCTTCGAGCTCGTCGAGCGCCGCTTCGACCTGCCATCGCGGCTCGCGCGTGAGCTCGACGAGCACCGTGGTGGACGCGTCTGCGCCCGCGAGGTCGAGCCACTGCGCGACGCTGACCAGGTGCGAGGGCAGCGACGGGTCCGCGCTCGCCCGCGGCGGACGAGCAGAGAGGCGCGCGCGCATCGGTCGAGCGTCGAGCGAGATGCGGTCGAGCGAGGTGCGATCGATCACGACGCGACCGTCGTCCCAGCGGCAGAGCCCCGCGCGGACCCACGCGTCGATCTCTTCGAGCACCGCGCGCGGACGGCCGTCGGTGCGCTCGATCAGCCGCTGAGCGCCCTCGCTGCGCAGGTGAAAGAGCCGCTCGGGGCCGACGAAGAGCGGCTCGATGTCGCGCGCGCTGAGCGCGCTCAAGCGCACGCACTCGTCTGCGCGCACGAAGGGATCGCTCGCGAGCACCCGCACGACGGGGACGACCCGCGCTGCCCGCGCGAAGGCCCGCTGCGAGAGCGAGTCGCACTTGTCCACGTCGTCGACGAGCAAGAGCGCCCCCGAGCGCGAGCGCTCGATCAGCGCGGACACGACGCGATCGAGCACCGCGGACAGCTCGTCGCCAGCGTCGATGGGCGTCCCGTCGTCGAGCAGCGAGCGCACGGTCGAGAGCGGCGCGCTCGACGCCCGCGCGCGCACCACAGGCAGCGACGCTTCGCGAGCGAGCAGCTCGACGTCGTCGAGCAGCCGCGTGCGTCCCGAGCCCGAGGGGCCAATCACGTCCACCGAGCGCCCCGAGCGAGCGGCCTCGAGCACGGCGCGGACGGGGCCGTCGCCGCCCAAACGGGGCACCGTTCGCGAGGCGGACGCCCGCTGCGCGCGCAGCCGTTGCAGCACCAGCTCGGCGCTGCGCGGCCGCGCGGCGGGGTCGATCTCGAGCAGCTGCATGACCGTGTCGTTGACCGCGGCGGGGATCGACGGGACGAGCTCGTCGAGCGAGCGCGGGCGGCGCGTCAGGCGATCAGCGAGCATCCCGCGGATGGCGGTGTTGGGGTGCGGGAGCGTCGCGCTGAGGGCCTCGTAGAGCATGACGCCGATGGCGTAGAGGTCCGTCTCGGGGCCGATCGAGTCGCCCGTGAGCTGCTCGGGCGCGAGGTACGCGGGGGTCCCCATGAACTCGAAGTCCATCGTGAGCCGATCGCTGCTGCTCGCCTGCGGAAACGAGAGCCCGAAGTCGAGCACCGTGACGCGCCCGTCCGCGCCAACGAGCACGTTGGACGGCTTCAAATCTCTGTGAATCACCGCGGCAGCATGAATTCGTCCCACGATTTCAAGAAGCCGCTGAGCGCCGTCGGCGAGCGCCTCCCACGGCACCGGCTGCGCGCGTCCCGGAAAGGGCTCTCCCTCGACCCGCTCCATCACCATGTAGGGCCACTCGCCGTCGACGCCCTCGTCGAGCATCGAGACCACCCCCGGCAAGCGCAGCATGCGAAGCACGGCGATCTCGCGGCGCACCCGCGCGGCGTGCGCGTGATCTCCGCTGCGAAAGAGCTTCACCGCGACGCGCTGCCGGCCGAGCGAGTCCTCGGCCTCCCACACCTCTCCGTGCCCGCCGCGGCCGAGCGGCTGCACGAGCGCGTACCGCCCCGCCACGAGCAGCCCGCGCCGCACCGAGCGAGAGAACGCTTCTCCCCCCGGCGACGACAGCGTCGGATCAATTCGATTCGCGCTCATGCTCCTCGGTCAGCACGCCCATGCTACGCGAGCGCGCTGCGCGGACAACCGGCAACAGCGTCACCCGCCGCGCGCCTTGCTCTTCTGCGCGAAGCGAAGCAGCACGTACGCCAGCCAGAGCACAAACGCGGCGAACCCAGCGACCTTGCTGTGCCGCGCAAAGGCGTAGATCAGCGTCCCCCAAAACGCGACGGCGAGCGTCAGGCTTAGCTGCGACGCCGGCGGCGGGACGCTCTGCGCGCGCTTCTGGAGCGCTGATTGAGCAGCGGACGTCGAGCGCGAGTCCGGCTTCGTGCGCGACGCGCCCTGCTGGTCAGCGATCGCCTCGGCGCAGCGCCGAAAGTACGTCGCGAGGTCCGGCGCGACGAGCTTGCGACGGCGAAGGTCGTGAGAAACCTCGATGACCTGTCCTGGCTGTCCCCCGTCCGCGGGGTCGAGGTCGACGCAGTGAAAATCGCTGGCCCCGCCCAACAGGACGAAGGGAACCCAGCCCTCCGTCCACACCGTCGCGCGCACGCCCTCGTCCGCTTCGACCTCGCCGCTCGCGTTGGCCGCTCGCTCGCGCAGGGCCTCGTACTCGCTCTGCATCGCGCGCAGCGGCAAGAACAGCCGCCCTCGCAGCAGCGTCTCGTCGCGCCCGAGCGCCTCTCCGTCGTGCGCGCGCCACGCGCTGACGAACGGCTCGGGCAGCGACAGGCTCCCGAGCGCGCAGCGCAAGTTCGCGAGGTCTTCGTCGCTCGCCGCGGCGCCGAGGCGCGCCAGGGCGGACTCGGACTCGGCGCGAAGGGTCTGTTCGATCGGGCTCCAGAGCGTCTCAGCCATCCGTGCGCAGAGAGCTACAACACTCGCGGCAGAGAAGCGAACGGCGCCGTCAGCAGATGTTGCATGTGGCGTTCGGTCGCCCGCAATCGGTGCAACAGGTGCTGCCTCGGCAATAGAGCGTTCCGCTCGGGCAGCACACGCCGTTGCAGCTCATGCGGCAGTCGCAGTTGCCCGTGGTCGGGTTGCACGTTCGGTTCGATGGACACTGCGCCATACACGCTGTGTTGACGTAGCCGCAGTTGTCCCTGCAATTCGCCATCGAGCCCGAACACCCCGCAGCGCACGTGCACGCCCCCGTCGCCGGATTGCACGTGAGCCCCGACGGACACGCCGTGCACCGACCGCCGCACCCGTCGCTCATTCCGCAATTGCGGCCGGACGGGCAGCTCGGCGTGCACGTGCACTGCCCCATCGCGTTGCACGTCCGCGGGGCCGTGCACGATCCGCACGACCCGCCGCAGCCGTCGGAGCCGCACGCGCGGCCGCCGCAGTTGGGCGTGCATCCCGCCACGCACTGTCCCATCGCGTTGCACGTCTGGCCCATCGCGCACGTCCCGCACGAGCCCCCGCAGCGGTCGGAGCCGCACGCGCGGCCCGCGCAATTTCGTGTGCAAGAATCAAGTGCGCTGTCCAGCGCCGGGCCGCTGTCGACCACATCGCTGCCCGCGTCGCTCGGCGACGACGGCGGCGGGACCGAGAGCACCGCGCCGTCGAGCGAACCGTCGAGGGGCTCTGTCGGGTCATCGACCGGAACGCACGCGCCGCTCGAGCCGCAGGTGAGCCCGCGCTCTTCGCACAAGCGCTCGACCGTGCACGCCACGCTCAGCTCCCTGCAGCCCTCTGCGGTCTGCGCGCAGTCGAAGTTGAGCGCGACGCGGACGATCGTGGTGCTCGCCAGGGTAAACACCGCGCGACGCGTCTGCGCCGTCACTGCGCCGCCGCTGGTGGCCTCGATGCGAAACGAAAACGACCCGTCGCGACGCCCCCCTTCGCGCGGGACCATCGCGAACGTCAGCGCTTCGTTCGCCGCGCGCCCCGGCCACTGCGCCCACGACGCGCTCGCGTCGGCCCGCGCTGTGGCGAGCTCGACGCCGTCCCTCGCCCACACCCGGTACAGCACGCTCTGCGACGTGGGCGCGTTGCTGTTGACGATCACGATCACCTCGGTGGGCTTCGAGATGCACGCAGAGAGCGTGACCGAGGCGACGAGCAACAGCGCTGTTCGACACCGCCCCGAGCGTTCAACGGACCGTGCCATGCGATGGATGCTAACAAAGATCCCACAGAGAAAGCGCGGGCCGCCGTGCGACACTCGCGCCCGATGAGCGCCAAGGGAGAGCGACCGCACGACACACGTCTGTTCAACGAAGACCTGGCGCCGACGACGCCAACACAGCGCAGCTGGACGTGGCTGCACTTTGCGTCGCTGTGGGTTGGGATGGTCGTCTGTGTACCGAGCTACACGATCGCCGGAGGGATGATCGACCAGGGGCTCAACTGGTGGCAGGCGTGCTTGCTGGTCTTTCTCGGCAACGCGATCGTGCTGATCCCGATCCTGCTCAACGCGCACGCGGGGGCGAAGTACGGGATCCCGTTTCCTGTGTTCGCTCGGGCGAGCTTCGGCGTTTGGGGCGCCAACGTCGCGGCGCTCGCGCGCGCGGTGGTCGCGTGCGGGTGGTTCGGCATCCAAACCTGGCTCGGCGGCGCGTCGCTCTACGCGCTCTACGTCGCCCTCACCCACGGAACGGTCACCGACCAGGTCACCACCGGGCACTTCGTCGGCTTCGCCGTGTTCTGGCTGATCAACGTGTACTTCGTCGTGCGGGGTACGGACTCGATTAAGTTTCTCGAGACGTGGGCGGCGCCGTTCTTGATCGCCTCGTGCCTGGCGCTCTTGCTCTGGGGCGTGACCCACACGCAGGGGCTCTCGGCGATGCTCGCGGCGACGACGCCACGGACGCAGGGCTCGTTCGGGCGCTTGTTCTGGCCGAACCTCACGGCGATGGTGGGCTTCTGGGCCACGCTCGCGATCAACATCCCGGACTTCACCAGGTACGCGCGATCGCAGCGCGATCAGGTGATCGGGCAAGCGGTCGGCCTGCCCGCGACGATGGTCCTGCTCGCGTTCGTGGGCGTCGCCGTCACCGGCGCCACGATCCTCGTCTTCGGCCGCGCCATCTGGAACCCCACCGACCTCATCGCCCGCTTCGGCTCTCCCTTCGTCGTCGCGATCAGCACGTTTGCGCTGGCGATCGCCACGCTGAGCACCAACATCGCGGCCAACGTCGTCGGCCCCGCCAACGACTTCGCCAACGTCGCGCCCAAGTACCTCTCGTACCGCGCCGGCGGCCTGCTCACCGCGGTCATCGGCGTGCTCATGATGCCGTGGAAGCTGCTCGCCACCTCGGCGAGCTACGTCTTCACCTGGCTCGTCGGATACAGCGCGCTGCTCGGCCCGATCGGCGGAATCCTCATCGCCGACTACTTCATCATCCGACGCCAGCAGCTCGACGTCGACGAGCTGTACGAAGCGCGCGGGCTCTACTCGTACACGGGCGGCGTCAACTGGCGCGCCATCGTCGCGACCGCGGTCGCCGTCGCGCCGTCGATCCGCGGCTTCGGGCGCGCCCTCGCGCGATCGGGCGGCGCGCAGCTCCCGCACAACGTCTGGGACACGCTCTACGACGCCGCGTGGTTCGTCGGCTTCGGGACCGCGGCGGTCGTGTACGTCGCGCTCATGTACGCCTTCGCGCCGAACAACGTCCGCTCGACCGAGCGGTAGCGATCACACGGCGCGCGCGTAGAGAAGCGCGAGGTGCCGCGCCGTTCCGACGGCGAGCGAGCGGCCTTGGTCGACCCACGCGAGCGCCGTGCAGCGGTCCTGCGCGAGCGCGAGATCGAGCTCGTCGAGCACCGCTCCGTCAGCGAGCGACACGATGAGCACGCGCCCCTCGAGGTCGCGGCACGCCATCACGTCCCCCGCAGAGGCGATCGCCAGCGGCCCCTGCAACAGCAGAGACGCCCGGCGCACCGGCGCTGCGCCAACGTCTTCGCAGCACCACAGCCCGTCCGAAGCGCAGAGCACCAACGCGCCAGAGGCAGCGAAGGCGACGGCCTCGACGCCGCGCAGCTCGCACGCCGGCGCAGAGCGCAGCGATCCGTCGTCCATGGCGAACAGCCGAAGCGCGCCGCTGTTTTGCCGTTGAACCAGCACGCGCCCGTCTGGCGAGAGCGCGAAGCGCGAGTCTCGCGAGGTGTTGTCGCTGTGCTTCCAGAGCACATCGCCCGTGTTTGGGTCGTAGCGAAGGATTCGCCAGCTCGCGTTGGCCGAAGAATAGTCCGCCGACGATGCAGGGCCCGAGAGCACGTAGTGCGAGGTGCCCACGATGGGCGCGACCCACGACGTTGAAAACGTGTGCGGATATTGGTAGGCCGCCTGCAGCGCCTTCGAGTACGGGTGCGCCCCCGGATCGAGCTCGACGCCGGCGACCGGGTCCCAGAGCCGCACGTCGTTGTAGCTTCCGCGCGTGAGCAGCTGCCCGACGTCGTCGCGGTAGCGCGCGGCGACGATGGGCCGGCGCCCTTCGAGCTCGCCGAACACCCAGAGCAGCGCTCCGTCGCTGGCGCGCCACGTGCGCACGGTCCCGTCTGCGCTGGTGGTCGCGAACTGCGAGCCGTCCGGCGCCGCGGCGATCCCCGTGATGGCGCCGCTGTGACCGTCGTGCAGATCCGCTTGCGTACCCGTGCGGCAATCGTGCAGCGCGAGCTCTTTGTACCAGACAGACAGCGCGCGCCGACCGTCCGGCGAGTACACGTCGGGCGCGCGCACATCGGGGTCGACCTTGAGCCGGCGATCGTCGAGCACCGACCCGCTGCTCAGATCGAGCACGAGCTCGCGGCTGCTCTCGACGCTCACCCAAACGCGCGACGCGCCTTCGTCGACGCCGATCGCGCGCACGGCCCGCTTCTGCCGCAGCGTCCAGCGCGGGGCGGGCGTAGAGCGCTCCAGGCAACGAAGCGTTCCGTCGCGGTGCGCGGCGACGAGAAGGGCGCCCGTGGCCGAGAAGCCGAGCGCGACGACGGGGTCTCCATCCGCGACGAAGCGCTGCACGATCGCGGCGTCCGACGCCCGCGCCAGCGCGATGTGCCCGTCCGTAGTCGCGTACGCAAAGAACGCTCCGTCGCTCGTGATCGCGAAGGAAGCGCGCGCGTTGGGCACTCGCTCGGCGCTCCACTCGTTCGAAGCCCCGCGGCGCGCGAGGTACAGCGCGTCGCGGTGCGTGGCGTAGAGCGCCCACGTGGCGTCTGGAGAAAACCTCGCAGAACGCGTGTACTCGTAGGGCTCGGTCGCGCTCGGGAGCCGCTGCTCGCGACGATCCGCGAGAGACACCATCGTCGCGCCCGACGACGAGAGCAGCAACGCCCGCGCTCCGTCGTGCGCGATCGCGAAGGCGAGGTTGTCGAGCGAGACGTCGTCGATGCTGCGCACGAGCCGGCCGTCGCGCGCGTCGAACTCGACGATCGCGCCGAGCTCTTCTTCTGAGTCGCTCGGCGCGGCGAGCACGAAGAATCGCGCGCCATCGACAGACCACCGCGTGGCGAGCGCGCGGCCGTACGGGTGCGCAAGCGCGTCGCCGCCGAGCACGTGCGCGAGGCGAAGGGCGCGGGACCGCGCGACCGGCGCGAGGCGGGCAGGAATCGTTCGAGCGCTCTCGTTCATCACTCGATCATCGCCGCGATCACGGTCGAGGTCGAAGTCTGCGCATGGCCAGGCGCAGCGCGCTCAGCGCGGTATGCTCGCTTCCATGGTGGACCGCTTCGTCGTTGCATTCGCAGCGTTGGCAACATGGTCGATCCCTGCGACGAGCGCCGCGCAAGCCGCGGCACCGCGAGGATCCAACGCAGACCCCGCGATCGAGAGCCGCGCCGAGCGCGTCGCGTGGGCCAACCTCGCAGCGCTCGGCGCAGGAGCGCTCACCTACGGCGCTCCGCTCGCGATCGCGTGGCCGCTCATCCACGACGGCCGCCACGACGCCGATACACGCGATCGCTCGCTGGGCGCGCTCTTCGCCACCACCGCCATCGTCTCGCTCGTCGCGATGCCCGCGGCTCACTGGCTCACGGCGCGCGCGATCGGCGGCCGCGGCACCTACGCCGCGACGACCCTCGGAGCGCTCGGCGGCGCTGCGCTCGGCAGCGTCTCGATCTACTTCGCAGCGGTCAACCCGAGCTGGTTCGCGCCGGTCGCGCCCATGGTGCTGATCCCTGCGCTCGCCATGATCGGAGCGACCATCGGCAACGAGTGCTCGATGGGTCCCAATGATGCCCGCGCCTCCGAGCCGCGCACGGCAGCGCGGTCGATGCAGCCGGGGCTGATCGCGACGCGAGACGCGATGCTCGTGACCCTGGGAGGATCGCTGTGAAGCGCGCGAGCTGCTCCGCCTCGACCGCGCTCGCCGTGACGCTCGTCGCCCGCGAGACGCTCGCGCAGAGCGAGCCGCCGACAGAGCTCACGCCGCGGGTGATCGAAGCACCGGCGGCGACATCGCTGCCCGCCGCGCGAGTGCCGACGCTCGAAGAGCTTCGCTTCGCTCCAGGGAGCGCCGCGCGCATCGCAGACGAGAACACCACGCGCTTTCGAGCCCGTACGCGCGAGCGGATCCTCTCGGCGACGCTGGCGTCGATCGGCGCGGCGGCGATCGGCGGGGGCCTGAGCGCGGGAGGAGCGATGGTTCCGCTGGTGTTGTGCTGGAGCTGCGCGGGACAGACGATCGCCTCGGGCGCGGTGTTCGGCGCGATGGCGGCGGCGACGGCGTTCTTGATTCCGGCTGCGTATCAGGGGCTGGCGAACCGCTTCGACGCGCGCGGTTCGTACTGGGCGACGTTTGCGGGATTCGTCGGCGGCGCCGCGGCTGGCGCGCTGTTCGCGACGCCCATCCTCACGATCCGAGCGATCTCTGCGCCCGTGGCATACACGGTCCTCGCGACCGCGGCGGTGCTGCCCTTCGTCGGTCAAGCGCTCGGCTACGAGCTCTCTGCGCGGCCGTTGCTCGCTCACGAGACGCCGCGCGCGCCGAGGGCGCCACAGTGGGCCGCGACGGTCAGCGTCGATGGGCAAGGGGCGACGAGCCTCGTGGTCGCGGGCGTGTTTTGAGCAGCAGGCACCGCGTGCGATGCGAGTCCGAGCGCTCGGCGCCCCGCGCCGCCGTGCGCCGCACGCGCCGCGTCCCGGCGCGCAGCGGGGACGGTGTTCAATAGTTCAAGAAACCGGGATAACCCGGCGAAATCCCGCGGCGGGAGCTGCCGTGCCCACATGAACGGCAGGGACGGTGTTCGATCGATCGGCGGCTGGACCTTTGGGGCTCTCGCAGACGGGCTCGTCCCACGAGCAGCGGCGCGCGCAGTAAACTCGCGGGGTTATCCCGGTCTCTTGAACTATTGAACACCGTCCCCGAGCGCCTCGGCCTCGCGATCGTCGCCAGCATCGTGGTGAAGCGCTGGGGCGAGCTCTCGCTCGAGCGTTCTCCGCGCGGAGGACTGCGCGTGCCCCTGCGGCTCCCGCGGGAGTGACCGTCGCGCACTGACTGAACAGACGCTGGGTACACTCGCAGGCCATCGAGCATGAAGCCGCGCGTACGACGACCGAAGTCCACGATCACCTCGCACAAGAAGGCGCTCGGCGAGGCTGTGCCCGACGGACTCCCCAGCAGCGTTCGCGCGTTCTACGGAAAGACCGACGGCCTCGTCGTCGAGCTCGACGTCGACGGGGTCACCGAAGAGTCTCGCATCGCCTCGCTGGACGAGATGTTCGCCGGTGATTTCTCAGCTCCGATCGCGCACAAGAGCGCCGAGGTTCCGACCGACGCCATGAGCGAGGGGCCCTTCTGCGACGAGCTGTACTCGCCCGAGATCGACGTCGCGAACAAGCGCGACCTCGCGAGGGTCAACCTCCTCTTGCGCTTGAAGCTCGTCGCGCGAATCCCAGGAGAATCCGCGGCGATCGCGGTAGACCTGTACACGAGAAGCGACGCGCCGAAGCTCTACTACGTCCAAGACGCGCGCCAGGCCTGGCCGCTGGACCTCGCGTTCGAGGCCTTCGTCGTGCTGTTTCAGAAGTACGGCACGCGCCGCTGGTACTTCGCGTTTCTCGACGCCGAGGCAGGGCGGGAGATGAACATCGACCTGGGCGCGGAGTTCGACGCGAGCATGGCTCCCTTCGACGACGACTCCGTGCCCGTGCTTCGAAAGCGCATTCGCCCTGTGAATCCAGCGGCGCCGGCGCGAGCGCGCTCCGCCAAGGGCGAGCCCGTCGAGCCGAGAGCCTCGGAGCCAGACACCGAAGCGTCCATCGAGCGTTGGTGGCGCGCCGTGCCTGACCTCGGCGCGCCGTTCCTCAAAGACTCGTGGCAGCGCGACGTGGACCTGCTGCTCGCTCGCGGCGCGGCGGCGGTGGGCGAAGCGCGAGCGCTCGAGCTCGTGACAAGCGGTCTCCGCGCGGCGATGAAGAAGCCTCCGACGGGCTTCGTGTGGGCGTTTCACAGCAAGAAGGAGGCGGCCCTGATCGCGGCGCCGAACCTCACGGACAAAGAGATCGTCCAGCTCGTCGATTGGATGTTCATCGCACCCGAAGCGATCGTGGTGCTCGCGCGTCGCCGGGGGTGGGGCGCCGCGAAGCTCCGCGCGCTCTCGAAGGCCACTGAGCACGGTGTCTTCGAGAAGGCTCGAATCACGCCCCGGACGAGCGAGGCGTTCGCTGCGGCCGCGGAGCAGATGAAGTGATCCAGGGCCCCGCTGCCGCGCGGCGGGTGCGCATGCAGTGTCTTTGGCGGCGGTGAAGCTCGACGCGGCAGGTGCTGAGTACATCGCGCACCCCCGTCGGCTCTTCGCGGCGGACACCGAGCACGAAGAGGAGGTTCGCGGCGTCGCGGCGGGTTGCAGGGACGCGCGAGCTGCGGGAGATCCTCGACGCGCGGTAGCGCGTGTCCGAGTCGTGGCTCGCCGACGAGCGCAGGAAGTTCATCGCGAAGCCGAGCGCAGCGTTCGACGCGTGGCAGCGAGGCGACGATCCGGCGCCCGGCGGCCGTGCCGAGCCACTGCCCATGAGCGTGAGCGAGGCGGTGACGATGGGCTTGGACGTTCGAGGAGTGACGACGGCTGAGGCGCTCGCGCGTGAGATCGTGGCGGGGCTGGGAGGCTAGGACACCCAACGGCTCTCGGCGACCCGATCGCCCGTTGCCTCGTCTTCGCCCTCGGCCCCGCATCGTGCGTTCACCGCTGTTTTCACAGGCGATGCTGCGTCGGCAGATCTTGCTGCGCGACCGCGGGGCGCTCGACGGCGCTGCGTAGCGGCCAGACGAGCGCCAAGCGTTCTTCGCGGAGATGCACGGCAGCTACGAGCATCGAGCCCACCCGCGACGACACGGTGATCTTCTTCGTGTCTGCCGCGGTGGGCGGCAGCTCGATCGAGGGCAACGACCCCGTGCGCAACGAGGCGCGCGAGGCGGCCGGCTCGCTCGAGCGCAAGCGGCGCGCTGTGGGCGCGGCACCCGCGGTTCCTTCTCGTCCCGCACAATCCGTCATTCGTGAAGAAGAACATGTTCGGCCTCGCGGCGCTCGAGAGCATCGTCGCGCAGCAAGATCGCGAGAGGCGCTGAATGAAGTGCTCGACGCGCGCAACGCGTGAAAAGTGAAAGACGACCTCGATGATTGCGAAGATCTCGATCGCAGGTGACACTCAGCAATCGAACTCCAACCGTAGAGGGGAATGCTCATCATGCGAAAGGTCAAATTGCGCGTGTGCGCTGCGTTTGCGGCGTGCTCGATGTTGGTGGCGTGCGATCCGCCGGGTTCGATGTCCGACGCGGCGCCAGACCAAGTCGATGGAGCCGCATCGGATGTGATGCACGGCGATTCCATGGCGGATGTGGCTCCAGATATCGCTGATGCGACCAGCGACGCGACGGAATCAGGCAGCGACGCGGCGGACTCCATGAGCGACGCGGCGGACTCCATGAGCGACGCGGCGGACTCCATGAGCGACGCGGCGGACTCCATGAGCGACGCGGCGGACTCCATGAGCGACGCGGCGGACTCCATGAGCGACGCATCAGACGCGATGATCGTCGATAGCACGCCCGCGATCGAAGCAGGCTCCGGGCGCCCGGCGTCCACGTGCTCGATGACGCCGATCGTGGTGCCTGCGGGTGCGACGATGACGATTCCGGTTACGACGACGCTCGCGCCGTCGGGAGTGGCGTTTCCGTACTTTGCGTGCGATCTCGGGGTGAGTCCGCACCCGTCCTCGATCGCGCAATCTGCGCGCTTCACGTTGAGCGCCCCTTCGCAGGTGACGGTGTACAAGACACACAGTTCAATTGGGTATGCGATGGCCTTTGGGATCGCGACAGACTGCGCTTCTGCGGCTCCGACGTGCATCCAATCGACGCCGTACCCGGGGATCATTTCGCGCGTACTCGCGGCGGGAACCTACGAGATCCAGTCCCAGATCGTCGGCACTCTGAACGTGATCGTCGAGCCACCCGCACCTGCTCCGACCAACACCACGTGCGCGACAGCGATCCCGCTCGCGTCGGCAACGCTGACCTCGATCGGGCCCCGCGTGACCGACACGAACTCACGTTTTCTCTCGTGGCGCTCCGCGGATAGGCCCGGCATCAGCGGCGGTTACAATCTGCGCGTCGTGTCGCCCACGACCAATGGCTCGGCCACGTTCGTCTTGCGCGCGGGGTGCGGGGCGGGCGCGCCCGAGGCGTTCCGGTGGCGGGCCGGGTATCTCATCGGCGCGCACATTGAGCCTGGCTTGGTGATCGAAGGCTTGTCGCCGAACACAAACTACGTGCTCGAAGTGAGCGCCATCAGCATCGGCGCGCAGATCCAGGTGGCGCTCTCTCCGTAGCTCTCACAGCACGCGATACAGATCCGCCTCGAGATAGTCCCCCTCGGTAAACGCACGGATCCGCGTGTGGTCTGCGGGCGAGCCCTTCGCGTTGAGCAGCAGCGACCAGCGCTTCGCCTTGCGCGCGCTGTCGCTCACGGTCTCGGCGAACATCGCGCGCGTGATGTGGCTCAAGCACGACTCCGCGAGATACAATCCACCGGGCGCGACCAGCGTGAGCGAGGCGTTGTGCAGCGTGGGGTACGCCTCGATCGCCTTGGGCACGCTCGATGCGCGCGAGGCGAAGCTCGGCGGATCGGCGATCACCAGGCCGAAGCGCGCGCGGTTCTTCGTGAGCGTCGCGAGGTGCTTCCACGCGTCGTTGCACGCCGCGCGGTGGATGGACGTATCGAGGGAGGCGATGCCGCGCCCGCGACTGGCATCGCAGATGACCGGAGAGGTTCGGGTGATGGAACGACCGTTGAATTCAAGTCAAACCACTGCCGCGCACCGGGAAAACTACGAACCCCTGGCGCGGTAGTGGGCTAGGATAACCAACGGTGGTCGGTCGAGCGCTCGGCGGCGGTGGGCGCCCCGATCGCCCGTTGCTTCGTCTTCGCCCTCGGCCCCGCATCGTGCGTCCGCCGCTGTTGTTGCCGCTGACAGTGCACAGCGAGCAGCCGCTGAGCTGTTCGTCGGGTTGCTCCCGATCGAGAGCGCCGCGCTGCTCACAGATTGGCGGCGATCATCGCGCGCCACGCGTCGACGAACGGACGCGACACGGCGCGATCCGCTTCGACGGCGGCGACCAGTCGCTGCACGAGCGAGCGTACCTCCGCGAGATCGCTGCGCGCCGCGGGACGCACGCGCGCGTCGGGCAGCTCGTCGTTGCGCGGCGCCCACTGCATCGGAACCACGTCGTAGACGGGCGCGAGCGCGCTGCGGCCGCGCTCGTCGATGAGCAGCGCGTAGTTGCCGAGGTGCGTGTCGTCGTTGCCGATCGCCGCCGAGAACGCGTGCGCGATGTTGAAGCGACGCAGCTCGTCGTCCGTGAGAAAGCCGTCGGCGTGCAGCAGCGCGGCGACGTCGTGGGTCTTCGCGGCGTTGATGATTCCGTAACGAGCGGCGGAGAGCGATGCCCAGGTGACGCAGCCGACGCGTCCTCCTCCGACGCAGCAATCGAAGCGTTCGACCCGAAGAAACGCGCGGTCTTCGAGGGTCTCGACGCCCGATTCAACCGCGGCGATGCCCGCAGATCGAAGCGTTTGCGCGGCGTGCATCTCGAGGTGCAGCAGGTCTCGCCAACGCGCGCCGAGCAGCGTGCTCGTGGGGGGCGAGAACTTGACCAGCAACGCGGCTCCGTCCGCCAGTCGCAGCGAGAACTTCGGGCGCTCGCCGCCGAGCGAGCTGAGCCCGATCGACTCGTCGAGCGCGTCGTTCGCGAGCCGCAGAAACAGCGCGACAGCCTCGGAGCGCGCGGGCCCCGGCTGGCGACCGCCGCCGAAGATGTGCTGGTAGCGCGCGTAGCTGCCGCGGCCGATCACGAGGTTTCCCGAGAGGTCGTGCACTGCTTCGCAGACCGCGCGCAGCGCGTCGAGCGCGCTCCAATCGCGGGAACGTTGCGGCAACCGCAGCGCCGAGAACCACTGCGCGAAGCGCTGCCCGATGAACCCCGTCGGCGCCGTGTCTTGCAACACCCACGGGAGGTCTTCATCGTCGATCGCGTGCTCGCCGGGCGCGAGCAACGGGTAGCCCTCTCGATCGAGCACGAGGCGTCGTTCGCGCGGGAGATAGCTGCCGATCGGCTCGATGATTCGTCGGGGATCGACGCGGTAGATCGGCTCTTCGTTCGACGGGAGCTTCATGCGTCGCCGCGTGCATCATACGTCCCCTGCCCGATGGCGGGATCGCCTCGATCCTCGCGGATCGCGCGGGCGCGGGGCTGACGGCGCTCGCCTCCCGCTTCACGCGCTCTCACGCGCGCGCTCGAGCCGCTGCGCGAAGAGCCACGGCGTCGACTCGGCCGTCGTCGCGAACGCCTTCACGGGGTACGGAGCGCTCGTGACGATGTATACCGCGCCCGCGACGAGCGTCGAAGACGCGCGGAGCGGATGAGCGCGGTTTCAATCAAAGTCAAACCACTGCCGCGCACCGGAATCACTACGATCCCCATCGCGGTAGTGGTTGAGATTGATTGAAACAGCGCCGAGCGCAGGGTGCGACTATGCGCGGTCGCGGTCGAGCTGCGCGTGGTCGAGCATTGCGTCGAGGGAGGAGTCGCTCCAACCGCGGTGTGCGTACACGGCGACGAAGCGCGCGTGGTCCGCGCGTTCGAGCGCGCGAAATCGAAGGCTCCGGCCGCCTGCAGCGTTGTTGATCTCCGCGACGCCCGCGCTCGTCGCAGCGAGGGCGCCCGCGCTCGACTTCGGAGACCACGACGCGCCGTGGGCCTCGCGGTGCATCGCTTCGAACAACGGACGTAGCGACTCGATCGAAGCGCTTCTGTTGCGGAGGCGGTCGAGGTCGATGGTTCCGACGGACCAGTGAAGGACGCTGTCCTCGGAAGTGCCGAGCTCGACGCGCGAGAAGCGTTCGACCTCGAAGCCTCGTCCTGCGAAGGACGAGCTCGCGATCGCCCGTATCGGCGGCGCGATGACAAACGGAACGCGTTGGATGGCTAGCCTGTGCGCGTCGTCCGACGGCGGCGCTACGATGGTGATCGCCCCTGGTTCGAGCCAGCTCGCGAGCTGCGCGCGCACGAGCGACAAGGGGTGCGCTGCAAACTGCGCGTCGAGGTCGATCGAGTCGAACTCCGCCTGCGAAATCAAAGGCCAACCAGCCTCTTTGTCCGCGCCTTTGTCGCGTCGAAGCAGCGTCAGCGTCGACTCTCGGTACCCCGTTTCGTGTGACACCGAGAGCGCTCGGAGTTCGATCGAGCCGCGACGCACGGGAATCACGAGCCTGCCGATGATCGCCTCGATGCCGGGCTCGTACATGACGCGGTGAATCGATCGTTGCGCGGGCTGTCCGTCGATCTCGATCCGAGCGCACTCGACGAGCGGCGACCAGCTCGGGTCGTCGGTTCGACGGCGGCGATCGCTCGGGGCCAGGTTTGCGTTGGAGCGGAGCTCGAACGTGTCGTTGAAGATGGCGCGGGCGCAGCGATCCGCGTCCTCGCGCAGCGCTTCGTCGTGTGTTGGGGACAGGTCGACCACCGCGCGCGAGACCATGGCGTGCACTTCGATCGCGCCGCCGTCGCGACGGATGTTCGCCACGGATTCGTCGTCGCTGCGAACGGTCCAGCCTCGATCGATGGCCAGCGCGACGCGAACTCCCGCCGCGCCGCTCTGCAAATTGGCAACGAGTCCCATGACGAAAGGTTGGCACACGGCGAAGTGCGGCGTCGAGCGGCAGGCGGCGAAGTCTCGAAACCAAGAGCGCGAAGGGCCTGTTGTCGTAGCCGTATTCCCGATGGGTGCGTCTACTTTCATGCGACCGGCAGCGCGCGGCGATCCTCGCTCTGCGCACGGCGCGGAGACGAGCGCGCTTCGTTGCCTAAAGGGGTACGCGGAGATTCCCGCGGAGCACGCGATCGACACAGGCGCAGCGGACGAGGCTGAGGAAAGGACGTCCAACGACGCTCGGTCGAGCGCTCGGCGGCGTTCGGCGACCCGATCGCCCGTTGCCTCGTCTTCGCCCTCGGCCCGGCATCGTGCGTCCGCCGCTGTTTTCACTAGCGATGCTGTGTTGGCCTCGTCCGCGTCCGCCTTGGCGTGCCGCTGAACGAGCGTCGCGGTGGCGCCGCGGCGCACTCGCTGCTCGTCTGCTCGATGGCGAGGCGCTCTCGGTCGACGGGGCGAACGTGAAGGACGACGAAGATGGCCTGCGTATCGGGAGAGTACTGGTCGAGCGAGCCGATGCTGACGTCAGCTGCCTCTGCGGCGCGGTTGGTGGTGATGGCCTCGACGCCGTGGACGGCCTCGACGGTCTGCTTTGCGCGCCGTTGTTTGGGCTCGCGCCGCAGTCTCACGGGCGAACGCGCAATCGAGGTCGCGCGCCTTCATGGGTTCGAGCGGGGGGAGTGAAGACCAGCGCTGCGACCGGTGTTCGTCCACCGGCGTGTTCGGGGTGATCGTGGCTCAGAAGGACAGCAGCTCGACGCGATGGCCGGTCGGCGGGTCGTACCGACGGCCGAGCGTGTATGCGATCACCGCGCGATCGGACCATCGGTCGTACCGAACTGCGGTGATCGCTTGCATCGAAGCGGCGGTGAAGGTGCTCGACGACAGAACGCTTCGGGTCGTGGCGTCGATGCGCTGGACCGAGCAGCCCGAAGCGCAGAGGCTGTCCGGCGGAAAGCCAGCGGTCGGCGCGGTGATTCCGATGAGCCGCGTGGCGTTGATCTCGGTCATTCCGACGAAGGTCTGCCCTGTTGAGAGCGTGCCTAGGATGCCATCGCGGGTGAAGCACGCTCCTGTGCCCGCGGGCGTCGAGCCACGGCAGGTCGGCCCGTAAATTTGCAGGAGGATTCCGCCGTGAGTGACGACGTGCGTCGCCGGATCGCCGATAAACGCGTAGACGTCAGTCACCGGAAAGTCGCCGTGGTACGGCGAGTCACCGAACGAAACAATCGAGTTATCGAGCATCAGTCGCTTCAAATAGATGTCCGACGGACTCAAATTGGTCGTCACCGTCGTGAAGTCGTCGCGCCCCGGGACGCGCCGCATCGGCGTCCCCTGATAGGTGAAACGACCGCTCGCTGCGAGCGCCGCGCCCGACGGCAGTTGGTGAACGCCGAACGTTCGATCCCAGTCGCTCGCGGGGCCGCAGACGAAGCGCTGCCCCGGCAAGATCGCGGCGGTCACGCACGTGTCGCGCAGTGTGGTGCTGCTCGTCATCGTGAGCGAGGTGTCGAACACGTTGAGCATCGCGCGGTCGGCGATGGCGAGCCACGTTCCATCGAACGCGGCGGCGGTGATCTCGCGCGGCGCTGTCCAGCTTCGAAGCTGCGCGCCTGCGCGATCGACGACGACGACCGTGGCGGGGCGAACGATGACGAGCCCGGCCTCGATCACAAACACGTCGACGATTCGGTCGGTGCCGACGCTCACAGGGACAGGAGGCCCTCCTTCGGGCAGGTTCACATCCGTGGTGGCGTCTGCAGAGCGAGCGTCGACCGCAGACCCTGCGTCGACCGGCGTCCCCGCGTCGAACGCGACGCCCGAGTCGACGCCCGAGTCCATCGTGGGCGTCGGACCCGTGCACTCGCAGCGATCGAACACTCCGTCGCTGAGGCAGCGCTGCGCGCCCGATCGGCCATCGGTACAAGCGCAGGCGACCTGCATTCCGGGGACGCAGGACGGCACCGTCGGATTCGAGCCTGTGCACTGGCACACGCCGAACTGCCCGCTGGGCAGGCACGTGCTCACGCCCAATCGACCACGATCACACACGCACGAAAACTGACTACCCGAAACGCAAGCCGCCGCCGCGTCCTGTCCCGCGCCAAACGTCGAGTTGCCGCACCCCATGACAAAGGCAGCGCACAGCCACAACCATCGCTCGAATCGCATTCGTCCTCCCTTTGCAGTCCCCACCCGAAACAACATCTGCACTCGCAGCGCGCCAGACGAAGACGCCGCACTAGAGCGCAACGAATCGCGGCGGTCAACCATCGAACGCTTCCTCCTTCGCCTGCCCCTCCCCGTGAAGCTCACGCCGGTCGCTGAAGATACAGATGGATAGGACGTCCAACGGCGCTCGGCCGAGCGCTGGGCGGCGTTCGGCGACCTGCCCTTCGTCGGTCAAGCGCTCGGCGACGAACTCTCTGCGCGGCCGTTGCGCGTCGACGAGACGCCGAGAGTGCCACCGTGGGCCGTGTCGGTCAGCGTCGATGGGCGTGTTCTGAGCAGAGGCGTGCCGAAGACCTACCGAGCGCCCATTCGCAGGGCGCCATCGAGCCGAATCGTCTCGCCGTTCAACATGTCGTTGTCGACGATGTGCAGCGCCAGCCTCGCGTACTCCTCTGGCTCGCCAAGCCGCGCCGGGAAGGGAACCTGCGCAGCGAGCGCAGCGAGCGCCTCCTTGGGGATCGCCTCGAGCATCGGCGTCCGAAACAACCCCGGCGCGATCGTGACGACACGAACTCCGAGCCGCGCCAGGTCGCGCGCGATCGGCAGCGTCATCGCGACGACTCCACCCTTCGAAGCCGCATACGCAGCTTGTCCGACCTGGCCCTCGAACGCGGCAGCAGAGGCCGTGTTGATCACAACGCCTCGACCTCCCGATGCGCTGGGCGGCTGTTTCGCCATCGCTTCAGCCGCGAGTCGAAGCATGTTGAAGGTGCCGACGAGGTTCACGCTCAAGACTTGTTCGAAGCGCACGAGATCGTGCGGACCATCCTTGCTCACGGTGCGTTCGCCGAGCGCGACGCCTGCACAATTGACGAGGACGTCGAGCGACCCAAACGCGTCCAGCGCCGCACGAACCGCGGACTGAGCGTCCTGGGCAGAAGCAACGTCGCACCGCACGCTGCGCGCGCCGATCTCCGCCGCCAACGCCGCCGCCCGCTCGTCACGAATGTCAGCGATCATCACCCGCGCGCCGCGCGCGGCCGCAAGTCGCGCAGTCGCCTCGCCTAGCCCTGAAGCGCCGCCGCTGACAAGCACAGATGCCCCTTCGATCTGCATCTCAGCGCTCGACCTGCTCTGCGCGCGCACGCTCATCGGAGAACGCTGCTTGCGCAAATACGCAGACCGTCACCCAGTGATTCGACAACGCATGCACCGCCGGGGGTGTCAATCCGAGGTCGCTCAAGATCGCGGCAGACCACGCCGCGGCCGTTGTCTTCAACCCGCGCTGTTCGAAGAACGCGGCCTCCGCGCGACGAAGCAGAGAGACGTAGCGCCCGTCGCCGCGACCGTACCGCGCGATGATTTGCTCGAGCACGGGCGAGCGCTCATCGGGACCGACGACAGGACGTCCGAAGCCCATCACCCGTTCTTTGCGGGCAAGCAAAGCGGCGATGGTGTCCGTCACCGCGACGCCCGAGGACTCTGCCTCCGCTGCGCTGCGCAAGAACCTCGCGCAGTCAGCGGCGGCGACGCCAGCGAGCATGGGCGACGCCATCATCGCGGCGCCAGCCACAACCGCAGCGGCGATTCCACCTCCGTGGCCAGCGACGCGTCGGGTCACGGCCATTGGCCATGCGCGACGATCCACGGTGAGGCACGCCAGCGCAAACTGCTCGAGCATCGCCGCGTCGCTGGAGGACAGCTCGACGCCGGCGATCGCATACACCGCGACCTGCATAAACGAGCGCTGGCCGACGAGGTCCGCGAAGATCCGACGCTCTCGCAGCCAGTGATCGTTGATCGATCGGTCGAGCGATCCAACGTCGGGGACGAACTGCAAGTCTGGCGCAACCACCGCCGCCGATAGCGGCTCGGTCTCACCGACCCGGTACGAGCGAGCGATCTCGTCGCAGTTGGCCGCGAGCCACTCGAACGTCTCGCGCATTCCGGCCGGTTGCGCGGAGCAGAGCGCGGAGACCACAGCGAGCCACGGGGGCACGCGAACCGCGCCAGCGTCCTTGAGCGTTTGCTGAATGTCGAGCGGAAGTTGATTCGGCATAGTCGTTGTCACCAGCGAAGTTGATTCTGTGTTGGTCGAGATGTCGTCGATCGCGACGCGCGGCAGCGGATCACTCGATTTCGTGGTCATGCAGAGAACTCTGCGCCGTTTCGAAAGACCAGCGTCGACGCAACGCCGCCGGCTCCAAACGAATTCTTCACGAGCACGCGCACTGCCCTGCGACGCCCCTCGTGCGGCACATAGTCCAGGTCGCACTCAGGATCAGGCTCGTGCAGGTTGATGGTCGGCAGCACAAAACCCTCGCGCATCGCGGCGAGCGCGAGCGCGGTCTCGATCGCGCCAGTCGCGCCGAACGCGTGTCCGTGCATGGATTTGGTCGCAGAAATCGCCACCTTCTTCGCATGCTCGCCGAGGGCGATCTTGATCGCGCGAGTCTCGGCGACGTCGCCTTGCGGGGTGCCGGTCGCGTGCGCGGAGATCGCATCAACCTCGCTCGGGTCGACCTTCGCCGCTGCGAGCGCGTTGCTCATCGAACGCCCCCACGCCGCTCCAGTCGGCTCGGGGCTGATGACATGGTACGCGTCGTTCGAGTGAGCTTCGCCGAGCATGACTGCGTACACTTTTGCGCCACGCTCGAGCGCGATGTCCAACCGCTCGAGCACGAGCATCGCCGCCCCTTCAGCGAGGACGAACCCGCGCCGATTCTTCGCGAACGGCGAGCACGCGCCCCGCGGATCTTCGGTGACGTTCATCCCCCCCTCCACGAACGACGCGTACGACAGAAAGCTACGCATGCTCGACTCGCATCCTCCGGCCAGCATCCGGTCGGCGCGTCCGAGGCGAATTTGGTCTGCGGCGAGCGCGACCGCAGCTCCCCCTGACGCACACGCGTTGCCGACGCCGAAGCATGGTCCGCGCAGCTGATGGGTGAGAGCAACATAGCCCGGGGTCGCGGTAGCGGTGATCGCGACAGCGCCCAGTCTAGGCACGCTGTTCGCTCGCTGTTCGAAGTACGCAGCATGAAGCGCGCGGTGCCACAGTTCAGCTCCCGGCAGCCCTGCGCCGACGACACAGCCGAATCGATCGGGGTCAGCAGCTAGCGAATTCAGCGAAGCATCTGCGAGCGCCTCTTTGGTCGCGGCGAGGCAGTACGCCAATGCAGGCTCCTGGCGATCGACGAATCGCGGGTCGAGAAACTGCGCAGGGTCAAAGCCCTCAACCGCGCCGCCGATGCGAGCGATCATCGAATTCGCTGGCGACTCGACCCATCGGCCTTCGTACCGACGCACTCCGTTGACGCCGCGCCGCGCGTTCGCGAGCGCGATTGGCATCGAGTTACCCAACGCGGACACAATGCCGAGTCCGGTGACCGCGACCAAGCGAGCGGGGTCGAAATTCATCTCATTCTGCTCCGTTGATGGAAATTCTGGAGTCGATCGTGCGACGTGAGTTGTGAGCAAGGCGTTGTGTCGACGGGGGTCTTCGTTCACAATCGACCTGTGCCGCCCCTGTCCGGTCGGCGAAGCCATGGCCGTGAGGACGCGAATGAGACAGCCGTTGTATGCACTGGGCGAACAGCCCCCCGTTGGAACAGTCCCCGAGACAATGCACGCTTGGGTCGTACGGGCGAGTCGATTCGGCGCACCAGAGACTGCATTCGCTGAAGAGATCGTGCCGGTGCCCGACATCGCCGCGGACGAGGTTCTCGTATATGTGATGGCGGCAGGAATCAATTACAACAATGTCTGGGCCGCGCGCGGATCGCCCGTCGACGTCATCAAAGCACGCACCAAGGCTGGAGAACGCGAGGATTTTCACATCGGAGGCAGCGACGCTGCAGGGATTGTGTATCGAGTCGGCCGCGCCGTACGAAACGTGAGCGTCGGCGACGAGGTCGTCCTGCACTGCGGCGTCTGGGACTCCGCGGCGGTCAGCGGCGACGAAGACGTCACCATGTCGGAGTCGTTTCGCATCTGGGGCTACGAGACGAACTACGGCAGCTTCGCTCAATTTACTCGCGTCAAAGAATCTCAGTGCCTTCCCAAGCCCCGTCATCTGTCGTGGGACGCAGCGGCGGCGTACATGTTGTCCGGCGCGACCGCCTACCGAATGCTCTTCGGCTGGGCGCCGCACACAGCGAGGCATGGCGATCCCGTGCTCGTATGGGGAGGAGCGGGCGGGCTCGGATCGATGGCGATCCAGCTCGCTGCGGCGCGCGGCGCGCGCCCGATCGCGGTCATCAGCGACATGAACAAGGCCAAGCACTGCACGGAGCTCGGCGCGATCGGATGCATCGATCGCACTCGGTTCGCTCACTGGGGAGCGCTTCCGCACTGGACCGACTCGGAAGCTATGGAGCAATGGACTCGCGGCGCGCGCGCTTTCGGCCGCGCGTTTTGGGACGCGCTGGGAGAGCGCCGCAATCCTCGAATCGTGATCGAGCACCCCGGCGAAAGCACGATTCCGACCTCGACGTATGTCTGCGACACAGGCGGGATGGTCGTGATCTGCGCAGGCACCACTGGCTATCACGCGACGATCGATCTGCGTCATCACTGGATGAGACAGAAGCGATTTCAGGGATCGCACTTCGCGACGCGCGAAGAGGCAGAGGCGCTCAACAGACTCGTCGCAGACCGTAAAGTCGACCCGTGCCTCGCGCGCACGTTTGCGTGGAGCGAGCTCGCGACTGCGCATCAGCGAATGCACGACGGCGCGCTCCCGCCCGGCAACATGGCGGTGCTCGTTGGCGCGCAGCACGCAGGTGACCGTCATCACGGATAGCACCGGCTACGATTTGTTCGTCGCTCCGAATCCCTGTTGCATCAGACTTCGATTGCGGCGCCCAGTCGGCGGCACCTCTGCTCGATCGATCGAGACATCGACGACGACCGGTCCGGTCATGCGGGCCACCGACTCGAGCGCCTCGCGCACGTCGGTCTCGCGCTCGATGCGCACCCCCTGAGCGCCGACGGCCTTGGCGAGCGCGACGAAATCAACCGGCGGAAGCTCGCACGAGAACGGCTCCCAACCCATCATCTGCATGCCCTGCGCACACATCAAATAGCACGAGTCGTTGAGCACGATCCACACGGCATCCGCTCGGTATTGCACCGCGGTGTGCAGCTCGTTCATCATCATCATCGCGCCGTCACCGACCAGCGCGACCGCCTGTCGACGGTGCGTGAGCGCTGCCGCCATGACGCTCGACGTGGCGTGCCCCATCGATCCGAAGCCAGTGCTCACTCGGTAGCGCCCCGGCTCGTTGAACCGAAGCAAGTGAGTCGCCCAGCAGAACGCGTTTCCGCTCTCCGCCATCAGCCACGCACCTGCGCGATCGACGAACACCCGCTGCACCTCCTGCAAAAGCAGCTGGGGACGGACCGCGCCAGCAGTTCTGGCGGAGAGCGACGCCCTCGGTCGCTCGCGACGCTCTGGCTTCGACGTGGCAGCCGGGAGCAGCTCGTTGAGCGATTGCAGATACTCCTCTACGTCTGCGGCGACTCCGATGGTTTGCACTTCGGGGTACGACGTACCAAACACCGATGGGTCGATGTCGACATGGAGAAATGCCTTCGCTGGAGTGAGTTCGGACGCCCAAAACGACGTCGACTCACCCATTCTCGTTCCGAGCACGAGAATATAGTCGGGCCGATCCGCGGCGAGCGCGTCGTCGACCTCGGTGTGGCCGCCGAGCCCCGTCACGCCGAGAAACTGCGGATGATCCTCAGGAAACACGCCCTTCGCCCGCGGCGAGCACATGACCCGCGCTCCAGAGCGTTCGGCGAGCCGCCTCACAGATTCGCTCGCGTGGCGCGCACCGAAACCCACCCAAATGACGAACGAACCCTGCGACAGCAGGGATGCGTGCTCAGCGGCGATGTTTCGGTTGGCAGCGAGCCTAGGCCGCGAAGGAAGCACTGGCGCCGCGGCGACCATCGCGTTCTGCGATGCGATCGGAAGGCTCACGTGGGCGACAAACGCTCCAGGTCGGCGGAGCCCGTTTGCCAGCTGCGCGAGCGTCGGTCCGAGCTGCTGGGGGTGATCGATCGTCGCGGCGAAGTGCAACGGGCCGCCCGCCATGTAGAGCCCAGTCCCGAGCATCGTCTGCTGCGTCGTCTCCTGCGTCGCGACTCGACCGCGGTGCGCAGGCGACGAGCAAGCCGAGACGAAAATCACCTGAGCGCCTTCCCAGCGAGCGGCGAGCATCCCAGTGATGGCGTTAGAGATTCCTGGCCCCGCAGTGGTAAACACCAAGACGGGCCGCCTCGTCGCAATGGACGCCTCGATCGCGGCGAACGCTGCGCCAGCTTCGTGCCGACAGTGCACAACGTTGATGTCGCGCTCGAACACTGCTTTGAAGAACGGCGCGATCGCACCTCCCATCACGCCAAACGCTTGCGCAACCCCCATCTCGCGCAGCTTCTCGGCGAGAAGCGACGCCACCGTCCCAGCGGGAGAAGCGTCAGATTGTGTCAGCGACGGCGCAGAGTGCATAACGGCTCCTTGGCAGTGTTCAAGCAGGCACGAGCGTCAGCAGCGCGCGGGACAACAGCACGACACGGCGAACGTTCGAAGTGATTGCGGGTGTTGCCTTCGAATCGTCTCGAAGCAGCACGTGATTGCGACGTTGCCAACACTGGCATCCCCGCTGGGCGCGAGCGATATCTACTGGAACTCACTTCGAGTCAAGACGCCCACCGCAGCGCAACCAAGGAATATCAACGGCCAATCATTGTCCATGATTGACTCACCATCGCACGAGCGCTCGGCGCCTTCCACGCGGCACGATCCCCCGCAAGCGCGGTCGCGCCCAAAGGGACAGCGATTGAAACCAATCTTTGCAGCCGCGCGACCGGCAACCCGTAGGGAGCCAGCTCGATTGCACAACGCGTGAGCGCCAGCAACGCAGCCGTCGCGAGACCGCACGCGCCGCTCAGCGCGCGAAGAGCGACGCTGCCGACCATTCGAACCGAGTGCGCCCGCCGCTCGCGCAATGCAGTACCCTGCGTCGACCGTTCGAACCATCGAGGGGAGCTTCATCCGACCATGAAACAGCGCTGGGCGTTCTCGTGCGCGATCGTGCTCGCGCACTGCGGGCAAGCCGTTCGTCCTGCAACAGACTCCGCCGTGGCCAGCGATGCAGCGCCCGTCGACCCCGACGCGTGCATCGCGGGATGGAGGGTCGTCGAGCGCGCCGTTCCGATCGTCACGCCCGGAAACGCCCTCGTGCGCGACGTCGTCGCCCGCCGCGCGAGCGACGCCGATCCCTTCGTGCGGCACGTGCTCTGGGTCGATGGACCGCAGCCCGTCTCGCCGCGACCGCAACAGATCATCCTCTCGCGCTACGACGGCGCAGGCCGACTCGACCGCGACGATCGCGCCCTCTTCGCGCGCGCGGGCAGCGGCGCAGAGGGCAGCGTCTCGGTGATCTCAGCAGAACAAGAGCGAGGCATCAGCAGCGCCGCGATCACAGAGCCGGGGTGCGTCACCGTCGAGTGGTCTGCCGGACTCTCGCTCTCGCAGCCGCGCAGCCTCTCGATGCCCCCGTGCCTGGCGCTGTGGGGACTAGGCTCGACCCGGTTCTCGCTCGTCGGCGTGCGCTCCAACAGCACCACGCTCGAGCTCACCACCTTCGGCCAAGGCTTCGACTCGCCGCCCACGATCGAGGCCCGCGTCGAGCTGCCCGCGAACGAGCACATCACCAACGGCTGGGCCTCGGCAGCGCGGCAATCTGCACTGTATTTCGCCTATCGAACCCCCACGAACGCGGTCCGCGCGATCGCCTTCGACAGCCCTCGCGCGAGCGCGCCGATCGACCTCGGCGCCTCGTTCGTCGTCGCCATGGCCGCGGCCGCCGACGACAACGCGGGATGGTTCGTGCTCGCCCCCAGCGCTGGACCGCTCGTGCTCGTTCGCCTCGACGCGCGAGACAACACCCTGCGTCGCGCGCCGCTCGTGACCGCGCCCAACGCGGGGCTGCTCGTGAGCGCGGCGGTGAGCGCGATCGAGCTGCTCGTCGCCTACTTCGAAGGCGAAGGAGCGCTGCGCGTCGCCGTCGTCGATCTGCCCTCGATGCGCGTGCGCGGCGTGCTTCCCGTGTCCGAAGGCGGTCTCGCGTTTGGCCCGAAGATCACCGCCGTGGGCGAGCGCGACGCGTTCATCGTGCACAACGTTCCCAACGGCGCCAACGGCCGCATGGCCGCGACGACGCTCACGCGTTGCCAGGGGCGCTGAAGCACGACCGCCGTCGCGAGCGCGCTCAGCGACTCACCCCTTTCGCAGCACGTACCGCCGCGCGCTCACCGTGGTCCCCTCGGGGCCCTTCATCGCGACGGGCTCGATCGACTCGAGCTCGAGCAGCCCGTCGAACAGCTCGGCCACCGCGCGCGCGTTGAGCCGACTCGTCCCGAGCTCTGCCGGCGCTTGCTCGCTGTGCGCCGTCAACACGAGCGCCCCCTTCGGCAACAGCAGCGCAGCCGCGCGCTGCGCCCACGCCCGCTGCTGCGGCGCGGGAAGCACATGCAGCAGGGCACGGTCACACACATAATCAAATCGACCTGAAAACGTCGCGGTCAACGCGTCACCTTGCACCCATGTCACGCGCTCGGCGCCGGGGCGCGCGCGCCCGAGGTCGAGGGCGTTTGGCGACAGGTCGATCGCGCACACGTCGCAGCCGATGGCGGCGAGCGCCGTGGCGACGAGCCCGCTCCCGCAGCCGGCGTCGAGCACCCGCAGCGGCGCGCCGGCGGCGCTCTTCCATCGCTCGAACGCCGACACGAGACCGTCGTCGGGCGCGTCGCTCTCCCACGGCCGCGTCGATGGCGCGCACGCGTAGCGAGCGTCCCAGCTCCCGTCGGACGGCGCGGTGATCGAACCTCGTCGCGCGGGCGCGGTCGCGATGATCGCGCGCAAGATCGCCACGAACTCCGGCGGGGTGGGCATCGTTCCGCGCATCGCTGTGCGCTCGGCGGGCGAGAGCGCGACTTCGTGCCCCACGGTCGGGTGCACCACGATGAACCCGTCCTCGCGCAGCGCGTTCACGGCGCGGCGCACCGACGGGGCGTCGGCCATCGCGACGTTCATCGACGGCGCGACCACCACCGGAGCGCGCGTCGCGATCGCCACCGCGCTCACGATGTCGTCGCACGATCCTCCGGCGATCCGCGCGATCGTCGTCGCGCTCGCAGGCGCCACCACCATCAGGTCCGCCCACTCGGCCAGCCGAATGTGCGGCGCCGGCCCGCCGGCGTCCTTGGCCCACAGGCTCGTCACCACCGCGTGGTGCGTCAGCGCTTCGAGGCCCTCTTCTCTGCAAAATCGCAGCGCGTTCTCGGTCATCGCCACGCGCACGTCGTGCCCTTCGTTGAGCAGCAGCGACACGAGCCACGGCGTGTGGATCGACTGCACCGCGCCCGTCACGCCGAGCACCACGCGCAGCCCGCGCACAGCCCGAGGGCGAGCGACCGCGTCGCGCGAGGACACCTGCACCGCGCCCGTTTGCCGAAGCAACGCCAGCAAGTCGTCGACCACCGAGGCCGGCTCGACCGGGCCGCCGACGAGCTCGGCCAGCGCCGCGAAGAGCTCTGCGCGCGTGCGCTCGGTCTCGAGCAGCGAGAGCACCGCGCGGGCGAGCGCCGCTGAGTCGCCGTCGAGGCGATGCACGCCCCCGCGCGGATGCACCAGAAACAGCGCGTCGGCGCGCTCGAACACACGCGCTCCCGCGGCGCGAAGCAACAGCTCGGTCACAGTGAGGCAGAGACTACCGCAGCGCTCAGCGATCGAGCGCCTCTCGCGCCACCGCCGCGAGCGCCGCGCAAAGATCAGCGTCCTCGTTGAGCGTGCGAGCCCGACGCGCGCGCATGCCTCGCTCGCGCGCCCACTCTGCCGCCTCGATGTCGAGGTCATAGAGCACCTCGACGTGGTCCGTCAAAAACCCGATCGGCGCGAGAACCACCTGAGAAATCCCACGTTCGCGCAGCGAGTCGAACACCTCGGGCAGCGTCGGTCCGAGCCACGGCCCTTCGCTCGCGCCCTGCGACTGATACGAGAGCGTCCAGCGCTCGTGATCGAGCCCCACGCGCGCGGCCACTTGCTCGACGCACGCGCGAACGAGCGACGGGTACCGGTCGCCTCGCTCGACCACCGCCACCGGAAGGCTGTGCGCCGTGAACACCACGTGCGCGTCGCGCTCGAGCGCCCCCGCTTCGATCGCGCGCGTCGCGAACGCTTCGACCAGCGCCGGGTGCGTCCCGTAGCCGCCGACCCGCACGAGCTCGACCCGCTCGGACGCGCCCTTCGCAGCGAGCGCTCGCGCCACGGCGTCGTGATAGATCTCTGTCGAGAACGGCGCGGCCGGCAGCGAAATGATCCGCTCGACCCCGGAGGACAGCGCCCGATCGATCGCCGACTCGATCGACGGCTGCCACAAGCGCATCCCCGCGTAGCCCTCGACCCCGAGCAGCTCGCCCACCAGGGTCGCCTGTCGCTCGGTGATTTCGGTCAACGGAGAGCGCCCTCCGATCGCCTCGTAGCGCCGCCGGACCTCGCGCGCGAGCTCGTCCGAGGCCGGGCGACCTCGACGAATCACCTGCAAAAACGCAGGAATTTCATCGAGAGACTGCACTGTTCCGTGGGCAGAGACGACGAGCGCGGCGCGTAGGGTCATGGTCGTTGAAGTGCTCCGTTCGATGCCACTCGCGCCCCTGCGTTGTCGAGCGAGCGCCGCGCAGTTCGCACTGCGACCCGCGGATTCGGTTGCGATAGACTGCCGCGCCGTGAGTGAGACAAGCCGCCAACCATCGATCCTGTGCGTCTCGAGCTTCTTCAAGGGCAACCGCTTCATCGAGCAGTGCAAGAAGCTCGGCTGGCGCGTGGTGCTCCTGACCGTCGAGAACATCCGCAAAGAGCCTTGGGCGCGACACGCGATCGACGAAGTGTTCGCGATGCCCAATTTCTCTGACCGTCGCGCGGTCATCAACGCCGTCGCGTACCTCGCCCGCACACGCAAGTTCGACCGCATCGCGCCGCTCGACGACTTCGACGTCGAGCTCGTCGCGCACCTGCGCGAGCACCTGCGCATCCCGGGCATGGGCGACACGACGGCCCGGTATTTTCGCGACAAGCTCGCGATGCGCGCGAGGGCGCGGGACCGCGGGATCTTGGTCCCCGAGTTCGTTCACATCCTCAACCACGACGACGTGCGGCACTACCTCGCCAACGTCGAAGGCCCCTGGGTGCTCAAGCCCCGCAGCGAGGCCTCGAGCGTCGGCATCAAGAAGATCCGCAAGCCCGAAGAGCTCTGGCCCATCCTCGAGACGCTCGGCGATCAGCAGAGCTACTACCTGCTCGAGAAGATGATCCCCGGCGACTGCTACCACGTCGACTCGGTCATCTGGGAGCGCAAGGTGGTCTTCGCCGAGGCCAGCAAGTACCGACGCCCGATGCTCGAGGTCTCGCACGAAGGAGGCATCTTCGCCTCGCGTTCGCTGCCCCGAGACGGCGACGAAGCCACGGGGCTGCGCGCCATCAACGAAGACGTGATCCGTGAGTTCGGCCACGTCCGCGGCGTCGCGCACACCGAGTTCATCCGCGGCGCGCACGACGGACGGTTCTACTTTCTCGAGACCGCCGCGCGCGTCGGCGGCGCAGGAATCTCGGACCTCGTCGAGGCCGCCACCGGCGTCAACCTCTGGGAAGAGTGGGCCAAGATCGAGACCTCGCAGGGAGAGCTCCCGTACACGCCCCCCACGCCGCGCGGCGACTACGCGGGCATCGTCGTCTCGCTCACGCGCTTCGAGCACCCCGACGCGAGCGCCTTCAACGACCCCGAAATCGTGTGGCGCATGGACGACAAGCCCTGGCACATCGGGCTCGTGGTCCGCTCGCCGGACCCCGCGCGGGTCGAAGCGCTGATCGAGAGCTACGTTCCCCGCATTCAGCGCGACTTTCACGCGTCGATCGCGCCGAAGGACCAGGCCACGAGCTGAGCGTCAGCGAAACGTCGGCTGGCCCATCAGGACCGAGTCGATGTTGTCCTCGCCATGCCCGCGAGTCGTGCGCCGGGTGTTCGTGCGTCGCGTGGTGGTCGCGCGTGGGGGATCCGCGGTCACCCCCGCGTCCGCGACGACAGCATTGTTCGCGACGACGGTGTTGGCCGGCTGCGCGCCCTGGGTCGTCTGCGCGGGACCCGACCCCTGCACAACGTTCGTCCCGACGTTGACGGGAGGCCCTGCGGTGATGCCCACCGGCACAGGCCGCGCGTCGGGCTTCTTGGTGATCGCGATCACTGCGACGATCGCCACCGCCACGATCGCGAGCGCGCTGACCGCGCCCACGACGATGGTCTTGGTCTTCGAGCCGCTCGCCGTCGACGGCGCAGCAGGGTCCGTGATGATCGAGCCGGTCGCCGTGCGACGGACTTCAGAGACGCTGACCTCGCCCGTCGGCTTGCGCGCCGAGGACGTGTGCGGCGTCGAGGTGGACCAACCGCTGCGCAGCCGCGCGCGCTCACGCACGAGCTTGTCGCCGACGGTGAGCTTGACGAAGTCAGCGACGAACCGCGTCGGCGCCGCGAGGCCCAAGGACTCGAGGGCGCGGGCGAAGTCTTGCGCGCTGTTCCATCGCTTGGTGGGGTCGCGCTCGAGCGCGCGCATCACCACGGCTTCGACGCGCTCGGGGACGTGCGGCGCGACCGAGCGAATCGTCGAGACCTCGTGATGCAAGATCACGCCGATGGTCTCGATGTCCGTCGCCGCGCGAAAGAGCCTGCGCCCGGTGAGCATCTCCCAGCACACGACGCCCATCGCAAACACGTCTACGCGGCGATCGATCCCGCCGGGGTTCGTGAGCTGCTCGGGCGCCATGTACGCGATCTTTCCCTTGAGCTCGCCTTCGCGCGTGTGGCTCGCGCGGCCCGCGGCCTTCGCGATGCCAAAGTCCGTCACGCGCGCGACGCCGTCGACGCCCACCAAGACGTTTTGGGGAGAGATATCCCTGTGAATCAGGTCGAGCGGCTCGCCGTCGTCGTCGCGCAGGTCGTGCGCCGCGTGCAGGCCGTCGAGCGAGTCGATCGCGACGCGCAGCGCGATCTCGATCGGGAGCCCCTGCCTCGCGCGGCTCACGTGCTCTTTGATGAGCCCCGAGAGCCGATCGCCCTCGACGTACTCCATCACGAGGTACGGCGCGTCTCCGTCCTCGACGTCGAGCGTCGCCACGACGTTGGGGTGGCGAATGCGCGCCGCGAGCCGCGCCTCTTCGAGAAAGGCCGTGACGAACTCTTCGTCTCGCTCGAGGTGCGGGTGCATCCGCTTGATCGCGACGAGCCGAGAAAACCCACGGGCTCCGACGGCGCGGCCGAGAAAGACCGTGGCCATCCCGCCCGAGGCGATCTCGCCAAGCAGCTCGTAGCGCCCGAGGCGAATGCCTTCAGGGTTGGTCGCGAGCGCTGTGTCGGTGCTCGGCTCCACAGTCACAACGGCGAAATCGTGCCCCGTTCAACGCCGTTTGTCACGGTCTCGCGCGCCGATTGCGCCCGTTGCGATCGCGCGGCTCAGAACCGCCCGACCACAGAAATCGCCCCCGGCAGCGGAAGCACCATCCACGCGCTCTGTGCTGGCGCAGCCTCGCGCCGCGGCGCGCCAAAGGACCATCGGGTGAAGATCGCCGACCCCACGGCGAACGCCGTGACGACGGACCCCGCGACGAGCAGGCCCGTCGTGCGGTCTTCGGCGGCGTACACCGCGCGCTCTTGCTCGGGGGTGGCGAGGCCCATTTGCGCGTTTTCGATGAGCCGACGTCCGCGGGGCAACGCGTCGGCCCACCATGCGACGGCGGCGCCCGTCAGCAAACCCACGCCCACAACGCCGCTCGCGATGGGGACGGCGGGGTGAAACCGCCACGGCGGCGGCGGCGGTGGCGGCCGCGGCGGCTCGACCACCCTCGGAGGAGGCGGAGGCGGAGGGCGCTCGAGCAAGAGCGTCTGCGACTGCCCCGCAGAGCACTCGATCGTGCGCCGCACAGAGAGCCGCTCGCCCCAGTGCGCGGTGATCGTGCGGGGACCGGGCTCGAGAAAAAACTCGCTGCGGCCCTGCAGGACGCCGTCCACTTCGATCTCGCACTCGCTGCACGAAACGCTGAGCCGAAACAACCTGGGCGACAGGTCCGTCAGCGTGGACTGCGCGATGCGCAGCGCCGCCCGCTGCGTCGAGTATCGCTCGACGAACTCGAGCGAGAGCGTGGCGGCGCGGGTGAGGTGGTAGCCGCCCTCGCTCTGCCGGTGCGAGCGGATCGCGCCGAGCAGCGCCTGCCACGAGGGCGCGCTGCGATACGACGCTTCGTAGAAGTTCGACGCGGCGCCGAAATCCCTACGCAAATACCGCTCTCCGCCGCGACGAAACGCCTCTTCTGCCGCGCGCACGTCCTGCGCAAACGCCGTCGGCGCAGCGACGAACGCGGCAGCGGCGAGGGCGAGCGCAGCGGCCGCGGGCGACCGTGGGGAGCGCCTAAGGGGCGGGGACATTCTTCGCGCGAGCGACGGCATGAGCGCTGACGATGGTACACCCAGTCCAGCGAAGGCGATGACAGAGCGACGATTCGAAGGGCAGTGGGTCTGGATCACCGGGGCTTCGTCGGGCATCGGCGAGGCGTGCGCCAGGGCGTTTGCGCGCGAGGGCGCCAGGCTGGTGCTCTCTGCGCGGCGCCGCGAAGAGCTCGAGCGCGTCGCCGCGGCGTGCGGCGCGAGGGAGGTGTTGGTCGAGCCGATGGACCAGTCCGACACGGGCTCGCTCGACGCGGGGGTCGAGCGCGTGCTCGCGCGCACGGGCGGAGTGGACGTGATGGTCCACAACGCAGGCGTCTCGCAGCGGAGCCGGGCGATCGACACGAAGGTCTCGGTCGACGAGCGGATCATGCGGGTGAACTACCTGGGCCCGGTGGCGCTGACGAAGGCGCTGTTGCCGTCGATGGTGCGCCGCAAGAAGGGGCACTTCGTGGTGGTCTCGTCGCTGGTGGGCGTGTTCGGGACGCCGCTTCGCAGCAGTTACAGCGCGTCGAAGCACGCGTTGCACGGGTTCTTCGAGTCGCTGCGGGCGGAGCACCACGGGGACGGGCTGCGGGTGACCGTGGTGTGTCCGGGCTTCGTTCAGACCGAGGTCTCGCGCAACGCGTTGACTGGCGATGGCTCTCCGCAGGGGACGATGGACAACGCGACGGCGAAGGGAATCACCGCGGATGAGTGCGCTGCGGGGCTGCTCGACGCCACCGCCCGCGAGCGCGAAGAGGTCTACGTCGGAGGGCGCGAGCGGCTCGCGGTGTACCTTCGTCGCTACGCGCCGCCGGTGTTCTCGTTTTTCATCCGGCGCTCGAAGGTGACGTGACGGACGGGCGCTCTTGATTGTCGTCACCAACAATCGAGACAGCAGCCAAAGTCCTCACGGACCGTACTTCTTTTCGGTCGTTCGACGGTCGGTGACGGCGAGCCGCGCCAGCTCGTCCGCGCGCTCGTTGAGCAGCACGCCCGAGTGCCCCGGAACATAGTGCAGCGTCACGTTGCCCCGCTCGGAGAGGCGCTCGCGGATGGTCTTGACGAGCTCTTGGTTGGCCTTCGCCTTCCACCCCTTCGAGAGCACGCCGATCGAGTACTGGCTGTCCGTGTGGATCGCGAGGGGACGCGCGCCGTCCGGCGCCGCCTCGAGCGCGCGCAAGACCGCGGTCAGCTCGGCGATGTTGTTGGTCCCCGTGCCCAGGTACTCGCTGCGCTCGGTGCGGGTCTTGCCGTCGATGAGCAGCATGCCGAGCCCGGCGGGGCCTGGGTTTCCGCTGCACGCGCCGTCGGCGTACACGATGATCGCGCCCTCGGGGATCGCCGGCCCCACAGCGCCGCCCTTCGCCAGCGCTGCTGCCTTGGTCACCCTGCCGCCCTTGCTGGTGGCGCCCGCGTCCGCCGCAGGCTCGATGGCCGCGCAGTGATCATCGGGCAAGATCGCCGCGCCCTCGATCTCCGTCAGGTTGCGCGCCGCCGCGTGGTAGGCCTTCGGCGACTTCGCGTTGTAGCGAATCTCGACACGCCCCGCGGTCGCGCGAGGAGTCCCGCTCTCGTCGACGCGCACGAGCACGTCGCTGTCCCGCAGTCGCATCTTGCGCCACGCCATCGCTTCTCCGTCGGCGGGATAGCATCGACGCCAGCGCCCCGGCGACACCTTTCTCACGCCCCCCTCGAACGCCATGGACAGCCGCACACGCTCGCTCTCGCTCGCAGCGCTCTCGATCGCGTCGATCGCCCTCGCCTTCGCGCTCGGTCGCCGCTCTGCGCGGCCATCGCCGACGCCCGCGCAGAGCGCAGCGCAGATCGCGCCCGTCGACCCCGCGGAGCTCTGCCCGCACGCCACGCGGTTCGTGCTCGCCGCGGACGTCGCCCGGCTGCGCGCCGCGCCCACGCTCGCGCCGGTGCTCGCGACGCTCACCGCCGACGAGCGGTCGTGCAGCGCGAAGGTCACCCGCAAAGTGCGCAGGCTCCTCGCGTTTGCGCGGGACGCGACGCTCGACGACCTCGCGTTTGTCTTCGAGGGATCGCTCACGCGCGACGAGCTCGTGACCTGCATGCGCGAGGGCCGCCCCGGCGCGCGCACGAGCCGATACCGCGAGGTCGAGCTCGTGCAGACCAGCGACGATCGCGCTGAAAATTTGCTGCCGAGACGAGACCACACCGAGGTCGCCTCGCTGCCGGGCGGGCTGCTGATCGCCGGGCCCTCGAGCGCCGTTCGAGCGATGATCGACCGCGCCGCGCTGCCGCCTGCCGCCGCGAGCGGCTCGATGCCCGCTGCGCTGAAGGCGCTGACCGACCGGCTCGACGCGGGCTACGCGTTCGCCATGGCCTCGCTGATCAAGCCGCGGGTCGGGCAGTGGTCGTCGGTGCTCGCGAACGTCGAAGGCATCGCCGTGGGCGTGCGCCCAGACGAGTCGCTGCGGGTCGAAGCGCTGCTCGCGTGCGGCGATTTCGACGCCCCGCGCGCGCTCGCGCAGGGGCTCACTCGCGCGCGCGACGACGTCGCGAGCCAGCCCGAAGCCTCGCCCATCCGCGCGATGCTCGAGGGCGTCACCGTCGAGCGAAGGGCCTCGGACGTCAGGGTCACCGCGCGGATCGACGGCGACGACGTCGCGCGGCTGTTGCTCATCGCCCGGGCGATGGCCAGCGACGCGGACGAGCGGCCCGTGGCGCTCGAAGCCAGCGGCGACGGTGGCGCGGGGCGCGACTGAGCGGGTCCGTGTTTTCGAGTATTGACGGCGCGCGCAAACGAGACTTCGGGCGAGCAAACGTGGGACGCTCGGGCGTTCGGCGGCGGTGATCGAGCTGCTGTCGCGCCACCCGAGGAGCACCCCCCACGATGAAGTCGCTTACGCCGTCGGCTCGCCTCGCGCTCGCCGCGCTCGCCTGTGCATCGCTCGCAGCAGGCTGCAGCGAGACGCCCATGATGACGCCCAACCCCACGCCCGACGCGAGCGGACCTGCGGCGGATACGGGCGTTCGCGCGGACGTCAGCACGACGCCGGTCGACAGCGGAGTCAACGTCGAGCGCTGCACGACCGCGGCGGATTGCACGCGCACGCCGCGGTGTTCGGTGGCGACGTGCCGCTCCGACGGGACGTGCGGATACGGGCCGGACACGACGCTGTGCGAGTGCGACCCGGACTGCCACAGCGCGAGCTCGCGGGGCTCGATGGGCTGGCAGGACCCGGGGCGGCGCGGGGTCGAGTACGACGCCGAGGCGGACGGGCTGCTCGTGCGGGGAGAGTCGCGGATGGGGGACTATTTGTGGGTTCCTAACAGCGCGAACAGCACGTTCTCGAAGTGGGACGCCAACACGCAGCGCGAGCTCGCGCGCTACCGCGTCGGCCTGATCGGAAACGACTCGACCAACTCGCCCTCGCGCGTGGTCGTCGACGGTCAAGGCAACGCCTTCGTCGCGACGCGCGGCTTGGGCATCATCGGGACGGTCACCAAGGTCGCCGCGGACGTGCGCGACTGCGTCGACCGCAACGGCAACGGGATGATCGACACGTCGACGGGCCCGATGGACGTGCGCCCGATGGGCCAGGACGAGTGCGTCCTGTGGTCGACGCAAGTGGGCCCCGCCAACGGGCTCGTTCGAGCGCTGGCGATCGGGCCCGCGACCGAGGACGAGCCGGGCGGCTCGGTGTGGGCCGGCATCTGCGCGAGCGCGACCGGGCAGTGGCGCCTGCACTCGCGCACCGGCGCCATCGTGCAAAACTTCAACATCCCTCGCTGCACCTACGGCGCTGTCGCCACGCGCGACGGAAACATCTGGTTTCACACGCCGAGCGGCGGCATCACGCCCATCAACGCGCACTCGAACATGATCGGCGAGTACCGCCAGATCGCTGCAGCGCCCGCGGCGTGCCGCGCGTCGTACGGCATCACCGCGGACGCCAACGGACGGCTGTGGCTCTCGCGCGCGGGCAACGGCGCGGCGGGCTACGACCCCGCGAGCAACACGTGGACGTGCATGCAGGCCTCCGCAGCGATCACCGGAGGCCGCACCGGCGCGCTCGGCTCGGGCATCACCGTCGATGCGATGAACCGCGTGTGGGCTCCGCAAGCAGGCACGCCGCTGATCTTCTACGTGTGGCCCGCGACCGCGTTCGTCCCGGGCGGGACGATCCCCGACGCGACCATCACCACGTACAACCTCGGGCGAGCCTTCGGCTCGTCGGCGCTCGGCGCCGATCGCTCGGGCCGCATGTGGGTCCTGCAGGGCAACGAGCTCGTGCGCTTCGATCCCGCCACGGGCATGCAGAGCACCGTCACGGGCCCGGTCGGGACGTACACGTACACGGACTTCACCGGGTCGGTCCGCCGGCTCGTGCTCGCCGAGGGCTCGTACACGCAAGACTACGAGCGCTGCGCCGCGGGGCGCTTCACGACGCTCGCGTGGACCGCAGAGACGCCAGGCGACTCGCGCTTGGACTTCTCGGTCCGCACCGCGGACACCGCGGCCGCGCTCGACGCGGCCCCTGCTGAAGTCATCGCGCAAGCGCCGATGTCCGCTTCGCCGGTCAACATCGAAGACGTCTTGATGGCGCGCACGGGCTCGGGGACGCAGCGCTTCTTGCGCGTCACGGTGCGCTTTCGACCGGGCATGGCCACGCCGGTCTTGCGCTCGATGACCGTCGAGCACCGCTGCCCGCCGACCAACCCGGGCTGAGCCGACGCCCTGGCGCGAGTCGCTCGCGACGCTCGAAGCGCGGGCTCGAACTGCGCGAGAAAAATTCTAGAGGAGCCTCTAGCATAACGAAGGACTGTCTATTAGAGTAGAAGCCGTCGAGGTCAGCACACCCATGACGCCTTCTCTCTTGTGGATCGGGACGCTCGGCGTCATCGCCGTCGAAACCTCGTACGTCCCGCAAATCATCAGGCTGTACAAGATGAAGCAGGCCGACGAGCTGAGCTTCTTCTTCCCCGTGCTCAACCTGCTCGGCCGAGCGCTGGCGCTGACGTACGCGCTCGGCAATCACGAGAACGTGTTCAGCCGCGGGCTGATCATCGGCATCACGCTGCGCACGATCTTCTTCGCGCAGGTCGTGTACTACCGGCGCTTCGCCGCGGCGAAGCCCCGCGCGCTGGTGGCGCTCGCGACCGGAGCTGCGCCGTGACCGAAGAGCTCTCTCTGCTCGCGCGCGCGTTCGAGCGAGAGCCGCCCGGCGTCGCGCTGCGATGGGCGCTCGAGCGCTTCGGGCAGGACGCGCGCATCGCCTGTAGTTTGAGCGTCGAGGACACGATCCTCGTGCACGAAGCCGCGCGGGTCGGCGCCGAGCTGGGCGTTCGTCCGCGGGTGTTTCTCTTGGACACCGGGCGGCTGCACGACGAGACGCTGGTGTTCGCCGAGCGCGTGCGCGACCGCTACGACGTCGAGCTCGACGTGTACGCGCCGCAGGCGCCGCTGGTCGAATCGCTGCTCAAGAAGCAGGGATTTCTCGGGTTTCGTCACTCGGTCGCGCAGCGCAAGGACTGCTGCGACGCCCGCAAGGTCGAGCCGCTGCGCAGGGCGCTCGCGGGGGCGCGCGCGTGGATCACCGGGCTGCGCAGAGAGCAATCGGTGACGCGCTCGGACGTCGCGGTGATCGAAGAGGACGCGAGCAACGGCGGCATCGTGAAGGTCAGCCCGCTCGCGGGCTTCACCGAGGCGCAGGCGTGGGACTTCGCGCGGCGCAATGGGGTGCTCACGCACCCGCTGCACGCGCAGGGCTTTCGCTCGATCGGCTGCGCGCCCTGTACGCGCGCGGTCGCCGAGGGCGAAGACGCGCGCGCGGGTCGCTGGTGGTGGGAGGATCCGTCGCACAAAGAGTGCGGTCTGCACGGGCGAGGGCCGCGGTGAGCTTGCATCCGCTCTTCGTCTCGCTCGAAGGCAGAGACGTGTTGGTGGTCGGCGGCGGCGCGGTCGCGCTCGAGAAGGCGCTGCAGCTGCGCGCAGCCAACGCCAGGGTGCGCGTGGTGGCGCCGCAGCTGCGCGACGAGCTGCGCGCGGTGGCCCACGAAATCAACGAGCGCGAGTACCGCGACGGCGACGCCGAGGGCGCGTGGATCGTGTACGCAGCGGCGACGCCAGCGGTCAACCGCGCGGTCAAGCGCGAGGCGGACGCGCGGCAGACCTTCATCGTCTCGGTCGACGACGTCGAGGCGTGCAGCGCGTTCGGCGCGGCGACGTTCGAGCGCGGGGGCGTGACCGTGGCGCTCTCGAGCAACGGGCGCGCGCCGGCGCTGGTGGCGCTGTTGCGACGCGCGATCGAGGCGCTGATCCCGCAGGACATCGACGCGTGGGCCGCCATCGCCGAGCGCGCGCGCGCCGAGTGGAAGACGCAGAAGCTCCCGATCAGTGAGCGCCGCCCCGCGCTCTTGCGCGCGCTGATCGGGCTGTACCCCGAAGAGGTCTCTCGATGATCGAGCCCAGAAGTCGCCGCACAAGCGGCAAGGTGGTCTTGGTGGGCGCCGGGCCTGGCGCGCCGGATTTGCTCACGCTCCGCGCCGCGCGCGCGCTGGCCGAAGCGGACCTGGTCCTCTACGACGCGCTCATCGACCGCGCCGTCCTCGACCTCGCGCCGAAGGCCGCGAAGTTCTCTGTCGGAAAGCGCGCGGGCCGCGCCAGCGTCGCGCAAGACACCATCCACTCGCTGATGGTGCAGGCGGCGCGCGGCAAAAAGACCGTCGTTCGCTTGAAGTGCGGCGACCCCTTCGTCCTCGGCCGCGGCGGCGAAGAAGTGCTCGCGCTCGGCGCCGCGGGCGTGCGCGTCGAGGTGATCCCCGGCGTGACCAGCGCCATCGCGGGCCCCGGCGGCGAAGGGATCCCCGTCACGCTGCGCGGCGTGTCCTCGGGCGTGCTCGTGCTGACGGCGGTCCCCGAAGAGCCGTGCCTCCGCGTGCTCGCCAGGCAAGACCCGAAGTTGATTACGTGTGTCTTGCTCATGGCGCTCGGCGCGCGGCGCGCGATCGTCGATGGGCTCGCGGCGGCGGGCTGGTCGCCGAAGACCCCCGCGGCGATCGTGCTCGGCGCGCACGGGCCGCGCGCGCACTCGTGGACCGGGACGCTCGACGAGCTGGCCGAGTGGGTGATCCCCGCGGGGCTCGAAGAGCTGCCGGGGCTGGTGGTGCTCGGAGACGTCGTCGCGGCGTCCGAGCGAATTCGCAGCGCGCTCGGCGTCGGGCAGCGCGACGTGGTGACCGAATCGGAGGTTCGTCTTGGCAGCGCTTGAATCAACAGAGGCCCACGGCGCGAGCGCGCGCCACACGAGCACGCTCGGCAGGGCCAACCTGGACTTCGCCGACGGGCGCGACGTCGAACGCTTCATCGAGACGCTGGCGCGCTTCGAGCGCGGCGAGCTCGGCGCCGACGAGTGGCGCGCGTTTCGACTGGTCAACGGGACGTACGGGCAGCGGCAAGAGGGCGAGCTCTCGATGCTGCGCGTGAAGATTCCGCAAGGGATTTTGCGGGCCGATCAGCTCGAGCGCATCGCGGACGTCGCCCGCGCCTACGCCCGCGGATTCGTGCACATCACGACGCGGCAGAACATCCAGTATCACTTCGTGCGGCTCTCGCAGATGGGCGAGGTGCTCACGACGCTGGCCGAGGTCGGGCTCACCACGCGCGAGGCCTGCGGCAACGCCGTGCGCAACGTCACGACGAGCCCCAGCGCTGGCGTCGCGGCGGACGAGCGCTTCGACCCGGTCCCGTACGCAGAGGCGCTCACCCGGTATTTTCTGCGGCATCCGCTGTCCTCGACGCTGCCGCGCAAGTTCAAGATCGCGTTCAACGGCGGGGGCAGCGATCACTCGTTCGCGGCCATCAACGACCTCGGGTTTCACGCGCGCGTCGACGAGCGCGGCGTCCGCGGGTTTCGCATCACCGTCGCCGGGGGAACGGCGATCATGTGCCGCACCGGCCACGTCCTCGCTGAGTTCTGCGAGGCGGGCGAGATCCTCGCGTACACCGAGGCCGTCTTGCGCGTGTTCGACCGCGAGGGAGAGCGCGTCCATCGCCACAAGAACCGCCTGAAGTTTCTCGTGAAGAACCTCGGCTGGGAGGCGTTTCGTGAGCGCGTCCTCGAGGCCCTCGCGCTCGTGCGCGCCGAGGGAGCCCCGACGCTCCCGTTCGACCCGCAGTCGCCCCCCGAGCGCGAGCACGCCCCGCTCGAGCGCGGCCCCGCCGTCACCCGCGAGTCGCTCGCCGCCCTCGTCGCCGAAGACGCGCCCCACGGCCCCGGAATCCTCCCGCGAGCCCTCCCCGTGCTCGGCGACCCGGAAGGCGCGCGGTTCTTTCGCTCGAATGTGCGCCCACAAAAACAAGCGGGCTTCTCGACGGTCACCCTCACCCTCCCGCTCGGCGACGTGACCTCGGGGCGCCTGTACGCCATCGCCGCCCTCGCCCGCGCGTACGCCGACGGCACCGTGCGCTTCACCACCGCGCAAAACCTCGTGCTGCGCTGGGTGCGCGACGAGGACACCCGCGCGCTCTACGAGCACCTGCGCGCGCTCTCGCTCGCCGAGCCCGACGCCGACACCCTCGCCGACGTCGGCAGCTGCCCCGGCGCAGAGAGCTGCAAGCTCGCCGTCACCCAGTCGCGCGGCGCCGCGCAGGTGCTCGGCGAGGCCCTTCGCGCAGACCGATCGCTGGTCGACCGCACGCCAGGGTTGACCATTCGCATCAGCGGCTGCCCCAACGGGTGCGGCCTGCACCACGTCTCGGGCATCGGCCTCCAGGGCGGCCTGCGCAAGGTCGGCGACCGCGCCGCGCCGCAGTACTTCGTGTACGCCGGCGGCGTCGTGGGCGAGGACGCGCGGTTCGGTCGCGTGGTCGCCAAGGTCCCCGCGCGACGCGTGGTGGACGCGGTCAAGAGCCTCGTCGCGCTGTTCGAGCGCAACGCTGCGAAGGGAGAGCGCGCCGATGAGTACTTCGCCCGCGCGCCGCTCGCCGAGCTCAAGAGCGCGCTCGCGGGACTCGAAGGCCTCGACGCGGATACAGCCCGCGAAGAGGACTTCATCGACCTCGGCGAAACCACGGTCTTTCGCCCCGAGACCTCTGAGGGAGAGTGCGCCGCGTAAGCCGAGACCGCTCGGCCTGCGGCGCTACTTCTTGCCCTTCTTCTTGGGCGCTTCGGTGCCGGCGATCATCGTGGGCGCGCCGCCCACTTCGTCGAGCTTGACCGGGTCTTCGACCGTTCGATCGCCGCTGTCCATCGCGACGTCCCAGCTCTTGACCGCGCTCGAACTTGATTTCGTGGCCGCTGGCGGCGCCGCCCGCGGGCGCTCGGTGCGCGACCCGCTGAGCGCGGCGTCCACGGCATCGAGCAAGCGGTCTGCCTCTTCGTCGGCGACGTGCGTGAGCTCGAGCGCGCGCGAGTCGTTGACGCGCACCGCGAGGCGCGTTCGGCCGACGATGCCCGGCCAGAGCGCGCGCAGGACGAGCTCCGTCGCGACGCCGGCGAGGATCATCCCGACGCCGATCGCCACGACGGCGAACCATCGCGCGCCGACGCCCTCGAACACGCGCTTGGCGCCGAAGAGCGTTCCGACGAGCAGCCCGGCGATCGAGAGCGCCGCGGGCGCCGAGGGAAACCTCACTTCTTTCTTCAGCTCGACCAGCTCGCGCACGGGCATGCGGATGTCCCACGTGCGCAGCGTGCGGCCCAGCACCTCGCTGTGTCCGACGAGCCTGAGCACGTCGCCCTCGAGCGAGAGCGTCGCGGGCCTGCGATACGAGAAGACCCACCCGCCCACGGTGCGAACCAGCCCGCGCAGCGCGCCCCAGCCGACCAGCGACGAGAGCAGCCGCGCGACGAACCCGCGGGCGTACCCGTCGAGCTCGACCGCCACGCTCACCGATCGCTCTTCGCCTTCGTCCTGCGCGCTCGCGCCATCGGTCACGAGCCCGCGCAGCGCGCGCACGGCGTCGATGGCCCTCGCGGACGCGCCGGTGATGTCCGCTTGCGAGACGAGCGTCTCGAAGCGCTCGGCCGTGTCGCCCTTGAGCGCGAAGCGCGCGGCGGCGTAGGGCGCGTACGGACCGGTAAACTCCAGCCAATCGAGGTCGGACAAGCGCGCGCGCACCCGCGCCGCGCCGCCGTCGCCGTCGAGCAGGTCGCCCACGTGCCGCGCGAGCAGCGCGCTGACGACCGCGCGCTCGAGCGAGGACTTGGGGCCGCGCCGCAGCACTTCGATCGGCCGCACGCCGTCGACCTCGCCGGTCGCGTCGGTGGCGCCGACCTCGCCGCAGCGGGCGTCGATCTGCTGGTGCGAAACCGCGCTGGTGCGGGCTTCTGCTTGCGCGAGGAGCACTTCGCCGACGACGCGCGAAGCGTCGCGCATGTCCGAGCGAGGGCGGCGCGCGATCGAGTCGGCCGCGGCGCGCAGCGTGTCGCTGTCGAGGAGATTCATCGAAGATTCAACCGGGCGCAGGGTGTCACGAACCGCCCCCTTGCGTCTCGATCTGTCGCACGTCGCGCAGCCCCGCGCGGACTTGCTCGTACCGCGCGCGGACGCGCGAGAGCGCCTCGGGCTGGCTCTGCGAGAGGTCGCTGCGCTCGAGGGGGTCCGTCGAGAGATCGAACAGCTCGGGCCTGCGCGCGTTGCGAACGAGGAGCTTGTACGGCCAGTCGATCATCGCGCGTCGCGTCCCGTTGAAGGGCCCTTCGGGCAGGTCGCAATACACAGGGCGGGCCGTCGCTGGCGCGCCGAACATCTCTGCGACGAGGCTCTGACCGCTGACGAAATCCTCGGCGTCCGCCGCGGGGACGCGCATCGAGAGCAGCTCGAGGACCGTGGGCAGAAGGTCGATGTGCCCGCGCGGCGTCGCGATGCGCCGGGCTTCGAGCGAAGGGACGTGAATGATCCACGGGACTCGAACGAGCTCTTCCCACAGTTCGATTCCGTGCCAGGACATCCCGTGCTCGCCGAAGGCCTCGCCGTGGTCGGCGGTGACCACCACGATGGTGCGGTTGGCGAAGGGCTTGGACGCGAGCGCGTCGAGCAGACGGCCGATCTGACGGTCGGTCCACGCGACCTCGGCGTCGTACTTGCCGCGTTCGGTCCGAGAAAACGCAGGGATCTCAGGGTGCGCGACGTACTGTTTGTGCGGGTCGAAGTAGTGCGCCCACAGCATGAAGCGCCCGCTCGTAAACGCCTCGTCGTTGAGCATCCGCAGCGCGCGGTCGGTGACAGCCGCGTCGGTGCTCACGCTCTCGCCCGCTTCGCCGCCGGGCGTCGGGCTCGTGTCGATGCGCTCGACGCCCTGAAAGAGCCCGAAGCGGGGGTGAAAATAGAAGTGCGACGCGACGGCGCCAGTGTGAAATCCCGCGGCGCGGACGCGCTCGGCGAGAAACGTGTTTCCGCGGTCGGGGTAGCGGACGAAGTGGCCGTCGTCCCGCGCGCACTCGGTGGGATAGCGGCCCGCCATGATGGGGCCGATCGAGCGTCCGGTGTACGAGCTCATCGCGTACGCGCGGTCGAAGACGACCGAGCGCGCGGCGAGGCGGTCGAGGTTGGGAGAGAGGTCGCGGGGGTTTCCTGCGTAGTGAAGGTCCCACCGGAGGGTGTCGACCGTGACGAACACCAGGTTGGCGTCCGCAGGAAGGGTCCGTCGAATCCGCTCGGCCAGCGACGGAGGGGGCGGCGCGGCCACCTGCCGCACGACCCGCGGAGCGTCCGCGCCCGAGCAGTCCTCGTCGATCCCGTTGCCAGCGATGTCCCGCGCGTCAGGAAATCTCCTCGCGTCCCGATCGTCGCAGTCCCCTCCACCAAACATCGCGCTCGCCCCGTCGCGGTCGCGATCCGTGCGCTTTCGCAGCGCGCGCAGCACGACCCTCGCCACGCCCGCGCGCCCTTCGATCACCGATCCTGCCGGCGATCGCTCGAAGCGCAGCGCGGTCTCTCGCAGCGTCGCGCCCGCGACGAGCGCGCCGAGCGCGAGCGTCAGCGCAGAGAGCCCGCGGGTTCGAATCGAAGCCCACGTAATCAAGCCAGCAGCAAAAACAGAGCCCATCAGCGTGAGCACAGGGGACAGGTCGAGCTCGGGCTTCTTGAGCACGCCGTAGCCGCCGAGCACGCCTCCGCGGCCGTGGATGTCCCCGGTGAGCACGCCCACCGCCACGAGCGCGAGCGCCACGAGCGCGCCCGACGCCCACGCGCGCGAGGGTCGAAGCCAGCCCGTGGTCCGCGGGTCTTCGGGCAGCCGACGCGCGAGCGCGCTCACCGCCACCCACGCGCAAGCCACGAGCGCCATCGTCAACGCCAACAGCGCGACGGACTGCGCAAACGCCGCGAGCCCCACGTGATGAAACGCCGTGATGAAGAACGCCCCCGCCCGCGCCACGAGCCCCACCCACAGCGCGACGAACGCGGGCGCCAACAGACCGAGCGCGAGCAACCATCGCGCGCGGCCTGCGCTGTCATCGTGCCACGCGCGCAAGCGAGCGAGGCGCGCTTCGCTGAGCAGCACAGCGAAGAAGACCACCACCGCCGCGACGGCGACCGCCGACGGTGACTGCAGCGCGGCCTCGCGCACGGCGGCGCCCGCGCGGTCCACAGGGGTGCGCGCAGCGCCAGCGAGGGCCGCGCACAAGAGCGTCGCGAGCAGCGAAGCGCCGAGCGCGGCGATGGCGCGGCGAGGGAGCGAAGGAGCGGGAGCGTCGGTCGGCACGGGCGTGAGGCCCGACCGGTTACCTTTGTTGAGGGGCCTTCGTCGAGAGCGCGCGGTGAAACGCGAGGGTGTTCTTGATCGAGACGACCGCGAGGGCCGCGAAGGCGAGCTGTCCGACGAGCAGGGCGTTGCGCCAGCCGTCGGCGAAGCCGAACCAGAGCTGCGCGAACACAGAGAAGCAAACCAGCGAGTACACTCCGAGAAAACGCGCCTCGGGCGGCTCTGGCCGCGCGAAGTGCAGCTCGATCCCGTCCGGCGAGGTGAGCTCGATGTTGGCGGCGCTGCGCATGGCGCCCTCGTCCGCGGGCAGGTGCGCGTGGGCGACGAGCCACACGGGGCACTCTTCTTTCGCGCGGATTTCGACGGTGATCATCGCGCTCTCTCCGCGGCCCTCGGTGGCGACGGTGTGCTTCTTGGCAGCCTTCGTCTCGAGCCCGACCTCGAAGGAGACGCGCGTCCCCGCGGCGATGCGCGCGACGCGACCGTCGGGCAAGCGCACTTGAACGTCGGTCGCGAGCGAGACGGGGCCGACGTTGCTGCTGGATTTCTTGCGGACGCGGTAGCGCGCGAGCGTGACGTTGCGGCGGGACTGATCGACGAGGAGGGCGCCGTAGATGCAAGCGCGGTCGTCGAGCCAAGGGCCCGTTCCGTTGCTGTCGTAGCGGCGCAGCGAGACGCGCGCGAGGCGAAAGCGCAGAACGAGCGCGACGACCGTGATGGCCAGGGCGGGCACGAGCAGCGCGGCCCAGGTGAGCCACTGAATGGCCGCGAGCGAGAGCGCGTCGAGGCCCATCGGACCGAGCGGATCGCTCATGGGTTCGTCCTCGGGCGCAGGCGCTTGTCGAGCGCGCGATAGCCCGCGACCGAGCCCGCGATCGCCGCGACGAAGATCGCGTTGAAGAGCGCCCACGCCGCGGCGTTGGCCCGAAACGAAGGAGCCTTGGCGATGATCCCGACGTTGCTCTCGCAGCGAAGCGACCAGTTGTACGACGTGCCTTTGCGCCCGCGGCTGGCGGTGATCGTGGTCTCGGCGCCGACCGTGTCCGCAGGGCAGATGAACGGCGCCGCCACAGGGAGCAGGCGCGGCGCCATCATCGGCCCGAGCAGCGCGGGCATCAGCGACAGCGCGAGCAGCATCGCTGCGCCGAGCGCGAGGGGCAGGCACCCCGAGCTGCCTGATTCTGTCTCTTCAGCATCGCTCACGAATCGAGCGTACTGCTATCCGAGCAGGCCCGCCGCGCGCAGCGCTCGAATTCGTGTGTCGTCGTAGCCAGCGACGGCGCGCAGCACTTCGTCCGTGTGCTCGCCGAGCGCGGGGACGGGCCCGTGGCGCTCGGACTCCCACTCGCCGACGAACTTCATCGGGTTGCCCGCGGTGCCAATGACCCCAGCGGGGCCCTGGTCGAGCGAGGCGACCATGTTGCGCGCGCGCACTTGCTCGTCCTCGAACACCGCGTCGACGCCCTGCACCTTCGCGCACGGAACGCCCTCTCGCTCGAGCGCCTCGAGCCACTCTCGCGCCGTTCGCTCGCGCAGCAGGGGCTCGATGACCGAGAGCAGCTCGGCCTGCCTCGCGCGTCGCTGCGCGTGCGTCGCGAGCGCGGGGTCCTCCGCCCACGCGTCGAGCGAGAGAGCGCGGCAGAACCCCGGCCAGAATCGATCGGTGAACACGGCGACGACGAAGTCACCGTCCTTCGCGGTGAGCGCGCGGTAGGGCCACGCGTACGCGTGACCGCTGCCTTGCGGGCCGAGGACGGGGCCGCCGTTGAGCGCGTAGGTCGCTGCGTATGCGAGCAGCGCCACCTGGCAGTCGAGCAGCGAGAGGTCGATGGCGCGGCCGACGCCGGTGCGCTCGCGCTCATAGAGGGCGGAGGCGATGGCGAGGGCGGCGAACATTCCGCCGGCGAGGTCGCCCATCGGAGGGCCCATGCGGGCGGGCGTTCGGCCGGGCTCGCCGGTGATGCTCATGGTGCCGCCGCGGGCTTGAAGGGTGAGGTCGAACGCGGTGCCGTCGCGGTCTGGGCCGGTGCGACCGAAGCCGGTCATCCCGCAGACGATCAGCTTGGGGTTGACCGCGTGCAGGCTCGCGGCGTCGCAGCGGAGCTTCTCGGCCACGCCGAAGCGAAAGTTCTCGATCACCACGTCGCTCGCTCGCGCGAGGTCGTAGAGGGCGGCGCGCCCTTCGTCGCGGGTGAGATCGAGGACGATCGAGCGCTTCGAGCGATGAAACGCAGCGAAGTACACGCTCGTCCGGTGCTCGCCCTCGCCCACGAAGGTCGGTCCCATCGCGCGCACCTCGTCGCCGCCGGGCCGCTCGACCTTGATGACCTCGGCGCCGAGGTCCGCGAGCAAGAGCGCGCCGTAGGGGCCCGCCACCATGCGCGTCAGGTCGAGCACCCGCACGCCGCGAAGAACGCTCAACACAGTGATCTTCCTCGTTGATTGATTGTGTGGTCAGAATTCAACGCGGCCCGATCCGGATCGGCCTGCTCGCGATGTCGTGGGCGAGCGCGGCGCGGCGCGGGTCGGTGAGGGGAGAGATGTTCCACTGGATCATGCGGTCGAGGGCGGCGATGAGCAGCGCGAGCTCGGTCTGCGCGCGAACGTCACAGCCCGAGCCCGCAGACAGCTCCGCGGGCAGCGACGCGCAGCGGTTGAGGGCCCCCGTCGCCACGGCGCTCGCCGCGCGCACAGAGCCCTGCGCCTCGTGCGCCCGCGCCGTGTTGAGCGAGACCCTGCCGTCCCGCTGGACGTGCGCCGGCGCGCGCGCCACCACGTCGACCACCAGCCGCGGCGGCATCGAGAGGTCCAAGTACCGCTGCGTGAGGGTCCTGAGCGCCGGCGCGTTCTCGGGCTCGCGCGCGACCAGCTCTTCGAGCGACGCGAGCGAGAGCCGCTCGACGCTGCGCGGATCCATCACGGGCTTCACGAACGCGATGTTGCCCGCGACGTAGACGGTCGCGATGGCCCCCACGACGGCGAGTTGCGTGCGCCAACGCATCGTTGATAGCCCGCACCGTAGCACGGCCCCCGCGAACAGCGTACGGTCCCGCGCGCACCGCCGTGAACGCCGACGACATCAAGGCCCTTCGCAAAGAGCTCGGTTGGACCCAGCGCGACCTCGCCGAGGCTCTCTCTCTCGAGGTCTCGCTCGTGCGCGACTGGGAGACCGCCGAGCAGTTCGCTACCAAAGCGCACTGCGACGAGATGCAGAAGCTGCGCGAGAACCCGCCGCCCAAGCGCTCGAAGAAGGCCAAGACCCCCATGCAATCGCTCGCTGATCCAGCGCTCTGGACCCTCGTACGCAAGCTCCTCGCCCACGGCGCGCTCCGGGCGGCGTGCGAAAAACTCGCGGCAGAGTACGACGACCCCCTCGACAACGAGCGAGCTGGGTAGCAACAACGGCGCCCCGCGTCTCTCGTTCGTTCGCGCTCGTCGTCGATGGCTCGCTCACCGCTCGTTCCGCTGCACAACCCTGGATGCCCAACGGCGCTCTCGATCGCAGGGCACGAGCTCGTCGCGTTCTCGATCTCTGGCGTGAGCACGTACGTGATGGCGCCGGCGATGGACGCTTGCTTCGACCTCGGTCACTGCCCCGTCGAGGCAGCGCGCCTGCGCTCGGTCCTCTTGTCGCACGTCCACCAGGACCACTCGCTCGGCGTCGTCAGGCACCGCGCGCTGCGGCAAATGTGGGGCGATTCGCCGTCGCGCGTGTTCGTCCCCCACGAGTCGCGGGACGCGCTCGTCGCCGTTCTGCGCGCGTTCGAAGCGATGGAGCAGCGAGAGCCTTCGACCACGCTCGATCAAGACGTCATCGGCGTCCGCGCCGGCGAGACCTTCGCCCTCTCCAAGCGGCTCTCGGTCGAAGCGTTCTCCGTCGCCCACAGGATCACCTCGCTCGGGTACACCGTCAGCGAGCGGCGCCGGTCGCTCAAGCCCGAGTTCGAAGGCCTCCCCGGCCTCGAGCTCAAGGCCGCCCGCGAGCGCGGAGAAGAGCTGTACGACCACCGAACGCACCGCGCGCTCACGTACATCGGCGACAGCACCATCGAGACCCTCGAGCGCGCCACGGACCTGGGCGACTGTGACGTTCTATGGCTCGAGGCCACACACGTCGGCAAGACCGATCCAGCCGTCAGCGCCAGGTACGGCCACACCCACCTCGACGAGCTCGTGGCGCTGTTTCGCGCGAGACCCGCGCTCTTTGGCCGCGCGCACATCGTGCTCAAGCACTGGTCCATGCGCTACGGGCGAAGCGAGATCGAGCAGGCGATCGAGCGGGTCCCGCGCGCGCTCGCCCGACGGATGACGGCGCTGCTATGAGCCCTCTGCCCCGCCGCAGCGCGCACAGTTTCGCCGTGAGCAAGAACCAAATGGCCCTTCTCGCGCGCGGCGCGAATGCGGCAAAGGGCGCGCGCGCCCCGTTGACTCGCCCATTTGCACCGGTATCCTCGCTGTTCGCGTCGAGCGGATCGTCGACGTGACCCCGGCAGAAGGCACGACGCGCGATCACGCACACGTTTTCAAGTGTGCGAGAGCCCCGCGAAGATCCTCAACCCCACTACTCTCACCCTCTCGATCACGGTCAGTTCAAAGGTTTCGGAGACACAATGGCGACGGAAGACTCGCGTAAGTTGTTCATGGCGGGATTGCCCGAAAGCGTCACGGAAGACACGCTGCGCAACCTGTTCTCGGAGACGGGCGCCACCGTCACTGAAGTGTCGTTGCCGCGCGATCGCGCGACGGGACGCCCCCGCGGTTTCGCGTTCGTGCGCCTCGGCGACGAAGACGAAGCGAACCGCGCCCGGCAAGAGCTCGACGGTCGCATCGTGGACGGACGGCCCATCTCGGTCCGCCCGTTTCATGCGGACCCGCCCGGCGGTCGCGAAGGAGCAGGCCCTGGCGCGCCGCGCGGCGACGGTCCGCGCGGGCCGCGCCGCGAGGGCGGTGAGGGGGGAGGCTACGGCGCAGGCGGCGGCTACGCCGGCGGCGGCAGCAGCGGCGGCGGATATGCTGGCGGCGGTGACCGTCCCGGCGGCTACGCTGGCGGCGGTGCGACTGGGGATCGTCCCGGCGGTTTCGCTCCGCGCGATCGCGGACCGCGCCCCGGCGGCGGTGGTCGCGCGCCCGACGCGCCCGATCGCACGCTCTACGTCGGCAACCTGCCGTACGACGCAGCGCAAGAAGAGATCGAGGGGCTGTTCTCGAGCGTCGGCGCCGAAGCCCCCGCGCATGTGTACATGCCCGTCGATCAGGACGGTCGCAAGCGCGGCTTCGGGTTCGTGACGATGGCCAGCGCAGAAGCGGCCAACGCTGCGCTCGACGCGCTTCGCGGAGCCGAGCTCCGCAGCCGTCGTCTGGTCATCAACATCGCGCACCCCAAGGGCGAGCGCCCCGCGGGCGGCGGTGATCGTCCCGGCGGATACGCCGGCGGCGGCGGTGGCGGCTTTCGCAACACTGGCGGCGGCGGCTATGCCGGCGGTGGCGGTGGCGGCGGCGGCTACGCGGGTGGCGGCGGCGGCGGTGGATACGCTGGCGGCGGTGGTGGTGGCGGTGGCGCTCCGGGCGGCGGCGGCGGCTATGCCGGCGGCGG
>JAAFIF010000105.1 GCA_013298625.1 Myxococcales bacterium
GTGCGGCGCGGTGGAGCGATCGCGGCGCGGTAGCCAACGAGTGCGGGCGAAGACAACGCGATGCCCGATCGGGGCGCCAACGGAGGACGCGTGCTCGACAGACCGCCGTTGGATGTCCTATCCTCCCTTCGTGGTGACCGTTCAAGCCGGCTCGCTGAGCGCGGCGGCGGCGCAGAAGCGCGTGCCCAAGAGCACGATTTCGCGCGCGATCACGCGGCTCGAAGAGCACCTGGGGGCCAAGCTCCTCACGCGCACCCCGCGCAACACGCGGCTGACCGACGCGGGCCGCGCGTACTTCGAGCAGATCGCGCCGCACGTGGCCGCGCTGCGCGACGCGGAGGACACCGTGCGCGCGGGGCGCAACGACGTGCAGGGCATCTTGCGGATCACCGCGGCGCCGGACGTGGGCGAGCTGCTGTCATCCGTGCTCGTGGGCTTCTGCGCGCGCTACCCGCGCGTGCAGTGCGTCGTGGATTTGTCCACGCCAACTCAGTTTCGCCCGCGAAAAGAGCGGCGAACGCACGGTGCGGCGCGGTGGAGCGATCGCGGCGCGGTAGCCAACGAGTGCGGGCGAAGACAACGCGATGCCCGATCGGGGCGCCAACGGAGGACGCGTGCTCGACAGACCGCCGTTGGATGTCCTATCCTCCGTGGTCGATTACCTCAGGGCCCGCGTCGGAGCGCGCCCCTCGGTGGACCTGGACGACCCGGACGTACGGCTCTTTCTGCACGTGCAGGGGCCGAAGGCGACGCTGTACCGAGACCTGTCGGGCGACGCGCTGCACAAGCGCGGATACCGTCGTCACGTGGGCGACGCGCCGTTGAAAGAGACCCTCGCCGCCGCGCTCCTCCGACTCTCTGGGTGGAACCGCGGGACCATGCTCATCGACCCGATGTGCGGCTCGGGCACGATCGCGCTCGAAGCGGACCTGTGGGCGCGCGACGTGGCTCCGGGGCTCTTTCGTCGCTTCGGATTCGAGCGCCACCTGGACTTCGACGACGTGGCGCGGCGGGCGTACGAAGACCTCCGCGCCGAGTGCGAGCGCATGGTGCGCGACGAGGGCCCGGTGATCCTCGCGTCCGACGTGGACACGCGCGCGCTGTCGGCGGCGCGAGAGAACGCGCGAAGCGCCCGTAGCGCCGTGCGTTTCTTCGAGCAAGACGCGCGCGCGCTGGCGCCGAAGGGCTTCGACGGCGCGGTGGTGACCAACCCTCCGTACGGCGAGCGCCTCGAGGGCGGGATGGCGTTCTTTCGCGAGATGGCCACGGCGTTCGCGGCGATGAACGGGCACACGATCACGGTGCTCGCGGGCACGCCGATGATCGAGGACGCGCTGGCGGGCGAGCGCGCGCTGCGCGAGACACACAAGCCGCACCAGGTGTTCAACGGCGCGATCGAGTGTCGGGTGCTGCGGTACCGCGTTCCGAACCGCAGCGAGGCGGCGGATCCGGTCGCGCCGATGCCGCGAGGCCGCGCGTGAGCGTGCGCGCGCGGCTGGCCCTGGCCGTGTTGTGCGCGGTCTCGCACGGGTGCGCGACGGAGGGCGAGACGGCGGTGCGCGCGCGCGCCGAGCGGCCGTGGCGACAGTGGGCGGGCTGGCCTGCGCGGCCTGCGCACGACGGAGAGGTGCAGTGCCCGCCGCTGCGGGGCCCCGCGGACCTGATGGCGAGCGACGTGGGCGAGCGGGTGATTCAGCGGCACGCGCGGTGGTTTCGCCGGTGCTACCTGAACTCCGCGCGGTTTCGGCCGCAGCTGGTGGGCACGCTTCGCTCGCGCTTCACCGTGCGCTGCGACGGAACCGTGGCCCCAGGCGTCAGGCTCGAGGGCATGGACGAGGCGCCGGAGCTGCGCTCGTGCGTGAGGGACTTGCTGAGAGCCCTGGAGTTTCCCAGACCGAACGGCGGCGAGGCGACGTTCTCGTATCCGTTTACGTTCTTGCCCCAGCGCGTGGCAGACCGAGAGGAGTGACCCGCGTGAGCGTGACCGACGGCGTGCAGAGAGAGCGCTCCGAGGCCTCGTCGATGGCGTCCCTCGTCGCGCTCGTGCGCGCGGGCGCCGTCGCGACCCTCACCGGCGCCGGGGTGAGCACCGAGAGCGGAATCCCGGACTACCGAGGGGCAGAGAGCCGCAAGAAAACGCGCACACCGATTCAACATCACGCGTTCGTGACGGACCCCGAGGCGCGTCGGCGGTATTGGGCGCGGGCGACCGTGGGCTGGTCGCGCTTTCGCGGGGCTGCGCCCAACGAGGGGCACAGGGCGCTGTGCGCGCTCGAGCGCGGCGGGCACCTCGCGGGGTTGATCACGCAGAACGTGGACGGGCTGCATCAGTCCGCGGGGCATCGCTCGGTGATCGAGCTGCACGGAGCGCTGGCGGAGGTGAGCTGCCTCGCGTGCGGGGCGCGCGAGGACCGCGAGACGCTGCAGCACCGGCTGTTGCTGCTCAACCCCGAGTGGGTCGAGCGCAGCGCCGAGCTCGCGCCGGACGGCGACGCGGAGCTGCCGCTCGAGTGGGTTCGTCGCTTCGTCGTGGCGGACTGCCTCGAGTGCGGCGGCGCGCTCAAACCCGCGGTGGTCTTCTTCGGAGGAAACGTCGCGCGCCCCGTCGTCGACGCCGCGTACGCGGTGCTCGCCCGCGCGCGGTCGCTCTTGGTCGTGGGCTCGTCGCTGACGGTGTTCTCGGGGTATCGCTTCGTGCTGCGGGCGAAGGAGCGGGGGATTCCGGTGGCGATCGTGAACGTGGGCGAGACGCGGGCGGACCCGCTCGCGGACGTGATCGTGAGCGCGCCCGCGGGGGACACGCTGCGGACCGTGGCGCGCGCGGTTGTGGGGTAAGCGGTGATCAGAGGTGACAACCGTGAGGGCTGCTCCTCGTTCACGACCACCCTCACATGCCGGATGTTCATCATCGCCATCGGCACTGATGGAAGCCTCGGTCGCAGCGTGCCATGACCTCCTCGACAAGGACTGCATCCTGAACTACTATCTGCCGTAGTAGTAGATGATCAGCCACTGGAGCTCGCCGTGACGTTTCGCGTTCGCTCAGGGAAGAAGGGGCTCGAACTCCGCCTTCACAACCTCGAAGCGACGATCATGGACGTGGTTTGGAGCAAGCAGCTCACGTCCTTCGTCGTCGGCGACGTGCTCGCCATCCTGGAGAAGCAGCGAGAAATCGCCTACACGACGGTGATGACGACGGTGACGCGACTCTACGAGAAGGGGATCCTCGAGCGCGAGCGCGACGGCAAGCGCTACCTGTACTCCCCGAAGCTCACACGCGCGGAGTTCATGGAGTCCACCGCTCGCGAAGTGCTCGACGAGGTGGTCGGTGGCCACCAAGCGATCGCGCTGCTCGCAGAGAAGGTCTCGGAGGCCTCGGCCGACGAGCTCGACGACCTCGAGACGCTCATCCAGAAGCGACGAGAGGAACTCGAGTCATGATCGAGGCGACCTTCCCGCTGCTCGGCACGGCGTTCGTCGTGCTTGGCGTGCTCCCCGCATTCGCGCTGGTCGCGAAGGCGGGACTCGTCCTGCTCGAGCGCCAGGAGCTGGGAGGGCCGCTTCACGGGCTTGGCCTTCGCTACGTCCTCCTGACGGGCTCGAGCGTGCTCCCGCTTGCGTGGCTGCTTTCAGCGGGACTTCACCAAGCAGAAACGGGCAAGTCCGCGTTGGTGTGCTTGTTCGATCACGACAGAACAGAGCTGTGCTTCGAGCCGGGATACTTCGCCCTCGTGCTCGCGGCCGCCGTTCTCGCGTTGTCGGTGGGCGTGATGCGCAAGCACCGCGGTGCGCGCTCGTCGTCAACCGCCGCTACCGAAGCGCTTATCGCTCGGCTCACCCGCATCGTGGCGAGTGACCCAGCGCTGGCGTGCCTCCGTGGCCGCGTCTTTGTTACAGACGAGACGAGCTTTGCGCTCGGCACCCACGGGCTCTTGAAACCGCGCGTCTTCGTCGGAAGCGCGTTTGCCGCGCACCTCTCCGACGAGATGCTCGCGAGCGCGCTGGGACACGAAGCCGAGCATGTCCGCGCGCTCGATCCGCTCCGCTACTTGATCCTTCAGCTCGCGCTCGCCGTGAACCCGTTCGGGCGTTTCTTGCTCGAACCCCACGCTGTCCGATGGCAGGCCGCGCGCGAGGCCCACTGCGATCGCGAAGCAGTCATTCACGGCGCCGCGCCGCTGCCACTCGCGGACGCGATCGTGAGGGCGGCTCGGCCCGCTGCTCGCGAGGTCGTCGCGCTCGGCGCGCGTGACACCACTGTCCTCAAGTTTCGCATCGGAATGTTGCTCGCGTTCGCCGAGCGCGCCCCCGCGCGCTGCTGTCCCCAGGGGGCCTCGGCCTTTCCAGTGGCGTTCGTGCTCCTGCTCATCGCGCTGCTCGTACCGCACCGGACCGGCACGGCAGCGCTCGACGTGCTCCACACGGGCGCGGAGCACACGCTCACCTACTTCTGGCGCTGAGGAGTTCGATGACTCGATCAGATCGTACAGCGTTGCCCTCAACTACTATCGCGCATAGTAACAGCGCCGTCGCGGTTGCGTTCTTGCTGTTGGCGAGCGCATGCGCCCACGCCGCGCCGACGAGGAGTGCGCTCGACGTTCGCGAGGCACCGCCGCCGCATCTCCGCGGCTCTGCAGACGTTGGCCCGGACCTTGGTCACCTCGAACACCACGATCCCGTGCCCGATCCCGCCGCCGGAAACGAGGGCTCGCTCGGCGGCATGCTGGCGTTCGCTGATCAACACTCGCCGATTCTGACGGTCTCCCGAAGCACCCGCTCGCGTGCCGATGCCGCCCGCGTCGCCGCATCGATCCTGTTGCCGACGAACCCCGAGGTGTCTATCGCGGTTGGTCCGCGTTTTGGAATCTCCGGCACGGGCGTCGACGTCGACGTGACGCTGACGCAGCAGCTCCAGATCGGCGGCGAGCGTGGTCTTCGAATCAACGCGGCCGAGCGCCTTCGCGAACTCACCGACGCGGAGATCGAACAGATCCGCTGGGCCGTGCATTGCGATGTCCACGCCGCCTTCCATCGTGCCCTCGTCGAGCAGGAGCGATCGCGCCTCGCGGAGCGGGTGGTGACCTTTCAGCAGGAGGTGCTGCGCGTCGTCGAGCGTCAAATCGCTGCGGGGGAGGCAGCTCCCCTCGCGCTTCGACTGGCGCAAGCGGAGGTAGCGCAGGCGCAGCAAGTGCTTGTCGCCGCGCAGCAGGCGTTCTTCGCGTCGCGCATTCAACTCGCGCAGCTCTCCGGGTGGCCCGTCGGGACTCCGCCGATGCCGGTCGGCGCCGTCGACAGCCCGCGCGATCCGCCGCCGCTCGCTCGGCTGCTCGCGGTCGCGCGAGAGCGACTTCCGAGCCTGCGAGCAGGTGCTGCGCGCATTCGGGAGGCCGAAGCCCGTTCTTCGCTGGCCGCTCGAGAGGCGTGGCCGCGGCCTTCCGTTGGCGTGCAGTACCGACGCGAGGGAAATCCAACCAGCGAAGGCGCGTACGACATCGTGATGGGCGTCGTCTCGATCCCCATCCCCAGCTTCCAGCTGAACCAAGGAGAGAGCGCCCGAGCCCGGGCGGACGTTGCTGTCGCCGAGGCCGAGCTAGACGCGTCACGACGCTTGCTCGAGGGGCAAATCGCGGAGGCACGAAGCGAAGTCGTCGCGGCCGCGGTCCGCACGCGCGCGTACGGCACTGACATCGTCCCGCGCTTCGAGGGCAACCTCACGCTGCTGCGCCGCTCGTTCGAGCTCGGCGAGATCGACATCCTCGCGCTCTCCACGGCGCGCGAACGATTTCTGCGCATCCAGAGCGACGCGCTTGGGGCGCAGCAGGACTACTTCGTCGCGTTGGCCGGGCTCGAGCGGGTCGTCGGCGTGGATCTTTGGCGCGATGACCATCACGAGGGGAGCACCCGATGAACCGCATGCTTCTGAGTTCATTCCTATTCGCCCTGCTGAGCTCGGCCTGCAACAAGGGCGGCAGCGCCAGCGGTCATGTGCAAGACGGCGGCCACGCCGACGAGGCTGGCCATCGTGACGGTGAACACGAGAACGAAGTGCATCTCTCGGCCGACGCGCTCGAGCGCGCGGGCATCCGCGTCGCCGTCGCTGAACGACGAGCGCTCACAGGAGGCGTGGCCATCCCGGCTGAGGTCCAGTTCGAGCCGAGCAGCACGGCCCACGTCGGGCCGCTGGTGCCCGGCCGTATCACGCGCGTCTCAGTGGCGCTCGGTGACCGCGTGCGCCGAGGCCAACTGCTCGGCGTCGTCGCGTCGAGCGACGTGTCGACGGCCCGCGCGCGACTGGACCAGGCTCGCGCACGGCTTGCCGCCGCCGAGTCCACGCTGCGACGCCAACAGCAGCTGTCGACGGAGGGCATCAGCGCGCAGCGGTCGCTCATCGACGCGCAAGCCCAGGCCGGCGAGCTGCGCGCGGAGGTCGCCGGTGTACGGCGTCAACTCTCGGTGTTCGGCTCTGGAAGCGCAGGAGCGCTTGCACTCACCGCGCCCATCGACGGCGTGGTCGTCGCGGTGCACGGGACGCTCGGGGAGACCGCGACGCCAGATCAGCCCGCGTTCATCATCACCGACCCGACGAAGGTCTGGGTGCGCGGCAACGTTCCAGAGCTCGAGGTGGCTCGAGTCCAAGCCGGCTCGGCCGCCATCGTTCGCCTTCACGCGTTTCCTGATGCCGCGATGCAAGGCACCATCACGTACGTCGCGCCCGCGCTCGACGAGCGCACGCGCTCTCTGCCCGTTCGCGTAACGCTGCAAGCCCCCGACGCCCGCCTCCGAAGCGGCCTCTTTGGGAGCGTGGAGCTGATCGGCGGACGCGCAGATGATCGTGTGCTCGTGGTCCCTGTCGACGCGGTCGCGACCCTCGACGGGCAGACAGTCGTGTTTGTCCCGGCCGACGAGCCGAACAGTTTCCGCGCTCAGCCCGTCGCGCTTGGCCGTCGTGCGGGGGGCTTCTTCGAGGTTCGCTCGGGGCTCGAGGAAGGTGCGCGGCTCTGCGTGAGCGGCGCGTTCACGTTGAAGAGCGCTCTGCGCAGCGACGCGCTCTCCGAAGGCCACGAGCACTGAGGGACATGCCATGAAGAAGCTCCTCGAACTCTGCCTGAAGTGGCGACTCCTCGTCTTCGCCTTCGTCGTCATGGTCGCCGTGGTCGGCATGCGCAGCGCGCAGCAGCTTCCGATCGACGCCGTCCCCGACATCACCAACGTCCAGGTGCAGGTGCTGACCAACGTGCCGGCGCTCGGCCCGGTCGATGTCGAGCGTACGATCACATTCCCGGTCGAGTCGTCGATGAGCGGTCTCCCCGGCGTCGAGGAGATCCGCAGCGTTTCGCGCTTCGGGCTCTCGGCGGTGACCATCGTCTTCGAGGAAGGAACCGACCTCCTCCGTGCTCGGCAGCTCATCTCGGAGCGCCTCGTCCAAGCGCGCGAACGTCTCCCCGCGGGCGCATCCCCGGAGCTTGGACCGCTCAGCTCCGGTCTCGGAGAGATCTTCCAGTTCGAGGTGCGGTCCGAGCGCATGTGCGCCGTTGGACAGCCCGACACCGAGCAGTGCTACACGCCGATGGAGCTGCGCTCGGTCCTCGATTCGTTCGTGGCCTACGAGCTGCGGTCGGTCCCCGGCGTCGTCGAGGTCAACTCGTTTGGCGGCGAGCTAAAGACTTACGAGGTCGAGGTCCTCCCGGACCGGCTGCGCGCGCTGAACGTCTCGCTCAACGAGCTGTTCGAGGCGATCGAACGCAACAACGCCACGGCCGGAGGCGGCTACCTCGTGCGCTCCGGCGAGCAGCTCCTCGTGCGGGGCGAGGGGCGCATCCAGAGCCTCGACGAGATCGGCGACGTGCTGATCGAGACGCGCGAAGACGGCGTGCCCGTGCGCGTTCGCGATGTCGCTCGAGTCCACCTGGCGCCGCTCATTCGACAGGGCGCGGTCACGCGTGACGGGCGTGGCGAAGTGGTCACGGGCATTGTGATGATGCTCGTCGGAGCCAACGGTCGGGAGGTGGTCGAGAAGGTGAAAGCGAAGATCGCGCAGATCGCTCCTTCACTTCCGCCCGGCGTGCGCATCGACGTCTTCTACGACCGCTCTGACCTCGTGAATCGAACCATCCGCACGGTCGGGACGAACCTCGCTGAAGGCGCTCTCTTCGTCATCGCGGTGCTGTTCCTGCTGCTCGGCAGCGTTCGCGGCGGTCTCATCGTGGCCGCCGCCATTCCGTTCGCGATGCTGGTCGCGTTCACCGCGATGAAGGCGCTGGGGCTCTCGGGCAACCTCATGAGCCTCGGCGCCATCGACTTCGGCATCGTCGTCGACGGCTCCATCATCGTCGTGGAGAACGCGGTCGTGCATTTGGCGGCGGCCGCACGCGGGCAGAAGCGCCCGCTGACGTACAACGAGGCAGCCGACGTGGTGCTCAACTCCACGCTCGACGTACGCAAGGCGGCGCTCTTCGGCGAGGCGATCATCGTCATCGTCTACATCCCGATCCTCACCCTCGCGGGCATCGAGGGGAAGATGTTCAAGCCGATGGCCATCACGGTGCTGTTCGCGTTGCTCGGCGCCTTCGTCGCGTCGCTCACCTTCGTCCCAGTGCTGGTAGCCACGTTTCTTCGTCAGCACACTGAGGAGAAGGAGCCCTTCATCGTGCGCCTACTGCATCGGGTGTATCCGCGTCTGCTGGCTCCGCTCATGAAGGCCCCAAAGCTGGTCATCGCGATCTCGCTGGCCCTGCTGGTCGCGAGCGGCGTGGTGGCCTCGCGTATGGGGGCCGAGTTCGTCCCGCGGCTCGATGAGGGCGCCCTCGCTGTGCAGATCCTGAGGCTGCCCAGCGTTTCCCTCGAGGAGAGCGTGCGCGGCTCGACGCGCTTCGAGCGCGTGATCCGCGAGTTTCCAGAAGTCGTGTCCGTGGTCTCGAAGACGGGGCGCGCCGAGATCGCGACCGATCCGATGGGCGTCGAGATGTCGGATTGCATCGTCATGTTGAGGCCGCAGCGCGAGTGGACCACCGCTCACACGCGCGAAGAGCTGGTTCAGCGAATGTCCGCGCGCTTCGCCGAGGCGCTTCCCGGGCTCGGCTTCTCGTTCTCGCAGCCCATCGAGCTGCGCATGGCCGAGCTGATCAGCGGCACGCGCTCGGATGTGGCAATCACGATCTATGGCGACGACCTCGCGACGCTCGAGCGGCTGAGCTTGCAGGTGCAAAGCGTCGTCCGCGGCGTTCCGGGCGCGTCCGATGTGCGTGGAGAGCAACTCGCCGGGCTCCCGACCCTCGAGGTGACCGTCGATCGGGCAGCTGCGTCGCGGTACGGAATCTCGGTGCGCGACGCACTCGACGTGATCGAAGCGCTGGGCGGTCGCAACGTCGGCGAGGTCTACGAAGGCGAGCGTCGCTACCGGCTCCAGGTGCGCGTGCCCTCGAGCCTGCGCGACGACATCGACCAGGTGCGAAATCTCCCGGTGAGCGGCCAGAGCGGCCCGCTCGTTCCGCTAGGCCAGATCGCGAGCATCCAGGTCGTGGACTCGCCGGCGAGCGTGAGCCGGGAGGCAGTTCGTCGCCGCACGAACGTGGAAGCCAACGTGCGACGACGCGACCTCGCCTCCTTCGTGGGTGACGCGCAGGCGCGCGTGCGCGATCAGGTGCCGATGCCGCCCGGCTACGTCGTGCAGTGGGGTGGTCAATTCGAGAACCTCAGCGCCGCGTCGCAGCGCCTCGCGGTCGCCGTCCCCGTCGCGCTCGGGCTCATCTTCATCCTGCTCTACATGGCGTTCGGGCAACTGAAGCCAGCGCTGCTCATCTACCTCAACGTGCCGTTCGCCGCCGTGGGCGGCGTGTTCTTGCTGGCTCTGCGGGGCATGCCGTTCTCCATCAGCGCAGCCATCGGCTTCATCGCCCTCTTCGGCATCGCAGTGCTCAACGGCGTCGTGCTCCTCACCACGGTCAAGAAGCTGCGCGAGCAGGGCAAGTCGCCTCTCGAGGCTGCGCGCGAAGGCGCCGAGTCTCGATTGCGCGCCGTCATCATGACAGCGACCGTCGCAGCGCTCGGCTTCATCCCAATGGCGCTCTCGTCCAGCGCGGGCGCAGAGGTGCAGCGGCCGCTCGCAACGGTGGTGATCGGCGGCCTCGTCAGCGCGACGTTCTTGACCCTGTTCGTCCTGCCCACCGTCTACGCCTTCGTGTACCGCAAGGAGGAGCCCGCGCCGCCGAGCGATCGCGGTCATGAGCCCGCAACAGACATGGGCGATGTTGCATCGCCGCAGGAGGCAGCGTGAAGAAGCACAAGCTCGATTTGGAGATCGCTCTGCCGACCGACGCTGTCGCGTGCGATGCGTGCGTGGGGCGGATGATCGAAGCGGCATCTCGCGCGTGCACGTCGATCGGGAGGACCCGGCGCGCCCGAAGCTGTGCCTTCACTACGAGCCCGACGTGGTGCGGGTTGAGGAGGTGGAGGCGCTCGTTCAGAGCACCGGCGCTGCACTCAAGGGACGCTACGAGCACTTGTCGGCGCCGGCGGTCGGCTTGCGTCACGAACGACAAGCGCGGCTCGTCGAGGGCGTGTTCGCTCGCCATCCCGGCGTGCTGCACGCCTCCGTCGCGTTCGGATCCCGTCGGCTCTACGTGGAGTTCGATCCCACCAAGACGAATCGAGAGGCGCTGCTCGCGGTCGTGTCCAAGGCAGGCATCGCCTCGTACGCTGAGCAAGCGCCTCCCGCGGCGGCAGCCGCAGAGCATGACGAGCACGAGCACGAGCACGGAGGCCCGTTTGGCGAGCGCTCTGAGCTCGTCTTCAGCCTCGCGTGCGGCGCGCTGACGGGCATCGGTTGGGGCCTCCAGAAGGCGAACGCGGCCTCGCTCGCCACGACTGGGCTCTTCATCCTCGCGTATGTCCTCGGGGCCTGGTTCACGGTCAAGGAGGTCGTCGTCGCGCTCCGTGCGCGCAAGTTCGAGATCGACTTCCTCATGCTGCTCGCGGCGATGGGTGCGGCGATCCTCGGCGAGTGGTTCGAGGGTGCGCTGCTGTTGTTTCTCTTCACGCTCGGTCACGGGCTCGAAGGCTACGCGATGCGCCGCGCTCGCAACGCCATCGGCGCACTGGCGAAGCTCGCCCCAGAGACAGGGCTGCGCGTCGACGATGACGGTCGCGAGGAGGAAGTGGCGGTCGCTGATCTGGTGGTGGGCGATCGGATCCTGGTCAAGCCCAACACCCGCATCCCTGCGGATGGGTTCGTCAGCGCGGGTTCGAGCAGCGTGAATCAAGCGTCGATCACCGGCGAGAGCGTCCCCGTCGAAAAGCGACCCGTCTCTGCCATCGAGGACGCTCTCGCCGCTCCCGAGGGGCTCGTCGCGGAACATCGAGTCTTCGCCGGCACCATCAACGGCGCAGCGGCGCTCACGGTCGTCGTCACGAAGACCGCGACGGAGAGCACCCTCGCCCGTGTCGTGAAGCTCGTTGCGGAGGCTGAGACACAGAAGTCGTCGACTCAGCAATTCACCGATCGCTTCGAGCGCGTGTTCGTCCCTGTCATTCTTGTGTTTGTCGTCGGCCTGCTCTTCGCTTGGGTCGTCGTCGATGAACCCTTCGCGCGAAGCTTCTATCGCGCCATGGCCGTACTCGTGGCCGCGAGCCCGTGCGCCCTCGCCATCGCGACGCCGAGCGCCGTACTGTCAGGCGTCGCGAGAGCGGCGCGGGCAGGCGTGCTCGTGAAGGGCGGCGCGCACCTCGAGTCGCTCGGGGTGGTTCGTGCGATCGCGTTTGACAAGACCGGGACGCTCACCGAAGGCAAGCCTCGTCTCACCGACGTGATCGCTGTCGACAGTGTGCCCGAGGATGAGCTTCTCGCAGTTGCGGTCGCTGTCGAGAAGCAGTCGGACCATCCCTTGGCGAGCGCGATCGTCGAAGGCGCAGCCGCGCGGCATCCTGGTCTCACGACGATGGAAGCCTCGGGCGTGGAGGCCGTGATCGGCTACGGGGTTCGCGCGAAGGTCGGCGGGGCCGACGTAGCGATCGGCAAGCCGGGGCTGTTCACGCGGGACGGGACGCTGCCGCAGAACGTGGCCGACGCGGTGACCAAGCTGCAGGGCGAGGGGCGCACGGTCATGGTCGTTCGCTCGGACAGTCGCTTCCTCGGCGTTCTTGGCGTGATGGACACCCCTCGTGAGAGCGCTCAGGGGGTGGTCGCCGCGCTGCACGCGCTCGGCATCGAGCAGACGATCATGTTGACCGGGGACAATCAGCGAGTGGCGGACGCCGTCGCGAAGCACGTCGGTATTCGCTTCGCCCGCGGAGACTTGCTGCCGGAGCAAAAGGTCGCTGCGATCGCGGAGTTGGCGAGTTCGAAGAGTCGGGTCGCGATGGTCGGTGACGGCGTGAACGACGCGCCGGCCATGGCCAACGCGACGGTGGGGATCGCGATGGGCGCGGGCGGGTCCGACGTCGCCCTCGAAACCGCGGATGTCGCGCTCATGGCGGACGATCTACGCGCGTTGCCCTTCGCCGTGGGGCTCAGCCGTGCGGCTCGAAACATCATTCGGCAGAACCTCTGGGCCAGCCTCGGCATGGTGGCGTTTCTCATCCCCGCGACCCTCTTCGGCTTCGCCAAGATCGGCGTCGCGGTGGCGCTGCACGAGGGCTCGACCTTGCTCGTCGTTGCGAACGCGCTGAGGCTTCTTGCATACGAACATCGACGAGGAACGAAATGAGCGAAGGCGACCGGAGCCCATCAGACAAGCATGCAGCCACACGCTTCGAAGTGCGCGTGCAGCACCTCGATTGCGAGAACGAAGCCGCGAAGATCGAGGCGGGCCTCCGCGATCACGAGGGCGTCGTCGAGGTTCGAACGTTCCCGCAGGCGGGCAAGGTGGCCTTGACGTTCGAGCCTTCGAAGACGTCGCGCGAGGCACTCGAGCGGGCGCTGACCTCGCTAGGGTTCCCCGTGGCGCGCGACGCGGAGCGCGAGGCGCCGGGCCTGTGGAGTCCGAAGGTGCTCGCCTCCTTCGCCTCAGGCGTGCTGTTGGCGGTCGGCTGGGTTCTCTCTCGGGCGCTGACTGTCACCTGGCCGAGGCTCGTTGCGTTGGGGCTCGCGATCCTGATCGGCGGGTACTTCTTCGCGCGTGAGGGGCTCGAGAAGCTCGTCAGGAAGAGGCTCGTTGGGATCGAACTGCTGATGTCCACCGCGGCCCTCGGTGCGGCTGCGCTCGGCGAGCCGCTCGAGGCTGCGATGTTGGTCTTCCTGTATTCAATCAGCGAGGCCGCGGAGGGATTCACCGAGCAGAAGACGCGCGCGGCAGTGCGCGCGCTGATGAAGCTCGTTCCAAAGGTGGCGCTCGTGCGTCGCGATGGCGCGGACGTGGAGGTCGCAGTCGAGAGCCTCGCCGTCGGAGACGTGTTCATCGTACGCCCCGGCGAGTCCGTCGCCACCGATGGCGAAGTCGTGCGAGGGGAAACGTCAATCAATCAGGCACCGGTCACTGGCGAGAGCGTCCCGGTGAAGAAGGCCGCCGGCGACGATGTCTTCGCGGGAACGATCAATGCCGACGGCGTGATCGAGGTGCGCGCCACGAAGACGTTCCAGGACAACACGGTCGCGAAGATCATTCACCTCGTAGAGGAGGCGCAGGAGAAGAAGGGGGAGAGTCAGCGCTTTATCGAGCGCTTCGGCGCGCGCTACAGCCCAGTCGTACTCGTTGGTGGCGTCCTCGTCACGGCAGTTCTGGTGTTCGCATTCGGCGTCTCGTGGAACGCGGCACTGCGCCGAGCGGTTGTCTTCATCGTCGCGGCCGCACCGTGTGCGCTCGTGATTTCGGTGCCCATCACGCTCGTCGCGGCCCTCGGGACCGGCGCTCGCAATGGTGTGCTCATCAAGGGCGGCGTCATCCTCGAGCGGCTCGCCACGATCCGGACCATCGCGCTCGACAAGACGGGCACGCTGACGCGCGGCGAACCCATCGTCACCGACTTCGTTCGCGTGGACTCCAGTCCGCACGCCGAAAGCGAACTGCTGTCCCGCATCGCGGCCATCGAATCGCGAAGCGAGCACCCTGTCGCAAGAGCCATCGCGGCACACGCTCGCGCCCGCGGAGTGGTCGTCGGGGAGGCGGGCGACGTGCGTGCGTTGCCTGGCGCGGGCGTCGTCGCAACCATCGAAGGCGTGGATGTCCTGGTTGGTCGGCTTGGCCTGTTCGAGGGCACCGCCGGAAACGCAGCGGAAGCGAGCGCAGAGGTTCGGCGCCTCGAACAGGCCGGCAAGACGGTCATCGTCGCTGGGACTTCGTCGTGCATCTGGTGCGTAGTGGCCGTGCAAGATGCCTTGCGTGAGGAAGCCGCCGAGGCGGTCCGCCTGCTGCACGCGGGCGGGGTTGAGCTCATCGTGCTCTCTGGTGATCAGCAGATCGCTGTGGAACGAGTTGCCTCGACGCTCGGCATCAAGCGCTTCCACGGCGCGATGAAGCCGGAGGGTAAGCTCGCGGAGATCCGCACCCTCGCCGCGAAGGCGCCGATCGCGATGGTCGGCGACGGGGTCAACGACGCACCGGCGCTCGCGCAGGCGACCGTCGGAATCGCGATGGGCGCGGCTGGCACGGACGTCGCTCTGGAGACGGCGGACGTTGCGTTGATGGGCGATGACCTTCGTCGCCTCGCCTTCGCGCTCGCGCTTGCCCAGCGCACCCAGCAAGTCGTTCGACAGAACCTCGCGCTCTCCATCGTCGTGATCGGCACCCTCGCGGTGGGCGCGGTGGCGGGCGTCTTCAGCCTTCCAGTGGCGGTCCTGGTTCACGAAATCAGCGAGTTCGTCGTCATCGGCAGCGGGCTCCGGTTGCTGCGTGCGCCGAGCGCAGGAGCGGCGACGTGAGGGCGAGGCGCAGAGTTTCATCAGACCGCCCGTACTCGGCGCGGCGCGCACCGACCCGACCCCGTCCCGACAAGCTAGGAAGAACTCATGAAGATCGGACTGAACAAGACCCTGTTTGAGTCGTTCGAGGGCTCCGGCCTGGACTGACAACTTCCACGAGGAACAGCATGACCGACAGCGACCGCCGCTACTGGGACAAGCACGCGAAGAACTACGACCGCTCGATGTCGCTCCTCGGGCGGCCGATCCCCAGGATGGTCGAGCTGGCCGGCGAGGCGACGCGCGGCCTCGGTCGCGTGCTCGAGGTCGCGGCGGGCACTGGGCTCGTCACCTCCGCGCTCGCGGCCGGCGCGGGGGACGTCATCGCCACCGACTATTCAGCCGCGATGGTCGCTGCGCTCGAGCAGCGCGTGCGAGACGCCGAGTTGGCGAACGTGCGATGCGAGCAGGCTGACATCTACGCCCTCCGGTTCGACGACGGAACGTTCGATGCGGTCGTCGCGGCGAACGTCCTCCACCTGGTGCCCGACCTGCCTGGCGCGCTGGCTGCGCTTCGACGCGTGGTGAAGCCGGGCGGGCGCATCGTCGTACCAACCTACTGCCACGACGAGACAACGGTTTCGTGGATCGTCTCGCGAGCGCTAGCGGTGACCCGCTTCCCGGGCCACCGCCGCTTCACTGCAAGGTCCCTACGGCAGGCCGTCGAAGATGGCGGCGTCCGTGCGACCCGAACTGAGACGCTTCCAGGGCTCATCCCGATCGGCTACCTCGAGGGGACGTTCGAGCAGGGGTGAAAGCGCGCGCCGATTCGCCACGTGCGGCGCAGGCGGAGCGCGTGCTGTTGGGCCGCGCCCACTCCCCGAGCCAGCGTGCTGCGCAACGTGACAGTCCCGGCGAGACACAAAGGGAGCTGCATCCCTCCCCCCAGCCCTTCGTATGCGAACGACACCGTCGCCCGCCAGTCGCCCCGGGTCCGGCACCGACCGCACGCTTCGACCCCACCACCTCGTCCACGAACTCCGCCGCTCACCCCATCCGCAACCGCCGCACCTCGGCGGCGGTCATCGGCCCGCGGAGCACGGAGATCGCCCACCGCGGCTGCAGCAGCGCCGGTGCGCCCGAGCCCGATTCACGCACGACGAACCACCGGGGCGCGATCTTCTGCACGAGCTTCGCCATCGGCCCTTTGGCGCGCTCTCCCAGCCCCTCGATCACTCGCGCGCGGTCGGCGTCCGTCTGCAGTCGCCCGATGATCCACGTCCCCGCGTTGCTCAGGGCGCGGTAGTCCAAGTCCATTGGGTTCTGCGTGGCGAGCAGCACACCCACGCCGAAGGCCCGCGCTTGTTTCATCAACGCCACCAGCGGACGCTTCGTCGGCGGCGCGTGCGGGTGCGGCGGAAGAAACCCGTACACCTCGTCGAACACGACCAAGGCCCGCAATCGACTGGTCCCCGATTGCGAGCGGACCCAAGCGAGCGTCTCTTCGAGGACCACGCCCAACGCGAGCGCGCGCTCGGATTCATCGAGGTGCGCGACGCTCACGATCGTCGCGGGGGTCTTCTCGTCGACGGGCTGCATCCACCGGCCGACGTCGAGGTCTTGCCCTGCGCGCCAGCGCGCGAGCGAGCTCGAAGCGATCAGCGTGTTCAAGTCTGCCGCGAGCGAAGCGCGGGACTTCTCGCTCATGTATTGCTCGACGGTGAGCGCGCCGATGGAGTCGAACGGCGGTTCGAGCACGTCGGGCAACAGCGCTTCGAGCGTGGTCGAGACGTTCGCGCGCAGCCTTCGCTCGGCGATCGCGGTGAGCAGCGCGTGCTCGCGGCTGCGCGTGGGCTCGTGCTCGCGGCCCATCAAGCGCAGGACCAACGAGATCGCGGCTTCGAGCGTCGTTCGCGCGCTGTCGACATCGGTGTCCCAACGAGGCGAGCGGCGTTCGAGGGCCGAGAGGAGATGCAGCGGTTCGCCCGCGTCGCTCCCTGGAGTGATGATGCGGACGTGCGTGGTCGCGCAGTACTGCGCGAGGGCGAGCTCGTCGATGGACCAGGCGCGCAGCTCGCGCTCGCGCTCTTGTGCGAAGGCGTCGACGAGGGGGGCGTCGGCGATTCCATCGTCGTCGCCGCGCTCGGGCTCGACCCACGAAACGAGGGGCTCGGCAGCGAACGAATCGAAGCGCAGCGCGAGGTTCGCCAGATCCCCCTTCACATCCAACAACAACACCGGAACGCCCGCTCGCAACGCCTCCTCCACCAACACCGTGACCGCGCCCGTTTTGCCCGAGCCGGTCATTCCCACGACGACCCCGTGCGTGACGAGCGAGTCCGCGTCGAGGTCGTACGGGCCCTGTCTGGTGCCGTTGATCGCGTGTCGCGCGCCGAGGCGAAAGCGAAGGGGCTTGTGGGACATCGAAGGCTGGCTTTCGTCGAGCGTAGGGAGGGCGGATGAATGCGAATCGAGCCGCAAGACCACGGCGACGAGCGGCGCGGCGGACGGCGGGTGACCGTCGGCTACGCCGCTCGTCGGGGCTACAGCGTCACTTGGTCACGGGCTCCGTGATGAAGGGCGACGGATCGCCACCGCCACCACCGCCACCGCCACCGCCACCCACACCACCGCCCGAACCCGGCGAGCGCCGCTCGGCGAGGCCGAGGCGAATCAACAGATCACGACGCTTGATGACGAGCCGGGCGATCTCGGACCACTCGTCGTACCACGTGCGAAGCTCGACGAGCGCCGCTTCGAACGACGCGTCTTCGGCCGCGATCTGCTCGGCGCTGAGCCCGCTCGGGGTCCCGGCTTTGGCCGTGCTGACGAGCTCGGTCAGCCGAGTGCGCTCTGCTTTGGGGAGCCCGCGCTTGGCGAGTGTCTCCAGCGCAGCGCGGCCTTCGGCGTCGGCCTCGAGCGAGTCGAGTCGGCCCATGAGCGTGCTCACGTTGAGCACCGCGGCCGGGCCCGTGGCGGGGGTGATTCCATTGAGCACGAACTGGCGCTGCGCGGGGTGGCGCGTCAGCCCAGCGTGGATGAGCCGAATGCCGCCTTCGTCCCATTGGTCGAGCTCCGCTTCGGCCGCGGCGATCTCGTCGTCGGTGAAGGCGAGCTGCGCTGTCCGATTGCCGGTCGCTTCGAGCAACCGCCAGCCCCTCTTGTGTTCGGCCGCGTCGTAGCCGCGCCCCGCGAGCATCGCCCGCGCGATGGGGCTCTTTCCCACGCCGAAGAGAAAGTCGAGCACTCGACCAGGTGCCTCTTCGAGCGTCTCGCGAGTGACTCCAGCGGCAGTCATGGTGCGCTTGTCGATAGCCATACGTGTGCAAACCCTCCGATGACCCCGAGCGACGCGCGCGTCCTTACGGCGCCCTCGGAGAATGAAAAGGTGTGCGCTGTAGGTACACAGAGGCAAGTTCGCGTGAACGATTTTGTCGATGACTGTGTGGTTGGCAGCCAGCCGGGGCCGAAATCCGTAGTGCTTTCATCGCCGGCATGACGGGGAGTATCGGAGAATGGGCTCTCGGAGCTTCCGGTGCGAGCAACGGAGCTTCCGCTGCGGTCCACGAAGCAATGGAGCAGGGGCCACGGAGCTTCGGGCGGGCGGATTGAAGCCGCGGGTGAGCGGTATGGAGCTTCGGGTAAGCGGTTTGATCGCGCGGGTGAGCGGTTTGATCGCGCGGGCGGGTACAACGGAGCTTCCGCCGCGGTCCATGGAGCGATGGGGCGGGTGGAGGGGAGCTTCCGGCCCGGCGCGGAAGGTATTGGGGCGAACCCGGGATCGGAGCAGCGCGCGAGGGGGAGCGTGAGTGAGGCGACCGCCGCGGTGTGCGGGGTGTTTCGCGCCGAACGGGTGAGCGCCGGAACGACCGTCGCGGCGACGGGGCGCAGCGAAGGGGCGTCGAGGAGCGCCATGAGCCACCTCGCGACGTGCCGTCCGCCCGCTGCGTAGTCCGAAAGTATGACCGCTGCGACGCTGGTTCGCTCCGTCGCTGGCCTTGCGACCCGACAGCGGCGGCGGTACGGTGGTCAGTGTTAGTGGGTTGTCGGGGGGCGAAGCGCGTCGCGCGTTGCCCTTTTGTGTGTCGAAGGGAGCGGGCGAGATGGCCAACTCAGTTTCGCCCGCGAAAAGAGCGGCGAACGCACGGTGCGGCGCGGTGGCCAACGAGTGAGGGCGAAGACAAGGCGATGACCGATCGGGGCGCCGACGGCTGACGCGTGATCGTCAGGCTGCCGTTGGATGTCGAATTCTGCAGGGCTGCAGGGCGCGTTGGCTCCGCTGCACGCGCTCTCGCGGTTCGACACGCCTCCACGGCGGTTGTTGTCCGCGTGGGTGATGTTGGTGGGCATCGTGACGATCGTGTTGATTGAGCGAAAGCTCCCGCAGCAGTGGCGAGGCAGCGTGGACGTGGGCGTCGTGATCGCCCTCACATGGGGCACCGTGGCGATCGTCCGCGAGTGCGTTCGCGCGGTGAAGTGCGGCTCGGGCCGAGTGGACGCGGAGATCGGGAAGCGGGAGTAGCGCAGGGGCAAAAATTCTCGGTCGTTTTGTGGGTCACGCGCGAGATGGCGCCCGCTAAGGAGTACATCCCTCGCGCAACACTGCGGCGCTACGCCGCCGGAGAGCCAGAATGACACGAATGACCGCTTCGCTACTCTTGTGTATTTGCATTGTGGGCTGCGCTCCTGCGACGCAACCGACGGGAGATGCAGCGCCCGATCAGGCTGCCAGCGACTCGTCTGCGGAGGCGGACACTGGTGTGCGTACCGATGTGGCAAGCGCTGCGGAGGCAGGGCCGGCTGAGGCCCCGACGCTTCTCAGCGTGCAACTCGTAGTTCACGGTACGATGCAGGTTCGCTGGAGCAATCCGTTCACCCCGTGCGACGCGATTGTCGTCGAGCGATCTGCAAACGGCGGCGCGTACACGATGGCGACGACACTGACGGGCGCGGCCACATCCGTGCGCGACATGCCCGGGCACGCGAATGGAACGTACTGCTACCACGTTCTCTGTGAGCGAGGAGCAGACCGATCACCACCGTCGAATGAACTGTGTGCAATGCAATGAAGCGAATGATTTTGCTGATTCCGTTCGTCGGAATCACCGCTTGCTCGAGTCCAGAGGTGCCCGCACCGTACAGCACGCGACGGCCGTATGCGCCAACGGGGCGAACGGTGAACGTCGAGTTGACCGCGCAGGACGTTCGTTGGGAAGTTGGTCCGGGAGCCATCTACAATGCCTGGACATTCAACGGAACTCTGCCCGGCCCGACTATTGAGGCAACCGCTGGCGACGAAATTGTCGTGCGGCTCACCAACCCCACGACGCACCCGGTGTCCGTTCACACCCACCTCGTCGAGTTCCTGCAGCAAGAAGATGGCGCTGATCCTCCGTCGATCGCGATGCCCGGCCAAACCATCACTGTGCGGTGGCGCACTCGCTACCCTGGCACGGTGCCGTATCACGATCATTCGTCGGAGCAGGGCGTTCGACGCGGTCTGATTGGCGCAGTCGTCTTGCACGCGCCCGACGAACTGCGGGCGAATGAGCATGTCGTTGTGCTGAGCGACCTCGACCAAACCGCGTTCGAGCAGCTTCCCGGAGTTGCCAATCCACGAACGGGTGTGATCTCTGACGCGGGCACGTATCGTGGCGAGCATCAGTACATGCACGTTATCAACGGCCACGCGTACGAGGACGCGATCCCTGCGTTTCAGGGGCGAGTCGGAGAGCTCAACCGGTGGCGGGTAGTGAGCATTGGCGTCGAGGTGCACACCTGGCATTTGCACGGGCAGCGCTGGTACGACACGAATGGAGAACTGACAGACAATATTCAGCTATCGCCAGGAATGTACAACACGTTCGACATGATCCCAACCCGAACGGGAAGCTGGCTGGTTCATTGCCACTTTCCCAATCATATGGAGGGCGGGATGATGGCACGATTCGAAGTACGATAGGCGATACCGCGCCTGCGACGGGCATCGAAGATGACCAGAACCGATGAGCGCGGTTGAAATCCACGGCAAACCAAGACCGCGGACGCAGAACTCTACGCCGACTATCGCCGAGTTGGCAGCATAACGCGACGGTCGTCGTAGGCTTCTGCGGAGCGAGCACGGTGTCACACGGTGTCTCGCTTGTTTTCCACGGGCCCCCTCTGCGCACGGGGAGTGGTGCTCCGCGCGTCGACGCTGAAACGGTCGGAAGACGCTGTTCGGGCAGCGCATCGAGCGCTACGGTTGTATTGTGCAAGACTCTGAATACACCTTTGTGTTCGCCGATCTCGCGGGTTTCACCGCGCTCACCGAGGCGCACGGTGACGAAGGCGGCGCGTCCGTCGCGATCCGGTTTCACGACATCGCTCGCAGCGCCCTTTGCGGAGCGACGCTCGTGAAGACGCTCGGCGACGGCGTCATGGTCGTTTGTAGCGGCGTAGAGCAAGGCGTACGGGTCGCCGAGGGACTACTGCGCGGAGTGTCGGAGCAACATCACTTTCCGAGAGTTCGCATCGGCGTGCACGCTGGGCGAGCCGTTGTTCGTGATGGCGACTACTTCGGCAGAGCGGTCAACGTGACCTCTCGCGTCATGGAGGCGGCGAAACCCGGTCAGGTGCTCTGCACTGAACACATTGCGAACGTGGCCACCTCGGTTGGGCTCGCGCGCGCCACACCGATCGGTCCGGTGCGAATGAAGAACGTCGTCGAGCCGATCGTGCTGTTCGAACTGTCGTTCGGTTGTCCGTCACAACCGCTGATGTTTCTCGATCCAGTGTGCCGGATGCAGTTCGATCCGGGCGTGCACACCGTGTCACTCGAGTACGAAGGAGCGCTGCTTCACTTCTGCTCCGAGGCGTGTGCCGAGAAGTTCGCGCGGGAGCCAGAGACTCATCTGCGAGCGATCTCTCCCTATTCCGCGCCCGGAACGCTCGTTGATGATCACCACGGCGGATGAGGCACGTATCCCGCGCCCGCGCCGGGCATCGAAGACGACCGGACCGGATAAGGATTTGTGCAACCGTTGAAATTCAGTCCAAACTAAGACCGCGGACGGAGAAAACTACGACGAGCGTCGCGGTATTGGTTTCGGCTGGCCGTCGAACTCGGCTCCAATCCAAGACCACGGACTGAAAACACGACGCCAACCATCGCTGTACTGGTCGAGAGTGGAGCTTGGCTGAGAGGACTACACGCCACGACAACGAACCTCGGAGATATCCCGAGAACTCTTGTCGCGTGTCGCCAGCCGAAGGCAGTGGAGTTGCTGTAGGACGACCATCGCGATCGGCGCGGTGGGGTTCGATCTACATGAATGCAGCGAGGCGGGATATGCGATCGAAGCGGTGAAGCTTCAACGCAGAAGAGCGCCGCACGTCAGTTCGCCACGATCGATCCTCGCATCATGCTCATTCCGCAGGTAAACGCGACCTCGCCCGTCGGCGGCATGGTGAACTCGATATCGACAGACTGATTGAGCGGCAGATCTCGCCGAATATTCAGAGACGGAAAGACGATCTGCTGACCGCACCCCTCGTCCGAGGTGCGGGTGACGCTCAGGTGGACGGCGGAGTTCGGCGCGGAGCGCAGCGACGAAGGATGGTAGCCCGATCCATCGACCGTGAGCTGGAGATGCGCTGTCGTCGGGGTCACGCCGCGAGCGTGTGCTGCGTGCGCGCCCGCGCTGGCGGCAGGCGTGGACGGCCCTCGATCGCAGGCGCCGGGCAGAGCAGCGATGGTCAGGATGATCGTGAGTCGAAGAGACAACATCGAGCGAGCTCCTTTTGTGAGATATCAGACTGCAAACTGACTCTGTGAACAGTGTGAAGATTGGCCTGTCGATGGCGCATCCGAGAATGATTGACCTCCCGCGACGACCCGAGGTCGATGCGCGAAACATCCACCCATGCTGCGCCGACCGTTCGGCGATGCGGCGTGTCCCGCGTCTGCGAGAGGAATTGTAGTTGTGCGCGGCGGATCGTTGAGGTCAACCTCAAACCAAGACTGCGGACAGAGAAGACGACCACCGTCGCGGTCTTGGGGCGCGCCCTGAATGACGTTCGTGGCATCGAGCGCTACGGGGCCCGTGGTGGAACCGCGGTCAAGCGACGAACGGCGCCGTGCCGAATCGCGAGATACGCAGCGGTCAGCATGATGCCCGCCGCACCTGCCGCGACGCTAGCAAGGGGAATCCACGCTGGAGGCGCTTTGGCATAGAGCTTGGTTGCGACTAAGCCACCGACGACCGCCGCGACGATCTTGAGCGCGACGACCGTGCCGTGAAGCCAGTCCAAAGCGGTCGACGACGCCTGGTGTAGGCGGCGCCAAAGCAGTTGCTCGTTTCTCCAGTACGTATAGATCACGGGGATGATCTCGAGCGTTAGAAAAGCGCTCGTTACCAGACCGCCGACCATCGGCGCTGCAATGCGCTTCATCACGTCAGCGCCGCTGCCCTGAGCCCAGAGCAGCGGAACGAGCCCAATCATCATCGTGCTCACCGTCATGAGCTTGGGGCGGACCCTCTGAATTGTGCCTTCCGAGTGGGCCTCGATGATGTCTTCGAGCGAGTTGATTGCTCCAGCGCTCAATCGACGCTCGTACGCGTGGTCGATGTACACGATCATCACCACACCGGTCTGTGCCGCGAGTCCGACGAGCGCGATCACACCGACCCAGACGGCAGTAGACAAGTTATACTTCAACAGCCAAAGCGCCCAGACGCTGCCGACAAGCGCGAACGGCACCGACAACAGCACGATCAACACTTCGGTGAAGTTCTTGAATTGCAAGTAGAGGAGCACGATGGTGATGAGCATCGCGACGGGGACGAGAATCTTCATCCTCTCCTCCATGTCGGCAAGCAGTTCGTACTGCCCGGTCCACTTGATATAGTACCCTGGCGGAATCACGAGTCGACCCGCGCTGCGCGCTGCTTCGACAGCGACCCTCGCTTGATCAACGTAGGTGCCGACGTCTCGATCGGCGTCGATGTCGACGTAGACGTAGCCGACGAGCATTCCCGCTTCGTCGCGGATCATGGGCGGGCCCGCGCTCACTCGCACGTCCGCGATGGCGCTGAGCGGGATTTGCGCGGTGGCTGGTAGTGACGCACCGGCGTTCGCAGTGCCTCCCATGGCGTCCGCAGCGCTGCTTGATACTCCGGCGCCGAGCGGGATCTCGACGTCTCGAATGGACTCCAAGCTCGAGCGAAAGTCCTGTGCGTACCGAACGTTCACAGTGAATCGATTGCGCCCCTCGACCGTCGTCGCGATCGGCAGGCCGCCGAGCGCGGATTCGATCACCTGATTGACGTCTTCGATCTGCAGCCCGTACCGCGCGAGCCGAACACGATCGGGCACAATGTCAACGTATAGTCCGCCAATCGACCGTTCGAACAGCACGCTGCGAGTTCCTCGAACGTCGTGCAACACGCGCTCGATGGTGGTCCCGACTCGCTCGATCTCAGCCAGACTTGTTCCGTACACCTTGATGCCGATCGGCGTTCGAATGCCGGTTGTGAGCATGTCGACGCGGTTGCGAATCGGCTGTGTAAACGCGTTGGTCCATCCCGGCAGCTGCAGACGTGCGTTCATCTCCTGTACGAGATCTTCGCGCGTCATCGGAACGAACTCCGGCTGAAGCCAGTTCAGTAGCGGTCGAATGAAGACAGGAGTACGTCCCACATACCAGCGACGGACGTACTTGGTTCGCCACTCGCTGCGCGGCTTCAGCCGAACGACCGTCTCCACCATCGAGAGGGGCGCAGGGTCCGTGGGAGTTTCGGCGCGGCCGATCTTGCCCAGCACCGAGTCCACTTCAGGAAACGATCGGAGTATCTCGTCCTGACGTCGAAGCTGCTGCCGTGCCTGCTCGATGGAGATGTTCGGAAACGTGGTCGGCATGTACAGCAGATCGCCTTCGTCGAGCGGCGGCATAAACTCTGACCCTAGACGCTGCGCAAGCGGCAGCGCAGAGAGCAGCGCCATCACGCCGATCAGCACGGTCGTCTTCGGATTGTGCAGCGCGACGTGCACGAATGGCTCATAGAACTTACGGATCGCACGTGAGACCGGGTGGCGAGCTTCGGAGAAGATCTTTCCACGAATTAGGTAGTCGCGAAGCGCAGGAGCTACGGTCACTGAAAGCAGTGCGGCAGACAGCATGACGAACGTTTTCGTATATGCCAGCGGCTTGAACAGCCGCCCCGCCTGCCCAGTCAACCCGAACACTGGCATGAACGACACAGCGATGATGAGCAGCGAGAAGAAGATCGCGGGGGTTACCTCGCGCGCCGCCTCGGCGAGGAGCTTCTCGCGATCCTCGTCGCTCAAGTCTGCCGGCGCGTGCTCGAGCTTTTTGTGCGCCGCCTCGACCATCACGATCTCGGCGTCGACCGTCGCGCCGATCGCGATGGCAATGCCGCCGAGCGACATGATCGTGGCCGGGATCCCTAAAAAGTACATCGGGATGAACGCCGTCACGACGGCGAGCGGCAACGAAATGATCGGCAGCAGCGCGCTCCGAAAGTGAAGCAGAAACAGGATGATCACCAGCGCCACGACGATCATCTCTTCCGTCAGCGCGCCCTTGAGCGTGTCGATCGCGCGCTCGATGAGGTTCTTTCTGCTGTACACAGGGATGATTTGCACGCCTTCGGGCAGCGTCGACCGAAGCTCGTCTAGCTTTCGCTCGACGCGACCGATGACGTCGCGAGCGTTTTCACCGTAGCGCATCACGACAATGCCAGACACCGCCTCGCCCCGGCCGTCGAAATCTGCAGCTCCTCGCCGAATGTCGCCGCCCATCGTCACGTTGCCGATGTCGCGGACGAGCACCGGCGTGCCCCGGTCCGCCTTCACGACGATGCGCTCGATATCCTCTACGCGGGTGAGGTAGCCGCGGCCTCGCACGAAATACTCTCGCTCTGACAGTTCGAGCACCCGCGCGCCCACGTCGCTGTTCGATCGGCGGATCGCGCGGACGACGTCAGCGACGGTCAACGCAAAGTTGCGCAGCCTGACCGGATCTACCGTCACTTGATATTGTTGTTCGTACCCTCCGACGGACGCGACCTCGGCGACCCCCGGGACACTCGTGAGCGCGTATCGAAGCGAGAAGTCTTGCAGCGTTCGAAGCTGACCGAGGTCGTGACGTCCAGTGCGGTCGACGATCGCGTATTGGTAGACCCAACCAATGCCTGTCGCGTCGGGGCCGATCCGCGTGTTCGCGTCGGGAGGGAGGCGGCTCCGCGCCGTGTTGAGGTATTCGAGCACCCGAGAGCGCGCCCAGTAAATGTCAGTCCCTTCCTCGAAGACGACGTAGACGAAGCTCATTCCGAACATGGTCTGACCGCGTACGTCGACGACGTGCGGCGCGCCGAGAAGCGACGTCACCAACGGGTACGTCACCTGATCCTCGACGAGGGTTGGCGATCGCCCCATCCACTCCGTGAAGACGATCACCTGAGGGTCCGAGAGATCAGGAATTGCATCGAGCTTGATGTTGCGCATCGCGGTGAGTCCGCCGATGGCAAGGGCCAGCGCAGCGAACAACACCAGCGCGCGATTCTTCGCCGAAGCATCGATCAGCCAGCCGATCACACTGTCACCTCCACGGTCTCGCAATGGCATTTTTGCAGTCAGCCACCATGCTGCCCATCCCCGCGTGTTGTCTCTCGCACGCGCGGCATTGGGTGTACTTGTTCGGCTGCGTCACTCGATCGAACTCGCTCTCGCAGGACGGGCCGAGTTCAGTCGACCCGGTTCCGCGCGCCGTCGTCGCGCTCGGAGAGTCGGCCAACGACGCTTGCAATCGACTCTCTGAGTCGAGCATGAAGCTGCCGCGCGACACGACACGATCGCCCTCCGCGACGCCCTCCAGAACTTGAATTCGGTCCCCGCGCGCGAGCCCGGTTCGGACAACGTGCGGGTCGAAGCGGTCGCCGCTGGTCGCGACGTACACATAGTCGTGCTCACCCGCATGAATGACTGCGTCGCGTGGGACGAACAGCCCAGCGGATGCTGTTCGCTCGAATTCGGCTTCGCCGAACTGCCCAGGGCGGAGGAGTCCTTCTCGATTCGCGACGACCAGGCGAACTCGCGCAGTTCGAGTCGACGGATCGACGAGCGGCTCGATGAGATCCACTCGACCGTCGAGCGCCGATCCGCCGCCGCTCGCGGTGAGGCGAGCAGTCATTCCGATGCGAATCGTGTTGACGTCGCGCTCGTGCACGCTGGCGACGAACCACACTGTCGACAGATCAGCAATTTCGTAGAGCACCATCTCGGGCTCGGCGCGGGCGCCGAGGACTGCGTTGAAACGGGTGACGAATCCTGACGCAGGTGCCCTCACGGCGATCGCTCGAATTGGACGCCCCGTGCGAGCGATCGTTTCGATATCGCGCTCGCTCAACCCGAGCAGCTCAAGCGCTCGCCGCGCGGGGGTGGCGATGTCGCTCCCGCCCGCGACAGACGAATCGCGGCTATCGTCTCGGCTCCATCGCTGGGAGGTGAGAAACTCTTCTTGCGCGCGGTAGATCTCGGGACTGTACACGTACGCGAGCGGCTGACCTCGGCTCACCCGCACGCCCGTCTGGCTCACCGATACTTGCTCGACAAAGCCAGCGGAGCGCACTCGCGCTTGGGAGATCCCTGATTCGCGCGCACTTATCGAGCCGGGCACGCGCAGCCGGTCCGCGAGCTGTTCGCGAACGACGAGGCTCGTCGCAACTCCCACGCTGCGCTGACGATCCTCGCTGACGGTGACGGTCGTCACGCTCGGCGGGGTAGCGCCGCGTTGTGGACCGTCGGTGCTGCTGTCGACGCCTGCGTCTGAGTTCGGTGTCCGTCGATCCGCCGGGATCAACTCAAGTGTCATGTGGCAAATCGGGCACTCTCCCGGATCGGGCGACAAGATCTGCGGGTGCATCGGACAGTAGTATCGGTTCTCTCTGCGCGTGGGATGTTCGCCGTGTTTCGGGCCCCAGTAGGTCCAGACGTTGGATGCCGCTGCGATCGTGACGAACGCGAGCAGCATCCAACGGACGACGGCCATGACGCGAAGTGATCGCCGACTCGGTCCCGCGGAGTGCGCCGACGGTCGCTCTGTCGAATCAGCGCTGGGGGTTGGCTCTTCCGTGCTCATGGCGTGGGTCCAGACTCCAGCGAAACACGGGGCAGGTTCGCGCCTACGGCGCGCTCCAGATTTGCGACGACTCGCTGAAGGTCGGCGGTGAGCATCACGAGATCGAGTTCGAGTTCGATGACCGATCGCGCCACGTCCAGCCACTCGAGAAGGCTCGAACCTCCCGTGGAGTAGCCTGCAGCTAGCGCCTCCATCGATCGCCTTGCGGCGGGCAGTGCCTGTGCTCGAATCACAGTCAACTGGGACTCGAGCGCTGCCAGCCGCGCGTGGGCCTCTCCCACTTCGGTTTGAATGTCGACGCGGGCGGATTCTTCGACATAGCGTTCGGCTGACTCTTCCTCGGCGGATTGCCGCACGCGGTCGCGAGTAGGTCCCCACAGCCACGGCAGGGACATGGACGCCGAGACTCCGAAGCCGGCCCGCATAGCTGGCGCCTGCCAATAGCCAAGCCCGATCATGAATTCGGGGATTCGTGCTTCGCTCTCTGCGGCTTCGCGACGAGCCACAGATGCTCGGATTCGAGCGCGGGCCGCGAGGATCGTGCCGCGATTCGCTTCTGCGCGAGCTAGCAGTTCGCTGAGACTCAGCCGCACCGTCATAGGGGCGCTCTCCAGCGGTTCGCCGAGCGCTGAGCCCGGCCGCCTTCGTAAGATCGCGTTGAGCGCGGACTGAACTCGCGAGTGGTCGCCGTTCGTGCGTGCGAGCGCGCGGTCGACGCCGGCGAGCTCCGCTTCGATTCGACTCACCTCGACGAGCGCGGATCCGCCAGTGGAATAGCGCGCACGAATTGTCTGCAAAAATCGGAGCAGCAGCGCCCGCCGTCGCTCTTGCACGCGTCGCTCGGCGACGATCTGACAATAGTCGCTGAAGAGAGTGTCGATTCGTTCGGTGATGATTCTCTCTTCGGCGGCGAGTTCGGCGATCGTCGCCTCTGCCTCGTGTGCCATCGCCCGAGCGCGTGCGTCGAGCGCCCGGTTGGGCGGAAACCGCTGGCGCAGCTCAACCATGTACATGTCTGCCTCGCCGAGTGCGTATGGACGTTCGATGGGCAGGTTCCAGATCTGTACACCGAGTTCGCCGACGGGAAGCGCGGTTTCTGACCGACCAGCGTACACCAGCGCTCGCGCGCGATGCCTCATCATTGCGAGAATCGGACTACGAATGAGCGCCTCAGCGATCAAAGTGTCGCGCTGCAGTCGCGCGGACAGGTCGACTGGCGTGTCGGGTCGTGCTGAAACACGATGAGATTGCGGAATGGAGTTGGTAGCCTGCGGCGACGCCAATTCGAGTGTTCGATCGAGCTGTCGTCGTGTGGGTGCGAAGCTGCATGCCGATGAGAGCGCAGCTATCACTGGGAGCATCACGCGCCAGCGCTGTGACAGTGAGTGAACGCTTCGAGACACCCCCCTCCTAGCACTCTCGGATCGTCGTGTGACAGCGGTTGGTTTGCTGTTCGCAGAAGCAGGTTCTCTGTCTGTCCCAAATCAGTTTCGCCCGCGAAAAGAGCGGCGAACGCACGGTGCGGCGCGGTGGAGCGATCGTAGCGCAGTAGCAAAGGAGTGAGGGCGGGGACGAGGCGGTGACCGATCGCGGCGCCAACGGATGACGCGTGCTCGACAGACCGCCGTTGGATGCGCCAATCGCACCGGCTTCTCGCGGTCGTCGTCCGCGGCCCCTCGTCCCGTCACGCCGTCCACTCACCGAGCAGTCTGTGTACGCGCCCACCTGACGCGCGGTGCGTCACGACGTACCGATCAGCCCATGGCGCAGCGCCACAAGCCCGGCTCACCCACCGTCGCGGTCGGCTACGTGCGCGCGTCGACCGAGCGCCAGGAGCTAGGCCCCGAGGCCCAACGCGCCGAGCTCGCGCGGTGGGCGCAACGCAACACGATCACCCTCGCCGCCGTTCACGAAGACGCCCTCAGCGGAGGAACCGAGATCGAAGACCGCCCCGGTCTGCTCGCGGCGCTCGAGGCCATCCGCGCGCACCGAGCTGGTGTGCTGGTGATCAGCCGCCGCGATCGGCTCGCCCGCGACGTCGTGATCGCAGCCACCATCGAGCGCGCGGTCCAGCGTGCCGGTGCGCGCGTGGTGAGCGCCGACGGCGTGGGTGGTGGAGACTCACCCGCTGAGGCGTTTCAGCGCTCGATCCTCGACGCCGTGGCGCAGTTCGAGCGCGCGCTCATCCGCGAGCGGACACGCGCTGCCCTACGCGCGAAGCGGGCACGCGGGGAGCGGGCGGGAAACGTTCCGTGGGGGTTTCGCGCGGCGATGGATGGTCGGCTCGAGGCACGCGAGGACGAGCAGCGTGTGACCGAGCGCGTTCATGCGCTGCGCGCGGAGGGGCTTCCGTTGCGCGCCATCACGCGCACGCTCGCGAGCGATGGTGTGTCCGGCCGCACGGGGCGCGCGCTCACCCTCACCCAGGTCGCGCGCATCGCGCGGCTGTCGCGCACCGGCACGTGAACAACGTCGACGGTGAGAGCGCGAGTGCCGCGCTACCATCACCATCATGCTCGTGACGGCACCCGGCGCGCTCGAGACGATCCTGCGGCGAGCGCGCCGCATCGCTGTGCTCGGGATCAAGCCCGAGTCTCGCAGCACGCACGATGCCCACGACATCCCGCGGTACCTCGCGAGCGTGGGCTACGAGATCGTGCCCGTTCCGACGCGGTATCCCGAAGCGCAGACGATCCTCGGCGCGCCCGTGCGGCGCTCGCTCGCGGAGGTCGACGGCTCGGTCGATGTGCTCAGCGTGTGGGTGAAGCGAGAGCAGCTCGAGGCGTTTGTTCCGGCGATCGTTCGACTACGGCTGGGATGCGTCTGGGTGCAGTCGGCGCTGCTCGAGCCCGAGGTCGAGCGCGCGCTCGTCGACGCGCGCCTCACTGTGGTCGAAGAGTGCATCGGCTGCCGACGCGCCTCGATCGAGCCCGCGTGGCAACGCCTCTCGCCCGCGTAGCGCTTACCCCACGCCCGCCGCGCCCCACTCGACGCCGACCCATCCCTTCGTCGCCTGCAGCACCCGAAACGCGAACGGCCCCGGATCACCTAGCCCGCGGTCGTCCGTGAAGTTCGCGTGCGCGAAGAGCCCGTGCAGCAGCTCGAGCCTCCCCGCGCGCACCGTCGGAAGCACCCGCAGATCCGGCCCCCCTCGCCTCCACGGAACCAACCTCGCGATCCCGAACTCCCTCGCGAGCGCGTCGATCAGCTCGACCGCGGCGCGCACCTGCACCTCGTAGAGCTCGCCCGTGAGGGCCTGGACCATTTCGATGCCCACGCTGAACGGGTTCGCCGCGCCCGCGTGCCACGTGAACCACCGCGCGGGGTCGTTCTGCTGAAACACCGTTCCGTCGCGATCGACTGTGAAATCCCAGCTCTTGTCCGTGGCGCGCGCGTTGGCCGCCACGTAGCCGCGGCCCGCCGGCGAGCCCGCGCCGAGCACGAGCGGCCCGAGCTGTCCCCACGTCGTGTGCAACACGATCGCGCGCACCCTCGCCCGCCTGCGCTGCCTGTTCTCCCCGAGCTCGATCACCGCGCGATCATCGGCCCACGTCAGCACGCGCGCATGCGGAACCGCCACGCGTCGCCCATCGATGATCACCCCGCCCGCCTTCACGGCGTCGCGCGCTCGTCGATGGCTGCGCACACGAGCCGCAGCGCCGCAGCGCGCTGTCGCAGCTCCCTCGCCCGTTCGCGCTCACCCGCAGCCAGGTCGTACCGCTCGCGTTCTACGTAGCCTTCGCTCGCTCGCTGCGACCGAAGCGCCTCTTGCTCGAGTCGCACTGCGATCTCGTCCGCGCTGTGCAACCGATGCACGTGCGCGCCGAGCAGCTCGAGCGTGTCGATACGCAGCAGCACGCGCAGCGCTTCGCGCAGCTCCGCGGTGATCTCGGGCATCGCTGCACCCTGCGCGCTCATGCCGACACCCCC
>JAAFIF010000095.1 GCA_013298625.1 Myxococcales bacterium
GACTCGGTGTCGGCCCACGCGCTGCGGCCGCGGTCGACCTTGCGCGCGGCGACCATCGTGGGCGCGGTGTCGATCGCGCTCGTGGGCTCGTCGGCGACGACCGAGGTCGGCGCGGCGGGCGTCAGGATCAGCGAGGGAGGTGGCGAGGGAGGCGAGGAGATTCCCAGCGATTCGAGCTCACGAGAGAGCGCGTCGAGCGAGCGCTGATACTCACCCGCGAGCGTCGAGAGCTCGTCGACCATGACCCGCGCGCGCTCGTGCGAGGCTTCGTCGCGGGCCGAGGCGACCGCGGACCACGCGAGCGAGCGCGACTGCAGCTCAGCGAACGCGCTCTCGAAGAAGCGGTCGAGCACCTTGGCTTCGTCCGCAGGGATCGCCGCGCGCATCGCCCGCACCGCGCGGGGCGGAGAAGACATCCGCAGCTCGAGCAGCGCGAACCCAGCAGGAGAAGGGTCGAGCTCGTCGATGTCCCACGGCAGCGAGAGCGCGACGAGCTCGTAGAAGCACACCATCGCAGCGTGAACGTCACTGGCGGGCGAAGGGCGCGCGTTGAAGTGGCCGGGGGGAGCGTAGCCCGGCGTTCCGCCGGTTTGACGGAGGACGAAGGTCTCGCGGCCGAGCAGGGCAGCTTCGTCGTCGAACGCCGCGCGCCCCGCGGTCGCCACGCCGAAGTCGAGCAGCGTCACCGACGGGTCCGTCGGGTCGGCGTCCTCGACGAACACGTTGGTGGGCTTGATGTCCGAGTGGACGAAGCCCGACGGAGCTCCGGGCTCGCGGATCGAGTGCACCCTCCGCAGCTGGCCGAGCAGCTTTCGTGTCGCGCGAATCGCCCGGTAAATGTCCGGCGGATCATCGCGGCGCAGGTTCTCTTCTTCGACGAGCGCGCCCCACGAGCGGCCGCGCGCCATCTCCATGCGCAAGCCGAGCGCGCCATCGTCGAGCCGCACGAGCGCGACGAAGCGCGCCACCGTCACGCCGTGCCGCTGCGCCGCCTCTTGCTTGGACGCCTCGTTGCGAAGCAGCCCGGTCAACCATCGTGTCGCGGCGTCTTGCTGCGTCGTGGGCGAGTCCGTCGGCATCTCCGACGAAGCGCCGAGCGAAGAGCGCCCAGACGAGCGCGGGCGAGCCACGAGCTTCAACGCGAAGTGCTGCTGGCTCTGCTCGCGAACCAGCGCGACCTCGAGCACCTGCCCCATCGCGCCGGCGCCGAGCTTTCGCTGCACGCGATAGGACTCGCGCACGGGCCGCTCGGGGTCGAACGCGAAGCCCGCAGCGAAGAGCACGGTGGCCGCGAGCTCCGAGCCCGGCTCGATCGCCGACCAGTGCACGATCGAGGCGCCGCCGTCGCTGTTCGCGCTCGCCCCGAGAGGGATCGCCGCCGTCTCGCGATCGGGTGATGCGGGCTGGTCCCGCTCAGCCTCGTCGCCGTCCTTTGCCCGCTCGTCCATCGGCAGTCGCGACGGACCTTACAGCGAATCCGCTCTCCCCAGTGCGACGAGAGAGAAGCTCAACGACGACCGCGACGGGGTTCGAACTTTGCTCCGTTGCGCGGCGATCGTCGCTCAGCGCGAGCTCGCGCGCTCGGACGCGGGAGGAGCGGACACCGACGGGGCGCTCTGCGTCGCGCTCGCGGTGGGCGCGTTGGCCGTCCCGTGCGGGACCGGGGCTTCGGGGCGCTTTCCGAGCTGCCTGAGGGCCTCGATCCACGTGAATCGACCGCTGCGCGAAAGCGGCTGCTTCGCGACGGACCACGCGCTCGACCAGAGAGACCATCGACGCGCGAGCGTCTCGCGGGCGGACGCGCCCTTGCCTTCGTCCGCGATCGCCCCGAGCGCGTAGCCCATCACCGTGACGTACTCGCGCGCGAAGCTCGCGAGGCGCGCGTCTTCACCGGCGAGCAGGCCCATCGACGCCGAGCGCGAACGCTCGCTCGCCCGCCAGTAGCGAAACATCCCCTCGCGCAGCGCGCGGGCGCCGTCGCTCGCCGCGAGAAACACGTCGTACAGCGCGCGAGAGAGCACCTCGCGGCCGCGCGACCGCTGATAGCGCGTGCGCTCGTGGAGCAAGAGCGCCTCGTCCCACACCGCCGCGGCGCTGCCAGCGCTCACCGTCGCGAGCGCGTCGCGCAGCGAGGCGACGTCTTGCGCGCCGACCGTCATTCCGCCGGCGCAGAGCGGGTGGGGACAGCCTGCGGCGTCGCCGATGATCACGGCGCCCTTCACCGCCACGCGGTCGGTGCTGATCTCTTGATTGGCGCACATCTCGACGTGGCCCTCTGCGATCGCGCGGAGCATGTGCGTCCGCAGCGGCTCGGGGACGTGCGGCGCGTACTCGCTCGTGAGCAGCTTCGCGAGGTCTCGCTTCGTGCCCTTCGCGCGCTCCGTCGGAATGTCCACGCACATGCGCACCTGCTCGTGTCCGACCTCGTACGCGAGGATCGGCCCGAGCGGCGAGAGCATCACCGTCCCGTGCTGCGCTTCGGGAAGCGCCACGCCGTCGACGCGGATCGCCGCGGTAAACGAGAGCAGCTCGGCGCTTCCGTCGAGCCCGAGCAGCGGGCGAAGGCGCGAGTGGCGACCGTCGGCGACGACCGTGAGCGAGGCGTGGACCTCGCTGCCGTCCGCGAGCTTGACGCCCACGACGCGGTCGCCGTCGCGCACGACGTCCATCACGCGCTGCCCCGTGCGGATCGTCACGCCAGGGCGCGCCGCGGCCGAGCGCCGCAGCGAGTGGACCATCCCGTGGTGGTCCATCGCGAGCCCGTAGCCCTCGGGGTAATCCAGCGTGAGCGTCTCGTCCTTGCGGCCGGTGATTACGGCGAAGCCCTTGGCGCGGTAGGCGCCGTCGCGCTCGAGCGCGTCCGCGAGGCCGAGCTCGCGCAGGACCTTCACGCCGCCGGTGTGCACGAGCTCGCCGCGAAAGCGCGGGTCCGTGCCGGCGCGCGCCTCGAGCACGAGCACGCTGCGAGAAGAGCTCGCGAGCGCGGCCGCCGCGACCATTCCGACCCAGCCCCCGCCGACGACGATGACGTCCGTACGCTCGATTTCGCTCATGGCCGCGTTGATTACCGCAATTGCTTCACCGCAGAAAAGTCTTCAGGACTCTCTTCGAACTCGAATATCACTGACAATCTACAGTCACAGACAGACGTCAGTCATCGACGCTTGTTCGTCACCGACGCGCGTCACTGAAACCCGTTAAAGCACTGGAAATTTGCGGCTCGATGCTTGACGACCGCGGACGTTGCGCGCGACAAGTCCGAGGCGCGACCGCGGATTCGTGAGCCGTCTCGAAGACTCTTTCGGACTCTCAGCGAGCCATTCATTTCATTGAATCAGAGTCGCCCTACGAATACGAAAAACCACGCCATGGCCAACCTGGACGATCTGCTGGTGAAGACGAGCCGCACGTTCGCGCTCGCGATTCCGCTGCTGCCCGAGCCCTGCCGTCGCGAGGTGACGATCGCGTACCTGTTGTTTCGCATCGCGGACACGTTCGAAGACGCCGCGGCGTGGCCGAAGGGCGATCGCATCGCGGCGCTCGGGCAATTCGTGCAGCTCTTGCGCGCGCCCGACGCCGCGCGGACGAGGGCGCTCACCGCGCAGTGGACCGCCTCGCGTCCGATCGACCACGACGGCTACATGGAGCTGCTCGCCGAGACGCCCGCCGTCCTCGACGCGCTCGCCGAGTGCGAGCCGCGCGCGCGGGCCATCGTCACGCGGCACGCGATCCGCACGACCGAGGGCATGGCCACGGTCGTCGAGCGCACCGACCACCGCGGAAACCTCCAGCTCCGCGACGTGCCAGACCTCCGCGACTACTGCTACATCGTCGCAGGAATCGTGGGCGAGCTGCTGACCGAGCTCTTCTTGCTGCACGCCCCGCAGCTCACCGGCGTGCGCGCCGTGGTCGAGTCCAACGCCGTCGCCTTCGGCGAGGCGCTGCAGCTCGTGAACATCCTCAAGGACGCCGACGACGACGCCGAGGACGGGCGGGTGTTTCTTCCGAGCAAGAGCGAGCGCGGGCCGATCTTCGCCCTCGCGCGAGAGGACCTCGCGAAGGCGCAGGCGTACGTAGCCGCGCTGCACGAAGCCGAAGCCCCCGCGGGATTTCTCGCGTTCACCGCGCTGCCGGTGATGCTCGCAAAGGCCACGCTCGACCGCGTCGAGGCCGTGGGTCCTGGCGCCAAGATCGAGCGCGCAGAGGTCTTCGGAATGATGGCCTCGCTCGAGCGCGCCCTCGAAGCGCACGAAAATCCCCTCGCGGTCTGAGATCGCTCAGCGCTCGGTCGCCGCCCACTCGCCGAGCGCCCAGAGGGGAAAGTACCGGCGGTAGTTCTCGTAGTTGATCATGCACGTGCGGTTGAAGACGCCCACCAGCGACTCGCGCGGCCACGATCCGTCCGTCGATTGACGGTCGATCAGCCACTGCGCTGCTCGGCGCATCTCGCCCTGCGCAGAGCTCTTCGCGCGCGCCAGGGTCATCAGCGCCCACGCGGTGTTGGCCGCGTGCCCGTCGGGGTGATCGACCCAGCGTCGCTCGCTGCACGAGGTGTGGTGCTCGCCCCAGGCGCCGTCCTTGCGCTGTTTGCTCAGCAAGAACTCGCACGCGCGAACGATGGCCGGGTCCCGCGTGGAGGCTCCTGCGGCGAGCAGGCCCGAGACGCCGAACCACGTTCCGTACGTGAAGCACACGGCCCACGAGCCTTCGAAGCTGCCGTCCTCGCGCTGCTTGGCCCGCAGCAGAGCCGCCCCTCGCGCGAGCGCGCGGTCGATCTCGACGTCGAACTCACCCGCGAACCGCCGCTTCGCCTTCGCCAGCGCCTGCATCACCGCGCTCGAGCACTCGACGTACGAGTAGTCCACCATGATGTCCCCGAACACCTGCGACGGGTTGAGCGCCTCGATCCACGCTCCGCCGCGCTGGCGCTCGTACGAGGCCCAGCCCCCGTCGTCGTTTTGCCACGAGAGCATCAGCCGCACGGAGTCTCGCAGCAGCTCGACCGGGACCTTCTCGGCCTGGCTCTCTTCGAGCGCCACCGCGACCTTGAAGCCCTCCGCCGTGCAGTCGGTGATCGGCCAGCCGTGCGGGCGGTTCGAGAAGGGCCAGCCGCCCTTCGAGCGGTGGCGGTAGTACTTCTCGAAGCTCGGGACGTCCTCGATGATTTGATTATCGCGCACGAAATCATGCGCCTTCGCGAGCACGTCCTTCGCTTCGTCCGCGAAGGGCGTCGCGAGGATCGACTGCGCGGCGAACGTCGTGTCCCAGATCTCAGTGCTGTTGTAGCCCTGCATCTTGAGCCCGTCGTGGCCGTCCCAGAGGTACCAGCGCTCGAGCTCTACGAAGCCGCGCTCGGCGCGCGCGAGGTCGCCTTCGACCACGTGACAGAGCGTGTTGAGCACGGCGTTGACCGGGCCGATCTTGATGTCGTTCGTGACGTCGTCCTCGTAGCAGACGTGCTCGTACACCGAGCGGACGGCGCGCTCGCGCACGCGGCGGCTCGCGCGCTTCTCGTACGCGAGCATCGCTTTGTTGGCCGCGCGCAGCACCGGGGACGACGGGCGGTAGGCGTCTTCGCGGGCGACGGTCTCGATGTGCTCGCTCCACGCGATGCTGTCGTAGGGCGTCGGGTAGAGCTCTTCGCGAAGCTGCGCGGTGAGCACGTCCGGCGCGCAGGTGCTTCGCTTCGCGTAGAGGTACGCCATCGGGAGGTACACCTGACGGCAGTGGCACCACAGGCGCCCAGGGTGAAACGGCGTGGCGTAGGGCAAGAGCCACAGCTCGGGCAAGAGCGGCGCGAGGCCCTCCCAGGGGTACAAGCCCAGCAGCGCGAGCGTGAACTTGCCCCACGACGCAGCGCCGACAGGGCCTCCGCGGTCGCGGATCCACGCGCGCATCTTGCTCGCGACGGGGTGATCCGCGCTCATCCCGAGCGTACGAATCATCGCGTACGTCATCGCCGTGGTGAACATCGAGCCGGCGCCCTCGGCGTGCAGCCCCACGCTGCCGTCCGGCTGCTGCACGTTGCCGATGTACTCGAGCATGCGCCCGCGCTTGTCCGCGGGGATCTCGCGGCGGGCGTAGCGGCACGCGGCGACGTACATGGGCATGAGAAACATCGGGCCGCCGTAGTCGCCCCACCACGCGCCGCGCTCGGTCTGCTCGGCGCGCAGGTGCTCGATCGCGCGCAGCATCGCGCGCTCGGCGCTCACCAGCGTGGCGCGCTTCGCGTCGGTGATCGTCTCGCTCTGCATCGTCATCGAGCGCGTGCGTACACCGAGAATTTGCTCGCTGTCACGATCGCGAACAGCGCACTCGCGTCAGTGACTCGCGTCAGAGACGAGCGGCGCGAGGTCAGCGACAGGGGAGGGATTCACGCGCGCAACGGAGGGCGCGCTGCGCTTCGTAGAGGGACGGCGGGTCGAGCGCGACGCCCTCGGCTTCGACCGTGTCGCGAGGAGGGTCTCCCTGCTGGGCGAGCGCGGCCCAGCCGCTGTTCGAGAAGCTCTGCGGACGCAGGACAGCGCTCGCTCCGGGGGCTGCTGTGGAGCCCAAGAGGTAGCCGTGGCCCCACTGCGCGCTCTCGACGGCGACGGTGCGGACGGTGCTGTGGTTCGCGAGGACGCGGGTGTTCCAGAAGACGTGTTGAGTGCCGGTGAAGCCGGCGCCGGTGCTGGTGGTCCCGCGGTTGACGCACTGGAGCCACGCGCGGTCGAGCGCGATGCTGTCGTAGAGGTTCGCGTGCGCGAGAAAGCGATGCGCGTCGTCCGAGAGGCGCGAGTCGCGGATGGTGTTGCGGAGAAAGACCGTTCCGCTCGCGGCGTAGTTCAAGATCAACCCGTGGCGAGCGCGGCGCGTCTCGCTGTCGCGGATCATCACGTCCGAGCCGAGCACCTCGAACAAGTATCCGTTGCCTCCGCCCCCGCGATACTGCGGAAACCCCAGCGAGCTGCGCGTCACCGTCACCCGCGCCGAGTTGGTCGCGAACACGATCCCCTTGGACAACAGGTGCACCTCCTGCCCGTTGCGCGCGGGTCGAAAGCTCGAGACGTCGCACACCCACGCGTCGTGCACGCGGTTGAACTCGATCGCGCGCGAGGCGTGCACTTGATACGGCGTCGTCCCCGATGGCGAGTCGTAGCTGTTGTCGTCGTCCGGCTCGCGCACGGGAGAAGTCCCGTTGAGCGTCATCCCGATGGCCAGCGACTCGACGCCGACCTCTTCGGTAAACGTGCTCACGCGGTACACCCGCGCGCGATCACGGGTCGTCAGCGGGTACATCGTCGGCGCGTCGATGCCGAGCGCCCCGCCCGCGAAGCTCGTCACGCGACGCAGATACACGATCCCCTGAAAGCCCGTGGCGGGCCAAAAGGCAGGGTCCGTCATCTGGTGATCCGCGCGAAATTCAGCGGTATTCTCCTGGCGAATCGCGATCCAGTCGCCCGCGCGCAGCGTCGCGCCCGCGGCGATCGACAGCGCGCGCGTCGGCGTCGGAGCGTTCGCTGTCAGCGCCCAGGTCGTCGTGCTCGCCGCGTCGTAGATCGAACCCGTTCCGCCGATGGCGAGCATCGCACGGCCGCGCGCGTCGACCGGGTCGTCGAGCCACAAGCGAGTGCTCGGCCCCTCGCCGCGCAGCGCCACGTTGCTGCACGAGAGCGAGAGCGCAGGGCTCGTCGCTGGAGACGCCTGCGCAAAGGTGAGGCGATACGTCCCCGCGGGGATGAGCACCGCGCCGCCGCCCATCGCGCACGCGCGGTCGATCGCGCTCTGAATGCCCGCGGTCGCGTCCGTTGTCCCGTTGCCGAGGGCGCGATCCACCGTGACCACCACGGGCCGCGCTCCGCATGGGGGCGGCTCGATTCCCTGGTGATATCCGCTGTACGCGAAGTCCGGCAGGATGCGCCCCATCGCGTCGGGCCTGCCGCCGGCGTGCGCAGGCCGCCAATCGACGGCGAAGAACGCGCTGCGCCTGCCAGCGTCCCCGCCCCGCGCGTCGGTCACTTGCACATCGATCGCGCGATCCGCAGCTGCGTCCGTGAGAGCGTCCGCAAGGGCGTCCGGAGCCGATGCGTCCATCGCGCTGTCGTCCATCGACAGCACGTCCGGCACCGGCGCGGACGTGTCGAGCGTGGCGTCGAGCGCGCTCGCCACATCGACAGCGACGACGGCGCTCTCGGATGGCGCCGACGTGTCCGCGGCATCTGACTCCGCGGGCGCGCTGGCGCACCCTCCGAGCAGCGCGAGCGCGACGAGCGAAGCAGAGCGTGCAGCGACGGTGTTCACGGCCGTGAGTATCGCAGATCGCGCGCGAGGGAGACGGCCGCGACGCTCCATCAACGCGCAGCGCACCGCGCAGAGAGCGCTTCGCCCAGCGCTTCGAGCGCCTCGATCTCAGCCAGCGAGTGCGCCGCGCGAGCGCGTTCGGCGAGGGCGTCGAACGTCTCGTCGCTGAGCGCCCGGGCGGCCAGCGGGTAGAGCATCTGGTTCTCTTTGGCGATGTGGCTCGCGAGCAGGCGCGTGAAGTCCGCGGACGCCTCCACGAGCGAGGCTAGCTCTTCGGGAGACAGAGGCCCTGCCCCGTCGGAGAGCGCAGAGAGCTTCGCGACCGACGCGCGCCCGTCTTCGTGCTCGTGGTTCATGCACGCGACCGGGCCAGACGCGCGAGAGAACCCCGCGTCGAACATCGCTTCGAACAAGAGCGCCTCTTCTTTGTGATGGTGCGCGCCGTCGAGAAACTCGCGAAAGAACCGCGAGAAATCCCGCAGCGTCCCGCGCGGGTCTTCGTCGATCGGCGCGAGAAATCGCGCGTAGTCGTAGAGGGCCGCGAGCGCGTCGAGGATGCGCTCGTGCTCGTCGACGAGCGTGCCGAGAAACCGATGCATGCCCCCGATCATCGCGCGATTCGCGGGCGAGCGAGCCGGCGTTCGTGCGGCGTATGTGAATGACGGTGGTAGGCTCTTCGCAGCGTGAGCGTTGGGCGATCTCACTCGATGACCACCGACGGCGCGGTGCTTCGCACGCGAACGCGCCTCGTGACGCTGCTCACCGCGCTGGTCCCGCTCTCGTTGATCGCGGCGTTTGCGACGATCGGCACATCAGCATGGCGACTCGTCGCGACGATCGCGCTGCTCGCGGCCTCGCGCGAGTGCTGGTCGCGCGCGCGCGACGAGAAGAAGGGACGCCCGTTCGCGCGCGGTGCGCGGATCGACAGCGACCGCGCGCTGCTCATTGGCGAACGAGCGCGCGTCGCGCGGAGCGACGTCCAGCACGCGAGCTCGTCGCCGGGCGCTCGTCTTTGCGTCGAGACGAACAGCGGCGTCGAATACAAGATCGAGGTCGCCTCGGGAGAAGAAGCCCGTTGGCTCGACGCGCTCGGAGCGCGCGGCCTGCGCAAGCCGCATCACGTGCGATTCGACAGCGCGCTCAGCCAGCTCGCGCTCTGGACGCTCGGAGCGCCGGCGATCGTCATCGCGTGCGTGTGGGTGACGCGAGAGGTCTTCTTCCCGCGCGGCGCAGAGATCGGCGAGGCGATTCCCGGCATGGTGTTGAGCATGACGCTCGGGCTGGCGGCGTCGGTGTTCGTGAGCGTGCGCTGCATGGGCCGCGAGCTGCGCGTCGGCTCGGACGGGATGCTCGTTCGCGATGGGTTGCGCTCGCGCTTCGTCTCCTACGCGCAGCTACGGGAGGTGACGCTCGACGAACGAAGCGCGCTCGATCTCTCGTTGGTCGACGGCACGACGCAGACCGTCTCGCTCGCGGGCGGAGCAGCCCCGCTCGTCTTGTTCGAGCGCATCGTCGAAGCGCGGGCGCGCGCGCAACAGCCGAGCGCCGCGGTCGCGCCGCAGCTTCTCGCTCGACGGGGTCGAAGCCTCCACGAATGGCGGGCCGCGCTCGGGAAGCTGCTCTCGACGGACGGCAGCTACCGCGCTGCGAGCGTCGACGAAGACGACTTCGCGCGGGTGCTCTGCGACGAGACAGCGCCGATCGAGCATCGCGTCGCGGCGGCGCTCGCGCTGGGCTCGACCGAGGCGACGAGGCACCGAGTCCGCGCGGTGGCCGCGGCGCTCATCGACGAGCCGGTTCGCGTCGCCATCGCGTCCGCCGCGAGCGGATCGCTCGACGAAGCGCGCTACCAGCGGGCGGTCGAGCGACGCACGCGTGCGACGGCGTGACGCGCGCGCGACGCTCCGCGCGGGACGCAGCCAGGGCCGACGCGACGATTCGCTGAGAATTTGCGCCGTTCTGCGCAGGCACGACCGTTGCGAAGGGCGCTGGTGAAGCGAGGCGAACGCGCCTCGCGCATCACTCAGGAGCGGCACGGATGACTTCTCGATTCTCGCGGTGGTTGGTGGCTGGGATTGCGCTCGCGGCGCTGAGCAGCGCATGCGCGAACGGGCACCGGTTGAGCGGCGTCGTGAGACTCGCCGAGGCGAGCTCAGCGCGCTGCTACATCGACGGCGCCGGACAGTTGTCTTGCCTCGGCGGAGGCATCACGCTGCCGGACGCGACGCAGACGCCCACGAACGCAGGTCCGCGGCCGATCACAGGGATGACCGGGATGGTCCGCGTCGCGATGAGCCGCGACACGGTCTGCGGCCTGCGCAACGACGGCAAAGTGCTCTGCTTCGGGGCAGAGGTCTCGCGTTGGACGCTCGGCGATCGCGCCACCCTCCGGGCTGGGATCATCGAGGTCGACCCCGGCGCGGGCGCGACGGACATCGCGGTCGGCGATGGGATGGCGTGCGCGGTGATCAGCGGCGGACAAGTGTCGTGCTGGGGCGTCTCGACCAACGCAGCAGCGTTTGGAAGGCCAATGGGCGCGCCGACGACCGGCGTCGAGACGGTCTCTGGCTTGAGCAGCGTGACGCAGGTCGCGTTCGGCAGCGGCTTCGCGTGCGCGCGAATCGTAGACGGGACGGTCTCGTGCTGGGGCTCGAACTTCGGCGGAGCGCTCGGAGATGGAACGATGAACGACGCCCATCTGCCCGTGCAGGCGCAGGGCCTTCGATCGGTCGTGTCGATCGTCGCGGGCTCGCGTCACGTCTGCGCGCAGCGCGAAGACCGCTCGGTGTGGTGCTGGGGAGGCAACGACGAGCAGCAGCTCGGCAGCCCTGGGGCAGCACGGAGCACGCCCGCGGCGTCCGAGGCGATGGCAGGCGCGGCGGAGGTGTTCACGTCGTACAACGCGACGTGCTGGCGCACCGCCGACGGAGCGCTGCGACACACGGACCCCACGTATCAACCGGGGCAGTTCGGAGCGCCGACCACAGCGCGTCGACTGCTCAGCTGCGGGTTGATCTCGTGGATGCCCTGCGTCGAGCTCAACTCCGGTGACGTGGTCTGCTACTGAAGCGCGCACACTCGACGGTGATAGCCTCTTCGTCGCGTGACCTCTGAGCAACCTCCCACCCTGAGCACCGACGGCGCCGTGCTTCGCACGCGAACGCGGCTCGTGACGCTGCTGACCGCGCTGGTTCCGCTCTCGTTCGTCGCGGCGTGCCCGACGTCGATGACCTTGTTTCGGCTGCTCAGAAACGCGGGCTGGGCCGATCCGGCGCCGGTCTTCGTCGGGATGCTCGCGTTCGGCGCGCCGCTCGCGCTGTGGATCGCTGCGGCCATCGAGAAGAGCGGCCGGCGCTTCACGCGCGGGGCGCGCATCGAGGCCGACAAGACGCTCGTGCTCGGCGACGCGCGCGCGCGGATCGCGCTGCGCGACCTCGTCAGCGGCATGAGCGACGGCCGAGACAGCGTCGTGATCGACGCGCGGGACGGCGTCCGGTACACGATCGCCGTCGGCGCGCTCCGCGGCGCGCGCTGGCTCGAAGCGCTCGGCGTCGGCGCGGCGCACAAGCCGTTTCGCGCGCGATTTCAAAGGATCTTCAACCAGCTCTTGTTCTGGATGATGGGCGCGCCGTCGCTGATCGGGCTGTCGATCTGGGTCGCGCACACGGTGCTCTTCGTCGAGCAATGGCGGCAAGGTTACGGCGTGCAGATCGGCCTCGGCGGGCTCGCGTTCGGGCTGCTCGTCTCGCTGTGGACCAGCCTCTTCGTGATGGGGACGTCGATCACCGTCGGCGCCGACGGCCTCGTGGTCCGCGACGGCGTGCGGCGTCGGTTCATCGCGTACGCCGACCTCGCGTACGTCGGCGTGGGCCCGACCAACACCCTCGACGTCACGTATCGAGACGGGCGGCGCGAGCACATCTGGGTCGACGGCGACGTCGGCACCAAACCCGAAGCGCTGCACGACCGCGTCCGACAAGCGTGGGACCTCTCGCGCGGCGCGCGCGCGACGGTCCCCGCGCAGCTGCTCTCGCGGGGCGGCCGAAGCATCTCCGAGTGGCGAGAGACCCTCGCGCGATTGCTCTCGTCCGACGGCGGGTATCGCAGCGTGTCCGTGGACGCCGAGGCGCTCGCGCAGGTGCTGCGCGACGCAACCGCGCCGATCGAGCAGCGCATCGCCGCGGCGCTGGCGTTGGGATCGAGCGAGACCACCCGCGAGCAGGTGCGCGTCGCAGCGGCCACGATCGTCAACGAGCCCGTGCGGGTCGCGATCGAGTCCGCCGCGGACGGCTCGCTCGACGACGAGCGCTACGAGCAAGCGGTCGAGAGCGCGCGGGTGCGCGTGGCCGTGAGCTGAGCGCGCGGCGCCATCACTCCTCGATCGCTCCGTACCGCGATCGCGGGATCGACAACACGCGATCCACCCTGGATTCTCCCTCGCCGATGCGCACGTGCACGCCCTCGGCTCCGCGCAGGGCGGCCCGCGCAAACTCGAGCACCGCGGGCGCCGTAGGGCTCACCCGCGCCCGCGCGACGTCGGTCATCACCTCGCCGTGGTGGTCGAGCAGCGACGCTTCGACCGAGCCCCGCGAGCCCGACGCGCGCAGCACTCGAAGCTCGCCGCTCTCGCAGAGCACCACGCGCGTCTCGCCCTCTTCGACGGGGGCGGGCGCTGTGTAGGACGCTCGCCACGGCGCGGTTCCACCAGGGATTTCTCTGGCGGTCTCGTCGGTGAGCCGCTCGTTCGCGATGGGCTCGCTGCGCTCGTAGCCGCGCGCGATCGGGCCGACCATCACCCGCGCAGGCCCGTTGGTGTCGACCACGAACACCCCCAGCATCGGCGTGCGCGCGCCGAGGTATCGCACGCGCCCGGCGTTGGTCAGCGTGAAGTAGTCCGCGATGAAATCCGCCGCGCGCTCGGCGCCGATCTCTCGATCTGCGAACAGGTCGAAATACCACCCTGTCCACTTGGGCGGCTGCCCCGACATGGCCAGCGCGCCGCCCTGCGGAGTGAACTCGGCCACCATCGAGAGCCACCGCCGCTGCGCCTCGGTGAGCGCCGCGCCCGTGCGCTCTCGAAGCGAGATCGCGCGCAACGTCTCGAGCACGCGGTCGACGCGGTCGAAGTACCTGCGACTCGCGGGGTCGATCTCTCTCGCCGCGCGGACGAAGCCCTGCAGCGCCTCCCACGTCTCGACCGCGGGCTCGACGTAGCCGTCGGGAATCTCGCAGCCGTACGAGTCGTACCCCTGCCCCGCCATCAGCACGTAGTTGTGCCGAATCTGCCCGTACGCCACCAGCGCCGCGTCGAGCCTGTAGTCACCATACGCTTCCGTACGGGCAAACGAAGGCCACACTCCGTCCCGCGGCGCGGCGAGGGTCAGCGTCGCGCCGAGCCATCGCGCGTACAGGTCCTGTTGCCCGTGCGCAGAGGCGGCCAACGCGGCCGCTCCTCGGTCGAGCTGCGCGCGCAGCGTCGAGAAGCGCTGCAGCGCCGTCGCGTTGTGCGCCGCGGCCCGCTCGCGATGGCCGAGCAGATAGCCGACGTCCGCGCCCGAGACGTCGTAGCGCTCGGGCACCGCGTCGTGCACGAGGCCGTTCAGCGGCGCGGTGTCGGGGACGATCCTCGGCCCGAACATCGTCGCGATCACCGGCAGCTCCCCAGCGCCGTCGGGCATGAAGTGCACGCGCGCCGTCCGTCGATACCCTTGCCCAATGGCAGCGACGAGCCTGGGGTGTCCGCTCGCGTCGCGCATCGACGCGCGCTCGGCGAGCTGCGCGAGCGCGGGCAGCGAGAGGTCTTCGCGCGGGCCTCCGAAGGCCGAGTACACGCGCTCGAACTCGGCGAGCCGCGCGCTCAGCCCCGCGCGCTCGACGAGCCTCGCGAGCGCCACGGCCGCCATCGCCTCGCGAGGGGTCTCGCGGCGATCGAGCTCGGGCGCAGAGCTGCGAGAGCCCCGCGAGACCACGTTGAACTCGACCCGCGACAGCCACTGCATCGCGCGAAAGTAGCCCTCGAGCGTTCCTCCCCCGATCGCGTCGACCGTCTCTGTGTAGTGCCCGCGCGGCGCGAGCTGACTGAAGTCCACCATGCGCTCGCGACCGAAGAGCGAGACCCGCGCGAGCCCCGCGGCGCGGCCGTCGAGCAGCGAATCGACCGCAGATTCTTGTGCGAAGAGCGACCGCGGCTCGGCTTCGCCCTCCTGCGCGAGAAGCCGCGCGGCCACGGTGAGGTACACGTCCAGGTCGAGCTGCGTCTCGCGCGCGAGCTGCAGGCGATTGACGCGAAGCTCCGCGCGCAGGCCGTCGAGCAGCACGCGCAGCGAGCGATGCAGCCGCTGGTGCTCGACGCGCTTCAAGATCGCGCCGTGCGCGACGAAGATCGCGTGCATGATCGCGTCGACGCCGATGAACACGGGCAGCTGTTGCCGAAACACCTCGTGCAGCGCGAGCGCGTACGAGTCGTAGCTGAGCCGCTCGAGGCCGACGAAGCCGTTCTGCTGCAAGAGCGCGCGCTCAGTAGCGCTCAGGTGCACGTGACGATCGACGAGGTCCATGAAGCGCGGAGGCTGCGCGCGGCTCCATGGAGGGCCCGCAGCGGTGGCGCGGCCTGCGGGCTCGGCGGCGATCGAGCGCTCGTCGCGCGCGATGTGATCGTTGGAGACGAAGCAGCGATCGGCCCCCCGCGGAGCGCGGTCGACGGTGTCGCACATGGGGTCGGACTCGGGGCACTGGTGCTCGATCACTGGGGCCGCGGTCTGCGAGGTCAGCGCCTCGATGATCACCGCGCTGACACCGCGTCGGCACACTTGCTGATCGGTCAACGGACGCGCGGCGACGACCGCGGTCGCGTCCACAACGGGCGCGGGCGCGACGTCTTCGATCACGTGCGGCGCGACACGATCGCTGCGACGCACGCGGGGGTGCCCTGCGCAGCCGAGCGAGAGCGAGAGCAACAGCGCAGCGGAGACGGGCTTCATCACCGAGCACGTCGTGAGGAGGGGCTCGAAGTGTGACCGACTAAAATGCGCTTCCGACGGGGATGCTCGATCCGCCACGCGGCGCGCGGCCCGAGCGCGGTCGCGTCGGTGTCGAGCCGGTGCTCGAGAACCCCAGGTCGCCGAGCGGGGCTGCCGCTTCGAGCGCTGCGTCGACTGCAGCGTCGCGCGCACGAACGGCGGAGGCGTCCACCGGAAAGACTCCGTTGCCGATCGCCGGCAGCGACTCTCTACGCGGAGTCATCGTGCGGTCCGCTTGCACGTCGAGCGGGCTGCGCTTCGGCCACACGAGCGCGAGGGCGACGAACAACAACGTGACGGCCATCGCCGCGGCGATCTGCGCGACCCAGCGCTGCCGAAAGAACCGACGCAAGCGGCTCACGCGCTGCCGCACTTGCTCGGGCGAGAGCTGCTCGGCCATGGCGATCTCTTCGAGCGTCTCGCCTTCGCTCTCGCGCAAGAGCCACTCGAGCGTGCGGCGCGAGTCCATCCCGGGAGGAAGCTCGCGCATGGCCCACGCGAGCAGCGAGCGCACTTCTTGGGGATCGCCGGCGTCGCTCTCGCGCGCGAGGGGCTCTCGGTCGAGGTCCGTGGGCTCTTCGCGCTTGGGGCGGCGGTGGTAGTCGGCGATCTTGTGCCGGAGGATTCCGTACAGCCAGCGGCGCGCGCGGGCGGGGTCGTCGGGGCGGCTCGACGACGCCGCGGCTTCGCACAGGACGAGCTGAACGACGTCGTCGACGTCCGCCTCGGGCACGCGCCTGCGCGCGAGCGAGCGCAGGGCGTCGCGCAGCGCGTCGGTCAGCCAGGAGTGCGGTTCGGTGCGCATCGCTCGGTACGTCGGGGCTCGAGAGCAAAGTGTGACGAAGACTACGGCCTGGTGATCGGCCAGCGAATTTGCAGCAGCATCCGCGTCGGGCAGGGCGCGAGCTCGAGCGTGACCGAGCCGTCCTTTGCGCGCACGACGGGCGCGGGGCGCTCGTGGCCCGTCGTCAGGTCGAGCACGCTGCCGAAGGCGCGCGCGTCCGCGGGGATGCCCGAGACGCGCAGGACCGTTCGATCGCTCTCGTAGCGGTTGACCAGCGAGACGTCCTCGAACGCCGCGAGCTCGCCGCGCGCCTCCGTCGCTTCGCTGCGGGTGAGGCAGATGCCACCTACCATTCGGTAGGTCACGAACCGCCCGTCCGTGGGCACTTCGATCTTCGCCGGGAGCGTTCGGCGACCGAGCTGCTGCATGGCCACGGCGAGGTCTTCGATCACAGCGCCTTCGAAGGCGTCCTCGACGATCACGTACGTGTGCTCTTCGCTGCCCTCGGCGCGCTCGGCGCGGAGGGTCCAGGACAGGTCCGCGCGCACGCCGCCACGGACGGCGTTGGGCTCTATGCTGGCCTGCGCTTCGAGCAGGCGCATGCGGCTGCCCACGGCGACGGGGTCGCCGGCGACGGGGGTGATCTGCCAGCGATTCTCCTGAGCGATCGCGCGCAGAAGGGGCCTTCGGGCGCTGCGCGACTCGGTCTCGCCAGGGCCGAGCGGCTTGAAGGCCACGACGTCGACGGCGAGCGATCGCTGCTCGCCCTCGCCCAAGGTCAAGACGTTGAACGAGGGCCACAGCCGCGCGACCTCGGGCAGGTCGGACTCGGTCCACGAGAGGCTCATCCCTGCGCTTCCGGCGGAGACGAGCAGGACGTCGCCGTGCCCTTCGTGCGGCCCCGCGAGCGCCCTCGCCACAGGAAAGTGCTTGTGACCGTGCAGCACCACCACGGGCCTCGCGTATGCGTGCAGCGTCGAGAGGGCGGTGCCCGCGCCGAGGGCGGTCATCATCATCTCTTCGTGATCGGCGTTGGACAGGATCCTCGCGAGCACGTTGCGCGCAGCCCAGCGCAGCACGACGCTCTGCGTGTTGACGTCCACGCGCGAGAGATCCGTGAGCGGCGTGGGGACGATGTGATGGTGCGTGAGCAGCACCAGCGGCAGCCCCGAAGGCTCGTCCGAGAGCAGGTCGGCGAGCTGCAGGAGGTCGTCTTGTCGGAGGATTCCGCCGGCAGAAATCCAGCCTGTCGGGAGGTAGCTCGAGTCGAAGGACGCCACGAGCCAAGGCAGCTCGTGCAGCGACCGGTCGACGGGCTCGGCCAGAAAGGGCGTCACGCAGCCCGTGACCAGCGTGCGCTCGTCGCTCGACGCGCGCAGGGCGTCGAAGAGCGCGCTGTTGTGCGGCCCGACGAGCCCGCTCGAGCGACGGTCGTGGTTGCCCGGCAGCACGACGATCGGCAGCGCGTCGCCGAGCCGCTCGCGCACGCGGTGCACAAACGAGCGAAACTCGAGGACCGCGCGCTCGAGGGTGATCGCTGAGGACTCGAACAGGTCCCCCGTGAAGAGCAGCGCCGCGATGGGCTCGCTCTCGTGCACCTTCGAGAGGGCCGTGAGCAGCGGCTCGACGACGGACGCGTCCTGCGTCTCGAACGCGCCCAGGTGCAGGTCCGAGAGATGAACGACCGTTCGTTGCACGCGAGCTCCGTGGGTGAGCGTTGATGACTTACCAGTTGGTAGGCGAGCGTCGCTACTCTTCGCGTCGCGCGCGGCGCAGCATGCGAAGGACCTGGTCCGAGAGCGAGATGCGAAAGCGCGACGAGAGCACGTCGCCCTCGCGCGAGCCGCCCCACGAGAGGCGAACGAGCGCCGGGGGAGCCTCGCCGCGCAGCGCGCGCGCGTCGACGCCGACGACCATCGGCCCTTCGCTGGCCGCGCCGAGGACGTTGGGCGCCGGCCCCGCGGTGCGCGCGTCGAGCCTGCGCAAGAGGTCCCTGGCGTTGGGGCTGAAGAGCACGGCGAGCTGGCCGTTGGACACGGCGAGGCCGACGTCGGAGGTGGTCGTCGTGCGGCTCGGCGTCGCGCGCTCGTTGAGCCCTGGTTGAGCGATGGGCTCGGGCCGCGGTGGGAGGCGAACGAAGAGGGCGTTGCGCGCGGTGGTGATGGTGGGGGCCACGGTTCCGATGCGCATCCCGCGCAGCCACGGGGCGCGCGCGAGCTGCGGGAGCAGCGCGGTGACCGCGGCGCCCTGGTCGTCTTGCGACGCGAGCGCGGTGAACTCCCACGCGCCGAGCGCGGGCTCTGCCGCCGGCTGCCCGGGCCGCGCAGGGCGCGCAGGCGGCACCGGCGCGCGAGAGAACGCGACAGCGACTTCGTCACCGACGTGCGCGAAGAGCGCGTCCATCTCGGGCTGCGCGGACTCTGCGTTGGGGACGCGCGAGCCGAGCACGTCGAACGCCGTTCGAACGAGGGTCTGCATGTGCGCGCGCAGCGAGTCCGCCGGAGTGCGCCAGCCCGCTGCGATCGGCGCGTCCGGCGCGAGGCGCCCCGTGAGCGCGTGCGTCGTGGGCATGGCCATCGCGCGCGTGGTGCCCTGCGCGATCGTGGACGAGCCCGTCGCGTTGAGCTCACCCGTGGCGTCCACCACCAGGGCGTTGGACTCGACCGTGAGCTTCACGACCACGCGGCGCAGGTCGACGAACATCGCGTCCACTTGCGTCGAGAGCTGCCGCGCGCGGGTGATGAGCGGCTCGGGGTCGCCGAGGTCCGGGGCGGTCGTGTGCTGCTCGCGCGCTTGCTGAGCGCTCGCGCCCAACATGGCCGATCCCTGCTCGAGCACGCGGCGAAAGTACGGCGCCATGCTGCTGCGCGCGGAGCCGCCGTCGACCTCGAAGACGCCGTCGTCCGTCTCTGTCGCGCGCTGCGACGAGACCAGGGCGACCCATCGCGCGCTGGTCGCGAGGGACTGCTCGCGGGTCGAGCACACCACGCGCGAAGAGATCTCTCCGGGCGCGCCGACGATGGCGCAGCGCCACGCTTGCTCGCGTCCCTGCGTACGCAAATCGAGTCGATCGCCCACGCCCTCGACGGTGGTGAACCGAAAGCGCGTCGAGAGCGTCGAGCGCAGCGACGCCGGCGCCTGCGGAAAGAACGCCACAGTCACATCCCGCTCTTCGGGCGTCCCAGTGATGACCATGTCCACGGGCTTCGAGAGGTCCACCGCGGCGAGCAGGGTCGAGTCGAACCCGAGCACCATAGACATCCCGAGCTCGAACGGGACGTTCATCCCCGCGAGCGTCGAGAGCGCGCGCACGGACGAGGTCGGGTGGCCGAAGTGCGCAGTGACCAGCAAATTCGCTGGCGCAGTGGGCGGCGGCAGCGCCCGAGGACCCGCGTCTGGCTGCGCTTGGGGCTTCTTGCAAGCGCCCGCCGAGAGAAGCATCGAGCCTGCGGCGAGGGCGAAGAGAGAGTGCTTGATACGGTTCACGCGGGCGCGAGTGTAGCGCCCTTCACGACGGCGGGAACGTCGAGCGGGCGGCGGCTCAAGCCATTCCCTTGTACTGGCGCCAGACCGTGCGGCGATTGAAGTCGTACTCGTAGAGCGGGCGCATCCGCGACTCGACCCAGGTGCGCTGCTCGTCTTCGGGCATCGGGACGATCCGCGCTTGGGCGGAGTAGTACGTGGTCCAGTACGCGCGCTCGAGGGACTCCCAGTGCAAGAGCTCTTCGATGGTCTCTTCGCGCCAGTTGTCGAGCTGCTGCACGCGCACGGTCCGGTCGTCGTGCAGCTTTCGCTTGTAGTTCTCCACGGCGAATCGATGTTCGAGGGCCATCGCCTCCGCGTACATGTGCGGCGCGGACGCGAAGTAGTTGTACACGGCCATGTCGGGCGTCACCGAGTTGACCGCGCCGCAGTGGCGGCACGTCACGCTCTCGGCTTTGTGAAAGACCGTGCGCGCGAGCTCGGCGCCGCAGCGCACGCAGGGCACGGGCTTGCTCCAGACCTTCTCGAGTCGAGTCCAGAGGACTTGAACGAGCTCGAGGTTCTTCTTGGTGCGATAGCGCTCCCAGGTCTCTTCCATCCACCACAGGGCGCGCGTGAGCGTGTGCTGCGCCTGCGTCTCTGCGGCGGTGTCCATCGCGAGCTGGATGGCCACTTGCTCGGAGAACGTGTTCGAGAGCTTCTGATCGAGGTCTTTCTTGCGCACGTCGAGCGCGGTCATGGCGTTGCCGAAGGCGATCACGTCGAGCCCGGGGTCGGCGAGCATCCCAGCGAAGCCCGCGTCGGCTTCGGCCATGATCTCCGTGAGGCGCTGGGTGACCTTAGTGGCGAAGCCGTTCCATCGTTCGAGCGTGGCTTGCGATGACATGGCGTGACGGGTTCTCTCTTTGGGCGGTTGGCGCTCAGCGCTTTTCGTACATGTTGTTGCGGCAATAGCGGCACTTGAAGTCCAGCGGCTTCTCTTGTGGCGCCCCGCACGTGCGGCAGGTCATCACCGACGACGCGTCGAACTTCACGTTGGCCCACGGCGTCATCTTCGCCGTGCTCTGCGCGTTGGCGAACACGCTCGAGACGCTGGCAGACACCGTCTTGGGGGCGTGCGCGCCCACTTCGTTCGCGTACCGCTCGCTCTCGATCTTGGGCAGCGATCGCAGCCGCGCGCGCAGCATCTCGACCCGGTGCGCGACCGGCGGCGGGACGCTGGCCAACAGCTCGAGCGAGAACGTGCGCGTCACCTCGTCGTCGGCGAACCGCGCGAGCGCCGCGAGGGCCCGCTCGAACTCGGGGACGATGGCGCCCGCGCGCTGCTGCGAATCGCTGGCAGATTGCACGCGAACGTGCGCTGGCTCAGCCTGGACCTGATAGTGCGCGAGCGCCTCGTCCCACGGCCGCGCGCCGCCCGGAGGGCACGCGAGGGCCGCGCCGCGCAGGTACGAGAGGTGCTCTTCGAGCCGTCGTTCGAGGGTCTCGACCGCGGCGATCACAGCGTTGACGTCCACGATGATGGCTCCGTACGAAGAGGGCTCTCGCTCACGAGCGGCGAGCGTTTGCTTCGAGCGCGGCCCCGATCGCGCTGAAGAATCGCTGTCAGAACTTGAGGTCCTGGTCGGCCTTCGCGCTGGCGTACTGCTGCGCGTAGTACTGCTGCAGCTCGGTCATGCGGGTCATCATGCCGATGTCCGCCATCATGCGGGTCATCCAGTAGGTGCTCATGTTGGACCAGTCGAGCGCGCTGATGTTGAACGCCTGCTTGAGCATCGCGTTGACGTCCTTGCCGCTCGCCGACCACGCCTGCTGCGCGCCGCCGATTTCGCAGTACTTCTCGAAGGTGCACGGCTCGCCGCCGCCCGCGACGTGCATGTGCCCCGAGGCCGCGGTGGCGTTCATCGCCGCGGCGCCCGCAGCGCCAGCTTGCCCGTAGGTGCCCGCGCCCGAGCCGCTGAACGCCTTGCCGTAGATCGTCGCGATGGTGGCCGTGGTGTCCATGGACATGCGGCGGATCCACTCGGTCGAGACCCGGTCCCACTTGGCCTGGTCCATTCCGTTCTGAGCGATGAGCGCCTGAAAGTCGGGCATCGAGAGGCCGGTGGCCTGACGAGCGGCGATCGAGGCGTACTGCTCGACGGTGACGCCCTCGACGGGCGCGAGCAGCTCGGTGTTTTGCGCGGCGAACGTGTTCTGCTTGTTCTGCGTCTGCTTCATGCGCGCGGCCATCATGCGGCTCTGCACGTCGTTGCTGCTCCACGAGTACATGTCCAGCGTCGCGCTGCCGCCGGGGCTGCCGTAGTACTTCATGAACGAGAGCTTGACCCACTCGTAGTGCTCGCGATGGCGGTAGCCGAACTGCTGCAAGAGCTGCTTCTGCTTCGCCGGATCGGGCTGGTTGTCCTCGATCTCGAACATGTGAAAGAAGAACTCGTCGAGCTGCCCCTGCGAGAGCGGGCCCCACTCGTCCTGCCACTGCTGCGGCGGACAGTTCTCGGCAGCGGCGCGGCCGTCGCGCTCGCGGACGTTCTGCTCCATCTGCTCCATGGTGAACTCCGCGTCGCGCGCGTGCTCTTGCCACTTCGCGGGGTTGCCCATGAAGTCCGCCAGCAGCGTCCCGGGAGAGCCCGGCTCGCGCTTCACGCCCACGGGGGCCGCGCCCATCGCCGCCATCGCGTTCGGGACGCCGTAGCCCGCCTGCGGCGCCGCGGGGGCAGCGTAGCCGCCAGCGATCTGCGCGGGCGCGCTCTTGTTCAGGCCGAACAGGGAGAGGATCCAGTCGATGAATTTTTGCAGCATGACGGGGGTGTTCCTGCGACGAGGGAAATGATGAAGCGAGCGCTCGCCTGATGAGTCCCTCGGTGCGTGCGAGCGCCGCGAGAGCGCGTAGCACAGAGCGCCGCGGGCGCGAAGCAACCGGCAAGTGGGCAGAGGGCGTGCGTGCGTTCGGTTGCATGACCGAGCGCGAGCGCCACGCTCGCTGTCCGCCGCAGCAGTACGCGACGTTCGCCGCTGGCGTCACAGGGCAAGCTGCGCTGAGCCCGTCCAGCGCAACAGCGCTCGCTCGATTTCGTGTGCTCTGTGCGCAAACCGAAGCGCGCCGCGGCGCGAGCCGTTGCGCTATGGTCCGACGATCCCGATGACGGTCGCCCTCGACGTTGCTCGCCGCGCTGCCATGCAGCTTCGCCCCAAGGACCGTGATGGACTTCCGGTCGCGCCAGGCTGGCTGCCCGGCGTGGGACACACCGCCGCGCTCATGTTCGACATGCCCTGGGTCGCGCGCGAGGCAGAGAAATTGGGGCCGTTGTTCTGGCTTCAAATGGGCCCGAAGGTCTGGGTGATCGCCTCGGTGCGCGAAGAGGCGTTCGCCATTTTTCGAAACAAAGAGACCTCCTCGGCGCACCTCGCGCGCGACGGCGCGACGCTCGTCGGTCAGTCGGTGCTCGGCGTCGACGGCGAGTCTCACCGTCGGATGCGCGGGGCGATCAACGCGCCCTTCACCCCAAAGGGCCTGACCGCGCACAAAGCCGGCGCGCTGATGGCCGAGGTGATCGTGCCGCGCGTGGCCGCGTGGAAGGGGCGCGATCAGGTCAAGATCAGCGACGAGACGCGGGAGTTCGCGGTCGACGTGATCTTTCGCATGATGGGCATCGCCTCGGACGCGCTGGTCGAGTGGCGCAAGGCGTACGAGGAGTACGCGCTCGCGCTGCTGCCGTTGGACTGGGAATTTCCTGGCAGTCCGCGCACGCGCGGCAAGGCCGCCAAGCGCTGGATCGACGAGAACCTGCAGAAGATCATCGAGCGCGAGCGCGGCCACGACCCCGAGCAGTCGCTCGTGAGCGCGATGGTCAACGGACGAGACGAGCAAGGGCGCGGGCTCTCTGCGCAAGAGCTGCTCGACAACCTCCGCATCCTCGTGTTCGCTGGCCACGAGACCACGGCCAACACCATGGCCTGGGCGATGCTCTACCTCGCGCGAGATCCAGCGCGATGGAGCCGCCTCGTCGACGAAGCGCTCGCCGCCGACGGCCCTCCCACCACGCCGGACGCGCTCGCGAAGTTTCCCTTCGCCGAGGGCGTGTTTCGCGAGGCGCTGCGCCTGCATCCGCCGGTGCCGTTCGACTCGCGACAGACCGAGCAGCCCTGGTCGCTCTTCGATCGCACCTTCGCGCAGGGGCAGAGCGTGGGGCTGATCCTGCACGCGATGTCCCGCAACGCCGAGCGCTACCCCGAGCCGCACCAGTTCTTGCCCGAGCGCTGGGTCTCGCGCGACAAGAAGCCAGGCCCCATCGAGACCGCGCAGTTCGGCGGCGGCCCGCACTTTTGCTTGGGCTACCACGTGGCGTGGCTCGAGGCGGTGCTCTTTCTCGTCGCGGTCGCGCGCGAGTTCGGCGCGCAGCGCAAGCGCCCGCACATCGTCGGCGACGCGATGCCGCGCCCGATCTACATGCCCCTGCAGCGCCCGCCCGGATCGAGCGCGATCCGCTTTGGGTGACCGCCCCGCGTCGACGAAGCGCTCTTGATTTCGTGTGTTGATCAACGAGCGTCTCACGCTCCGCGCAACACGCAGCGCGCGGACCTCGCGCTCACATGGCCGGCGAGAACGAGATCGGAAAGATCACGGGCACCACGCCTCCCTCGGGTCGAGGAAACGTCAGGGCGTAGAAGTTTCGCACCACGCAGTTGATCACGCCGCGGTCGCGCATATCCGACCCAGCGTCGCTGGCCGTCGCCACAGTGCCGTCGCCGTTGATCACGAAGCGCACATTCACGCGCCCTTCGAGCCTCGGGTTCGTGCGCCGCGCGTCGTTGTAGCAGGCTCGAAAGCGATCCATTCGCTGCCGAATCACCCGCTGGATGACCTCTGGCGGCAGTCGCCCCGTCGCGCTCGCCGGAGGCTCTCGCCGCGCTGATTGAGCCTGCGCGGCGCCTGCCCACGCGAGCACCGCGACCATCGATGACATCCATATTGACGCTCTGCTCAACGTTGTTCTCCCTTCGGCTGGTTCGCGCGACATCTTACTGCGTCGCGAGCGACCGCGCCGCCGACCGCGGCGAGCCATCGCCGTGCGTCGCGCCCTCGCAGGCGTGCAGCACGCCGATGATGACTTCGCCAACTGCAACATGAACGTAGCCGACCGATGCGAGGTCGATCCGCGAACGAGCCACGCGCACGGCGGCGCCTGCAGAACCGGTCGACCAGCGGAGGAAGCGGGACGTTCGCCCATTGGGTGCTGTCTGGCTCGGTCGCGCCCCTCTCGGTGCAGCCCTGCAACGAGCTGGTCTACACCGCGCTGATCCGCGATGCGCTGCGCGACGGTTACGGAGCGAGCACGATGCGTCCGACCTGCTCGAACGACGGGCTCGCGGACCACTCTGTGTACACGCGCAGGGGGCTCGCGACCGCGTCGAACCTCACTTCGGCAGGCAAGCGGTCGATCGCCGCCGCGTCGAGCGCTCGGCCGCGAGCGACGATCGTGCGCTGCGCGACAGCGCTCTGCAGCACGGCCACGGCGAACTGCGAGCAGAACATGTTGTCGAACGAAGCCGGCCCCCCCTCGCGGTCGAAGCTCGTAGCGAACGCGAGGGCGTTGCTGCGCGCGTGGGCGCTCCACGCGGCGTCGCGCACGAACACTTCTGTCGGCACGCGGTAGGTCATCCTGCCCGTCGCCCACCGCCGCGCGACCGCGACCACCGCGCTCGCCACCTGCGGATCACGGTGACGCAGCACGCGCCACGTCGTGCGAAGACGATAGGGAGCGAACAGGTTCCACGTGTTGACCTTGGCGTTGTCGATGCCGGTGCCGAAGGCCTCTGCGGTCGTTCCGTCGCCGAGATAGACGGCCATGTGAAGCGCGTTCGGGTCGCCCGAGGCGATCGCCCTCGAGAAGCGACCTTCTTCTGTTCGAAACAAGTCTCGCACAGCTTGTGCGCTCAGGTTGACCGCGTCCGAGGTCGTCTGCGCAAACGACTGCCCGCCGTGGATCAGCGCGTTGATGATCTGCCCGTCGATCGGGTCCGACGGATCGGCGTAGCGAAACAAAAAGTCTCCGGGGCGCAGCGTCGCATGCGCGTTGGTCGACGACACTGGCACGTGGGGCAGCGCGTCGAGCGTCGAGCGTCGGTGCGCGAAGCATCCAGCGCTCGTCGTGGATAGCGCGGCGAAGAGCAGCGCGCGCGCGGCGGTCGCCGACAGGAGGTCCTTCGTGGCTCGGTACGTCGATGGCACGCGCGTACGTTGCAGCGCGCCCGCCGGTCGGTCGTTGACCGATCGCGAAGAACGCTTGACCGATCGCGCGAGCCCGCAGTGCGATCGCTGCACATTCGCGCAGCAGCGGCCGGCCTTGCCCCCCGCGACGATTCCCTCGCGTTCACTCGGACGCGACGGGCGCACTGCGCGAAGGCCCCTCCCCTGTCGCCGACGCGAGCGCGCGAAACTGATCCACCCCGACGCTCACCGCCCGCGGCGTCGACGCACAACGAGAGACTCGATCGAGCGCCCGTCCGCCGCCCACGCGAGGTAGTCCCAGTCACGGGCGAACCAAAACCCGTACGCGTCGCTCAGCTCGGCGCGCGACGAAACCTCACGAATTCCCCAGTTCGGTCCGACCGGAAACACCCGGCGCATCTCGCCGTCCACCACCGCGTACAGCTCGAACCACGAGGTGTCGACCTGCGTTCTGTCCGACCCCTCGTAGCCCCCGAGCTCTTCGCGAACGAACACCCACCGACCGTCGATGCGAAGCACGGACATGCACGCGCCTGGCTTCACTCGCTCGCCGAAGTGCTCGACGACATGCGTGAGCCACGCGCCCTTCACGCGCTCTGCGAACATGCACGCCGCGCCTCCCGTTGCGCTGCGGATCAAGAGCGTGGTCGCGGTCGTCGAGGCCGTCGGATCGCGCGGTGTCCACCACGCTTCGACGGTCGATCCCGGAGGGACCGCGGACTCGACCGGCAGCAGCTCCGATGCTCGATCCGCCGGCGCCGCAGGGCGATGCTCGCAGCGCTGAGCGGGCGAAGATCGAACAGGGAGAGGAGGAGCTTGGATGCACGCGCTCGAGAGCGCGGCGACGGCGAGGGACAACAGCGCGGTTCTTTGCATGGGGCGGCGTCATCCCCGGCCGAGTCCCAAGGTTGCGTAGCACTCTCGAGTGCATCGCTTCGATTCGCTGCCCGCGAGCGTCCGATGCTGCCGCTCGCGATGCGCTACCGTCGGCGCTCCGATGGTGCTGCGCCCTCACAAGCCCTTCGAGCGCAACAAGCCCCACGTCAACGTGGGCACCGCGGGCCACATTTCGCACGGAAAAACCACGCTCACCGCCGCCCTCTCGGCGCGGCTCGCGCGCAAGGGGCGCCCCGAGGCGAGCCCCATCACGATCATCAGCCGCGGCGGTCAGTGGCGAGGCCCCGACCTCGTCATCGGCTGCTTGTCCGGCTACATCGAGTACGAGACGGACAAGCGGCACTACTCGCACGTCGACTGCCCCGGACACGCGGACTTCGTGAAGAGCGCCCTCACGGGATTGTCGCAGATGAACACCGTGATCTTCGTCGTGAGCGCGACGGACTCGGTGATGAGCCAGAGCCGCGAGCACATGCGGCTCGCCCGGCACCAGGGCGTCGAGCGGGCCGTGGTGTTCATCAACAAGTGCGACCTGACGCAGGACGAGAGCCTGCTCGACCTTTGCGAAGAAGAGTGCCGCGAGGCCCTCGTCGACGCGGGCTTCGAGGGAGACTCGGCGCCGGTCATCCGCGGCTCTGCGCTCGGCGCGCTGCGCGAAGAGCCCCGTTGGCTCTCTGCGCTCGACGCGCTGATCGAAGCGATCGACGAGGTCTCGCGCGACGTGCGCACGCGCGACGCCGAGCCCGCGCTGCTGCCCCTCTGGAACCGCTATTCGATCCGCGGCCAAGGCACGGTCGCCATCGGCGTACTGCAGCGCGGCGTCATCAAGAAGGGCGATTTGCTGCAAATGCTCACGCCGACGGACACGCGGATCGTGAAGGTCCTCGACGTCGAGACGTACCGACAGAAGCTCGCGTTCGCGCAGGCCAACGACGCGATCGGCGTCCTGCTCGGGGGCCTCTCGCGCTACGAGATTCACCGCGGCGACGTGGTGTGCGAGCCGGACAGCGCGACGCGTTCGACAGGGTGTGAAGCGAAGATCACCCTGTGTTTGGCCAAGGACAACGGTCGTCGGACGCCCATCGTCACCGGGCACCGCACGCAGCTCTTCTGCGGGACGCTCGACGTGACGGCGCGCATCGAGCTGCCTGCGGGCGTCACCGTCGCGTCGCCAGGCGACACGCTCGAGGTGACGATGACCTTCATGAAGCCGACGGTCTTCGACGAGCGCCGGGCGATCATCCTGCGCGAGAGCGGCCACACGATGGCGCTCGGCACGATCACGAAGCTGCACACGTGAGCGTTCGGCCGCGCGGTGATCGCGAGGGTCGCGCTCGATGACGTGTTGGCCTTCGCTCGGGGCGAAGCTCAGTCGAGGTAGTTCGTTCGCCCTTCGGGCAGCGTGGTGATGCGTCGCCCGAAAGGCGCGAAGACGACGCGGATCACCATCGCATCGTTGCCCGCGCTGTTGGGCACGTACTCGATCTCGTTGCGCACAGCGCCACGCTCGAACGGACCGACGATCGCCGCGAGCTCGGCTGTCGTGGGAAGCCGGCCGCGAGCGACGTAGAAGCGCTTCGCTTCAGTGATGACCTGCGCCTCGCGCCGGTCGGCGCGCGCCGACTCGATCAGCATCACGCCCGCCGTCACGACCACGAAGAAGAGCGCGACCACCCACCCGAGCGCCCGTTGTCGCCGCTCGACGCCGCGCCGCCACGAAGCGATCAGCGCGAGCACCGCGAGAGGAAACGGCAGCGCGCACAGCACCGCGCAGCCGCTCGACGGGCTCAGCAGCCAAAGCCCCGAGGCGACCGCGACGCCGACCGCAACGTTCTTCCACGGAACCCGCAGCGCGGGCTCGCGTGGAGGGTGTTGCTCTCCGTCACGGTACGGCGCGTCCATCCTGCGTGGCGGCACCGTAGCACGCAGCGATTCAGGGGATCGCCGATTGGCTCGAGCGGTACGCTCCGAGAGTGAAGCGACGCGAGGTCACTAGTGATTTCACTGGCTCGTTCGCGGAGGCAAGTCGACGCTCTTCGCGTCGCGCCTCGCTCGCAGGTCGCTGTCGTCGTGCTGATGCATCGAGCGCGTCGCTTCATCGGACGAGCGCGCGCGACGATGATGCACGGGCGATGCGCGCCTCGTCGGAGCCGTGTCCGCTGGCGGCTCGGGCCTGGCCGCCCGGTTTCGGGCCGGCGCAGTTGTCCGTATGCACGCAGCCGTGGTACCGACGCGCAGTTTTTCGCTCCATCACGCACCACAGCAGGAGTCCCACCCGATGTCCGCGACGTCCCGCACAGAGACCGTCGCCATGCTCACGAAGCTCACCCGTGAGATGCGCGCGACGATCCTCGAGATGATCACCCAAGCCGCCAGCGGCCACCCTGGCGGCTCGCTGTCGGCGATTGATTTCATCGCCGCGCTGTTCACCACGCGGCTGAAGCACGACCCGAAGAACCCGTCGTGGGTGGACCGTGATCGGTTCATCTTGTCGAAGGGCCACGCGGTGCCGGCGCTGTACGTGACGCTCGCGCACCAGGGGTACTTCGACGCGAAGCTCTTGCCGACGCTTCGTCAGCTCGGGTCGCCGTTGCAGGGACACCCGGTGAATCGCTTCATGACGGCGTGCGAAGCGCCCACGGGATCGCTGGGCCAGGGGCTCTCGGTCGCGCAGGGCATCGCGCTCGCGGGCAAGCTCGACGGCAAGTCGTACAAGACCTTCTGTCTGATGGGCGACGGCGAGATCCAAGAGGGCCAGGTTTGGGAGGCCGCGATGAGCGCGGCCAAGTTCAAGCTCGACAACCTCGTCGCCATCGTCGACTGGAACGGCGGGCAAATCGACGGCTCGATCACCGAGGTCATGCCCTCGCTCGAGCCCGTCGTCGCCAAGTTCGAAGCCTTTGGCTGGGACGTCAAAGAGATCGACGGCCACGATTTCAACGCGATCCTCGACGCGATCGCGTGGGCCGACGGCGCGGGCGACAAGCCCAAGTGCATCGTGTCCCGCACGGTCAAGGGCAAGGGCGTCTCGTTCGTCGAGCACCCCACGAAGTACCACGGCGCGGCGCTCTCGAAGGACGAGCTCGCCAAGGCCCTCGCAGAGCTCAAGGAGGCGAAGTGATGTCGACGATCAAGCCCATCGCCACGAGGCAAGCGTTCGGTGAAGCGCTCGCCGCCATCGGCGCCACGCACCCCGAGGTCGTCGTGCTCGACGCGGACCTGTCGAAGAGCACCAAGAGCGAGCTGTTCGCGAAGAAGTTTCCCGAGCGGTTCATCCAGATGGGGATCGCAGAGCAGAACATGCTCGGCGTCGCCGCGGGCCTCGGGCTCTCGGGCAAGATCCCCTTCGCGTGCTCGTTTGCGTGCTTCATCGCGGGCCGCTTCGAGACCATCAAGATCTCTGTCGCCTACGCGGGCTCGCCCGTCCGCATCGTGGGGACGCACGCGGGCGTCGGCATCGGCGAGGACGGCTACTCGCAGATGGGCCTCGAGGACATCGGCCTCATGCGCGTCCTGCCCGAGATGGTCGTCCTTCAGCCCGCCGACGACGTCGAGACCGCGGCCATGGTCCGCTGGCTCGTCGAAGAGAGCAAAGCCCCCGCGTACCTGCGTTTGACCCGACAAAACGTGCGTCGCGTGCACGCCGAGGGATGGACCTGGACCCCCGGCAAGATGGACGTCCTTCGCGAAGGAACCGACGTCGCCATCATCGCCTCCGGCGGCCCCGTGATGAACGCCCTCGACGCCGCAGAAGAGCTCGCCAAGAGCGGCCTGTCCGTCGCCGTCGCCAACCTCTCGAGCATCAAGCCCCTCGACGCCGCGGGCATCGAAGCGCTCTCGCGCAAGGTGAAGCTCATCGTCACCGTCGAAGACCACAACGTGCTCACCGGCGCGGGCTCGGCCGTGGCCGAAGTGGTGGCCTCGCTCAAGGGCGCGCACGCGCGCGTCCACCGCCACGGCGTGATGGACACCTTCGGCGAGTCCGGAACCCCCGAGTCGCTCTACGACAAGCACCGCCTCGACGCGAAGGGCATCGCCGCCGTCGTGCGCGAGCAGCTCGCTGACTGAGAGAGTGCGGTACGCTCGACGACCATCAGCGATGGTCGACGCGACGCACAAGCAGCGCCCAGCGCTCAAAGGGGTGTTGGTTCGGCAGCTCCGCGGCTGGATCACCGAGCAGGGGCTCGTCGAGCGGACCAGGGAGAAGCTGCCGCGCGAGTTCGCGGCGGCGTTCGAGAGCGAGGTCTTCGCGACAGACTGGGTCGACGCGCGCGAGACCGCCGCGTTGCTCTACGCGCTCGAGTCCGCGACCAACGCACAGACGGTCTTCGACGCCATGCGAACGATCTCGCGGACGGGGACCATCCCGCGCATCCAGCCGATCCTCGACGGCATCGTGCGCCTGTTCGGCCTCAGCCCTGCGACGCTGTTCTCTCGGCTCAACCTCATCAACCGCGCCACCACCCGCGGCGTCGAGACCGCGTGGAGCCCTCGCGGCGAGCGCGACGGCGTCGTGGCGATGACCTTCGACGGACCCGTCGATCCCCCGTCGCCCTGGGGGATCTTCTCGAGCTCGACGATCAACGCGTGGGCCGGCACTGCGCAGACCGTCTTCGACGTGTGCGACGTGCGCGGGACCATCACCCCGCTGCCGGTCAAAGACCGCGTCGTCGAGCTTCGCGCGCAGTGGTGAGCGAGAGTTTTCGCGAGGGCTTCTTCGGCCCTTTACGCGAGAGACAGACACGGACATAGTCCGTCCCTCCGATGGTTCGCCGCTCGACTCCAGGCCGTCCTACCGGCAAGTACACGCAGGCGGTGCGTCTGTTTCAGCTGTTTCACCGGCTCGAAAACTCGCCCGAAGGCGTGCGCATCGACGACCTCGCGCGCGAGCTCGACGTCACGCCGCGCTCGGTGCGCCGCGATTTGAAGGCGCTGCAAGGGGCCGAGATCGAGCTCGAAAACGTCGACAACGACGGCGAGCGCCGCGTGCGCCTCGCGCGCACGGGCAAGAGCACCGAGCCGATTCGCATGACGCGGTTTCAGCGCTACTCGCTCGCCGCCGTGCGCCGCGCGTTCGACGTGCTCGAAGGCACGCCCTTTCACGACGACCTCTCGCAGCTGTTCGCCAAGCTCGCGCAGGGCAACGCCGCGGACCCCAACGCGGCCAACGAGGGGCTCGCTGAGCGCTTCGTGTACATCCCCGACGCGCCCAAGAACTACAAGAAGTTCAAGGACCAGCTCTACGAGATCTACGACGGCGTGCTGCGCTCGCTCACGCTCTCGTTTCTCTACGACGGCGGCACGACGATGGGCATGCGCAGGCTCGAGCCGTACTGCCTCGTGCTGTACCGCAACGGTCTGTATCTGGTCGGCAAGGACGTGGCGAAGAAGGAGTTTCGTACGTTCGCCGTCGAGCGCATGCGCCGCGTGCGCGCGCTGCCGCAGGCGCCCTTCACGCGCGACCCGGACTTCGACCCGAGCAAGCTGTTCGACGGCGCGTTCGGGCTCATCGCCGGCGGCGAGCGGCACAAGGTCGTCGTCGAGTTCGAGCCGCGCGTCGCGACGTGGATCGAAGAGCGCGAGTGGCACCCGTCGCAGAAGGTCACGCGCCAGGTGGACGGCGGCGTGACGGTCGAGTTCAGCGTCGCGATCAGCGAAGAGCTCGTCGCGTGGGTCCTGCGCTGGGGCGGCAGCGCGCGGGTGCTCGAGCCGCAGCAGCTGATCGAGCGTCTGCGCAGGGATTTCGCCCGCGGAGCTGCGCTGTACAGCGGCGCTCCGAGCTGAGCCGTAGCTCACCCCGCGCTGAGCCGCACCACGCCGTCGCGCACGGGCTGATCGAGCGCGCGCTCGGTCGCCCTGCGCGCAGCCTCGAACGCCTTCGCCCCTTCGCTCAACCGAAACGGCCCCGTCCGCGGAACACCATCGATCGCCAACGCCACCAGCCCCGCGCGCTTCGGCGGCACCAGCGCAGGATCCTCAGTGCTGCGCCACGGAGAGCGCGAGACGATGTGATGGTGCAGCACGCGCTCGCCCTCGGGCACGCCGTCGAGGCCCGGTCGATCGAGCACTCCGCCGTCGAGCCACAGCGCGCCCTCGTGTCGCACGGGCTGAAACAACACCGGCAGCGCGCACGAGGCGTGGATCGCCGGGGCGAGCGGCCCCGCGCGAAGCACGGATGTCCTGCGTTTTTTCACGTCGAACACGCTGAGCGCCAGCGGCGCGCGGCACGCTTCGAACGTGCTCACCGGCAAGATCGCCTCGAGCCGCTGCCGAAACAATCGCCCGCGCAAGAGCCCCATCCCCAACGCGGGATCCCAGAAGTCTTCGCGTCGCAGCCGCACGAGCTCGTCTCGCTGCCGCGCAGCGTCGAGCCCCGCAGCCCACAGCCCCGTCACCAGCGCGCCTGCGCTCGAGCCCGAGAGCGAGCGCGCGAAGAGCCCCCGGTCTTCGAGCGCCGTCAGCGCCCCGCAGTGCGCGAAGAACGCGAAGAACCCCGAGGACATCGCCAACGTAAACGGCCCTTCAGAGAGCCACTCGGAGAGCGTGATCGACGCAGCCACGGGCAGCGTTGTAGCGCAGCTGGCCGCGATCGACGCAACCGCTTCGCGTCACCATCCCTCGGGGTCGGGGTCCACGAACAACTCGAACAACGACGAGATCACGTTCGCCATCACCGCGCGGTCCGCCTCGAGCTCGTCCAACGACGACGGCGGCGGCGCGTCGAGCGCGCGTGACTGCGCGACCAGCGCGTCGAGCGCCAGCCACCCTTCTTGACCGTCCATTCCGACGAGGGCCAGCAGCAGCGCTTGTACGCTAACGGATCGCAGCGCCCCGGCGCGCAGCTGCGCTTCGCGGTAGTGAATCATCTCGGGCGTCGGAGACACCGCGCTCGCGCCGTCCCCGAGCAATCGGTCGAGCGCCGCCAACATCGCGCGCTCGAGCGCCCACCCTGCGTCCTCGGGAAGCACGCCGTGGCCGCGCGCGATGAGCGTGTCGATCTCGGAGGAGGGCGGCGCCGCAGCGGCGCGCGTCGGTCCTCGGCGCCAGCGGGTCGCTCGCAGCGCGACGAGCTGCACCGCGCCGACCGAAGACAAGCGCGCGACGGCCAACGTGCAGCGCGCTTCGCGGAGCAGATAGCGGCCGAGGGCGGTGTCGACGTCGCTGTCCGAGAGCGCGTAGCGCGCGTCGATCCAGCGCAGCATCGCGCGCAGGGCCTCGTCGCTCGCGGCGACCTCGCGCCACTGCGGGTTCAGCGAGAGCAACATCCGCTCGTCGCGCGCGCCCTCGAGGCGAAGCCCCAGCGCGGGGTTGTCCACGAAGCTCGAGACGGAGACGTCATCGAGCGCGTACGTCCACAGCACCGGCAGCCCGATCGCGCGCAGCCGATCGACGCCCACCGCCGCGAGCAGCAGCGCGACCGCGCCGAACGCCGCGCCGAGCAGCAGCCCGAGCCACGCGAACGGGTGCGCGCTGGCACCGAGCACCAGCACGAACAGCGCGGCGCCTGCGCCGACCATCATCGAGAGCGCGAGGCTCGTGGCGCCGTCGACCATCGCCGCGCGACGCAGCCGCGGAAGCTCGGCGCGCTCCCACGCAGAGAGCGTCTGTCGATACCCGCACGCGCCGCAGGGCGCCGCGCGATCGTCGACGTCGCGGCCGCACGCGGGGCAGAGCTTCGGCGGATCGATCGACGCCATGCGCGGCCGAGAGTCTATCGCTCGATCGTCCACAGCTCGAAGAGCCCTTCGCGAAACGCCCTTCGCGCGCGCACGCCGCTCGCGTCGCCGCCGCGAAACGGATGGCCTGGATACCGCTCGCCGCGCACGACGATCACGGCGTCGTAGAAGCGCCCGTGCCGCAGCGGGTCGAGCTGCCAGCCGTGCGTGCTCGGCGCCCACAGCTCTTTGACCGTGAGGGCGTCGCGCGGGACCTCGGGGCGGTACGTCACGCCGGTGCGGGTGAAGCCCATGGAGGACATTCCTCCGCGAAAAACCAGGGAGTAGGCGCCCGCGTGCAAGAGCACCGGCAGCCTGAGCCCTTCTGCGTGCGTCGTGTACGCGAGCGTCGCGACCCGCTGCCCCGGCGCGAGCAACGCCGTCGCCCGTCCGATGGGCTCGAGCGCCCTGTCGTACTGCGCGAACCGATGGTGCGCCCACGCGAGCGACCCGAGCGCGCACGCCGCGACGACCACCCTCGCCCGCGCGTAGCGAGAGACCCACCGAGCGTGCGCATCCGCCCTCGGCGCCGCGCGCCAAGGCAGCACCCACGTCGCCGACAGCAGCGCCAGCGACGCGAGCCGAGGCGCGATGCTCTGGCCCCGAAACTCCGCGGGGAGCAGCAAAAACAGCGCCCAAATCACGGCCGCGATCACCCTCGCGAAGCCCTCGCGCGGGTCTTGTTTATCGGTGACTGTATTCAACTCTCCCGCCTGCGCCGCGCGCCACGCGGCCCACAGCGCGAGCGCGTACGCGATGGCCGGCAGCTGCCCGAGCGAGTCGAGCCCGGACGAGAGCTTCATCCAATACAGCGTCGACCAGGGCGCGGCCCACACGGTCTTGCGCGGGACGCGAAACTCGTCGTCGAGCGCCTGCCCCGAGAGCCATCCACCCGCAACGAGGTACAGCGCGACCAGGGCCGCTGCCGGGGCCATCGCGAGGGCGAGCCGCGCGAGCGCGCCGCGGTCGATCACCGCGCGACGCCGCGCGTACAAGCCCAGCGCAGCGACGGACACGCACGCGATCATCGTGGGCTGCGCGTGGGTGAAGAACATCGCGACGCCGAGCAGCGCGACCGCGGGCAGCCTCCATTTCGCCTTGGATATCTTCTGCTCATCGAGCCATCGCAGCACGAGCGCGAGCTGCGCCAGCGAGAGCGTCGTCGCGAGCACGTACGGGGCGAACCCCCAGAGCAAGTTGGCCTCGATGACGACGGTGCAGCCGACGAGGGCGAGCCACGGGCTGCGTCCGAGCGCGCGCGTGATCGCGAGGATCGCCAGCGCCGAGCCCGCGAGCGAGAGCGAGAGCACCAGTCGGCCGCCGAGCAGATCGTCGCCGACCGCGCGCGCGACGAGCACGTGCGCGTAGCGAAAGCCCTGGTACGGAAGAAACCACCCCGTCGTGCGGTAGTGCTGCGCGCTGCCGAACGCAGGGTCGTCGGCGTGCGCGACGATGGCGTCCTGCGCGAGGTGCTGCGGCCAGTCGACGAGCGGCAAGAACCGATGCGCTAGCGGCAGCGCAGCGATGAGCGCGAGCGCCAGCGCGAAGAGCGCGCGAGCGACCCGCGCATCAGCGTGGTCGGCCCCCGAGACGCCGCGACGCACGATTGGCTCAGTGCGGGATCACGCCGGAGAACCACAGCCCCGCGCCCACGGCGGCGAGCGCGAGCACGCCCGCGACGGCGTACACCGCGGGGCTGCTCTTCTTCTCGGGCTCTTTGGGCTT
>JAAFIF010000008.1 GCA_013298625.1 Myxococcales bacterium
CGGTGCGGGAGTGCGCGGCGATCACTGGCGCGGTGTCCAACGACGAGCTCGCGCGCATCATCGGCGCGAGCGCGCCGAGCGCAGAAGCGCCCACGGCGACGACGGATGCCACAGAGCCCCCCTCGTCACCGATCCCCGCGGCGGTGACCCGCTACGAACTCGAGCTGCTCCCGGGGTTGTCGCTGTCCTTGCGCGCCGACGCGAGCGCGTTCGTTCGGCGCATCGCGAGCGAGATCGCAGAGAAGTACCGCACGGACACCGCGCTCAGCGAGTAACCGCGCGCGGCGGAGAGGGCGACGTTGCCCGAGTAACTGGTGCCGACCGCCCCTCCTTCTTCGAAACGGTCGAAGAAGTTTTCGACGCAGGAGGCGCGGTGCACGAGCGCAGCGCGTGACCGTCGTACACAGCGGTGAACGCGGACTTCTCCGCGCGCTCGAACGCGCTGCTCTCCGTGGGTCCCAAGCGAAACCCACACCCACGAAATCAAGACACGCTCGCAGCAACGCGCCTCGCCCGACGCGCGAGCGTCTCGCTTCACCGGCAGCGTCGCTCGCGCGTCACCGTCGTTCGCGGCAGCGACGCCGCTCTGCTCGGTGCGAACGCGCTCTTCTCCGCCCGCTCGCACGCGCTCTTCGCTGCGCGTCCCCGACGTTGCGCCGCCCAGTCACTCGCCCACGCGACGCTTGGAGAAACGAGAAACGCCGGACCCGCTTGCGCGAATCCGGCGTCGATCGTGTTGGTTGCAGGGGCAGGATTTGAACCTACGACCTTCGGGTTATGAGCCCGACGAGCTACCAGGCTGCTCCACCCTGCGTCAGGTGTGAAGGCGTTCTACGTGTGATCCTCGTTGGTGTCAACGATAAATCTTCGATCAACGCTTCGTGCGCTTCGGAGCGCTGCTCGAACGCGCGTCGCTCGTGCGCTTCGGAGCGCTGCGCGCATCGCTCGTGCGAGCCTTCGGACCGCCATCGCGCTTGGGAGCACCATCGCGCTTGGGAGCACCATCGCGCTTCGGGGCGCTTCGCGCGTCGTCGCGCTTGAACGAAGGACGCTCGTCGCGGGCCTTTGGCGCTGGGCGGCCCGCGCTCGCGGTCGCGCTCTTGCCGCGCGGAGCATCGCGAGGCTCTTCACGGGAGGGAGCCCCACGACGAGCAGGAGCAGGCGCGGGCTCGTTGCGAGGCGCTCGACGGACCACAGCGGGCTCGTCGACGACGCCGAGGTACGTGCGACGCAGCAGCGAGGCTTCGCCCGCTGTGAGCTCGCGAAGCTGCCCTGCGCGCAGCCCTTCGGTGTTGATCCCCGCGAACGAGATGCGCGCGAGGCGCATGACGAAGAGCCCGACGGCCTCGGCCATGCGGTGAATCTGTCGGTTGCGCCCTTCGCGCAGCGTCACTTCGAGCCAGGTCGTCCCGTCTTCTCTCACCGACCCTTCACCAGAAGGAACGCTTCGAAGCACCTCGACCTCCGCGGGCCTCGTTCGCTCGACGCCGCGCTCTTCGCCGACCGGCGCGAGCTCGACGCCCATGCGCAATCGATTGATCTGCTCGTCCGTCGGCACGCCCCTCACCTTGGCGACGTACGTCTTCGCGACGGACTTCGTCGGGTGCAGCAGCGCGTTGGCCAGCGCTCCGTCGTTGGTCAACAAGAGCGCGCCGGACGTGTGAAAATCCAGGCGCCCGACGGGAAACAACCGCGCCCCCAAGTCCTTCACGTAGTCCTTGATCGACGGCCGCCCTTCGGGGTCTTCGAGCGTCGTCACCACGCCGCGTGGCTTGTGAAACAAGTAGTACACCCGCGGCTCCGCAGCGACCTCGCGGCCGTCCACTTCGACACGGTCCACGACGGGATCGACTCGGGTGCCCAAGGTGCGAACGACCTCGCCGTTGACCTTGACCCTCCCCTCTGTGATCAGCGTCTCAGCCTCGCGGCGTGAAGCGACGCCACCGGCCGCTAGAACCTTCTGCAAACGTTCGCCGTCGCCCATTGCATCTCTCTCTCGCACCATACACCATCGCTCACGACCCACTCATGAGACGCGTAGAAAAGCCCTGGGGCCACGAGATCGTCTGGGCAGAGACCCAGCGGTACGTGGGCAAGATTCTCTTCATCAAGGCGGGGCACAAGCTGTCGCGCCAGTACCACAACGTGAAGGACGAGACGATCATGGTCGAGTCCGGCGAGATGGACTTCGAGATCGGCGCTCCGCCCAACGTCGAGGTTCGCAGGTTGAAGGCGCGCGAGCCCTTTCACGTCACGCCTGGCACCGTTCACCGCATGGTGGCCGTGACCGACTGCGAGATCTTCGAAGTGTCCACGACGGAGCTCGACGACGTGGTCCGCCTCGAGGACAGCTACGGCCGCGAAGGCACGAGCAAGCCCTAAGGTCGAACGCGCGAGTGATCGCTGCTTCGACCTGAGCTCGGGCTGAGCTCATCCGCCGCCCCCCCAGCGTGACCGTCGCTCAGCCGCGCGAAACCGCGGCGTCTGGCGTGCTTTGCTCTTCGGGGCCTGCGTCGGGGTCTTCACCCGTGCCAGGGACGTTGGGCGTCACGCGATCGACGCGATCCCACTGATCCGCGCGCTCGTCGCCGTTGTAGTCCCAGCCCATGCGAACGATCGAGCCGCGCGCGTCGTAGTACTCCCAGTAGTCCGCGCGAAAGTCCGGGCTGTTGTTGCTCGTGAGCTCGCGCTCGGCGCGGTACGGCCGGCGTTCGCGGTAGAACACCCGCATGTCCACCTGGCCGTCGCGGTTGGTGTCCAGCTCGCGCCGCACGACCTCGCCTCGGTCGAAGTAGCTGATCACGTCGATGCGGCCATCGAAGTCTCGGTCTTCTTCTTCGCGAACCGTGCGGCCCTCGGCGTTGTAGAAGCGAAACATGTCCTTGGTGCCGTCGTAGTTGAGGTCGACCTCGCGGCAGATGAGCACCGGACGCGCGTCCTGCCCCTCGCCGACGACCTCGTACACCTTGCGGACGTCGGGGACGCCGTCGCTGTTGGTGTCGTACTCGCTGGTGGTGCGGCCGGGACGGCTCGCGTCGCAGCGGCTGCGGTCTTCGCGAGACTGCGCCGTGTCGATGCGCGAGACGCGGCGGGCCACCATGCGGGGCTGGTTGTTGCTGCTCTGCGTTCCGCAGGCCATGCCGAGCAGAACGAGGGCGATGACGGTCGAGCGCAGTCGCATCACGGTTGTCCTCCTGCATCGGCGCTGGCGCTCGACGGAGCGCTGGCATCCGCGCTCACCGCGGCGCTGCCCTGACTGGCAGCGAGCCCCGCGCGGGCGCCGGCGTCCGCGTCTTCGTCGGGCTGACCGTCGCCGTTGGCGTCGGTGCGGGTGCGAGCCACGTTGCCGCGCTCGTCGAAGTCCTCCCACATGTCTACGATGCCGTCGGAGTTCGAGTCGCGCTGCGCCCGAACGAGCCGAGCGTTTTGATACTCGCGCCAGGTGTCCGTGCGGCCGTCGAAGTTGGTGTCGAGGATGTCCGAGACGATCGCGCCGTCGCGGTACGTGGCGACCACGTCGAGCTTTCCGTCGAAGTCGTAGTCGTCCTCGACGCGGCGGACGCGGCCCTGGTCGTCGAAGAAGCGGGTGATATCCACGCGTCCGTCGAAGTTCGCGTCGGTCTCGCGGCAAAACAGCCGCCCCCCGCGCCGAACCTCCACCACCGGGACGCTTCGATCCGCCCCCACCGACAGCTGTGTCTCTTCACCGCCCGACCCCACGCACGACTCATGGGGCATCGGCTCGACCTGCGGACCGCGCGCCGAAGCCCGCCCGGTGTTGCGCAGCGTGTCCCCGGTGTTCGTGTTGCTCGGCGGCCCGCAAGCGATCGCGATGGCCGCGAGCGTGGCTCCCAACACTGCCTTGATCGTACCGTTCGTCACGTCCCTGCCTCGAACCTTCTCTGTGCGTTCAACTCTGCGTTCTATGTGCATCGGCGCGCCGAGTCCATCGTTCGTGTCGCGCCCTGTGACTTACCAGGGCACCTAACGGCAGCGCGCGAACGTCGCGCTCGACCTCGCACGCTGACTCGTGCCATGGGTGCGCCGCTTCGACGGCGGCCGCCGCGGACCCAGACAGGTCCGCCCGTCCGCTCCGCCAAAGTGTCCTACGCTTGTGTTGCAAGAGCTTTCGGGCGCAATTCGACGGCCGCAGTGCGAATGCGACTTTCGCTCGAAACGAACGCTGATGACCCACTGGTTTTCACGTGCGATCTGCGCGATACCTGCTAGGATTCTATGACACTATGTTGCGGTGACAACATATCGGATTGACACCGCATGTACAGGCATCTAGGGTAACTGCGAATCCCTCTTGCGGAGGCCAACACACGTGGACGAGAAGAGCACTACAGTCTCGACCGCCGTTGTCGCGGCCGATCCCGGCCACGACGAGACGGTGCATCGACCATCGCCTATCGACGTTCCCGTCGTGTCGCCGCCGATCGTCAGCGCGGCGGTACCGTCGATTCACCCCGTAGCCCCGCGCAAAGCCATGGCCCGCAAGAAGGTATCGACCACGGTTTACATCGAGCCCGAGCAGGCCGAGAAGCTCCGCTTGTTGCACGAGCGAACGAAGGTCCCCGTCGCGGTCTACATCCGCGAAGGGATCGAGCTCGCCCTCGCCAAGTACGAGCACCTGCTCCCGGGTCAACTCTCGCTCGACCCCACGGCGACGCCCCGCAAGGGCTGAGCGCTCGAGCGTTCGCGCGCGGATCTGCGCTCGCTCCGAAGCACGCAACCACGAAAGCACCCGCTTCGCGTGACGATCGATTGGGGGAACGGTTGGGGGACCGCGCCCTCGTCGCACGCGCACGCTCCCGCGCGAGGCGCGCAGCCGCTCGCACCCCAACATCGCGTCCGAGCGCGAGTTCTGCTACACGCTCGCGCGCCCCCCGATGCCTACTGATCCCAAGCTCATCCGCAATTTCTCGATCATCGCCCACATCGACCACGGCAAGAGCACCCTGGCCGATCGCTTGATGGAGTTCACCGGCGCCGTCTCTGAACGAGAGGCCAAGGAGCAGCTCCTCGACAAGATGGACATCGAGCGCGAGCGCGGGATCACCATCAAGGCCCAGCACGTCCGGCTCCAGTACAAGGCCAAGGACGGCAACAACTACCAGTGCAACATCATCGACACCCCCGGACACGTGGACTTCACCTACGAAGTCTCGCGCTCGTTGTCCGCGTGTGAAGGCGCCCTGCTGATCGTCGACACGACTCAGGGCGTCGAGGCCCAGACGCTCGCCAACGTCTACCTCGCCCTCGAGAACAGCCTCGAAGTCATCCCCGTCCTCAACAAGGTCGACCTGCCCTCGTCCGACATCGAAGGGACCCGCAAGCAGATCGAAGACGTCGTCGGCCTCGACGGCGCCGGAGCCATCCCCGCCTCGGGCAAGTCCGGCATCGGCATCGAAGAGCTCTTCGAAGCGGTCGTCGCGAGAATTCCGGCCCCGCCCGACACCGGCAACATGCCGCTGCGAGCCCTGCTATTCGACAGCTGGTACGACAGCTACCGCGGCGCCGTCATCATGCTGCGCATCAAAGAGGGCCGCCTTCGCAAGGGCGACAAGATCTACCTCATGGCCACGCAGCGCGAGTACGAAGTGGTCGAGATGGGCGTGTTTACGCCGTTCGCGCGGGCCATCGACGAGCTCGGGCCTGGCGAAGTGGGCTTCGTCGCCGCGAACATCAAGTCCGTCCACGACACGAAGATCGGCGACACCGTCACCGACGCTCGCAAGCGAGCCACCGACGCGCTCGGCGGGTTCAAAGAGGTCAAGCCGATGGTGTTCGCGGGGATCTTTCCCACGGACTCGTCGGACTACCCCGCGCTGCGCGACGCGCTCGACAAGCTGCGGCTCAACGACGCGAGCTTTCAGTTCGAGCCCGACACGTCCGAGGCGCTCGGCTTCGGCTTTCGCTGCGGATTTCTCGGCCTTCTGCACATGGAGATCATCCAGGAGCGCCTCGAGCGCGAGTACAACCTGGACCTGATCACCACCGCCCCGAGCGTGGTCTACAAGGTCAACCTCCGCCACGGCGACCCCGTGATGGTCGAGAACCCCTCGCGCATGCCCGACATGGGCCGCGTCGACTCGATCGAAGAGCCCTACCTCAAGGTCACGATCCACACGCCCTCGTTCGCCGTCGGCGCGATCATGCAGCTCTGCCAGGACCGCCGCGGGACGCAGACCGGCATGCAGTACATCGGCACCGAGCGCGTGATTTTGTCCTACGAGATCCCCATGAACGAGGTCGTCTTCGACTTCTTCGACCGGCTCAAGGGCATCTCGAAAGGCTACGCCTCGATGGACTACGAGCTCATCGGCTATCGCTACGGCGACCTCGTCCGCGTCGACATGCTCGTCAACGGCGAGCCCGTCGACGCGCTCAGCGTGATCATCGACCGCGAGAAATCCTCGCGTCGCGGCCGCGACCTCGCGGGAAAACTCAAAGAGCTCATCCACCGCCAGCAGTACGAAGTCGCCATCCAAGCGGCCATCGGCGGCAAGATCATCGCCCGCGAGAGCCTCGCCGCCCTTCGCAAGAACGTCACGGCCAAGTGCTACGGCGGCGACATCTCCCGCAAGCGCAAGCTCTTGGAGAAGCAGAAAGAGGGCAAGAAGCGCATGAAGGCCGTCGGGTCCGTCGAGATCCCGCAAGAGGCCTTCCTCGCGATCTTGAAGGTCACGTGAAGAGCGATCCCGTGAATGCCCCCGGTGTTGGCGGAGTTGTACGCCCTGTGACAGCGTTGGTGTCGCGATGAACGAAGACCTCAAGGATCAGTTCTGGAAGGCCTTCTGGTACTTCATTCTCCCTGCCGGTCTCGCCATCGCTACGCTGCAAGGCGCGTGGGCCCTGCGCGCGCTCGCTGAGCCCCCTGCCCCGTGGCAGTACCTGCTCGCGTTCGCCGTCCTCGAGATGATCGTCCTGACCGTGCGCGACAAGGTCATGGCCTATCAGGGCGTGCTCAAGCCCTTCAACGCGCTGCAGAGCGACGGCCGCGAGCTGCAAGACGAAGCGCGCAAGCTGCTGAAGAAGTCCAAAGCTTCGGACGAAGTGAAGACCGCGGTCGAAGAGGGCATCACCGCCGTCGACGAGGCGATCAAGGGCAAGAAGCCCAAAGAGCTCGACGAGGCCCTGCGCGAGCTCGACGGACGCATCGAGAAGCACCTCGGCGCCGCGCGCAAAGGCACCACCCGCGAGTACGTCGAAGCCATCGCCTTCGCCGTGCTCGTCGCGCTGGGCGTGCGAGCGTTCGTCGTCGAGGCGTTCAAGATCCCCTCGCCGTCGATGTATCCGACGCTCAACGTGGGCGACAACATCTTCGTCAACAAGTTCGTCTACGGGCCGCTCATCCCCTTTACGAACAAGCGACTCTTCAACGGGCGCATCCCCGAGCGCGGCGAGATCGTCGTGTTCGTCTATCCCCAAGACCCAAGCAAAGACTTCATCAAGCGCGTGATCGGCCTGCCCGGCGACCGCATTCGGGTTCATCCCGACGGCGTCATCGAGGTCAACGGACGGCCGCTCTCGCGCTGCCAGGTCGGCTACTGGAGCGGCGACAACGGCGACGGACGCCCGCCCGGCAGCGCCGGCGAAGAGCAGCGCCTCTACATCGAATGGCACGGCAATTTCTCGTACTTCACGCTTCGCGCGCGAGAGAACTTCGCCGACCCGCCCCCGCGCAACTTCGGCCTGAGCGAAGAGTACACAGTGCCCGCTGGGCACGTGTTCGTGATGGGTGACAACAGGGACAACAGCTACGACTCGCGCTTCTGGGGCGCCGTTCCGATGCAAAACATCAAGGGACGCGCGCTGTGGATCTGGTGGTCCAACCTCCCCGGCGCCGGCTGCGGCATGCGGTGGAACCGCTTCGGCCACGACCTCATGGCAGCCCCGACGCCGCCCCCCGGCCTCGAGTCCGGCTTCAACGCCTGCGTCCGCCGCGGCCGCGAAGGCAGCGTCCCCACCGTCGCGCGCGAGGGCGCGCCCGCGCCGACGGCAGCGCCCGAACCCACTCCCGAACCCACGCCGGCCGCGGCACCAAGCGCCGATCCGACGCCGCTCCCCGCCGCGGATCACTGAACGTTTCGCGGGGTTGTGACGGGGGATCGAAGCTCAGAGCCGCAGCGCGGGCCAACGCGAGAGCGTCGCGCCGTCGCGCACGAGCACGGTGTTCATCGTGTCCATCGTCGCCTCGCTCTCGTGCGGACGAAAGAACACCCAATCGTCCACGGTCAGCGACGAGCCGCGCGCGAGCTGAAAGAGCGCCTGATTGGCGCTGTCTCCGAGCGCGAGGTTGGCCACCATGCCCGCCGGGCTCGCTGGCGAGCCGTGAAATCTCCCGCCGAACAGATAGACACCAGCGCCGCGCAGGCCCTCGATCAACGGAACCAACCCCGCGAGCCACTCTGTATCGGGCGGATCGAAGCGCTCGACGCGCTTGAGCACCGGCGTCGCGATCCACAGGGCGGGCTCGAGGGTCTTCAGCCGCGCGTCGTCGAAGTGCGCAGGCTTCACCAGCGCGCTGCCGATTGTGAGGTCATCGGTGGGATCCGCGCTCGTGTACTCCATGAACGAGAGGCTGCCTCCCGCGTTGCGAACGGCGTGCTCCCAGGACCAGCCGAGCTCGTCCACGGCGCGCACGAAGGACTCGTACCGCTGCATCGAGCGCGCGTGCGAGCGCTTCACCCGCTGCAACGGCCACGGGATGCGGCCGAGGTGACCGTCGTAGCCCATGAGACCGGCGAACTCCAAGCCGGGCTCCCGCGAGAAGAACTCAGCGAAGCCCTGCAAATCGTCTCGCGAACTCGCTCCGCCTCGATGCAGTCCGACGTCTACTTCGACCGCCACTCGAAGGGCCACCGCGCGCGACCGGGCGAGCGCCGCGAGCTCGCCGGCCCTCGCGGGCGTGTCCGCGAGCCAACGGGTGCGCTTGATTTCGTGTGCGCTCATCGCGTCGAGGGAGCGCTCGACGGCTCGGGTGGGGACGGGCTTTCCGAAGAGCACGTCGGCCGACGAAAACGCGTCGAACACCGGGCGAAGGTGCCCGGGGTGAAACACCATGAAGCGCTCGGTCTCGAGCTGCGCCGAGAGCGATCGCAGCAGCGGGACGCACGGGAGCGACTTCACCGCGAGCCGCACGGCGTGCCGCGCGGGCCACAACGCACGGACCGCAGCTGCGTTGGCGCGCACGCGGTCGAGGTCGAGCAAGAGCGCAGGGACGCCGTCGCCGTCGCGCTGCAAGAGCTGCTGCCACTGAAGAAAATACGGTTCGTGCGCGGCGGTCACGCGCGGGCTCCGTCGCGGACCTCGCAGGACGAGAGCGAGAAGCTCTCGCAGGTCTTTCGAAACTCGTACGCGAAGCCGGGCCAGAGCGTGCTGTTTCGTCCGCGCGCGTCGAGGTACCAGCTCGCGCAGCCGGTGGCCCACACGGTGTCGCTGAGCTTGCGCTGAAGGTCGTCGTTGTACGCGCGCTGCGCGCCTTCGCGGACGGATACGGCGCGGGTCTCGCGCTCGCGCAGCAGCGCGGCGCAGCGAGTCACCACGACGATCTGCGACTCGATCATGTACAGGATGGAGTTGTGGCCGAGCCCAGTGTTCGGGCCGACCAGAAAGAACAGGTTGGGAAACCCGGCGACCATCGTCCCCATGTAGGCCTGCGCGCTCTCGGCGGCCCACAGCGCGCCCAGGTCTTTCGCGTCGGGGCCCGTGACGCTCAACGGCCCGAGGTAGTCGTGCACGTCGAAGCCCGTCCCGAACACGATGGCGTCGACGCGGCGCTCGACGCCGTCGTTGCCGATGACCGAGTCGCGCGTGACCGAACGAATGCCCGTCGTGACGACCTCGACGTTCTTCTGCGCGAGCGCGGGGTAGTACGTGTTGGACATCAGGATGCGCTTGCAGCCGATGCTGAAGCGCGGCGTGAGCTTGTCGACCAGCGCGCGGTCACTGATAGCGCTCTCGATGTGCTTGATCGCGACCTTCTCGATTTGGCGTCGCATGAACTCGTTGCGCACGAACAAGAGCGCCCTGGCTTCTTGCTGCCAGAAGGTGGCGTCGCGACGGGCGCGAGCGAGGGACGGAAGCCGTTCGAGCAGGGATTTCTCTGCCTCGGTGAACTTTCGCTCGTGCCGCGGGAGCACCCACGGCGCGGTGCGCTGATACACCGTGAGCTGCGCGGCGCTCTTGGCGAGCTCGGGGATAAACTGGATCGCGCTCGCGCCGGTGCCCACGCTCGCGATGCGCTTGCCGCGCGGATCGAACGAGTGATCCCACGCGGCCGAGTGAAACTTCGCGCCCTCGAAGCGATCGAGCCCGTCGATCGCCGGAAAGCTCCAGCGGCTGAGCGGCCCGACCGCGCCCACGAGCATGCGAGCCGAGAACGTTCGTCCGTCCCGCGCGCGCACGTCCCAGCGCGAGCGAGCGTCGTCCCAGCGGGCGCTGACCGCTTCGCACTCGAGCAAGATGTGCCGTCGCAGGTCGTGTCGGTCCACGAGCCGCTCGATGTACTCGCGGATCTCTCGCTGCGGCGCGTACGACTCGCTCCAGCGGGCGTTGGGCTCGAACGAGAGCGAGTAGATGTGCGACGGGACGTCACACGCGCAGCCGGGGTAGTGGTTGTCACGCCATGTTCCGCCGACGGAGCTCGCCTTTTCGAGCACGGCGTAGTCGTCGATGCCCATCTGCGAGAGCGCGTGGGCCATCGCGATCCCCGCGAAGCCAGAGCCCACGATCACCGCGAAGCAGTCCCGGTGCGTCCCCTGTTGCGTGTCGTCGTTCATTCGCATCTCCACCGTCGTCGGCGAGCGTAACCCGAGCGTCCCGATGAGCTACGCTCGAACGCAGTGTCATCCGCGCGCCCTTCACGCTTTCTCCATCTCGCGCTCGCGCTCACATCGAGCGTCGCACTCGCGCGCTGCGGTGAGCGCCCGGGTCCCTCCGACGCGAGCGCAGCGGACGTCGCGACGGACAGCGCCATGCCGACGCGGGACGCCAGCGCCGACGTGATCGACAACGGGCCCGTGATGGTCCGCATGGACCTGTCGTTGAGCCAGGGGTTCTTCAGCGCGCCGTTTCCGGGAGAGCATCGACGGCACGACGACGGGACCGTGGACCTCACGGGTTACCCCAACCCGCGACGCAACGAGTACGCCGAATCATTGATCGCGCTCGCCGAGAAGCGCGACGGCTTCGCGCTCACGGCCGCCGTGTACTTTCAGCTCAGCGGAGCGATCCCCGTCGAGCGACTCCCCGACGTCGCGACCAGCGCCAGCGCGGCCTCCAACGTCTTTCTCGTCAGCGTCGATTCATCGGGAAATTCTCCAGCGCAACGCGTCCCCGTCCACGTCTCGTTTCAGCTCGACGCCGGCATGTACGGCGCGCGCAACCTCTTGGCGATCCGCCCCGTGCAGGGCTTCGTCCTGCGGCCCGACGCGCTCTACGCAGCGGTCGTGCTCGACCGCGTGACCGACGCCCGAGGACGTCCGCTGCAAGCCGCTCCCGCGCTCACACAATTGCTCGAAGGGCAGAGCCCGAGCTCCCTCAGCGCAGGAGCGATCGACGCCTTTCGACGCGCCATCGACGCCCTACGAACGCAGGGCGTCTCGCTCTCGTCCATCGCCGGCCTCACCGTGTTTCGCACGGGAAATCCCACGCGAGACATGCAGCGCTTTCGCGAGCACGCGACCGCTCAGCCGCCGCTCTCCCCCGTCGAGCCCTTCGTCCGCACCGACGTCTTCGACACGTACTGCGTCTACCAGAGCGCGGTCTCGATGCCCGTCTACCAGCGCGGCGAGCCGCCGTACGCCACCACGGGCGGCGACTGGGCCGAGGACACGCGAGGCGTTCCTTCGGTGCAGCGGCGAGAGCGCGCGCGGATCGTGGTGACCGTCCCGCGACGCCCGATGCCGACGACGGGCTACCCGGTGGTGATCTTCTCTCGCACCGGCGGCGGCGGCGATCGCCCGCTCGTCGACCGCGGCGTACGCGCGGTCAATCACGGCCCGTCGCTCGTGCCCGGCAGCGGTCCCGCGCTCGAGTTCGCCCGCGCTGGGTGGGCGGCGATCAGCCCCGATGGTCCCCACGGAGGCAGCCGCAACGCGACGCGCGGCGACGAGCAGCTGCTGATCTTCAACTTCAGCAACCTCGCCGCGATGCGAGACAACCTTCGGCAGAGCGCGCTCGAGCTGATCCTCACGGCGCACATGCTCCCGACGCTGCGCGTCAACAGCAGCGACTGCGCGGGCGCCACAGCGGAAGCGCGCTTCGACACGAGCGCGCTCACCGTCATGGGGCACTCCATGGGAGCGAGCATCGCGCCGATCGCCGCGGCGTTCGAGCCGCGCTTCAGGGCCATGCTGCTCTCGGGTGCCGGCGCGAGCTGGACCGAAAACGTGATGCACAAGCAGCTCCCGCTCGCCGTGCGACCGCTGGCCGACATCCTCGTGGGCTACCCCGGGACGGGCCGCAACCTCCGCGCGGACGACCCGATCCTGAACATTCTTCAGTGGGCGGGCGAGACCGCGGACGCACAAGTATTCAACCGATACCTCATCGACGAGGCTCCCGAGCAGCGCCCGCGGCACGTCCTCATGATGCAGGGCATCGTCGATCACTACATCATGCCGCCGATCGCCAACGCGGGGACGCTCTCGCTCGGCCTCGACCTCGGCGGAGCGGCGCTCGATCGAAGCACCGCCGAGCTCGCGCCGTTTACGCCCATCGAGCCGCTGCTGGCGCTGGCGGGCAGACAGACGCTCGCGCTGCCCGCGGCGAACAACCGCACGATCAACGGCGCGCGCGTCACGGCGATCCTCACGCAAGAGCGGCAAGACGGCGTCGAAGACGGGCACGAGGTGGTCTTTCAAACCGTCGCGCCGCGGCGGCAGTACCGCTGCTTTCTCGAGTCGCTCGCGCGCTCGGCCCCAGCGGTGCCCGCCGCCGGCGCGCTCGACGACGCGTGCGAGTGACGCCCGGCCCAACGCGTGTACACTCGACGGCGATGCTTCAATCTTCGGTTCGCCTGCGTTTTATCGCGTTTTTCGTCGCCGTCAGCGCGCTCGCGTGCACGAGCGTTCCGATACGCGAGCGTGACGCGGCTGCGGACGTGACGATCGACGCGGGGGTTGCGACGATGGACGCTGCGCGCACCGAGGACGTCAGCGTCGCGGACGACAGCGCTTCGTCGCCCGACGACAGCGCGCCGATCGTCTCCGACGTCGCACCGCTCGACAGCGGAACGCGTCCCGACGTCGCGGCGCCCATCGACAGCGGAGTGCGCGACAGCAGCGTCATCGACAGCGGAGCCATCGACACTGGCGCGCCGCGCGACGGATCGGCGACGGAAGGAGGCTTCACGCTGCCGTGCCTGCGCCCGCTCGAGCGTTGCGGGGGCGTGTGCGTCAACACCGCGAGCGACAGGCTCCACTGCGGCGGCTGCGGCAACCCGTGCCCTGCCAACGCGACGTGCACGCTCGGCGGGTGTCGGCTCTGCCGCGCGCCGCAGGTGGTCTGCGGCAACTCGTGCGTCGACCTGCAGACCAGCGTGACCGACTGCGGCGCGTGCGGCTACGCGTGCCCCGCGAGCCCGCGAGACGGCGCGGCGCCCGCGTGCATCGCAGGTCGGTGCTACGTCGGAGACCGTTGCGATCCGCGCCTGGGAGACTGCGACCGCGACATGCGCAACGGCTACGAAGCGGACACCGACAGCAACGCTGCGCACTGCGGCGCCTGCGGGAGCGCTTGCCGCGCGGGCGAGACCTGCTGCAACGGGGCGTGTCAGCTCTCGCTGCGGTGCTTTCGCTGCTGACCGACGCGAGCGCTCAGGCGAACTTCTCTTTGAGCAGCGCCGAGGCCGCGTCGCGCGCGCAGCGGTCGCAGTAGCCGAAGCGCGAGACGAGGTTGGCGCGAGTGCGCTCTGCGCGCGCGAGCTGCTCGCTGTCCAAGCCCGTGCGGTCAGTGAGCAGCACGAGAAGCTCTCTGGCCATGCTCACGACGCGCGACCTTCGCTCGGCGAAGAACGACTCGCGGATCTTCGCGAGGTGCCGAGGAAAGAGCGACGCGTACTCCACGGGCGCGCCCGGGTGATCGATGGCCCACCCCGCGACCATCGAGATCAAATCACCGCGAAAATTCGCAGGCGTCCCGGTGGCGCCGAGCACGCGCTCGATCTCGCGCATCATGGCCTCGTCGGGGCTCTCGTCTTTGCGCGTGACCTTGTTGAAGACCTTCTCGTTCTTCACGAAGGCGCGGACGTGCGAGACGTAGCGCTCGAAGGTCTCGAAATAGCGGGCCTCGTCGACGAGCCCCGTCGCGTCGCGCAGCTCGGACTCCATCTTGTCGAGCAGGCGCTCGCGCAGGACGCGCAAGAAGTACCGCGGGTCGTGGTAGCCGCCGGCGAGCGGGTCTTGGCGAAGCCACTCGAACTCATTTTTGCGCGAGACGAGCCACGCGAGCTGCTCGAGCACGGCGAAGGGAGAGAGGCAGCCGTACTGCGTGCTCTGCGCGGCCTCGAGCAAGAGCGCGCGGATCTCTCTCGGTGAAGCGCCGACGCGGCCCTCGTAGTTGGGGTACGTGTCGCTCTCGCGCACGAGCTGCTCGACGCCGCCGCGCAGGACCTTGGCGGCGTCGCCGTCGATGCGCGCGGGGATGGCTCCGAGCGCGTAGAGGTCGGCTTTCTCGATCGGCGCGAGGTCGGCGACCAGCGCCGCGAGCTCTTTGGCGAAGCGCTCGGGCGCGGGCTTTCGCATGCGGCTGAGCACAGCGAACACCGCGGCCATCTCCGTCGCGTGCGGCGCCACGTGTCGCTGCACCGAGGGGACGACCTGCCGCTCGTAGATGCTCTTCTCTGCGGTCCAGTCGAGCAGGTACGGGGCGCGCAGCAGCTCCAAGCGCCCGCGAAACGACGCGAACTCAGGGTGCTCGCGAAACGCGTCGAGGTGCAGCTCGTTGGCGCTGCCGATCATCACCAGGTTGGGCGAGAGGTTTGAGGTCGTGAGCGCGACCTCGCCGGTCTCGATCATGAGCAAGAGGTACTTCCACGCGTCGAGCGGGCGCTTGAGCAGGTCGCTGTACTCGAGCAGTCCTCCTGCGGCGTCGACGAGCTCGCCGAAGGGCTCGAAGAGCGCGACGTTTTGCAGCGAAGCCGGCAGCGAGGCCATCGAGCGCGACGCGGTCACCTGTCGCTCGTGTGCGTCGACAGCCATCTGCGGGCCGAGCGTGACGGCGCCGACGCGATACCGACGCGAGACGAACCACCGCTCGATTTGCACGTGCGCGAGCACCTTGGCGAGGTCGCCTCGGTACGCGCTGAGCAGGGCGTCGAACACCTGTTGGCTCTTGTGGCTGAGCCCGCCCTTCCAGAGCATGTCGGGCACGCGCGCGTCGGGGCCGAGGGCGTCGCGCAAGATCGCGCGTCGCGCGTCGACGGGGATGAGCAGCAGCGGGTGGTCCCTCAGCTCGCAGTGCACCTTCGCGTCGATGGCGGCGTCGTCGAGGTACGCGTAGCTCTCGCCGACCTTGGGGCCTTCGTCCTTACCGACGGCGCCGAAGCCGATCTTCGAGTCGCCGCTTCGTCCCTTGGGAAACACCCACGAGAAGCGGTAGAGCGCTCCGTCGTCTTGCTTGGAGTAGTCCTCCATCGCGCGCATGAGGGTCGCGCAGAAGGTGCTCTTGGCGCTGCCGTTGGGGCCGTGGAGCAGCACCAGTCGATCGACCCTTCCCTGCTCGGCGAAGTTGCTGATCGCGCGGTAGACCTCGCGCTGGAGCTCTTCGTGAGCGATGAGCGCCTCGCGCTGACCGCCTGCGTCTTCCCAGGGAAGATCGAAGAGGTTCCAGCGGGTGACCTTGCCCCAAGGGCGGTCCACTTCACGGGTGCCGTAGTGGTCGAACAGGTCGCGCAGCCAGCGGGCGGCGTCACGGGTGTGCCGCGCGGGCTCGCTCGTGAACAGCGCGAGGTAATCGTCGAACGACAGGGACTTGTGCGCCGCCGAGAGCCGCGTGCGTTCGGAGTCGAGCGTCGCGCGCAACCGAGCAGAGAGGTCACTCATGGGTTGTCGTAGAGCGTAGCGCAGTGCCGAGCGCTGGCTCACGAAACGCCGCTCACTTCGCTCACGAGCGCGTGGTTTGCAAACCGAGCGCGTCGAGCCCGTCCGATTCGCTACCATGCTCGTCAATGAGACCGCGCTCCGCGACTGCGCTCGCCGTCGCAGCATCCATGTTGGCGCTCTTGTCGTCGTGCCGCTCCCCGGCCACCTACGTCGAGGTCGTCGTCGAGACCGACGCGGACCCGACGAGGCTCTTCACTGTGCGGGCGTGCGTCGTGCGTGCGACGCAACCTTTGCCCGAGAGCGCAGCAGCGTGCGACGACGGGCAGTGGACGCATGGTGGAGCGACGGAGACGCAGACCTTCTACCAGTCATTTTCCGTGCGACCGCCGAGCGGCTGGGACGGGCGCGAGGCGGTCAAGGTGGCGCTGTTCGCAGCGGTCGAGGCCGATGCGACCCGGCCGGCGGTGCGCTTTCGGCGGGTCCTTCAGTTTCCCTTCGCGACGGCCACGGCGACGCGGGTCCCTGTGTTTCTGCGGGTGCAATGCGGGGCGGCGAGCGTCGGCTGCTCTGCAGTCGGAGAGGGCGCGTGCACGGTCGCCGCGATCTGCGAAGAGCGCGGGCAGACGTGCGGCGACGAGGGCACGTGCGCGAGCGTCGAGGTGACGCCGATCGCAGTCGCGCCCGACGCAGCGACCGGCGGACTGCCTGCCCGCGACGCAGCTGCGCGTGACGCCGACGTCGCTGTCGCGATGGGCCCGGTCCGCGCCGTTCGCCCGCTGCCGAACGAGCGGGTCGCGACCGCGTCGCCCACGTTGTCGTACGCGAACGCGGAGGGGCGATCGGTGGTGATCGACCTCTGCCGCGATCGTGCGTGCTCGATGGTTGTCGCGAGCTCCCCAGCGCTCACGATGGGCGCTCCATGGACGAGCGCCGGCCTCACAGACGGACGCTACTTCTGGCGCGCGACCCCCATGTCTGGCGCGATGCCTGACCTCGCAAACGGCAGCGCGACGCGGGCGTTCACGGTTCGAGTCGGGCAGTGTCCAAGTCCACCGGAGTTCGACTCGAACGGCGACGGGCTCGCCGACATGGCAGTGGGGGCGCCCGCCGCGACGATCGGCGCGTCCGCGCAGACGGGCTATGCCGCGCTCTTCGCCGGTCGCCCTCCAGCGCCCTCGAGCACACCGACGCAGCGCGAAGAAGGCCCCACGTTCGACACGCGCGGTCGCTTCGGCGAAGCGATGGTCGGGCTCGACTACAACCTCGACGGCGTGTCGGACTGGGTGATCACGAACCCCGGGTTCAGCAATGGCAACGGCAGTTGGTCGCTTCGACCTGGGTCCGTTGCCGGTGGAGCGCCTGCGCGAGGAGGCAACGTAGGCATCGCGCTCGCGCCCGCGAATTCGCGGCCTGGAATCGTCGCAGCGTCGCTCGGAGACATCGACAACGACGGGCTCGTCGAGATGGCGGCGAGCTCGGAGTCGGGTCCTGTGTTCGTGTTCGATTTCGCCAGCAACACCATCCGCCATCGCGCGACGGTGACCTAGGCCGCGATGGGGTTTGGCGCGGCGATCGCAGGCCATTGTGACTTCGATGGCGACGGTCGAGACGACATGGCGATCGGCGCACCGGGTTCCGACGCGGTGTTTATCTACCTCGGCGCAAACGCGACGAGCGGGACGTGGACCTCGTCTGCGCGATTGACGGCGCCTGCCGTAGGGACGAGCTTCGGCGCCGCGGTCGCGTGCGGACACTTGGACGGCGACGGGCTGACCGACCTTGTCGTCGGTGCTCCGCGCAGCTCGCTCGACCGCGGTGCGGCCCATTGGTACGCGACTCAGCCAGGAGGAAGGACGTTCAACCTTCGCGCCACGCGAGACGGAACGACCGCGGGCGACTCCTTCGGAAACGCAGTGTTCGCGGCGCGAGACTTCGACGGTGACGGTCGATGTGATGTCCTCGTGAGCGCACGCGGCGCCGACGCGGGCGCGATGATGGACAACGGTTCGGTCACGCTGCTCCGCCCTACGATGGGCGGCACTTGGACGCTCTCGAGCGTCGTGGGCGGCGGCGCCGCGGGCGAGCAGCTCGGCGGCGCGCTGTCGAGCATCGGCGATCTCAACGGAGACGGCCTGCCCGACGTCGTCGTGGGGGCGCCGTTCGCGTCGATCCCCGCGGTCAACGCGGGACGGGTCGCTGCGTTCACCATTACGGCGACGGGCACGTTCGGCCCGGTTTTGCTTTCGGTGAGAGGCGCGGCGGCAGGCGAAGAGCTCGGCGCGTCGCTGCTTCGGTAGGCCGCGATCGTTCGCAGCTCACTCTGCGCCGCGCCCGAGCAGCTCCGCGGCGAGCTCGCGCACTTCACGGTCGCGCGTGCGCTCGTAGATCGCGCGCAGCTGCGGGACCACCTCGCCATAGAAGAACGGAACGTCGAACCCCTTGCACGGCGTCGTCCCGAAGCGCAGCCAGTGCAAGACCCGTCGTTGCCGATCGACGTTGCCCGCCAGCGCGTCGCGCACGGCGTCGAGCCGCGACCACCGCGCGCGGCGCTCTCTCCACCACGCGCGCGCGCTGCGAACGGCGCGGGCCCGACGCTGCGCGGCCACACCTTCGCGCGCGACGCCATCGGTGCTCTCGCTGGCGAACCCGAAGTCTTCGAAGGTCAGCGCTTCGAGCACCCAGCCCACGCGATCCGCGGTCCAGTCGAGCTCGTACTGAATCACCCTCCCCTCGGCCGACGGCCTGGCAGCGCCGGGATAGATGAGCCCGTCGGTGTTGCTCAGCCGCACGCGGCGATTGCGGCGCAGCATCGCGAGCAGCGCGCTGGCGCCGGCGCGGTCCGCGGACTCGATCTTGGCCGCGGCGCGCTGCACCTTGCGCCAATCGCTGCCCACGAAGCGCTCACGGAGCTTCGCGCTGACCTCCCGCACCTCGCGCGCCTGCAGCGTCACAACCAACGGCAGCGGCGCCCTCGCGGGAAATCGCTCTCGCCGACGACGTCGCGGCGGCCGTCTCTGCCCCGAGGACGACACGCTCACTGTCGGCGCGGGGCGCGGCGGCGCGCACGCGTGCTCAGCGAGGCAGAGCGCCGACGCGAGCAACAACAGCCATGACGATGCGGGTGCCTTCATCACCGAACGAACCGCGGCGATCATGCCGCTCGACGGAGATTTGGGCGAGTAACATACCGCCAGCGTGGCGCCGAACGATCGCGGTCCGCAGCGCGAGCGCTCACAGGTACCTCGAGATTTCGGCGACGAGCGCGCTCATCGCGGCGCTCGGCTCGAAGCGCTCGGTCCGCCGCTGCGGGCCCGAGTCACCGCCGACGAGGACGCCGAGCTCGCGCCAATGCGCGAAGGCGCGGTCGATCAACGGGCGCGTGACCGCCTCGCGACGCGTGAGCTCTCCAGTGAGCAGCCAACGCTGGCCGAGCGCGAGGGTCTTGCTGGCGAGCTCCTTCGCGAGCACCGAGTCGCCGTCGAGAAACTGCTCGATCGCGCGCGCCGAGAGCCACCACGCTTCGATGAAGTTGCGGACCATTCCTGCGTCGAATCGCAGGCGTTCGAGCGCGGCCGCGTCGGGGATGAGCACTGCATGGTCGTCGCGCGCGAGGTCGGACCTGGCGCACGCGCTCTCGAGCGCCTGCTCGAACTCGCGATCGGCGTCGGCGTCGAACGCGAACTCCTTCGCGAACATCGCGCGCAGCGCGTCGAACTCCTCGCGCAGCTGGGCGACGGTGGCCGGCCCACTGTCGCGTCGCGACGCGAGGGCCGCGGAGGCGAGCAGCGAGCGCGTGACGAAGAAGTGAAGGAGGTTGTTCTTGTAGTAGTCGAGCGCGATGCGTCGGCTGTCAGGAACCTGGTAGATCGCGTCGTGCGCGGGTCCATGGAGCTCGAGGCTCTTGTTCTCGACGAGCAGCGCGATGACCTGGTCGATCGCGTCGACCCGGTAGGGCCTGCGGCCGCCCTCGTAGCCGACGGCGAGCGCGGCGGCGAAGCGCGCGCCGAGCGCTTCGAGCTCGAGCACGAGCGCGTCGATGTGCGAGAGCAGCTCTGCGCGGGGCATGCCTCCACGACGTCGCGAGAGCAGCGCGGTGGCGACCAGCGCCGCGGGCGTCACGGGCGTCACGCGGTTGATCTCGCGCATCACGCGATCGGCGAGCACAGTCACCGCGGCGCGACGCGCGTTGGCGCGCTCGAGCAGGGCGCGCTTGCTCGAGCGCGGCGCGGCGCTCGGTTCGGACGGCGCTGGTTCGGGCGCGGACGATCGCTCGAAGCGCTGGATTTCTCCGACTTGAATGTACGCGCGTCCGTAGCGAGATGCGAGCACGCGGGGCAGGCTCTCGACGAGCTGCCCCGCGTCTTCGGCCTTCTTTTCGCCGCCCGAGAGCTCGCGTTCGAACGAGCGCTCTTCGACGACGCGCTCGTAGCCGATGGAGATGGGCACGTAGGCGACGTTCGCGCCCGCGGCGGCGGCGGCCTCGGTGACCATCGAGAGGAGGCCCACCTTCGGAGCGAGGAGCTTTCCGGTGCGAGAGCGGCCGCCCTCGATGAAGAACTCGATCGTGGTCCACTGCGCGAGCAGCTTGCGGAGGTACGTGTCGACGAGCGTGGTGTACAGCCGCGCGCCGCCGAAGCTGCGACGGATGAAGAACGCGCCGAAGCGACGAAGCACAGGGCCGGCGGGCCAGAAGGCGAGGTTGTCGCCCGCGGCGATCAGCGGGATCGCCATGCCCGCGCGCCAGTAGACGTAGGACATCAGCAAGTAATCGAGGTGGCTCTTGTGCGAAGGCAGCAGGACGACGGGCCCGCTTCGCGCGGCGTCCCGGATGCGCCGGAGCCCGTCTTCGTCCACCTCGATACCGTCGTAGATGCGGTTGAACACCGCGTCCATCACGCGCTCTGCCCACGGAAACAACCAAGGCGCAGGCCTCGCGCCGAGCCGCACGAGCTCGCTCCTCGCCTGGCGCATGACGAGCTCGACGGGCTTGTCCTCGCGCTTGCTCGCCTCCTCGATCGCCGCGCGAACGTGGGGATGGCGAATGACTTCCTCTAGCGTTCTGTCAGGCGACTTGATTCTAGGCCCCAGAATGACTCGGCGCTCGCGATCGAGCCGGCTCACGAGGATCCAGTGCACGCGGTTGACGAGCGCTTCGTCGTCGAGGGGCTCTTCGCTTGCGGCGTTTTCGGCGAGGATGGCCTGCAGGTCGAGGGGATCACCGGCGCGCAGGATGGCTCGGCGCAGGTACCAGAAGAACTGCGCGAACACGCGGAGCTGTCCGGGATAGTCCGGGCGGCCGAAGATTTGGTCGAGCACTCCGGTCTCGACCGAGTCTGGGTTGCGGCCCCACACGATCACTTGCGGGACGAGCAAGATGGGGCGCGCGCGCCTGCGCTGCTCTTCGACGAGCCAGCGCACGTGGTCGAGCGAGACGTTTTCTCCTCGTCGTCGCGCGCCCACCGCGACAGGCGCCCGCAGAAAGAGCAGCGCCGATCGCCCCGTGCGAATCGCGCGGACGAGCGCGTCTGCCTCGGGCTCGCGCGCGCCGAGCAGACCGCGCCAGAACGTGCCTCGCAAGATCGGCTCGAGCAGCCAGAGCCCGAGCTGCATGACGAACGCGATCGCCGGCAATCCGAAGCGCTCGACGAAGTACGACAGCGCGAAGAAGTCCAGGTACGACCGCGAGCGCATGACGTACACGACCGCGCCCGCGTCGCTGAGCTCTTTGACCTCGCGGACCCACGCTGGATCCACGGCGACCTTCGAGAAGACCGAGCGGTAGAACCAATCGAGGATGAAGCTCGTCGGCCTTCGCGCGGCGAGCGCGTTCGGTTCGGGCGAAGAGACCATGGACGACGGCGGCATATCACACCCCACACGCAGAACACCCCGATCGCCCTGCCGCGGCGACGCGCAATGGGGTAGCTTCACTCCCTGCGTTTGATGGACGAGAGCGCCACGAGCCCGGAGGCGGACGAGCCGTCCCCGAGCACCAAAGGACCGTCGACCGCCGGCTACGGGTCCGCTGAGCCCCCGCTGCCCACGTCGCGTACAGCGTCTGGCGAACACGCGATCGCCTCGGACGACGGTCCGCTCGCGCCGAAGATCCGCGATCGCATCGGACAGGTGGTCGCCGGCCGCTACCGCATCATCGAGCTGCTCGGCGAGGGCGGGATGGGCGCCGTGTACCGCGGCGAGCACGTCACGCTGCACAAGCGGGTCGCGGTGAAGTTTCTTCACCCCGAGCTGTCCCGCGCGACCGACGTCGTCTCGCGGTTTCAACGCGAAGCGCAGGCGGCGGCGATCCTCGACCACCCCAACGTGGTCGCGGCGCACGATTTCGGGCGCGACGAAGACGGCTCGTTCTTTCTGGTGATGGACTTCGTCGACGGCCAGACGCTCGGGGCGCTGCTCGACAAAGAGCCGCGGCTGACGCCCGCGCGAGTCTTGCACATCGCGCGGCACGTCGGCGCAGCGCTGGCGAGGGCCCACGAGATGGGCATCGTCCACCGCGACCTGAAGCCCGACAACATCGTGCTCGTCCAGCGCGACGGCGACGCCGAGTTCGCCAAGGTGATCGATTTTGGCATCGCGAAGGTCAACCAGCGCATGGCCAAGGGCCAGAGCTTGACCCAAGTGGGGATGGTCTTCGGCACGCCCGAATACATGGCGCCCGAGCAAGCGCTCGGCGCCGAGGTCGACAACCGCGCGGACCTGTATGCGCTGAGCGTAGTGCTGTTCGAGTGTCTCACCGGGCGCAGGCCGTTCGACGCCGAAGACGTCGTGAGCTTGCTCGGGATGCAGATGTCGTCGCCCGTCCCGAAGCTGCTCGAAGCGGCGCCGGACCTCGATGTTCCGAGCGACCTCGATGACTTCTTCGCCAAGGCGATGGCCAAGAAGCCCGCCGATCGGTACGCGACCGCGAGCGAGCTGGTCGAGGCCCTCTCTCGCGCGCTGGGACACACGTACACGGGCCTCGGACCGTCGGCCACTGGCCGCAACGCAGCGCTGTCGATCACTGGCCAACACTCGACCACGGGCGTCCCGTCGGCGGTGACGAGCCAGCGAATCGACGCGGTGACAGCGCCGTCGGGCCCGGTGAGCGTGGTGAGCGAGAGCGGGCCGGTGACGAGTCCGCCGACCGTCGTTCCGCTCAGCGAAATCGCGAGGCAATCGTTGGTGGTGATCCCGCGCGCCGCGGCCACGACGTTGGTCTCTGCGACGCGCGACGGGTGGAGCGAGCTCGCCAAGGACGACGTGAAGAAGAAGAAGGCCTTCGGCTTGATGGCCGGCGTCGTGACCGTCTCGGCGATCTTCGCCTTCGCGACGGCGAGGGCTCCGGCCGCCAGCACCACGGCGGGCGCCGCGCAGACGCACACGATTTCAACGCAGCCGACGATCACCGCGCCGATCAACCACGGGACGACGCCCGCGCACAGCGTCGCGCAGCTGGCGGCAGACGCCGCAGCCACCGTCGTCCCGTCACGGGTCGAGCCGACGCCCACCGTGCGTGACCCTTCGCCGAGCCTGCCGGCGCCGACGGGCGACCTCGCCGCGGACATGGCCGCCTTTCGCGCGCAGCCTGCGATTCACGTGCTGCTCGACCCGCGCGGCGCGATGCCGCTTCGCTCGCGCATCGCCGCGCTCGAAGCGCTGCGCTCGGGCGGGATGGACAACGCGCTCATGTCCTACACGCTCGGAACGCTGTACGCGCGGCTCGGCCGCCGCGGACGCAGCGTCATGCTCGACCGCTACAACGCCGCCGTCTCGGCGCGACCCGAGTTCGCCTCGGACGCGGAGCTCCTGGATGCTGTCATCGACGCCGCTGAGGGGCCGCGCGGATCGGACAGCCGTCGCGCCAACGACCTGCTGCACGGCGCGCTGCGCTCGCACGTCCCCGCGAGGCTCATCGCGCGCATGCCGCTCGCGCGCAACAAGCAAGCGAGAGAGCGCGACATCGGGCTGCTCTCGTCGGACTTCGCGACGAGCATCGACGCGACGGTGCTGCAGATCATCGAGGTGTTTCGCGCGCGAAATTGCGCGCAGGTGCGCACCGCCGTCGAAGCGCTCGGCGCGAGCGGCGACGCGCGCGCGTCCGCGACGCTCGAGTCGATCCCACGTCCCCCGCGGCGCTGCGGCTGGAGCGTGTGCAACACGTGCCTCGGAGACAGCGTCGACCGCGCGCTCGCCGCGGTTCGAGCGCGTCCTGCGCCGGCGCGTCGGTGATGCGCGCGCGTCGAACGGGGCGAGTTCGAGAGACGAAAACAACTCCGTCTCGTGATTCTCGTGGCGTCTGACTGCGCGATGAGCGATGAAACGCGCTCAGTTGTGAAAGGTGCTACCGGTGCTTGACACCTGAGCGCTCACGGGTATCGTCCCGCCTCCCGTTTTCCGGGTATTCAGTCCTCGAAGGATCGTTGCGATGCAGTCCACATACAGTGCCAAGCCGACGGACGTGACGCGGTCTTGGTTCATCGTCGATGCCACCAATAAGCCCCTCGGACGTTTGGCTAGCGAGATCGCTAGCGTCCTGCGCGGCAAGCACCGCCCCACGTACACGCCTCACGTGGACACGGGCGATTTCGTTGTCGTCATCAACGCCGAGAAGATCGCGCTGAGCGGCAACAAGCTCGAGGCCAAGAAGTACTACTCGTACTCTGGCCACATGGGCGGTCTGCGCACGACCTCGGCGAAGGACATGCTCGCCACCAAGCCCGAGCACCTCATCGAGCACGCGGTCAAGGGAATGCTCCCGAAGAACCCGCTCGGTCGCAAGATGTTCACCAAGCTCAAGGTCTACGCGGCCGCCGAGCACCCCCACAAGGCGCAGCAGCCCAAGCCGCTGCCCGTCCGCGTTTGATCTCAGGAGTGAAGCTCGATGGCCACCACGCAGACTGACAAGACCTACGCGACCGGCAAGCGCAAGAACGCCGTCGCTCGCGTGTACGTCCGCCCCGGAACCGGTGTGATCACCGTCAACGGCCGCCCGTACGACAAGTACTTTCCCCGCGCCGCGTCGCAGCTCCTCGTCCAGCAGCCCTTCGAGATGATCGAAGTCATGGGCCGCTACGACGTCGAAGCCAACGTCGCTGGCGGCGGACTCGCGGCGCAGGCGGACTCCGTTCGCTTCGGCATCGCGCGCGCCCTCGCCGCGATGGACAGCGAGCGCCGCTCGCCCCTCAAGAAGGCCGGCCTCCTCACGCGCGACGCGCGCAAGAAGGAGCGCAAGAAGTACGGCCAGCCCGGCGCCCGCAAGCGCTACCAGTACAGCAAGCGCTGAGCGCAACTCCCTTCGATGGAGCGCGTTCGCGTCGCGATCGTCGGCGCCTCGGGTTACACCGGCGCCGAACTTGTTCGATTGCTCCTTCAGCATCCGCGCGCAGACATCACTGCGCTCGTCGCGAAGGAGCGGGTCACCCCCAAAGCGAGCACGGTTCTTCCGTCGCTCGCGGGGGTGCTCGATTTGCCGATCGAACGCTTGGACCCAGAGTCGCTCGCTGCCAAGGCAGACGTGGCGTTCTGCGCGTTGCCGCACGGGGCTTCGATCGAAGCCGTCACCGCGCTGCACGCTCGGGGTCTTCGCGTCTTCGATCTCTCGGCAGACTTTCGCCTCGCCGACCCCGCCGTGTACGCCAAGTGGTACGGCGCTGAACACGCCGCGCAGTCGCTGCTCCCGCAAGCGGTCTATGGTCTGTGCGAGCACAATCGCGACGCCCTCGCGGGCGCCACGCTCGTCGCAGTCCCCGGCTGCTACCCGACCGCGAGCACCTTGCCGCTGCTGCCGCTCGTGCGCGCTGGGCTCGTGAAGATCGACGAGACCGTGGTGATCCACGCGCTCTCGGGCGTCTCGGGCGCGGGACGCACGCCAGCGCCGTCGACGCACTTCAGCGAGTGCTCCGAGGGCATCCGCCCATACAAAGTCGCCGGGACGCACCGCCACACGCCCGAGATCGAGCAGACCCTCTCGCGCGCCGCCGGACGCGAAGTGCGCGTCACCTTCACGCCGACGCTCGTCCCCATGACGCGCGGGATCTTGTCGACCTCGTACGTCACGCCCTCCCGTGACGTCACCGTCGAGTCGCTGGTCGAATGCGCGAGGGAGTTCTTTCGCGCTTCGCCCTCGGTCACGGTGCTCGACCCCGGCGCGCTGCCCGACACGCTCTGGGTCCGCGGCTCCAACCGCGCTCACGTCGCGTACGCGCTCGACGCCCACGCGAACAAGATCGTCTGCATGGCGACGATCGACAACCTCGTGAAGGGCGCCTCGGGCCAGGCCATTCAGTGCATGAACCTCTCGCTCGGCTGGGACGAGGGGCTCGGCCTGCGCGCGCCTGCGATGTGGCCCTGAGCCGGCGACGGGCTCACGTTTCCGCGCGCGACGCGCTCGCGTAGCGAACTCTGCGCGCGGTTCGCGCTACCATCGCCGCCCCAACGATGGAGCGAACTCCGCGCGACGCGCAGTCGATCCCGAGCACCGACGGTGTTCGCGTCGAACTCATCGAAGACCGCACGCACGCAGTCGCGAGCGACGGCGGCTTCATCAAGGTCCGGCGCTACACCCTCGCGACGCGCTACCGCGACGGCCGCGTGAGCGAGCAGTACCCGTACGACGTCGTCGATCGCGACGCGCTCGACGCCGTGCTGATCGCGCTGACCGCCGCTCAGCTCGGGCACGCGCGCGACCCGTTGGTGTGCCTTCGCACCGCGCTGCGGCCGCCCGTGGCCCTTCGCGCGCAGCGCTCGCTCGCCGTCCCCGAGCAGCCGACCGCTTTGCTCTGGGAGCTCCCGGCGGGGCTCATCGAGCTATCGCCGAGCGCTGACCCGGTGCGCGAGACCGCCGCGCGCGAGTGCCGTGAAGAGACCGGCTACGCCGTCGCGAGCGACCAGTTCGAGACGCTCGGCGCGCCAGTGTTTCTCACGCCGGGATTGTGCGCAGAGAAGATCCACTTCGTTCACGCCTGGGTCGACCGCGACGACCCGCGCGACGTGACCGCCACCGAGCTCGTCGAGCAGGCGTCGGAGATCGCGTGGGTCGCGCTGTCCCAAGCGCTCGCGCTGGCCGAGCAAGGCGTGATCCAGGACTGCAAAACAGAGCTCGCGCTGCGTCGACTCGCAGACAAGCTGGCGAAGTCGAGCGAGGACGACCGATGAAGCGCACCGTCGAGCGCGTCCTGGTCGTGTCCAAGAAGTCCGCGTACGACCTGTACGTGCGGCAGCACAAGATGCGGCGCGTCCAAGAGCTGCTGCGCAAGAAGGACCCGAGCGTCGAGCGCCTCGTGCGCGCGGACAAGCATCACCGAGAGACGCTCGAGGAGGTGCGCGACGCGCTCAAGTCGCTGAAGATCAAGGCGCGCTTTCGCGACCGCTCGCAGCTCGGCGCGATCGACGACTTCGACCTCGTGCTCACCGTCGGCGGAGACGGGACGCTCTTGTCGGTCTCGCACGAGCTGGCGGACACGCCGATCCTGGGCATCAACTCCGCGCCGCTTGATTCTGTGGGCTTTCTCGCAGGCGCGCAGAAGGGCAACGTGCTCGAGCGGCTGACGGCGATCGTCGAGCGGCGCACGCCGATTCAGCGCCTCACGCGCATGCGCGTCTCGGTCGACGGCCGCGAGGTGCACCGCAGGGTGCTCAACGAGGTGCTCTTCGCGCACAAGAGCCCGGCGATGACGTCGCGGTATTTTCTCACGCTCGGCGACGTGTGCGAGGAGCACAAGAGCTCTGGCTTCTACATCGGGCCCGCCGTCGGCAGCACCGCGGCGATCCGTTCGGCGGGCGGAAGAGTGTTGCCGCTGCGGTCGAAGAAGCTGCAGCTCATCGTGCGCGAGCCGTACTCGCCGGACGGCAGTCGATACGCGACCGAGCGCGCCGTGATCGAGCCAGGGACGAAGATCGAGGCGCTCAACAAGATGCGCGAGGGCTACCTGTTCATCGACGGACCGCGGCAGCCCTTGGCGCTCGAGATGGGGCAGCGCGTGAGGTTCGACCTCTCGCCAGAGCCGCTGTGCGTGTACGGAATCGACCGCGCGAAGCTGCGCGGCGCTTAGCGCGAGGCTTCGACTGCGGAGCGCAGCGCGCGTTCGAAGGCGTCTCGAGACGCGTACGACTCGATCTCGAGGCCGACCCATCGCAGGAGCAGCGCCGAGGCAGAGACGCCCATCGCGATGATCTTCGAGCGAACGAGCACGTGGATGGCCTTGGTGGCGCCGGGCGGCGCGCGGCGACGCCACTCGGTGAGCTTCTGTCGCATCGAGGGGTCGTAGCTATCGATGCGCTCCCAGTCGTGAAAGAAGAGCATCGCTCGAGCGCCGCTCGCGACCTCGCGATCGAGCATGGCGATGAAGCGCTCCATCACGTCGCCGCTCATCGCGCCGACGCCGCGGGTGACGAACACCGTGGCCGTGAGCTTCGTGGCCGTGAAGGTGTTTTCGCCATCGCGCCACTCCATCACCACCGCGGCGTGTGCTGCGTCTCTCACGAGCGCAGAATCGCACAACGCGCGATCGTTGGTAGATCTACAACACGCCCAATCGCGGATCGGGAAACAAGTCCCGAGCGAGCGGTCGGGTCTCGCGCACGGCGTCGAGGGTGCGAACGAGGGTGATGTAAGGCAGCTCGCCGTTGCCCGCGACGTTGATGGATCGAACGCCTTCGAGGTTCGCGCGCCACTCGGGCTTGCGACGCGCGCGGGACAGGCACTGCGTGAGCGCGTTGAAATCGTGTGCGCCCATGACGGTGGGCACGGTGACGTGCGCGCCGCCGAGCGACTGGCAATCGGACTGCAAGAATCCTCCCTGCGCGCCGACGATGAAGCCGTCGCGGGTGACCTTCACCGTGAGCCCTTGCAGGGGGCCAGCTCCGCCCCCGTTGGGGCCGCTCGGCGCGGGCACGGCGATCGTGCTGGTGAACACCGTGGTCACCGTCGCGAGCACGAACAGCATCACGTTCATCACGACGTCGAGCAGCGGAACGATGTTGAGCTCGCCCCCCTCCGATGGATCTCGCGTCGCGCCCTTGCTTGCCTGGCGAATCCGCAGCCGCTGCGCGGCGCTGAACGTCACGTTCGTCGTCATGGTCGTCCCTCGTTCTCGTGCGCGGGGCAGCGCGACCGCGGCCCCTTCGAACGCCCACCCATCGAGGACTCACCCGCGACTGTGACAGCTCAGCCCTTGAACGACAGCACGGGCTCGAGTCGCAGCGTCGGCGTGACGAGCGCGCGCTGCTCGTCGATCACCGCGCGCACGTCGCGATACGCTTGCGGCGCTTCTTCGACGAGGTCCCGCGCGCGGCGGCGATCGAACACCACGCGGCCCATCCGCGCGATCAGCGCTTCACCCCGCACCCGCTCGCGCGCCTCGCGGCGAGAGAGCACCCGTCCGGCGCCGTGCGAGCACGAGCACCACGCGGGCTCGTGACCCAAGCCGTCGGCGAGGTATGTCGCCGTCGCCATCGATCCAGGGATCACGACGCGGTCGCCCACCCTCGCGCGCACCGCTCCCTTTCGGTGCACGAGCAGCGAGCGCCCGTCGTGCTCTTCGCGAGCGATCGTGTTGTGCGCGACGTCGAAGGACGATCGCTCGCTCACTGGTCCATCGATCACGGCCGCGATGCACTCGCGCACGAGCATCGCGAGGGCGCTTCGATTGTGCTCGGCGAACGCGGCGGCCGCCGAGAGATCCGAGAGAAACGCCGCTCCGTTGTCGAGGCGAACGTCGAGCGCCCCGAGCGGGCGCGAAGCGCGCGCGTGCGCCGCGCGTCGGTGGTGTTCGGCGATCGCGCCGCCGGCGCCGCGAGAGCCCGAGTGAACGAGCATCCACAGGCCGTCGTGCGGGTCGCGGTCGAGCTCGATGAAGTGGTTTCCTCCGCCGAGCGTGGCGAGGTCGCGGGCGATCAGCGAGGGCCACCGTCGCGTGAGCTCTCGCGTCGAGAGGGCGCGCTCGATGAGCGCGGCGTCCGCTGCGACGATGGCGCTCGCGCTCCGCCCGCGGTCGCCCGCGGGGATCACCGAGGACAACCGTCGCAGCACCCGCTGCAGCGCCCGCGCGTCGAGCGACGAGGCGTCGAGGTCGAGCTCGGCGACGCGAACGCCGCAGCCGAGGTCGTCGCCGAGCGCGTCGGGGACGAGCTCGTTGTCGGTGGCGAAGACCGTTCCGACCGCGACGCCGCTCGACGAGAGGTGCGCGTCGGCCATCGCCGCGACGGGACCAACCACGTATGGCTGCGACGCGAGCGCGCGCAGCTGGCGAATCGTCGCCTCGGTCGCGACCGACGACCAGAGGTGCACCGGTGCGTGCTCGACGTCTCCATCGATCACTCGCATGCGTCACCGTCGCTCTCGTCTCGCAGCCACACTTCGGGCGGGTCCGCTTCGTACACGAAGCGCAGCAGCGGAACCCGGTCCATCGCCAACGCCTCGGCGAGCGTCGCTCGCATGAATCCAGCGCATCGATCGAGCGCTGCTTCGACCGCACGAACGTACGATTGCGCCCGCTCGCGCTCTCCGCGCTCGTGCGTCCAAAACACCCGCGCGTTGCGGTAGTCCACGGACAGCTCCACGCGCAGCACGCGCGCTCGACGCGCGAGCGGGTCTCGCACGTCGTCGCTCACCATCGCGCGCAGCTCGCGCTCGATCGCGCGCTCCAAGCGAACGCCGCGACGCCCGCTGTCCGAGCGACGCTGGCTCTCTTCTTCTTCTTCTTCGATCTCGTGACTGAACGTACTGGACGCGCGCGAGCTCACTCGCCCGCGTCGATCACTGCGGTTGCTCATCGAACACTGACCTCGATCGGCCTACAGACCCAACACAGAGTCCGTCGCGCCAACGGGTCCTCCCGCGCAGCGTGCGATCGGTCAGCGAGCGTTCAACGAACGATCGTCAGCGATTCACGAGGCAGAGTCCGCAGGTGCGATGGACGGCTCGGAGCTGTGTTCGACGCACGCATGGGGGACCTCCTCTTCGCTCTGGCTTCGAGCGAGCGCGCCCTTCTGTGACCGAAGCGCCAGAGAGTCAACGGCCGGTCGCGGGTGTATTAATCTACAAAACGCTGCTAGCGTTCGTCCGTCATGGTCACGCAGCGCTTGCTCTACTTCGACGGACTCGCGCTCGCCGCGCAGGGCGATCTGCTGCTCGTGTACTACTTCGGCACGCCGACGATCGCGCACCTCGAGCGGCTCGAGGCGTTTGCAGACGACGTGTGTCGCGAGCACGGCGAGCGAGTGATCTACGCGCAGGTGATCGGCGACGCACACAGGCTGCCTTCGAAAGAGACGCAGCAATGGGCGGTCGGCATGACCGAGCGGCTCGCTCCGCGCGCGCGCACGATCATCTCGTATCCCAAAGGCGACTCGTTTCGCTCGATCTCGATTCGCTCGGTGCTCAACGAGGTCTCGACCGACTCGCGCAAGCGCCAGCACATCGTCGACTGGCAGAGCGAGTTCGTCGCGGCGATCGAGCTCGCGCGCACCGAGCTCACGCCGGGCACGGCCGCGGTCAACGCGCTGATCCGCGAGATGGAAGCTGCCCACGAAGGCTCGCAGCGCACACGAGCGCAGCGCGCCGAGCTGTGAACGGCGTGGCGCGCTAGGGGGCGAGGGTCTGGCCGTTCCAACGGTATTGCACCGGAGCGCGCGTGGCCCACGGCAGCAACAGCGGCGCGAAGCCCTGCGCGGGCATGTCGCGAAACGGGTAGCTCTGCTCGGTCCAACCGAGGGGCCGGCCCGGCGCGATCGTGAGCCCGTCGCCGCGGCCGCGCGCGATGCCGCGCACTTCGTTGACCACGCCCTCGCTGCCCATCCGTCGTGCGACCTCGGCGGCGAACACGCGCCCGCGATGCGCAGGATCAAACGAGTACACCAGCAGGTAGTCCTTCACGACTTCGAGCTGCTGTCCCCGTACCTGCGCAGTGACCGGCCGTCGCGCGCGGACGAGCGCCTCCATCTGGCCGTCATTGGTCACGTCTGCGAGGTCGACGCCCAGGACTGTAAAGCCCTCGGGCAGCTCGACGCTGTAGTACGACCGGCCCGACATGAACGCGCGCCCCGCGACGATCAGCGTGCGGCCGTACACGTGAACGACCTCGGGCTGGCGGTCCTCTGCGACGTTGCCCTCGGCTTGAAAATCGGGCCTCGCGTCGGGCGCGAGCCGCGCGCGCTGTCGAAAGAGCGCGAGCACGCCGTTGAGGTCCGACGGAACGACCGCGACCGTCGCGCCCGGCGTCCCACCCGCGGTGTTTTCGGGGCCCGACTGCGTGGTGACCTGTGCGCCGCCGCGCTGGGGGTTGGGCTCGGTTCCGTCGATGTCGAAGCGGTTGAGTCCGTCCATCCAACGGTACGCGACGCTGCGATGCTGACCCCACGGCAACATCGGCAGCAGCACGCCCGTCTCTTGAACTCTCGGAAAGTTCTGCTCGGTGAACCCCTCGTTCGACCCGAACGTCACGCGGATGCGCGGCCCTTGCTCGTACGTCGCGCGGTTGACCGTGCGGTGCCCGCCCGCCGACCGCGTGAGCTCGTGCGCGAACACACGCTCGAGCTGATCGGCGCCGCTGACCGCGGCGTACACGTACAAGATCTCGCGCGTCATGTTGTTGGTTGCGACCCGCGCGCGAATGATCACGTCGAGGCGGCTGTCTCCCGTCACGTCGCGCAGCGCGACCTCCGCGAGCTCGTCCGAGGTTCGAATCGGGTGCTCGAAGTACGCGTACCGCGATCCGCCTGCGATTCCAGGGCCCGCCACGACGCAGTACCGAGGAAACATCACCACGCGCTCGAGCTGCGCGTCCCCGGCGATGTTGCCCGAGCGATCGAGAAACGGCTCGCTCGTGACGAGGTTCTGCGCCTGTCGAAACTGCGTGATCAGATCGGTCGCGGTCGACACCGTCGATCCGCGCGCGGGCGGGAGCTGCTCGTAGTTGCGACCGTCGCCAGGCCCCGTCGCGAGCACGCTCTCGATCGCAGGACGCCCCGCGCTGTCCGAGTCGTGGTAGGCCACGCGGCCGCGCAGCGAGGCCAGGTTGGCGCGCAATTCCGGCAGTGAAGTCCAGGGAATCTGCGCTTCGATCGTGAAGCCACCGCCGCCCTGAAGGTTCTCTTCGACCACCCGCGCGCCAGCGACGTTGCCCGAGCGCGCGCCGCGAAACTGCACGGCGCCCGCGAAGCTGCCCGGGATGCCTGGCAACAGCGCGATGTCGAAGCCGACAGTGCGCGCCCCGGCGCGGACGCCGAGCGAGACCACCAGGGCGTCGTCCGTCGCGCGGTGCTCGCGCGTTCGCACGATCTGGTCATCGCGCACCTCGGCGGCGATGTAGAGGTACTGGTCGTCGCGCGCGAGGGCGAAGCCGACCGCGGCGTCCGCGTCGCCCACCCAACGCTCGACCCCAGAGACGACCTGCGCGCGCGCGTCGAGGCCGATGAGCTCGGTGAAGCGTCGCCACTCGCCGATGCGTCCGTCGGGCAGAATGCGGGTGCTTCCTCGGTCGAGGATCTCGATCGGAATCGTGTCAGCCCGCGCCGACGCCGACGCGAGCGAGAGCAGAAGGGCGGCGCGCGAGGCGAGTCGTCGTCCAGCGTTCACTGTTGGTGGAGGGTATTACGAAGATTTCGCGCGTTCGATGCAAGCGCGCGTCGGCGGGCATTTTCCCCTTGCCCGCGCGGGTCCACTTCGAACGACACTCGCGCGCATGACCGAGACTGCCCAGACCGTCGTCGTGTCGCACCCGCTCGTGCAGCACAAGCTCACGTTGATGCGACGCAAAGAGACCACCGTCGCCGAGTTTCGTCGGCTGCTCAAAGAGATCTCGATGCTGCTCGCGTACGAGGCCACGCGCGACCTGCACGTGACGCACATGCGCATCGAAACGCCCGTGCAGACCATGGAGAACGCCCCCGTTCTGGACGGAAAAAAGCTGGTCCTGATCGGCATTCTCCGCGCTGGCCTGGGCATCCTCGACGGCATGCTCGAGATCGTCCCGGCCGCGCGCGTCGGCCACATCGGGATGTATCGCAACCACGAGACGCTCGAGCCCGTGGAGTACTTCTTCAAGGTCCCTGGCAAGCTCCAGGACCGCACGGTGATCATCTGTGATCCGATGCTGGCGACGGGCAACTCCGCGGTCGCTGCGGTCGATCGCATCAAGCGCAACAAGCCCGGCTCGCTGAAGTTCGTGTGCTTGCTCGCGTGCCCGGAGGGGCTCAAGACCTTTCACGAGGCGCACCCCGACGTGCCCGTCGTCACGGCGGCCGTCGACGAGCGGCTCAACGAGAAGGGCTACATCATCCCCGGCCTCGGCGACGCAGGCGATCGACTGTTCGGAACGCGCTGAGCTGCTCTACTCGCCCTGCCCCAGCGAGAAGCCCCGAACGCCGTCGAACAAGTACAAGTTCTCGGTCTTCACGGCTTCGATTCCTGCGCGCTCGAGCGCGCCGAGCAGCGCGAGCACCCGCGTGCGTTCGATGGGCTCGTACGAGGCCTTTGCGTCGCCGACGGTGGCGCCCGGCGCGACGAAGCGGCAGCGCCAGTGGTCCGTGCAAAACGTCTCGTCGAAGCCGTCCGGCCAGACCTTCACCCCGCGGTTGGTGATGAGCTTCAAGCGCAGGATGTCAGCCGCCGCTGCGTTGAGCGCCTCCGCCAGCTGTGCTGGTGTCCGCGTCGCGTCGCACACGAACACGTCGATGCCGCACAGCTCGCGCCGCGGCGTCGGTCGCGTGTACGTGTAGCTCGGAATCGACCCGCCCGCGGCGGGCACGGGCTTGAGCGTCGACGGCGTGCGACCGAGGCGCTCGATCACCGCGTTCGCGAACGCCTCGGTGCCGACGCGCGCGCTCGACTGGCCGTCGCGAAACACGTCGGCCGTGTGCAGCCCGTCCTCGAGCGCGCACAGCCACGCGTTCTCGATGCGCTGCGCTCGATCGCCGAGGCCCATGTGCACGAGCATCATGCACGCGGCGTTGAGCAGACCGCTCGGGTTGGCGACGTCGAGCCCGGCGATGTCTGGCGCGCTGCCGTGGATCGCTTCGAACATCGAGATGCGCTCGCCGACGTTTGCGCTGCCAGCCATTCCGACGCTGCCCGAGAGCTCAGCGGTCACGTCGCTGATGATGTCGCCGTACAGATTGAGCGTGACGATCACGTCGTAGCGACCGGGTTGCGTCGCCACGCGCGCGGTCCCGATGTCGATGATCTGCACCTCTTGCTGCAGCCCCGGGTACTCCTTGCCGATGCGCCGAAAGGTCTCCGAGAACAGCCCGTCGGTGACCTTCATGATGTTGTCTTTGACCAGGCACGTCACCTTGCGGCGGCCGTTGGCGAGCGCGTACTCGAAGGCGTACCGGATGATCTTCTCGGTGCCCGGGATGCTCACCACCTTGAGGCACTGAAACACGTCGACGGTCTGCCGATGCTCGATGCCCGCGTACAGGTCCTCTTCGTTTTCGCGCACGACGACGACGTCCATGTTCGGGTGCGCGGTTCGAACGAACGGGTGATAGCTGCGGCACGGTCGCACGTTGGCGAAGAGCCCCAACGTCTTGCGGATCGTCACGTTGAGGCTCTTGTACCCAGAGCCCTGAGGGGTCGTGATCGGCCCCTTCAAGAACACCGAGTTGCGTCGAAGCGCCGCCCACGCCTCTGGCGGAACGCCGCTGCTGTGCCCGCTCAAGTACGCGCGCTCGCCGACGTCGATGTGATCGTACTCGAGCCCGCACTCAGCAGCGTCGAGGATCTTCAACACGGCAGCGGTGATCTCCGGTCCGATGCCGTCGCCCTGTGCAACAGTGATTCGTCGCGATTTGCTCTCGCCCATTGGTCGAAGCGCTTGTAGTGCCGCGACCCGCGCGATGGGACAATTCACGAATCAACGGACGAATATCATCGGTTAATCCGAATGATCATTCGCGACCATCTAGCACACGAGGTCAAGTCTAGCGGACGGGCGTGGCGATCGGACCGCCGCGGTTCGCGTTCATCGGACTGCCGAGCACGACGGGCGCCGCGACGGGAAGCGCCGTCGGCTGCGCGACGGGCTGCGCTACCTGCACGCCGAGCGAGCCGGGGTGCTGCGCGTGTGCAGGCCACTGAGAGTGCGCGACGCTCACCGAAGCGCCGTGCTGGCCTCCGTGCCAGAACCCGCGCTGCCAACGACCGTTGCTCCAGCCCGGCTGGTGCCACGCCCACCCCGGCTGCGGGGGGTGACCCCAGTGCCCACCGATCCACTGGTAGTGGCCTTGGTTCCACTCGTAGTGACCCTCGACCCAGACCTCGTTGGGGTCGTGCGCGATGTTCGCGGGACCCATGATCGCCTGCGCAGGCGGGGGCGGCGGCGGGGCCACCACGGGTGTCCCCGGGTCGAGAAACCCGTTGCGCCACGGGTCGTGCCAGTTCGCCTGCCAGCGCGGCGGCCGGGCGATCACACACCCGCTCGCCCCGACGGTGACGAACAACGCGAGACACACAACCGAGAGGTTTCGCATCGGCACTCCTCGCCGCTGCACGACGTCGCTGCAGCGATGGCCGCAGGACTCGTCGTGAGCTCTTCGAGGACTTGATCTGAGTGCGCGAGGCCTGCGACGCCAGCGATGAAGTTTCGCGATGTATCGTCGTGAAAATCGACGATTGCGCCCCACTACATCGGATTACCAGAACACCGGAGCGCCCCCTGGCCGATCTCGAGCGGACAGCGCACGCCCCGCGGCGGCGGTGCCCCAGGCGAGGATCGCTCCGTTGGTGAGCCGCTGCTCCGTGGTCTTCGTCAACGAGCGAACTTGCGTGATCGCGGCGTCGAGCGCGACCGAGCCGAGCGCGTAGAGCTCTTCGACCGCCGCGCGATCCGCGAGCAACGCAGACAGCGCCTGTCCGCTCGACGGAGCGATGGCGCCCGTGTCGAGCAGCAGCGACAAGCTCCAGCGGTCTGGCGGTGAGAGCGGCTGAGAGCCCATCGCAAACGGCAGCCCCAGCTTGTCGAAGAGCGGGCCGATCGCGAGGGTCAGCGACGCGTAGCGAACGTCCGCGAGCGTCATGGGCCGATCGGCGTACACGCGCGTGCGATCGTCGTAGGCGCCCATGAGCGCGCGGACGCACTGCTGAAAGAGGGCGTTCGGCGTGACCTGCGTCGGAGCCAGGCCGCGCACCGGCGCGAGCAGCGCGTCGACGATCGATGCGCCGAGCCTTCGCTCTCCAGCCTCGTTGGCGGGGATGCGCTCGACCACCGCCCGCAGCCGCGCCAGCGCCTCGTCGAGCCCCTGCGGAGCCGCGCCCTCGGCCGCGGCGAACGCCACTTCGAGCGCAGCGCGATCGATCGAGCCGAGCGCGTCGGCGTCCACGCGCATGGGGTCTCGCTCGCGCGCGTTCGAGAGGGCGCCGTTGACGAACAAGCGGTATGCGATGACGAGCGTTCCGGTGTCGGAGCCGAGCAAGACGCCGGTGCGGGTGCGCGTCCGCCACGTGGGGCCGCAGTCGAAATCGAGCAGCGTCGCGAGCGCGCAGAAGTCTGCTTGCGCGCGAACGCGCTCGAGGTCCGTCGTCTGCATCGCGTCGAACCGTCCGCTCAACGCCGAGAGCCTGTCGTAGCCGTCCGGGTCGAGGCGACCGAGCGGGCCGTACACAGGCAGCCGAAAGTGCGGTGATTTGCGGACGATCGACGTCGCAGCCATGCGCGCGACGAGCGGGAGCTTCGCCTCGCGCACCGTCCAAGAGCGCGAGGGCGCGAGGAGGTTGTCGTCGTAGAGCTTCGAGATCGAACGGTTGATCGAGTCGACGCGCAAGAGCTGCCAGAGCGCGAACTCTGGCGGCGCGGCTTTGCTGCGTGTGGTCATCGTGTGGCAGGCACTATACGCCCGCGTCCACAGCGCACTCTGAGCCAGCGCTCAAATCCGAACGCGAACCGTCCGCGCGACCATCGGCGTCATCACCGCCCACGACGGAAACCTCCTCGCGACGCGCAGCATCGGCTCGTCAGGAAGAAAGCTCGTCGCGATCACCTCGAGCTCGACGGGCTCGTCGCCGCGCACCTCGAGCTCGACCTCTTCGCCTTCGGGGCCGACGCCTTGAAAGTACGCCGTGGGTCGATTTCCTGCGTATTCGTTGACGGCGAGGCTGCGTCCGAGCGACCAGCGCACGAGGCGATCGCGCGCGACGAACAAGCGAAGCTGCGTCGTCTCGGTGTGCATACGGATGCGTATGGTGCGCGTCCCGCCGGCGTTGCGGGCGCTCGAGAGCGTCTCGACGCGCGGCGGCGCGAAGGACGGAGGCGGCGCGGCGACCTCGTGCGTGGGCGCGGGCATGAAGACTTCGAACAGCGGCCACTCGCGGGTCACCGGACGCGCCTCGGGGATGGCGCGGACCACCGGCTCGAACGGCAGCGCGTCGATCGCGCGCAGCAACACGGCGCTGCGACCGCCCTCTTCGCCGTGCACGACGAACACGCGCCGCGGACGCTCGGCGGTGAAAGGCTCCCGCGCAGCGCTCGTCGCCACGCCTGCGATCGCGACCGCGACGAACACCAGCGACGCGCGGAGGTGCCCGCCGATGGCGTGCGACGCGATCACAGCTCCCGCAGAAGCCGCAGAGACGAACACCGCGACGAGGCCCGCCAGCATCGGGTCCGCCGCGGTCGGCAGCGGCAAGAACGCGACCTCTGCGCACATCGTGCGAAGCACTGGCGCAAAGGCAGCGAGCGCCATCGCTCCTGGCGCCGCGCCGAGCACCGCCAGCAGCCCCCGCGGCGCGCGCGTGCGAAGCGCGACGATCAGCGCGATCGAGAGCCCCGCGGTCCACAAGAGCGGGATGTACCCGCTTCGCGCGACGCGCGCCGCGGACAGCGCGAGCAAGAGCGACCAGCCCACGACCGCCGCGACCCACGTCGCGACGAGCGGATCTGCGTCGCGCGCGCGCAGCCGTCTCGAGACTCGGTCCTGCACGGCCATCATCGCGGCCATCGCGGGCGCGACGAACGCGGGGATCACCACCCACGGCGCCGAGTACCAGCCGTGCGGACGACGCAGAACGAACGCGAGCACGACCCCACAGAGGACCGCAGCGAGCACGCCCGCGATCAACGCGAGCGCCGACCCGAGCGACGCGACCAGGACGGACCGAAGCGTGACCGCGCCGGATCTGGCTGCGAGCACGACGGACGACGCGGCGATCGCGAGCGCCACGAGCGCGAGGAGCGCAGCGGTGCTCGACCCATAGCGCACGACGAAGAGCCCCAACACGTCGAAGTACGTCACGCGACGCGCGTCGAGCCCTGTCGGCAGCGGCCCTCCTGTCGCGAGCGCGCGGGTGACGTCGAGCGTGGTTTGGCCGAGGTGTTGGAGCGTTCCGGGTTGCAGTCGGTTCGATCGATCGCGGGAGGTGTGCGCGGCCCATAGGTCGCCGATGCCCGCGAGCGTGAGGCCCGGCTTGTTCGCGTCGCGAAACGGACGAAAGTCGCCGTCGTGCGAGAGCGCGCCGCTCTCCATCAAATCGAGCACGACCGACGTAGCCTGCGGTCGAGGCGCGACGCGGGCGTATGCGTCGATGAGCTCGGGGTTTCCCGGCCCAGCGTAGAGGAGCGTCGCGGCGCCTCCGGGGCTGCCGTCGATGTAGACGTACGCGCGCACGTCCCTCGCGAGCGGGTGATGTCGAATAAACCCATCCGCGCCGAAGAGGCCGTACTCTTCGCCGCCGTTGGCGAGGACGATCACCGTGCGTTCGAGCACCGGGCCCGCTGCGAGCGCGCGCAGCGCCTCGATGGTGGCAGCCACGCCGAGCGCGTCGTCCCCCGCGCCGTCGGAGTCGCCGAGCGTGTCGAAATGCGCGTCGAGCAAGATCGCGTCCCGCGTTCGACCGGGCAGCCTCGCGACGACGTTGGTTACGTGGTAGCGCAGCAGCGGGTACGGGTACGGAGTGTTCTCGTAGAAGCGCTGGTCGCTGACGCGCTGAATCTCGACCTCCACTCGCGGGATCGCGCGCAGACGCTCGGCGAGGTACCGCGCGGCGCGCTCTGCGCCAGCGCTTCCCGTCGGTCGCACGCCGATCGTGTCCGCGAGCATCTGCACCATCGGCAGCGCGCGCGCTTCGGAGAACTGCGTCGGCGTGGCGTCGAGGCCGAGCGGGGCGATCGGGCGGTTGGCCACGAACGCCGCAGCGACGATCAGCGAGAACGTGCACACAAGCGCGCACCAGCGCGCGAGCGGACGAGAGAGCGCAGCGGTCATGGGGCAGCGCGATCGCAACGGTCAGGCCGTCTGCGACGTGCGCGCCGAGCGGCGAATGTTCAGCAAATTCAGCGAGGCCCGGCATCGCTGTCCCCTGTGCTGTCCCCGGGGACACCGGTACGCTCGGGCGCACGGTGAGCGACGACCTGCTCTTGTCGACGGTGTCTCGACTTGTGGCGCCTGCGAACGCCACGACAGCGTCTCGCGCGCGGTGCACCATCGTGTGGCCCGAGTCGCTCGGCTCGGTGCTCGAGCTGAGCGAAGACGAAGTGGTGGTGGGTCGCGGCTCGGCTCGGCGCATCGCGCACAACACGGTCTCTCGCGCGCACGCGGCGCTGCGATGGGACCGCGCGCTCGGCGCGCACACGGTCGAAGACCTCGGCAGCCACAACGGGACGAGCGTCAACGGGCAGAGAATTCGCAGCAGAATCGCGCTTCGAACGGGCGCGGTCCTGCGCTTCGGCGACGTGCTCGCGGTGTACGAGTCGCTCGCCGCCGAGCCGACGGACGGAGACGACGAGGTGTTCGGCCGAGCTGCGGCGCTCGACGGGCTGCGGCTCTCGATCGACCGCGCAGCGAGCGACCTCGCCCCGACGCTGATCACCGGCGAGAGCGGAACAGGCAAAGAGCGCGTCGCCCGCGCCCTACACAGCGCCCTTCGCCGCCCCGGGAGGCTCGTCGCGATCAACTGCGCGGCGATCGCGCCGCAGCTCGTCGAAGCGCAGCTCTTCGGCCACGTGAAGGGCGCGTTTACCGGCGCGACCGAGGCGCGCGAGGGGCTCTTTCGAGCGGCCGATGGCGGCTCGGTCCTGCTCGACGAGATCGGCGATCTACCATTGGATTTGCAGCCAAAACTGCTGCGTGTGGTCGAAGAAGCAGAGGTGCTGCCCGTCGGCGCGACCCGGCCCGTCGCGGTCTCGGTGAAGGTGATCGCAGCGACGCACCGCGACCTGCGGGCCGCCGTCGCAGCGGGGCTGTTTCGGGCGGACTTGTACGGCCGGCTGGCGTTGCGCGAGCTGTCTGTTCCTCCGCTGCGCGAGCGCGCAGTGGACGTGCTGCAGTGGCTCGCGCGCTTCTCCGGTGGCGCGAAGCTCGAGCTCCACCCGGACGCCGCCGAGCGGCTGCTCACCGCCCGATGGCCGCTCAACCTACGGACGCTCGACCGCCTGGCGCGCGCGCTGGCCGAACGCGTGGGCAGCGCGGTGACGCGCGACGAGCTGCCGCGGTGGATCGACGACGAGACATCTGGCACACACAATCAAGAAGCCAGCCAAATTGCAGACACAACGAAGAGATCTCCGACCCGTGACGAGTTCGTCGCGGCGTATCGAGAGCTCGGCGGGAGCGTGCACGGGCTGGCCAGGCGCTTCGGCCGCGATCGACGGCAGATCTATCGCTGGGTCGAGGCGTTCGAGCTCGATCGAGAGCGCTGAGCGCTCGCGCCCCAGCGCGCGATGAGCAGCAGCGCCATGACGAACGGCGTGATGCGAGAGAGCCATGGGGCGGCGGTGGGCCAGGCGATCGCGGCGAGACCAGCGCCCAACGAGACCGCGGCAGTGGCGAAGAACAGTCGATGCACGGTCATGCCCAGGCACACCATGCACGCCGCCGCCCACGAGAACGTCGACGCGACGCTGAACGGCTCGCTCGCGGCGAGGCGCTGCGCTGCGTACTCGACGAGCACGGAGGTGTAATAGAGCGTCGCGAGGGCGACGAGGATCTGCCGCGAGAGGCGGCTCGCGAGCAGCGGACGACGAAAGCGCGCGATGATCGCGGCGGCGATCACGGCGGTGACGAGCACCCAGAGCGCCACCTGCGCGCCGTTGGGCGACGAGCGCGGCGCGGGCGCTCCGGGCGGTGCGAAATAAAGACCGAGCGAGAATTGCAGCGAGACGACGGTGGCGACGAGCGCGGCGCGGCCCGCGTTGGAGTGGCGCAGGTCCGCTTCGGGATCGGCGGGCAGCGCGTCGAGCAGCGCGCGCATCGAGTGGAACCGCCGCGAGGGATCCGCGCTCGTTCCGCGGCGAACGACCGCGAGCAGCCACGAAGGAACGTCGCGCCCGGCGGGCACATCGACGATGCCCGCGCGCGCAGCGGCGGCGAGCGCGTCGAGGGTCGCTCCCTCAAACGGCCGCGCGCCGAAGAGCGCTTCGAACAGCGCGACGCAGAACGCAAACTGGTCCGAGCGCGCGTCGGCGGTCGCGCCGTCGAAGAGCTCGGGGGCCATGTATGCCGGCGTTCCGACGAGGGAGCGGTCGCCGGCGATGGAAGCGTCGAGGGCGAGGCCGAAGTCTGCGACGCGGACGCGTCCATCGTCGCCGATGAGCACGTTGTCGGGCTTGAAGTCCCGGTGCACGAGCGCGGCCTCGTGCGCGGCGGCGAGCCCTCGCCCGGCCTTCGCGAAGACCGAGACCACCTCGATCCACGAGCGGTTCGTCTGCGCGAGCCACGCGCGAAGGGTCTGCCCCTCGACCAGCTCGAGCGCCACGAACGCACGATCATCGACGCGTCCAGCGTCGAACACGGTGACGATGTTTTCGTGCGCGAGCCGCGCGAGCGACCGGGCCTCGTCGAGCAAGCGCTCTTCGCGCCCTTCCGTGATGGCGTGCGGGTGCAGCACCTTGAGCGCGACGCGGCGGTCGAGCTCGCTGTCGTACGCGCGGTAGACCGCGGCCGTCGCTCCCTCGCCGAGCGCGTCGATCACGAGGTACCGACCGAGCGCGGCGCCTCGCTCGAGGGCGCGCCGAGCGCTCGCGGCCCGGACGCGCACCGGGCTCGACTGCGTGGGATCTTCGACAACGTCCAACGATCGCGACGGTACCCGCTGGGATCGAGGTTTCGCTACGGCGGTCGCGAAGAGAACACAGCCTGCCAGCGCGGAGCCGAAGCGATCGACGCTCTACCGTGGATGCTGCGCATCGCGCGTGAGCCGCCATGGCGGTGCATGGCGGCCGCCATGGCGGTCCGCCAGAGTACCGTCGCGATTCGCTGCGAATGCTGCGGGCGATCGAGTGGCGTGCCCGTTGCGTTGGTCGTGGGGCACGATGCCAAGCTCTCTGCACGAAGCGCTGCGCGACGTGTTTCGCGACGACCCGATGCTGGCCGCCGAGCTGCTGCGGCAGATGCACCGCAGGCCCGAGAGCGCGCCCGAGCGAGCCGCGCTGGTGGACCCTACGGTCCCGCAAAACGTGTCTCCATCGCTCGCGGTGGACGCGGCGCTGGTGTTCTACAGCGGCGAGAGGGCGGTGATGCTCGCGCTGGTCGAAGTGCAGCTCGCGATCGACCGCGAGAAGCTCTGGGATTGGCCCGTATATGCGTGCGCGCTGCGGCGCGAGCATCAGTGTCCGTTTGTGTTGCTGGTGGTCAGCCCTGACTCGGACGTCGCCCAATGGGCGGATGCTCCGATCGCGCTCGGACCGGGAGCCGAGATGCGAGCGGCGGTGCTCGGGCCCGACGAGGTTCCGTGGGTGCGCGATGCCGACGAGGCCAGGCGTCGCCCGTCGCTGGCATTTCTGTCAGCCGTGGCGCACGGCAACGCAGGCGCCGATGGAATGGCTGCCGTGTTCGCGGCGATGAGCGCGGTGGGTGAGCTCGATGAGGCTCGGGCTCGGACGTATACTGCTGCGCTGTGGGACGCGCTCGACGCGTCGGCACGGCGAGCCTTGGAGGTAGCAATGGCGACGAACGACCCTGCGATCGAGAGCAACTTCGAGCGACGAATGCGTGAAATCTTCGAGGCGCGGGGAGAAGCGCGAGGAGAAGCGCGGGGAGAAGCGCGAGGAGAGGCGCGGGGAGAAGCGCGAGGAGAGGCGCGGGTGCTCGAGACGATGCGCGCGGCGCTCTTGCAAGCCTTCGCCGAACGGTCGCTCACGTTGTCCGACGCGCAGCGCGCAGCGATCGAACGCTGCTCGGACAGCGCTGTGCTCGCGCGTTGGCTCGTGCGCGCAGCGGTCGCACTCTCCGTCGACGACGCGCTCGCGCTGTAGCCACGCCGTGACGATCAGAGCTGCGACTCACAGCGTTGTCACGAAGGGTGGTGATCGTCACCGCGGGGACAGCGCTTCAGCTACGATGATCGAGCGTGTATCGAGCACCAGACGACGGCGCGAACGAGCCGGGCGCGCGCGCGGTCACCGCGAGCGTCGAGCGACTGCTGGCGGGCTACGGCGGGGCGGTCGCCGTGCACGTGCCCTCACTCAGTCTCCACGGATCGACGGTGTACGGCCTCGTCGGCGCCAACGGAGCGGGGAAATCCACGCTATTGCGCACGCTCGCCGGTCTGCAACGCCCCCTTCGCGGCGTGGTGCGCATCGGTTCGAACGCGCTCTATGGCGGCGCGATCGGGCTCGCGGACGACGTGGGGTGGATGCCGGACAACGCTCCGCTGCGGGACTCGATGACCGTCCGTGCGACGCTCGAAGCCAGCCCACGCCACACGACGGACGAGCTCGACCCGCTCGCGCGGCGCCTCGGCATCGATCGACTGCTCGAGCGAAATTGCGTGGAGCTGAGCCTGGGGCAGCGGCAGCGGGTCGCGCTCGCGAGGGTGCTGCTCGGCCGCGCGCCGCTCTTGTTGCTCGACGAGCCGACGAACGGCGTCGACCCTGAGGGGCGCGAACTGCTCGCGATTTTGCTGCGCGAACGCGCGCGCGCCGGCGCCACGGTGGTGGTCTCGAGCCACGCGATCCGCGAGCTCGAAGCGTTCTGCGACGAGTTTGTGGTGATGAGCCGCGGCCGGGTGCACAGCGCGGGCAAGCCGTCGGAGATCCTCTCGGGCGAGGCCGAGAGCCGCGTCCGCGTGCGTGCGCGGTGGCTGATCGGCCGACGCACGGACCGGAGCGAGGACGCGCTGCCTTCGCTCGAGCAGGCCGAACGCGACGCGCGGCAGGCGCTCGCGACGATCGAAGGCGCGGCGGTCGTTCGGGTCGACGAAGACGCGCTCGAGCTATCGTTGCCGGACAACGCCCGGTCGCTCCGCGCGGCGTTGCGTGCGCTGGTCGCGGCGGAGCTGCCCTTGCTGACCTTCGAGCCGCTACGCTCTTCACTGGCCGACGCGTTTGCGCGGGCCGCAAAGGAACGTTGAGATGCCCACCTCCACGACATGGCTCGCGTCGACGCGTCGCAGGCTGACGCTGGCGCACATCACGCTCGGCTGGTTCGCGTTGTCTGTGATCGCTCCGATCGCGTCGAGTTCGCTCGCCCAGAACGAGCGACCGGGCGCTGCTCTCGTGTTTTGGTGCGCCCTGAGCGTCGTGGCGGTGATCGCTGGCCCGACGCTGAGCGCGTCGGCGCTGGCCACCGATCGACACTCGGGCTTCATCGCGTTCGAGCAGCAACGCACCGCGCGATCCGCGCTGCGCCTCGCCGCACACTACTCGCTCGCTCCGCAGCGCTTCTTGGTGACCGCGCCGCTCGCCACCGCGCCGATGATGTTCTGGACGCAGCGCGCGGACAGCCACTCGAACGCAGCGCTCTACGTGGCGTTGACCGTGGGCGCGCAGGTGGTCGCGACGGTGGTCGCGCTCGCCATCGCAGCGAGCGTTCGACACTCGACCTCCCCAGGATCGAGCGCTGGCCTCTCGATGCTCGCGATCCTCGGCGCGTTGGGCACATCGACGGCCGCGGTGGCCAAAGCGACCACTCCCTACGGCGGAGCGTCGCCGGTCTACCTCCTCACGTGCGCCGCCCTCACGCTCGCCATCGCCGCAGGAACGTTGCGCAAATTGCGGGACGAAGAGTCGCCGTTCTTCTCTCCTGCGCTCGCGATCGGCGCGCAGCTCATCGTCGCGCTCTCGCTCGCGACGACGCTCTCGGGGTGGTCGACCGTGCGCGATCCGCAGCAAATCGCGGCGAGGATCAGCATATTTGCGGCGCTGGTGCTGGCAGCGCTCGCGCGCAGCAGCGAGAGTGACGGCGCTCAGGACGTTGTTCGTTGGCGGCTCGACGACGCGCGCCGGCCGTTCGACGCGCGCGACCCGCGACGCACCATCGCGATGAGCGCGGTCTTGGGTGTCTCGTGCGCGCTGCCCACGCTGTTCGACTCCGCGCGGCTGTCCCGCACGACGCTCGCGACGTTGATCTTCGGCGCTGCGATTCTCCTGATCACCGCATCGATCGCCGTTGTGCAGCGCACGCGCGGGGCGGCCATGCGCTGGCTGTCGTTCGCGAGCGTGCCGCTCTTGCTGTGGACCGCGTGCGCTGCGGTTTCGGAGCCCGATTCGCTGGCAGCCCGAACGTGCCCGTCGCTGCTCGCGAGCGGAGATCCGTTGTCGGTCGAGACGCTCGCGCTCCGCAGCGGTGTCGCAGCGCTGGTGGTGATCGCAGCGATCGCGTGGGCGCAGCGATCCTTCGCGCGCTCCGTCGATGAGCTGCAGGTCGCGTAGTCGCCGCGCCAATCTTTCCGTTGACGGTGAGGGAGGGCGCGCGCGACAGGCTCACGCAGGAGCGTGACCATGAGCAGCGCGATGCGGGGGCGACAAGCACAGAGCAACCTCGCGACCCTGCGGAGGCTGCACCCCGACGTCGCCGATCGGCTGCGCGCGCAGCACCCAGAGGTCGTCGCCGCGATCGACGGATCGAGCGCGCTCGACTGGCTGGATTTCTCTGTCGCAGCGACGTTCTTCGACGCGACGTACGAGGCGCTCGGGCACCGCGCATTTCGTCGATACTGCGTGCAATCGATGAGCGAGGCGCTGCAGGGACCGATGCTGCGCGCGCTGTGGGACAGCAGCGTTCGGCTGTTCGGAACGCGCCCCGACGCCATCCTCCGCTGGTCGCCGAAGGTGTGGTCCATGGTCTACCGCGACGTGGGCGAGCTCGAATGGGACAGCGCCACGCAGGAGGTTCGGCTGCGCGACGTGAGCCCCTCTGCCTGGCGCGCGCGCGGCTTCATCGAGAGCGTCGCTGGCGCCATCGACACGGTCTTCGAGCTGTGTGGAACGCCCCTCACCTCGCGCGTCGACACCTCCACGCACGGCCTGCTCGTCGTGCGCACGCGCGACTGACGGGACTGTTGGACAGACAACGTCCAGCCCACAGAAGCCTGTCGTGGGGACCAGCCGAAGGGACAATCGCCCGCCGGGCGGTCGCGAACGGTGCGCCATCTCGCACCGTCCCTTGAAGGCCCCCATAGGGCCGTGCTACCTCGCAACGCGGAAATTTCCAGATGTTCGACGCGCTTGCTAAGGGGTTCCGTGCCGCCCGGGAGAAGCTCACCGGGGTCGCAGAACTGTCGGAAGACAATATTCAGGGAGCCCTCCAGGACGTGCGCCGCTCGCTCCTGGAGGCAGACGTCGAGCTCGGCGTCGCCAAGAGATTTCTCGCGCGCGTGAAAGAGCAGGCCCTCGGTCAAACCGTGGCCCTGCGCGCGCAACACGACGGCAAGAAGGTCTCGGTCACCGCCGCAGATCACTTCATCAAGATCTGCTCCGACGAGATGGTCCGGCTCATGTCCGACGAGGGCGGGCAGGACATCATCGAAGCCCCCAAGGGCCAGCCCACCGTCATCATGATGGTCGGCCTGCAGGGACAGGGTAAGACCACCACGAGCGCCAAGCTCGCGCGGATGTACTCCCGCCAGGGCAAGAAAGTGCTCTTGGTGGCCGCGGACCTCCAGCGCCCCGCCGCGGTCGAGCAGCTCGAAGTGCTCGGCAAAAAAGTGGATGTTCCGGTGCTCAAGCCCGCGCGCATGGACCTCTCGCCGGTCGAGGTCTGCAAGCAGGGCCTCGCCGTCGCGAAGGTGCAGAAGCGCGACGTCGTGATCTTCGACACCGCCGGCCGCCTCGCCGTCGACGAGAAGCTCATGCAAGAGCTCGCGGACATCAAGCGCGACTGCGCGCCTCAGAACATCCTGCTGGTGTCCAACGCCGCCGCCGGTCAGAACACGCTCGCGACGGCGACGGCGTTTCACGAGCGCCTGGGGCTGACGGGCGCGGTGATGACCATGCTCGACGGCGACGCGCGCGGCGGCGGCGCGCTCTCGATCCGCGAAGTGACGGGCGTGCCCATCAAGTTCGTCGGAACGGGCGAGCACATGGACCGCCTCGAGCCGTTTCGCGCGGACGGCATGGCCTCGCGCATCCTCGGCTTCGGCGACGTGATCGGCCTCTACAACGACTTCAAGAACGTCGTTGATGAGAAAGAAGCCGCGAACAACGCGATGCGCATGCTTCGCGACCAGTTCACGTTCGACGACTTTCTGCAGCAGATCGGGACCATTCGAAAGATGGGCCCCCTGAAGGACCTGCTCGAGAAGATCCCGTTCGCGAGCGAAGCGATGTCGCAGGGCATGAACGTGGACGAGCGCGAGTTCGACCGCATCGAAGCCATGGTCAAATCGATGACCAAGGCCGAGCGCGCCGACAGCTCGCTCTTCAAGCAGCCCGGTCGCATCGAGCGCGTCGCGAAGGGCTCTGCTACGACGCCCGAGCAAGTGAAGGAGCTCGTCGAGAAGTTCGACTTCATGAAGGGCTTCATGGGCAACATCGGCAAGCAGGTGGGGCTGTTGTCCAAGCTCCCCGGCGCCAAGCAGCTCGCGATGGCGCGGCAGCTCAAGAAGATGCTCGGCGCAGAGGGCGGCGACGCGGCGCTGCAGAACCTCGCGAAAGAGATGGTCGAAGCGGGCGTCGCGGGCGGCGGCAAGGGCGGGATGCCGGGCTTTCCTGGGATGCCTGGGATGGGCGGAATGCCTGGGCTGCCCGGCATGGGCGGGATGCCCGGGATGGGCGGCGGGATGCCCGACGCAGAAGCGCTCGCGGCGATGTTGGGCGGCGGAGCGGGCGGCGACAGCGCCACCGGGCCGCGCAAGAAGCCCGACGACAAGGACAAGAAGAAGCAGGCGCGCAAAGCCGAGCGCGACGCGCGCAAGAAGGCTCGACGCAAGTGAGCGCAGCCCGTTGGATCTCTCGGAGCTCCAGCGGATGAACGACAGAATCAACGTGGACTTTGCCGCGACGAAGCGGGTCGCGGCCCCCATTAAGTAAACGAAGAACGACCGGAGAAATGACTGCGATGAAGAACCTGGCTCGCTGGATGGTGTGCGGAGTGTTGCTGACGTCGGCGTGCGTGGAGCAGCCGCGTCGCTCGGGCGGAGCAAACGCCGGTCCCTCGTCGCGCGAGGTCGAGGCGGTCCGCTCGCGCGTCGCGTCGAACACGGCTCCGACCCCCGCGCACCGGCTGAACGTGGACTTCGGCGGCAAGGTGACGCTGCTCGGATACGACATCACGCCGGACTCGACGACGATGCGGCCGGGCGCGCGCTTCACGGTCAAGTGGTACTGGAAGTGCGACAACACCGTGGGCGACGGGTGGAAGCTCTTCACGCACTTCACCGACGCGACGACGTCGCGCGAGAACCACGACGGCGACGGCAGCGAAGTGCGCCGCTTGTACCAGCCCGAGCGTTGGCGCCGCGGCGAGTACATCACCGACGTGCAAGAGTTCACGGTCGCCGAGGGGTGGAACGCGCCGATCCTCCGCGTGTACACGGGCTTGTGGAAGGGCGACGAGCGCATGCCGGTGCGCTCGACTGGTCACCAGATGAGCGAGGGCCGCGCGCTCGCGATCGAGCTGCAGACTGGCGTGACGGCGCCTGCAGCGGCCGCCGCGCCTGCCGCGGCTCCGGCCCAGCAGCAGCCCGCGAATTTATCGGCGCCGCGCGCGGGGGTACCGCCCAACATAGATGGCCGGTTGAACGACGCAGTGTGGGCTACCGCGGCCACCACGGGCGCGCTGGTCAACACGATGACTGGGCAGCCTGCGGGCGCGGACGACGCGCGCGCGTCGGTGCGCGTGCTGTGGGACGACCAGTTTCTCTATCTCGGCTGGGAAGTGCAGGACGACAACCTGGTCGAGACTGGCACGACGCGGGACGCGCACTACTGGGAGAGCGACACGGTCGAAGCGTTGATCGACCCCAACGGTGACGGCCGGGACTACTACGAGATCCAGGTTTCGCCGGGCGGGCACACGTTCGACTCGCAGCAGCCGGCTCCCCCTTCGGGCGGCAATTTCGGCCGCATGGAGTGGAACCCGAACATGCGCGTCTCGGTCACGCGCGCCGGAACGCTGGGCAACCCCGCGGACGACGACACCGGGTACACCGTCGAGATGGCGATCCCGTGGTCGGACATCAACGCGGGCGCAGCGCACACGCCGCCGACGCCAGGGGACACCTGGCGCGTGAACTTCTTCGTCATGGACAAGACGAAGCAAGGCGGACAGCGCGCCGCTGCGTGGAGCGCTCCGCTCGCCGGGAGCTTTCACACGATCCCGCGCTTCGGCCGCATCACGTTCAACGTGACGCAGACGCCGCAGCCGACGATCCAGCCCATCCTCGCGCCCGCAGTGCTGCCCCTGGTGGGCGCGCAGCCGGCGCAGCCGACGGAGCAGCCCGCGCAGCCCGCGCAGCCCGCGCAGCCCGCGGCGAACAACGTGATCGCCCCAGTGGGGCCGCCTGGCTCGCTGCCGCGCGATCCGTCGCAGATCACGCCAGCGATGCTCCGTCAGCTGCGCGCTGGCGCGCTCAACAACATGCGCGCTCGTCCGGCGAACTGAAGCGCGCGCTGCGGGGGGATCGAGCGGGGTCGTGACGAGCGCAGCTTGAGGTGCGCGTCGCGGCTCACTCCTCGTCTTCGTCCTCGTCCCACTTGTCTTCGCCCTCGGAGAACGAGAGCTCTTCGCAGTAGCCGTTGTCGATGTCGAGCTCGTCGAGCGAGAAGCCGATGCGGGTGTTGGGGCGGATCTCTTCGCGGGAGAACTCCTCGAACGATCGGTACGTCTTCATCGCGTGCGCTCCTTGAGTGACATCGAGAACGGTGAGTGCTGTCGCGGCGCGAGCGGCGGGCTCTCGCTCGAAGACACGCGCGCTCGAGCGCCGGGCGGAGCGCTCTGTGAAGAGCCGCCAGGCGTGCGCGGCTGTGCTTCAGCCGCGAGCGCGATGCCTCCGAGCGGGACGTTCTCTGACCACGCAGCCGAGACGCGTTTGCCGCATCAGGACCGGGTGATTCTTCGAACCGCCCACTCACACCTACATCTGCACCGAACCTATCCGAACCACGGTGGGCCGCAACAAACGCGTGTGGATTTGCTGCGCGCGCGACGCGTTACGTGAACTCGACAGAATCCAACGCAGCGCCGATGTCGTCGCGCGCGCAGCGCGACGCGCGAAGGCTTGTCGCGGCGAGAGGCGCGCGTTGCAGCGGTGGAGCGAACGATGTACAGACCCCCTTCGCTCGCATGGGACGTGTCTTCGCAGTGGTGAATCAGAAGGGCGGCGTGGGTAAGACCACGACCAGCGTAAACGCAGCGGCCAGCGTTGCTGCTGCGGAGAAGCGCACGCTGCTCATCGACATGGACCCGCAGGGCAACGCGTCCTCTGGCGTCGGCGTCGCGCCGCGCACAGTGACGCAGGGCACGTACGACGTGCTCATCGGCCGCGCGAACTTGATGGACGTGCTGCAGCCGACGGCGATTCCAACGCTGAAAGTCGCGCCCACGTCGCGCGATCTCGTCGCCGCAGAGTACGAGCTCATCGACCGCGACGACCGAGACTTGATCCTGCGCGCGGCGCTCGAGCGCGTGCGCCGCAAGTTCGACTACATCTTCATCGACTGCCCGCCGTCGCTGGGATTGCTCACGCTCAACGCGCTGTGCGCGGCGGACGCGGTGTTGGTCCCGATGCAGTGCGAGTACTTCGCGCTCGAGGGCCTCGGGCAGCTCACGGACACGATCGCCCGCGTGAAGGCTGCGCGAAACCCCAAGCTCAAGGTCGAGGGCGTGCTGCTCACGATGTACGACGGCCGCAACAACCTCTCGAAAGAGGTCGCGGACGAAGTGCGCAAGCACTTCAGGGTCTTCGAGGCGATCATCCCCCGCAACGTGCGACTCAGCGAGGCGCCCTCCTTCGGGCAGCCGGTCATCCTCTACGACGCTCGGTCGAGCGGCGCGCAGGGCTACCTCGAGTTCGCCAAAGAACTGCTCGGCAACTGATGGGCAACGATAAAGGCAAGAAGGGGCCAGAGCCGCGGCGCGCGCTCGGCCGTGGGCTCGAGGCGCTGCTTCCGGCGGTCACCGCGAAGGCGGCAGAGAAGGTCGAGCAAGAGTTTCAGCGCGTCGCCGTGAGCAGGCTCGTCCCGAACCGCGAGCAGCCGCGAAAGCGCTTCGACGACACGGCGCTCGACGAGCTGGCCGAGAGCATCAAGGCGCAGGGGCTCATTCAGCCCATCGTGGTGCGGCGCTCGGGCGACGAGCTCGAGATCATCGCTGGCGAGCGGCGGTGGCGAGCGGCGCAGCGGGCGGGGCTCAAAGAGGTTCCGGTCGTCATCAAGGACGTCGCGGCGGAGACGGCGTTCGAGTGGGCGCTCGTCGAGAACATCCAGCGCATGGACCTCGACCCGATCGAGACCGCGCTCGCGTACAAGCGTTTGATCGACGAGCACGAGTACGACCACGGCGCCCTCGCCCAGCGCGTCGGAAAGTCCCGCGTCTCGATCACCAACAGCCTCCGCTTGCTCTCGCTGCCCGACGGCGTACGGCAGAAGGTGGCAGTCGGCGAGCTCAGCGAAGGCCACGCGAAAGTGCTCTTGGGCCTGTCCGACGACAGCGCGAAGCTCGTCTCGCTCGCCAACGAAGCAGCGGAGAAAAAGCTCAGCGTTCGCGACGTCGAGGCGCGCGTGCGCAAGCTCACGGGCAAGAGCGACGACGCGAAGGGCGCAGAGTCGAAGCCCGGCGCAGAGCCGAGCGCCAAGAGCCCCGACGAGAAGCGCGAGAAGAGCCCCAACGTGAAGGAGCTCGAAGCGAAGCTCTCGGGCTCGCTCGGCATGCCCGTCGTCGTTCGCGAAGACCCCTCGAAGCAGAGCGGAACCGTCGAGATCGCCTACGACTCGCTCGATCAGCTCGACCGCTTCATCTACAAGATCCTCGGCCCGTGAGAGAGCGTCGCTGAGCGCCTCGTGAGCGCGCTCAGAGCGGGAGCTCCGACGCTGGCAGCCCCGCCCTCGCCCAGGCCGCGCGAAGGGTGTTCTCGAGCAAGCACGCGATGGTCATCGGGCCGACGCCGCCAGGGACGGGCGTGATCCAGCCAGCGCGTTCGCGGGCCTCGTTGAAGGCGACGTCTCCAGCGAGCTTTCCGTCGTCCTTGCGGTTGATGCCCACGTCGAGCACCACGGCGCCGGGCTTGATCCAATCGCCGCGCACCATCTCTGTTCGCCCCACGGCGGCCACGAGGATGTCCGCCGTGCGGCAGAGCTCCGGCAGGTCTTTGGTCTTCGAGTGCGCGATGGTCACCGTCGCGTTGCGCTGAAGGAGCAGCATGGCCGCGGGCTTTCCGACGATGTTGCTGCGGCCGAGCACGACCGCGTGCTTGCCGCTGGCGTCCACCTTGGCGTGCTCGAGCAAGCGCATGCAGCCCCACGGCGTGCACGCCACCAGCCCGCCGCGCCCTTCGAAGAGCAGCCCGGCGTTCATGGGATGAAACCCGTCGACGTCTTTGCTCGGCGCGATCGCGTCGAGCACGCGCTCGGCGTTGATGTGCTTCGGCAGCGGGAGCTGCACCAAGATTCCATCCACGTCCTCGCGCGCGTCGAGCGCATGCACCAGCGCGAGCAACGCGTCCTCGCTCGTGTCCGCGGGCAGCTTGTGCACCTCGCCGCGCATCCCTGCGGCCTCGGTGCTCTTGGCCTTGTTGCGCACGTACACGCTCGAGGCCGGGTCTTCGCCGACGAGGATCACGTCGAGGCCGGGCTTGCGTCCCGTGCGAGCAACGAAGGCCTCGACGCCCACGGCGACCTTCGCGCGCAGCGCTTCGCCGATGGCCTTTCCGTCCAGAATTTCTCCCACGTGGGACCTCTTTCTCTCGTCGTGCGATGTAGTTGTTCGACCCGCGGATTCGCCGCGCTTTCTTAGCAAATCAACGCTCGACGCGGGCCCCTCATCGACCGGTACAATCATTGCGTTTCGTTCTCCTTCGATGAGGTTTGTCATGCGTCGTTCGATCGGTGGTCTCGCGCTCGTTGCAGCGCTCGTGGCGGTCTCGTGCGCGCCCTCACCGGCGGAGCACGGACAAGTGATCGCGGCGCAAGCGCGAACGGTGGGGGCGGCGATCGACAGCGCAGCCGAGCGCTTCGGCGTCCCGCGCGACGTGCTGCTCGCGTTGAGCTACGCCGAGACGGGCTGGCGCGCGCCGTCAGCGCAAGACGAGCACGCAGGAGAGCCAGGCTCGCTGCACGCGCCGGGAGAAGTGGGCCCGATGAACCTGCGTCACGGCGCGGGGTACGACTCGCTCGGCCGGGCGCTGGCGCTGTTGCAAGTGAGCGAATCGCAGCTGCGCGCGAGCGTGGGGCTGCAGGTCGCGGGCGCAGCCGCGGTGCTGGCAGAGCTCGGCGCGCAGACCAACGCGCGCACGAGCGACGTGGACTCGTGGGCGCGCGCGGTGGGCGCGTACTCGGGGCTCATCGGCGAGAACGTTCAAGCGGACTACGTGGACAACGTGTGGAGCGGGATCCGCCACGGCCTGCGAGACAGCGCGTTTACGGGAGAGCCGTTGGAGCTCTCGCCGCGCGCGGGGCTGTCTGCGCGCGAGCTGATGGGCGTGGCGCAGACCGCGCAGTTCTCGACGGACTACGGGCCGGCGCTGTGGGTTCCGGCGAGCACGAGCAACTACACGGCGAGCCGCAGCGGGCGCGTGCAGTTCGTGGTGATCCACACGATGCAGGGCTCTTACGCGGGCTCGATCTCGTGGTTTCAGAACCCGGCGGCGCAGGCGAGCGCGCACTACAACATTCGCTCGAGCGACGGGCAGATCACGCAGATGGTCCGCGAGTCGCACAACGCGTGGCACGCAGGAAACTCGTTCATCAACAACAACTCGATCGGCATCGAGCACGAGGGCTTCGTCGCGGATCCGGGCCGTTGGTACACGACGGCGATGTACGTCTCGAGCGCGCGGCTCACGCGAGCGCTGTGCGACAAGTACAGCATCCCGATCGATCGACAGCACATCATCGGGCACTACCAGGTTCCGACGTCGGGCTCGGGAGCTCCGTGCAGCGTGACGGCAACGACCTGCGGAGGCGCTGGCCGACACACGGACCCAGGCAACGGCGGAAGCCAGTGGGACTGGGACCGCTTCATGAACCTCGTGCGCAACAACGGCGTCGAGGGACCGCCCGTTCCTGCGTTCGACGCGACGCTGGTTGGAACGAGCTACCCGATGACCGCCGAGCCCGGGACCCGCCCAGTCGCGTGGGTCGAGTACCGCAACACCGGCAGCACCGCGTGGGACACGACGAACACCCGCCTGGGGACGACCGGTCCGCGCGACCGCAACAGCCAGTTCTTCGACATGGTGAACTGGGTCAACCCGACGCGCCCGAGCGCCGTCGACCGCGCCACTGCGCCTGGCGCCGTGGGTCGCTTCTCGTTCGTGCTCAGCATCCCCAACGTCGCGACGGAGACCACCATCACCGAGACGTTCGGCCTGGTCCAAGAGGGACGCACGTGGTTCGGGCCCGCCGACAACGCGGTGACGTTTCGCGTGCGAATCGTCCCGCCGGGACCGGGCACGCCGGACGCGGGCGGCGCGGACGGCGGCGCCGTGAGCGACAGCGGCTCGCAGCGTCCGATCGGCGACACGGGCGTGGTCGAGCCCGACGCGAGCGCGCCCATCGAGGACAGCGGCTCGGGAGCTCCGCGCCCCGAGGACAGCGGCGTGAGCGCGCGCGACGCGTCGACCCCGCGCGACGGCGGCGTGGGCGTTTCGCAATCGGGTTGCGGTTGCAGCACCGTCGCGACGCCGGGCGCGCTCGACGCGCGGGCGTTGAGCGTCATCGCGCTGGGGCTCGCGTCACTGCTGCGCCGCCGCAACAAGCGGTAGCGCGCCGCGGGGCGGGCGATGGCGCAACGGGGACGATGGAGCACTGCAGGGACGGTGTTCAATAGTTCACGAGACCGGGATAACCCCGCAGGATCACGCGCGCGCCAAGCCAGCGCCGCGGCGAGCCCACGCGGCGCGAGCTCGTGAACGATCGAGCGCTGTCCCGGTTGCAAGCCAGCCGTGACGAGGTCACGCGGGGTTATCCCGGTCTCGTGAACTATTGAACACCGTCCCCGTTGCGCTCCCCGTTGCGCCGTTGGCGGCTGCCCCCCCCACTCGCTGCGCTGCCGACTACTCCTCGACCTTCGAGAGCGAGACGATGCCCTGCGCCCAGAGCACGAACTTCCACTCGGCCAGGTCGCGAACGGTCTTCACGCCGAGCTTCTCCAAGTGCTTGGCCGACTCGTCCGTGAGGCCTTCGAAGCCCGCGAGCGGCATGTCGCAGAGCTCCTTGAGGGACTTTCCTTCGTATGCCTTGTCGAGTGCCTTGTTGATGTTGATCGCCATCGTCGTGGGTCCTTCTGTTGTGAGTGAGGCGCGAGAGTATCACCCGACGCGATGGGCACGGCATCGTGCAATATCGAGTCATGCGCGCCGCGTCACTCGCTCTCGCCGCGTGGGTGCTCTCAGGATGCACCACCACGCCTCGCTCTGATGTTCTCTCCGACGACGCATCACGCGACGACGGGGCCGCGATGGACAGCGGCGCGCGCGCGTACGAACCCGAGCCGTTCGAGCCCACCGCGCAGAGCCGCGCGTACTGCGCAGGCGGCGACGACGACGCGATCGAGCGACGCATCACCGAGGCGCTACGCTCGCTCTCGCGCGGAGAGAAGCGCGCGCTCATGGCCGGCGCCAGCCTCGGGCGCGTCGAGGGCATCTGGCTCGTCCGCGGCAACGCTCGCCTGGGAATCCCGGGCTTTCGCATGATCGACGGGCCGCGTGGCGTCGCCGTGGCTCCGCCGCACCGCGCGACGGCGTTCGCGACGGCGAGCCTGCGCGGCGCGAGCTTCGACGTCGCGCTCGAAGAGCGGGTCGGCGCGGCGATCGCACAGGAAGCGCGCGCGATGGGCGCCAACGTCCTGCTCGCGCCCACGATGAACGTCCTTCGTCACCCGCGCTGGGGTCGCGCGCAAGAAACATACTCGGAGGACAGCTGGCACATGGGCTCGATGTCCGTGGCCTTCGTGCGCGGCGTGCAATCGCGGGGCGTGCTCGCGACGCTCAAGCACTTCGCGGCCAACAGCATCGAAGACACACGGCACACCGTGGACGTCCAGATGGACGACCGGACGCTGCGGGAGGTGTACCTGCCGCACTTTCGGCGAGCGATTCACGAGGCCAACGCCGCCTCGGTGATGACTGGGTACAACCGGCTGCAGGGCCGCTACTGCGACCTGCACCGCGGGCTGCTCACGGACATCTTGCGCGCAGAGTGGGGCTTTCAGGGCTTCGTCATGAGCGACTGGGTGCTCGGAACACACGGCTCCGTCGAGTCTGTGCGCGCCGGCCTCGACCTCGAGATGCCGCAGATGGTCGAGTTCACCGCGCTCGGCTCGGCCATCAGCGGGGGCTTGATTAGCGAACACGAAATCGACCGCTCGCTGCGACGAATGCTTCGCGCGCAGTGGTGCTTCGGGCTCGATCAGCGCGCGTACAGCAACGTCCCGACCGAGCGCGAGACCGCCGCGCACCTCGCCCTCGCCCGCGAGTCTGCGCGCCGGGGGATCGTCCTGCTGGCCAATCGAACGGTGCGAGGGGCGCGCGCGCTTCCGCTGGACGCAGCGCGCGTGCGCTCGATCGTGGTGATGGGCCGCGCGGCCGCGGTCGGCAACATCGGCGACCGTGGGAGCTCCGCGGTGATCCCCAGCGCAGTCGTCACCGCGGCGCAAGGAATCACGGCCCGCGCTGGCTCAGCGATCACCGTGCACACGCTCGCCGCGCTCGACGCCAGCGCCCTCGCGCTCGTGCGCGCCGCGGACGCGGTCGTGATCGTGACGGGCAACCTCGAGGCGGACGAGGGCGAAGGAGAGATCGCCGCGGGCGACCGCGCGTCGATGGCGTTGCCCGAGGGCGAGGTCGCGCTCGTTCGCGCGGTGAGCGCCGAGAATCCCCGCACGGTGGTCGTGCTCGAAGGAGGCTCAGCGATCACCACCAGCGAGTGGGACACCGCGGTCGGAGCGCTTCTGTGGGCGGGCTATCCCGGCGCGCAGGGCGGCCACGCGATCGCGGATGTGCTCTTCGGCGACCACGATCCGTCGGGACGGCTTCCGTTCTCGATGCCCGAGCGAGAGGCGGACTTGCCTGCGTTCGACAACCGGTCCGAGCGCGTGACGTATGGATATTTGCAGGGCTATCGGCACCTGCAAGCGGCGCGCACCGCGCCTCGATACGCGTTTGGCTTCGGCATGTCGTACTCGAGCGTGGCGTACGAGGGCCTCTCGCTCGCGGCCTCGTCGGTGGCGATCGACGGGACGATCGAGGCGCGCGTCACCGTTCGCAACACCGGCGCCCGCCCCGCGCGCGAGACGGCGCAGCTCTATGTGGCCGCGGTGGGCTCGACGATCGTGCGCGCGCCGATGGACCTGCGGGCGTTCGAGCAGCGAGAGATCGCCGCGGGCGCGAGCGCAGAGATCACACTGCGAGTGCCTGTGCCGGAGCTGGCCGTGTGGGACGAAGCCGCGCGGGCGATGCGCGTCGAGGCGGGGAGGTACGAGCTTCGCGTCGGGCCGAGCAGCGAAGACACGCCGCTGCGAGCGATGATCACCGTGCGTTGAATCAACGCACTTGTATTCAACGCTTCTTCTTGCCCTTCGCTGCGGTGGACGGCGTGGGGCTGTCGGGCGCGGGCGGAGGCGGCGGAGGCGCAGAGGACGAGCGCTCGTCGTCGTCGCTGTTGGCGGGCTCGCCGAGCGCGTACTTGCGCCAGTGCAGAAAGAGCGACTGCGCGATGGACATCGTGGGCACCGCGAGGAGGGCGCCCATGATGCCGAAGAAGTGCTCGCCCGCGAGCAGCGAGAAGACCACCAACACGGGGTGGATCTTCGCGGCGTCGCCGAGGATCTTGGGGTTGAGGAGGTTGGCTTCGAGCTGGTGGATTCCGACGATCCACGCGAGGACGAACACGCCTGTGCCGACGCCGGCGCGAAGGCCCAAGAGCACGGCGGGGATGGACGAGAGAAACGCTCCGAAGATGGGGATCAGCGAGAACACCGTCGCGATCGCCGTGAGCAGCGGCCAGTACGGAAGCTTGGCGATGGCGAAGCCGACGCCGCTGAGCAGCCCGTTGACGAGGCAGATCACGAACTGGCCGCGCACGACGCCCGAGAGCCCGCGGTCGAGCCGCACGAGCAGCTCGTCGAACGCGGTCCTTCGCACCGGGTGCACGAGCGAGCGAAAGAAGCCCATGATCTCGCGCTCGGTCAGCAGCATGTACGCGCTGAGCATGAGCGTGATGAAGAACCGAAACACGCCGCCCACGACGCCGCCGACGATCCCGCTTCCGACGCGCAGGACGTCCCCGGTGTGCTCGGTGATGTAGGCCTGGATGCGGTCGTTGAGCGCGTTGCCCGTCTGCGGCGCGGCGTTTTGGCGAGGGGCGCGAATGCGAAAGCGATCGTCGTGGTCGTCGTCGCGCTCGACGATGATCCCGCGCTCGGGCAGCCGCACGCGATAGCCCCCTTCGCTCGCGGGCTCGATGCGCACGTCGGGCTCGTGGGGCGCGCCGTCGTCTGGCTCTTGAGTGGGCTTGCCCGAGAAGCGCTCTTGGACCGCGCGGATCTTCGGCGCGAGCTGCGTTCGATACTGCTCGCTCAGCCGAGGAACCTCGTTTTGCACAAACGACCGCACCGTCCCCACGAGGGCGGGGATCGCCACGGTGGTGGTCACCGCGAGCATCGCGATGATCGCCAGATAGAGCGAGAGCACCACCACCCACCGCGGCGCGTGTCGATCGCCGACCTTGTACTGACACAGCGCGCGCGCGAGCGGGCTCAGCACGTACGCGATCACCGACGCGAGGATGAAGGGCACGAGCACGGTCCGAAACGCCACGATGCCCGCCAGCAAAAGCACCCACCACACAACGGTGAACAAGCGGCGCTTGCGCGGGTCGTCGATGGTCGTCTCGAGGCTCGAAGGCGGTTTCTCACTCATGCGCGAAGTGCGAATTGGTAGCGCACTTCACCGCCCACACGCACGCGCGTCCTCCGCGCGCTCTCCGGGGTCGCGAACTGCTGCGCCCAACGGTGCTAGCCTTCGCGCGATGGCGGACTCAGGGGATGTGCAGCGCAGGGCGCGCGCGGCGCTGGCGACGGTGGTGCTTTTCTACGCGCTCTCGCTCGGATTGCTCGCGTTGCTCGCGCTCGTGGCGCTCGCGCTGTTGGCGGTGACCTTCGTCGCGCGGCGGTTGATGTTGGTGTTGTTGGCGGTTCCGTTCGTGTTGGCAGCGAGCGCGATCGTGAAGGGGCTGTGGCCGCGCCGACACGCGCGTGGGCCGCACGCTCAGCTCTCCGCGGCCGAGGCGCCCGCGTTGTTCGCGCTGGTCAACGACGTCGCTGCGGCCGTGCACACCGCGCCGCCCGATCGCCTCGTGCTCGAGCACGGCTGCTCAGCGAGCGTCTCTGAGCTCGGTCCGATGATGGGCCGTCGCGAGCGCGTGTTGTTTCTCGGCGTCGCGACGCTCTCCGCGCTCGACGTCTCCGAGCTGCGCGCGCTGCTCGGGCACGAGCTCGCTCACTTCGCTGGGGGCGACACGGACTACCTCGCCAGGGTCTACGCAGCGCGCGCAGGGATGATCCGCGTGATGACCGAAGCCGAGGCGAGCGGCGGACGAGACGACGTCGTGTATCGCTTCTATCGCTGGCTATTTCTGCGGTTCGAACGCGACGGAGCGCCGGCGGCGCGCGAGCAAGAGCTCCGGGCTGACGCGATCAGCGCGCGCGTCGCCGGATCGCAGACGGCGCACGACTCGCTCGTCAGCGAGATCGCGGCAGACGCCGCGCTCGGCGAGTGGCTGCGCGCGCTCGAGAGCGTCGAGACCATCGCGGTTCCGTCCAACGTGTACGAGGGATTTCGCCGGTACTTGCGCTCGCACGCCTGGCAATCACAGCGCGCAGCGCGGTTGGCCGAAGCGTACGCTCGCCCTCTCGATCCGCTCGACAGACACCCTCCGCACCAGCAGCGACTCGACGCCATGCTCGCCTGCGCGATCGAGCGCCCCGACGCGCACGACGCTCGCTCTGCTGCGGTCCTCGTACCGACGCTCGAGACGCACGAGCGCGCGCTCTGCGCGATGACCACACGTCCGCAGACGAAGGTGTTCGACACCGCCGACTGGCCGCTGGTCCTCGCCGCGCTGCACCAACGCCGCGCCGCGCGCACGCAGGCCCGCGCGCCCTCGCTCGACGTCGCGCGGCTCACCCACGCGATCGCAGACCCAGAGCATCGCCAGCTGCTCGTCACAGCGATCGACCCGGACCTCACGGGCGCGGCCTTCGACGAGCTCGACGAAGCCCTTCGTCGTCTCGCCATCAGCCACGCTGAGAGCTACCTCGCGACCTTGCTCGTCGCGCTCGGATGGAGCATCGCCAGCATCCTCGAAGAGCCGGTGCTGTTGCAGCGCGCGAGCTCGCAGCTCGCCCTCTCGGCGATGATCGACGACGCGACCCGAACGCGCGAAGGGCGCGAAGCCCTCGTCGAAGCGATCGTCGGCGCAGGCGTCCCGCTCGATGGCGCCGTCGCGGTCTCGCCCGCAGAGCACGCGCAGCACAGCGCGCGCTGGGCGCCCGTCGAAGTGCGGCAGTTCGGCGCAGGGTACGAGGTGAAGGTCCTCGCCCATCGCGCTCGCTGGCCGCGCTGCTGCGTCGTGTGCAAGCGCGCGGCGAGCGGCGTCGACGTGCTGACGCAGTTCGCGGATCCCGAGCACTTCGTCGGCTCGGGCGCGATCGCGCTGCGCACGTGCGAAGCGCACAAGGGACGCGCCCACGAGCACTTGCAGCTGCGCGAGTTCGATCCGCTGACGGACGTCGCGATCTTCGACACGAAGGACGCCGCGCTAGCGGCGCTGATCGAGCGGGTCAACGCCTGAGCGCGGCTCGAGTCGCGGTGCGACCGCGCGCGTTCGGCGGCTTGGGGGACGAGGCCGATCGCCGCGCGCCGCTGGTACATCGCCGAGCCACTTGATTTCGTGGCCAGCACTTCTCTGCCCTCGGCCGCCGCCATGCGCGCAGGGGGAGAAACGCGAAGAGGCCCGGGGAGTATTCCTCCTACGGGCCTCTGCGGGGGTGACGGCGCGCTGATCACTCAGCGCAGCGGATCACTTGTCCTTGTCGGTCTTGACGACGTCGGCGAGCTGGTCGCCGAGCTTCTCTTTGATGAGGTCGCCGAGGGTGCCTGCGCGCTTGGGAGCGCTGGCGGCCGCGGGCGGGGGCGCGCTGTGGCGGACCTTCGGGGTGCTCTCGCCGGTCTCGGCGCGGGCAGACTCCGAGGCGGCCTTGGCGGCCGTGGCCGCGCCGACGCGCTGGGTGAGCAGGATGCGCTTGTCGCTGACGTCGAGGTTCATCACGTGGGCCGCGATGGCGTCGCCGCGCTTGAGCTTCTTGCCTTCCATGTCCGCCGCCATTTCGTGCGACGGAATGAGGGCTTCGATGCCCGGCTCGAGCTCGACGTACACGCCGCCCTCGAACTGCGAGAGGAACTTCGTCGCCAACTCCTTGCCCGGGGGGAAGTCGTTGGGGATGCGGTTCCACGGGTCGTCGTGCAGCTGCTTGATGCCGAGCGAGACCTTCTCTTCGTCGTGGTTGATCGAGAGGATGATCGCCTCGACGTCGTCGTTCTTGCGGAAGAGGTCCGCGGGGTTGTTGACCTTGAGGGTCCACGACAGGTCCGACTTGTGGACCATGCCGTCGACGCCGTCGCGGATCCCGATGAAGATGCCGTAGTCCGTGATCGAGCGGACCTTGCCCGAGATCTTCATGCCAGGGCTGAACTCGCTGACGAACAGCGCCCAGGGCTTCGGCTCGAGGTCCTTGATCGAGAGCGAGATGCGGCGGTTCGACGCGTCCACGTCGATGACCACGCACTCGACTTCGTCGCCCTCTTTGAGCAGGTCGCGCGGGTGCTTGATCCGCTTGGACCAGCTGAGCTCGCTGATGTGAACGAGGCCCTCGACGCCAGGCTCCAGCTCGATGAACGCGCCGTAGTTCTGGTTCGGGATCGAGACGACCTTGCCCTTGACCTTCGTGCCCTTGGCGTACTTCTTCTCGGTGAGCGTCCAGGGATCTTCCTGGGTCTGCTTGAGGCCGAGAGAGACGCGCTCGGTGTCGGGGTTGTACTTGAGGACCTTGACCTGGACCTCGTCGCCGACCTTGAACATCTCCTCGGGGTGGTTGAGACGCCCGTAGGTCATGTCCGTGATGTGGAGCAGGCCGTCGATGCCGCCGAGGTCGACGAACGCGCCGTACTCCGTGATGTTCTTGATCGTGCCCTTGACGACCTGACCCTCTTGCAGGGTCTTCAGCGTCACGGACTTCATCTCGTCGCGCTCCTTCTCGAGGAGCACGCGGCGCGACAGCACGATGTTGCCGCGCTTCTTGTTGAACTTGATGACCTTGAACGTATACGTCTGGCCAATCAGCTTATCGAGGTTGCGGATCGGGCGGAGATCCACCTGCGATCCCGGCAAGAACGCCTTGACGCCACCCTTGATGGTGACGCTGAGGCCGCCCTTCACGCGCTGCGAGATGGTGCCCTCGATGACCTCTTCGCGCTCACACGCGGCGGAGATCTCGTCCCACACCTTCATCTTGTCGGCCTTCTCCTTCGAGAGGAGAACCAGGCCGTTGTCGTCCTCGCGGGACTCGACCAACACGTCGACCTTGTCGCCGGGCTTGACGGTGATCTCACCGACGGCGCCTGCGAACTCGCTGAGCGCAATGACGCCTTCGCTCTTGAATCCGATGTCGACAACGACGTTGTCCTTCGTGACGCGGAGGACGGTTCCGTTGACGATCTCCCCCTCCTTCACGCTGTCTTGCTGAGCGAGGCTAGCCTCGAACAAATCGGCGAAACTTGCTCCGGCTTTCATGGTCTGCGGTTCATTCGGCATGTGATCGACGGTGACCTACCTTTCCTAGGGACGTCTTCGACGACGAGCACTCCCGTGAAGCGAGGAGCCGCGGGTGTGTTCCAGTCCGCCGAACACCCGAACCGTCCACCAACCATCGGTGCGACGCGAGCGCTCGGCGCGGGGGTGCAGAACCTCTATGAGAGCGCACACCGCCGAAGCGGTCGGCGTTGTAGAGGATCGAAGCCCTCGCTGTCAAAGCCCGCCACGCGCAATTGCGCCGAAAATCAAGCGCTCAACCGCCCTCAACCGGGCGCAAGATCCGCCACTGGCACGACGATCGTGATGGTCGTCCCCTTCCCCTCGACGCTCTCGATCTCGAACCGCCCGCCGCCCTTCGTCACCAGCTCCCTGCACAGGGCCAGCCCGATTCCGCTTCCGATTCGCTTGGTCGTGAAGAACAGCTCCGTGCACCGCGCCAGCACCTCGGGGCTCATCCCTGCCCCCGTGTCCTCGACGCGCAAGAGCAGCACCTTGCGATCGTCGTCGAAGCTCGCCGTCACCCGAACCGCCGCCCCCGCCCCGCACGCGTGCACCGCGTTGGTCACGAGGTTGTACACCACCGCGCGGATCGCGGCCGGGTCGATGAACAACGGCGGCATCGACGCGACCTTCGTCTCGATCGTCACCCCGGCGCGCCGCGCCTTCGGCCCGAGCACCGTGCACACCGTGTGAATCGCCGGCTCGATCTGCTCGCAGTCGTACGACCGCAGCCTGCGCGTCCCGAGCCCCAAGCCGTCGAGCCCCAGCAGCGCGCGGCGAACCTCTCCCTCGATCAACACCAGCTCGTCACGCAGCGGCGCGTCGTCCGAGCGCTCGTCTTTGAGCACTTCGATCGCGCTCATCACCGCCGAGAGCGGGTTGCGCAGCTCGTGCAGAATCGTCGGCATCGCCTCGCCCACGGCGCTCAGCTGCAAGCGCTGGTCGCGCTCTCCCTGCTTTCGACGCTTCGGCGTGATGTCCTGAAAAATCACCGCGATCGACGCGTCTGGGTCCCCTTCGATGACGCTCTTCGAGTAGCCCACGGTGATCTTCTCGCCGCTGGCGAGGGTCACTTCGCAGTGCAAATTGCCGGACATCGTCGCGCGCGAGTCGTCGGGACGGCCGTTGAGGTCGCCGAAGAACTCCGAGGCCCTGCGCCCTTCGAGCATGTCTGGAAGCCGCCGCAGGATGAGACAAGCGCGGATGTTCATCGCGCGAATCACCCCCGCGCGATCGATCACCACGATGCCGGACTCGATCGCGTCGACCGCGCTGAGCATCGCGCGCGCCTTGCGTTCTTTGCCCCAGTTGGCGGTATCCACCAGCGTTTCGTCGCGCACGAAGACGCATGCAGAGCAACGGCCGGACCAGCGACGCCCCGCCGCGCGGCTGCGAGAAATACTGTTTCGAATCAACTTGCGCGCAGGCTGCTCGAGCGCGTCGAGCGCGACGCAGGCGCTTCGTTTGCGGCGAGCGATGCAAACTATTCAGCGCGAACGCTGGCGCGGGCGCGCTCGGTGATGATCGCCACGACCTCGTCGATCGAGAGCCGCGACGAGTCGAGCAGGATCGCGTCGTCCGCCGGTCGCATCGGGGCCACGTCCCGCGCCGCGTCGCGGGCGTCTCGCTCGCGCACCTCGGCGAGCACGCTGTCGAACGTGCTGTGATCGCCGCGCTCGACCAGCTCGCCGTGCCGTCGCCTCGCGCGCTCTTCGTCGGTGGCGGTCAGAAAGAACTTCACCTCGGCGTCGGGAAAGACCACCGTCCCGATGTCCCTGCCCTCGAGCACGACGCCCCCGTCCCGGCCGAACGAGCGCTGCAGGTCGAGCAGCGCTTCTCGCACCAGCGGATAGCGGCTGACCACGCTGGCGCCCTGCGAAATGTCCGGCGTCCTGAGCTCGTCGGTCCTCGCGATCGCGTCGATCTTCACGACCGGCGCGGCGCCGGCGCCGGCCTCCATCGAGAGGGATCCGTCGCGGACGAGCGCGACGCACATGTTTTCAACGGCCTGGCGGTCGTCCCGCGACACGCCGCGGAGCTGCGCGGCGAGAGCGACGGCGCGGTAGAGCGCTCCGGTGTCGACCAGGACGTAGCCGAGCGAGCGGGCGACCTCGCGGGCGACCGTGCTCTTTCCCGCGCCGGCGGGGCCGTCGATGGCGACGACGGGGCGAGCGCGACGCGCGTGCGTGGTGCTCACGACAGCTCCTCTTCGACGATGTCCGCGCCCAAGCCCCGCAGCACCGTGACGAAGCCCGGAAAGCTCGTCGCGACGCACTCGGTGTCCTCGATCACCGTCGCGCCTTGCACCGACCCGTACGCGGGCTCTGCGCGGGCCACGAGCGCCATCAGCGCCGCCGCCATCGCGATGCGATGGTCTCCCTGCGACTCGACCCAGGTGGGACGCAGCGGGCCTCCCTCGAACACGAGCCCGTCGGGCAGCACGTCGACCTCGCGTCCGAACGCGCGCAGCACCTTCGCCAGCGCTTCGATCCGGTCGCTCTCTTTGACGCGCAGCTCGCGCAGGTCACGAAACTCACTCACCTGCGCGACGCTGGCCGCCGCGGCGACGAGCGCGGGAACCTCGTCGATCGCGCGCACCGCGGTCTCTCCGCCGACGCGCGCGCCCGAGCGCAAACGCCCTGACTTTTCGCTCACGAACAGATCCGCGACGGGCTCGCCGCCCTCGTCGCCCTTCGGCGACCACAGCGTCGCGCAGCCCATGTCCCGCAGCACGTCGAGCGCGCCGGTGCGCGTGCGATTGATGCAAACGCCCCGCGCCCCGACGCGGCTCCCCTCGATCAACGCGCCCGCCACCAGCACGAACATCGCGCTCGACGGGTCGGCCGGAACGGTAAAATCCAAGGGATTCAGCCGGTGATCCCACCCCTCGGGGTCGAAGTGCACCGCGGGACCCATCGCGCGAATCGGCGCGCCCATCGCAGACAGCATCCGCTCGGTGTGATCCCTCGACAGCACGGGCTCGCTGATGGTCGTCGCGCCCGACGCGTACAACCCCGAGAACAACAGGGCGCTCTTCACCTGCGCGCTCGCCACCTCGGAGCTGTACTCGAGCTCAGAGAGCCCGAGGTCCTTCGGCATCGCGCGGATGACCAACGGCGCGCACTCGTCGTTCTTCTCTGCGACGAACTGCCCGTCGATCTTCGCGCCCCGCGAGCGCAGCGGCTTGCACACGCGGCCCATGGGCCTGCGCGACAGCGAGCCATCGCCGATCAGCGTGCTGCCAAAGGGCTGACCTGCGAGGAGCCCCGCGAGCAGCCGCATGGTTGTCCCTGAGTTTCCGCAGTCGATCGGGCCGTCCGCCGCGCGCAGACCGTCGAGCCCGACGCCGTGGATCACCACCGCGCCGTCCTCGCTGTCCTCGATGCGAACGCCCATGCGCTCGAACGCGCGGCGCGTGCACGCGTTGTCCTCTCCGCGCGAGAGCCCTCGCACACGCGAGGCGCCCTCGGCGATCGCGCCGAGGATCACGGCCCGATGGCCAATCGACTTGTCCCCCTGCGTGCGCACCGCGCCCTTGAGCGGCGTGTTCTGCGCGCGGACGATCCAGCGCTTCATGCGCCGCGCGGTGTAGCAGAACTCCCAGCCCCTGTGGCAACCCAACCCTTCAGTTCGCCCGTCGGATCGCCGCGCCCGCGCTGGCCATCTGCAGCGCGCGCTGCACTTCGCCGCCCTGCGCGTCGATCGCCACCCGCACGAATTGCTCGTCCGTCGTAAACGCGATCCCGTCGTTGAGCAGCCGTCCGAAGCCCATCATCCGCACGAGAAACCGCCCGCCGTACTCGCGTCGCAGCCCGTCGAAGCTCGCGACGAAGCGCGCGGCGTCCTCTCGGCTCGCGGATTCGGCGACCAGGCGAACCGTCACCGCGTCGTCGCCGTCCACCCAGCTCACCGACCGCTGAAAGCTCGGGACCTGCACGGGCGTCCCGTCGTCGTCGCCGATTTGCACCGCGCGCGTCTGCGAGCTCGCGCTCTGCGCGATCGCAGGCCGCCGACCGCCGACCCGCTGCCACAGCGGCGCGTACGAAGGGTCGTCTTCGACCGTGCGCCGCTCTTCGCCCGAGAGCTGCCGCGCGAGCCGCTCGGCCATCGCCGGATGAAACGCAGCCAAGACATCCGCTGCGAGCACGCTCACCGCGTAGCGGCCGTTGGTGATCACCGTCATCGCGCCCACGCGCTCTTCGCGCACCGTGCGCCCGTCGCGCCCGAGCGCCGCGCGCACGGCAGCCGGATCGAAGCCGCCCTTCACGATGATCACCGCGCGCGGGACGTCCTCGACGTTCTCGACGAGCTCGTAGAGCGCGCCGGTCACGCGCGTGCTCGACGCGAGCGGGTCGAACCCGAGGTCCGCCTCGAAGCGCCGCACGAAATCCATGGTTCCTTGATTGGTGAGCACCGCTGTCACCGTGGGCCAGTGCCGCGACCGTCGCGCCCGCTCGGTCTCGACCCGCGCCCACGCGATGGGCGACGGAGGCAAGAGCGCCAGCGGTTCGGCCTGCGGATCGCGTGGCGTAAACCGAGAGGCGACGTCTTGCGCGGCGACGCCCGGCGCGACCGAAGACGAGCCCTGGGCGCTCGTGGTCGCGCAGCCGGCGAGCAGCGTGAGCGAAGCGAGAGCGAAGCGAAGCGTGTTCACGAGAGAGACTGTAGCAGCGTGTGGTCCCAGGGCAGGACGCTCGTGATTTCAACGGGCTTTTGCGTGCGAGGGTGGCGAAAACGCACCGCGGTCGCGTGCAAGAGCGGCCGCGAGACCGCGCGCGAGAGCACGCCGTACTTCGGGTCGCCCACGATCGGCAGCCCCGCCCACGCGAGATGAACCCGGATCTGATGGGACCGCCCGGTGATCGGTCGCACCTCGAGGCGCGCGAGCGGACCGATCGGCGCAGCGAGGCGCTCGATCACGCGAACGTCCGTGCGCGACTCGCGAAACTCCGCGCGAATCGCAGGCGAAGCGTGCTCGAGCGACCGCGCGTCGCGCGCCTCGACCTCATTGGTACGCTCGTCTTTGCGCAGCCACGCGTCCACTTCGAACCGCTCGCTCGACGGCTCGACGCGCACCCGCGAGACCGCTTCGTACACGCGCTCGACCTGCCCCTTGGCGAAGGCGCGGGTGAGCGTCCCGGCCGCGCGCGGCTCTTTCGCGAGCAGCACCACGCCGCTCACGTTGCGATCGAGACGATGCAGCACCCCGACGCCCGAAGGCACCGACAGGTACGCCCTCGCCAGGTCGACGAGGTTGTGTCCTTCACCGCCCTCGCCGCCCTGCGACAACACGCCTGCGGGCTTGTCGACGGCGATGATCCAGTCGTCTTCGAAGAGGATCCACGAGCGAAAATCCAGCGTTGGAGCGGGCGCCGCCATCGCTCGACCCTCCGCGCGATCGCGCGGTCTTCGCTCGGACTTGTTGAAGCGCACGGCTCGCTCGTCTACCACGGAGCTCGTGAACGACCGAAGCCGAAGGCCTCCGCCCCCCCGTGATCGCGCGATCGCTCCGCGCGAGCGCCCCGTGAGCGCCCCCACCGACCGCGGCCCCGCAGCAGGGCGCTACGAGCGCCGCGACGACCGTCCCGCGGGCTATGGCGAGCCCCGACGCGACGAACCGCGGTACGGCGAGCCCCGACGCGACGAGCCGCGCTACGACCGCCGTGACGAACCGCGACGCGACGAACCGCGCCGTGACGACGCACGGCGCGACGAGCCCCGCTACGACCGCCGCGAGAAGCTCGTGGGCGAGAAGGTCTACGGGCTGCACGCCGCGCTTGCAGCGATGCGCGCCCGCCCGCGGGCCATTCTGCAGATCATGCACTCGCCCGCGCTGCGCCCGGTGCTCGAAGAGGCGATGGCGCCGCTCGTGGCCAAGGGCGTTGCCGTGCGGGTCCTCTCGGTGGACTCGCTCGATCGGCTCTGCGAGTCGACGCACCACGAGGGGGTGCTGCTGTTGGTGACCCCCACCGCGCCGATGGGCGCGGACGCCGTGGCCGAGACGCTCGTGCGCACCAAGGGCTTCGCGCTGGTGCTCGATCGCGTGCAGAACCCGCACAATATCGGCGCGATCCTGCGCTCGTCGGCGTTCTTCGGGATCGACACGGTGCTCTTCGAAGCCCCTGAAGGGCAGCGGGTGCTCACGCCCGCGGCGGTTCGCATCGCCGAAGGCGGCGCCGAGCACATCGCGATCGCGCGGTGCCCGAGCCTCCCCGACGCCCTCGCTCGCTTGCGGCGCAAGGGCGTCGTGATCGTCGGCACCGACCGCTCGGCGGACCGCCACTTGTTCGACCAGCCCCTCGCTGGCCCGTGCGCGCTCGTGCTCGGAAACGAGCGGGACGGACTGCGCCCCGACGTGCGCGCGCAGTGCGACGCGCTCGTGTCCATCGCGGGCACCACCCGGGTCGACTCGCTCAACGTGTCCGTAGCCGCCGGCATCCTGTTGGCCGCGGCGGCGCACGCGCGGATGAACAAACGATAGCCCGCTGTCACCAACGGGGCTGCGTGGGCGACACCCGTGCTCGAAGGAGCACTGCGCCCATCATGAACAAGCCCACGAAATCGAGCCTCGCGCTCTTCTCTCTCGGCCTCGCCCTCGCGCTCTCTGCCACCGTCGCGCAGGCCGACGAACGCTGCGGCGAAGGCATGCGCTGGGACGGTCAGCGCTGCGAGATCATCGTCATCGGCGTCGTGCAGCGACCGCAGGCCTTCAACGTCACGGGCCGCGGCGCGCTCGGCTACACGGCGCTCGAGCGCGCGCCGAGCAACCACCGGCAGGCCGTCGTGGACGCCACGCGACGCGCGCCGTTCTGAACGTCGCTTCGAGCGCTCACTTCTCGCTCTTGGCGAGCATCGACTTGAGCTGCGCGAGGAAGTTCATCGCTTCGATCGGGGTCATCCGCTCGACCTCGGCGCTCTCGAGCGTCGCGAGCACTGGGTTCTTCGGGGCCTCGGGCTTCGGCTCGAAGAGCCCCATCTGTCGAACGGCCGCGCCCGGTCCGTTGCCGCGCTCGAGCTCTTTGAGCAGCGCGCGCGCGCGGGCGACGACGGGCTCGGGCATCCCTGCGAGTTTGGCCACGGCGATGCCGTAGCTGCGAGACGCGCCGCCGCGCTGCAATTTGTGAAGAAACACGATCTCGTCGCCGCTCTCGCGAGCGCTGACGTTGACGTTGGCCGCGTGCTTCTTGGTCTCAACCAGCGAGCAGAGCTCGTGGTAGTGCGTCGCGAACAGCGCTCGGCACCGCACGGCGTCGTGCAGGTATTCGCTGACGGCCCAGGCGATCGCGAGGCCGTCGTAGGTGCTGGTTCCGCGGCCGATCTCGTCGAACACGACCAGCGATCGCGTCGTGGCGCCGCGCAAGATGCTCGACGTCTCGGTCATCTCGACCATGAACGTGCTCTGGCCTCGCGAGAGGTCGTCGCTCGCGCCCACGCGCGTGAAGACGCGATCGCACACGCCGACGCGCGCGCGCCGCGCAGGGACGAACGAGCCCATCTGCGCGAGGATCACCTGGAGGGCGACCATGCGCATGAGCGTGGATTTTCCGGCCATGTTGGGGCCCGTGACGAGCAAGAGGCGCTCGCCCTTCGCGTCGAGCGTGACGTCGTTGGGGACGAACGCGCCGGGCTCGAGGGCGGTCTCGACCACCGGGTGCCGCGCCTCTTCGAGCTCGATCATGGGCGAGTCGTCGACCTCGGGTCGCACGTAGTCGAGACGGTGCGCGACCTCGGCGAGCGAGCAGAGCGCGTCGAGGTCGGCCAGCACCCTGGCCAGCTGCGTGAGCGGGCCTGCGCGCTGCGCGACCTCTTGCGCGAGCGCGTCGAACAGCGCTCGCTCGCGGGCCTGCGACTCTTCTTCGGCCGAGAGGATGGTCTTCTCGAGCTCGACGAGCTCTTCAGTGATGAAGCGCTCTCCGCCGGCGATGGTCTGCTTGCGCTTGTACTCGTCGGGGACGTTCTTGAGGTTGGCCTTGGTCACCTCGATGTACCAGCCAAACACCCGGTTGAACGCGATCTTGAGCGAGTTGATCTTCGTGCGCTCGCGCTCGCGGGTCTCCATCGCGATGATCTGCTCGCGACCGCCGCCGGCGAGCTTCGTGAGCGCGTCGAGCTTCTCGTCGTAGCCCGCGCGAAAAATCGCTCCTTCGCCGAGCGCCGTCGCGGGTTCGTCAGCGAGCGCCTTGCGCAACAGGTCTCGCAGCGGCGCGCACTCGTCCGGGGCGCGCAGGGACTTGAGCGCGGCTCCCACGCGTTCGAGCTGCTGGTGCAGCGCAGGGACGCGCTCGAGCGAGTCGCGCAAGGCAGCGAGGTCCTTCGGCGTGATCGCGCCGAGCGAAGAGCGAACGGCGATGCGCTCGACGTCAGCGACTCCTCGCAGCTTCTCGCGCAGCTCCGTGCGCGCGTCGGCCGCGGTGAGCAGCGCGCCGACCGCGTCGTGCCTGCGCTTGATCCTGCGCACGTCCGTCAGCGGAAACGCCAGCCACGAGCGCAGACGCCGCGCCCCCATCGCCGTCACGCACTCGTCGAGGTGCGCGAGCAGCGAGCCCTTCTTCTCTCCGCGCGCCGAGGCGAAGAGCTCGAGGTGCTGCTGCGCGCGCTCGTCGAGCACGAGGTAGTCGCGCGAGTCGAGGCGCACGAGTCTGTGAACGGTGACGTCGTGGTTGGGCTGTGAGTTCTTCGCGTACGCCAGGGCGATCCCCGCGGCGTGCCGCCCGACCGCAGAGATGCCCTCGCCCTGCGCTTCGAGCTCGCTCGCGCCGACGGACGCGACGAGCGCGTCGGTGCTCGCGCGGCGGCCGATGTCCTTGTGCACCCGCAGAAACAGCCGCGGAAGCAGCTTGCACGCGTTGCGGCCCAGCGCCTCGCACTCGGGCGTGACGACCAGCTCGCGCGCGTCGAGCCGAGCGAGCTCGCCAGTGATCGCCGCAGAGTCGCTGGCTTCTCCTGCGAAGAGCTCTCCCGTGCTCAAGTCGTACGCGGCGAAGCCCCACGCCCCGGGCGAGTCCGCGCCCGTGTCCGGCGGGACCACGGCCGCGAGAAACTGGTTCGACCGCGGCGCGAGCGCCTCGCCGTCGAGCACGAGCGCCGGGGTCAACACCCGCACGACCGCGCGCTTCACGATCCCCTTGGCCTTCGAGGGATCTTCGAGCTGCTCGCAGATCGCCACGTTGTAGCCCTGCTCGAGCAGCCGAGGCAGGTACACCTGCACGGCGTGGTGCGGAACGCCGCACATGGGGATCGGGTCGGGGTCGTTTTTGTCCCGCGAGGTGAGCTTCAGATCGAGCGCGCGCGCGGTGGTGATCGCGTCTTCGTAGAAGAGCTCGTAGAAGTCGCCGATGCGAAAGAACATCAGCGCGTCGGGGTATTGCTCCTTGGCGGCGAGGTACTGCCGCATCGAAGGAGTGGGGTCTTTGCTCTTTCCAGAAGAGCGCGTAGCGGGCTGCATGGACATAGGGGCGACGACGCGTCCGCCGAGGTGTACCGCGGGCGCCCGTCGCCGTCCGCTTTCTAGCGGACAGGATATGTCCCCCTCAGTTGAACGTGCGCGTCTGGATAAACGGCGCGAGCGAGTACTCGCGCAGCGCAGCGGGGGTCTGATCGATGATGTACACGCGGTCCGAGTTGCACACGTGGCGGATCGCCGCCGCGCCCGCCGCGCCCGTGTTGGACACGAGCTGCGCGTAGCCGCCGCCCGTCACGAAGGTGATGGCCGTGTCGCGCAGCGTGGGCTGCGTTCCGCTCGCGATGCGAAGGCGCAGCCAGCGCGAGTCGTACACTTCGTTCTCGCGCAAGCGGCCCGAGGGGCGCGCGACGTTGTCCTCGACGCACACGCCGTCGCGCTCGACCACGTTGTGCTCGAACTCGAGCGCTCGGCCCGCGGGCTGCGTCGAGAGCACCCAGCGGCGCGCGGCGCGCACTTCGACCCGCGTCGCCTGCGGATAGCAGCAGTTGAGCAGCCGCGTGAACTCTGCGGCCGACGCAGCGAAGCCGCTCGTCGAGTTGACCACTCCGCACGGCTCGCCAGCGAGCTCTTGTCCGCCCACGCTCGAGCGCGGAATCTCGAGCTCGAGCTCGTTGCTGGACGCGCGACGGACGGCGTACTCGCGGTTGCATCGCACGTTGGCGTCGCCGAACACGCGACGGCACTCGTCCGGCGCGCACATCGGGTCCATCGGCGGAATCGGAATCCCCGCGTCGGCGATGAGGTTGGTGTCCGTGTACGGGCTCGGCCCCGCGATCACCAGGCGATCACCGGCGAGCGCGCCGAGCTGGCAGAGCCGCGCGCTCGGGGCGAGCATGCGCATCGTGCCCTCGGCGCTCGAGGCCGCAAACGAGGCCGCGTTGATCGCGCGCAGCGGGAGCTGCCCTTCGTAGCGCAGCGTGTACGTAGCGTCGCGCACTGCGATCGGGTCGACGAGCGTGCTGTCTCGCGGCTGCGGCGGGAGCACCACGCAGTGATTGTTGCTCGAGCCGCACTCGACGTTGCTGCCGTCGATCGATGAGAGCCGCGGGTTGGTTCCGCCGAGAGAAGCGGCGCCGCCGTTGATGGTGAGCTGCGGCGAGCCGATGATGCTGGGCTTGCTCGACGAGTCTCCTCCGCGCGGAATGTGCCTCAAAAACGCGCGCCGAACAGAGCTACCCACGCGCACGTCGCAGTTGCGATCGGGGTCCTCGAGGTCGACGAGCTGGATCTGTCCGTTGGCCAGCGCGACCACCGCGTGCACGCCACGAAACACGTCGATGCGCGGCTGCGGCGAGGCGACGCACGTCTCGACCAGCGGCTGCGAGACGTCGCACGACGCGAGCCCGCCCTCGCTGCGGTTCGCGATCGCGACGAAGCTCACGGTCCGCGCCGGAGCGCGAATGGGGACGCGATCGTGCGGGAGGTTCGGGTCGATCTTCGGACACGCGTTGGGGTCGAACGGGACCGCCGTGCACGCAGGGTGATCGGCGATCGCGTTGGCGCGCACGAGCGAGCCATAGTTCGCGGACGCAGCGCCGTTGACCAGCGTGGCGTCGAGCGCGATGAGCTGACGATCGTCGACCGTGACCGCGTACACCCAGTGCGTCTGGTCCGACGGGAGCCTCGGCGAGACCGCGAGCTGAATGGTCCCTGCGCCCGAGCGCAGCGGCGCGCCTTCGACCAACGTAAACGCGTCGCCCACAGGGCTCAGCACGTGAACGATGGGCAATCCGCGGTCGCTCACGAACACGCGTCCGTCGTCGGCGACGACGAGGCGCGTGGGGAGGACTGTCCCCGCGAGCGGCGCGGCGCTGTCGGCGCCAGCGTCCGCTGCGGCGTCGGCGGTCGCGTCCATCGAGCTCGCCGCGTCCACCACGTCCGCGGCTGCGTCGGGCAGCGCGTCAGGAAGCGCGTCGGGCAGCGCATCGGCGACCGCGTCCGCAGCGGCATCGTCGCCGCCAGCGTCGGGCGCTGCATCGGGCGCAGCGTCGGGTTCTGCGTCGGGCGCAGCGTCGGGTTCTGCGTCGGGCGCAGCATCGGGAGCGGCGTCCGGTGTCGCATCGGGAGCAGCATCGGGCGTCGCGTCGGGAGCGGCGTCGGCGCCCGCGTCGGTGACGCCGCCGTCCATCGCGCTCGCCGTGGGATTTCGCAGGCGGACTTCCGATCGCAGCGCGGGCGCGACGGCGGGATCAGTGACGTCGTACACGCGAAGGGTGCCGTCGCGGAGCAAGACGTAGAGCGCGTGTTGCGCGGGCGTTCCGCTGGAGCGCAGGGCGACGTCGATGGGCTCGGAGGGAAGGTCGCTGATCGCGACGGTGTTGCCGCCAGCGCTGAGTCGAAACGCGCGCCCGGCGAGCAGTCGACGGTTGTCGAGGATGGTCACCGTGCGCTCGCCTGCGTTGGCGACGTACGTCGTGCGTCCGCTCGGGTGCACGGTCAGCGCGCTCGCGAAGGCCCCCGACGGGATAAACGTGAAGCCCGGAACGCGCGGCTGCGTATCGACGTTTCCGGTGTTGAACCGCGGGTGCATGTTGACCACGGCGACCTCGCCGCGGTCCGCCTGCGTGACCAGCGCGAAGAGCCGCAGGCCCACGAAGCCGCCGCCCACCATCTGCACGTCGCTGTTGGACGCGGCGTTGACCGTGGGGCAATCCGCGAGCGGAAACGCTTCGACCTCGGCGCCCATCGTGAGCGTGTCGTTCGAGATACGTCCGTCGCTTCCGACGGGGACGCGCAAGCACACGAAATCAACGGAGGTCGGGCGGTTGAAGCTGAACGTCGCGGGGTTCGAGAGCGGAGCAGCGCAGCCAGCGACAGCCGCGGCGCCCATCGCGCACGCGGCAAAGAAAAATCTCGAACGAATCACGACAGCTCCCTCGGTCGAATCGGATCGCCGATGGTGAAGACGACTCTTCTCGTCGTGGCGTCCACGACCTCGATGCACATCGAAGAGAAGTTGATGACGTAGAAGAAATTGTGCCCCGCCGAGCCTAGCTGCGGGTCGACGACGAAGTCCGTCGGGCCGACCTGCGTGCGGATCTGCGCGACCTCGCGCCAGCTCTGCGCGTCGACCACGTAGAGCTTTCGAGAGTCGTAGAGCACGGTGTACAGGTCCACGCCGTCCGCGCACGTCGCCCCGCGACGGACGGGGACGATGCGCGTCGGCCCGATGGGCATCGAGAGCGTCTCGACCACGCGAGGATCGTCGGGGTTGCTCACGTCGATCGCGAGCAGCGCGTCGCCGACGCCCGAGCCGCTGGTGCGCCGCGCGCGCGCAGCAGCGTACGCGCGGTTGGGATTGCACGGGTCGAGCGCGACGTGGATCACGCCCAGCGAGCCCGAGACCGTGCTCGGAAAGGTCGTGGGCGCGCGAAACACAAAGGACGACGCGCCGTCTTCGAACAAGCGCACGTGGCCCATCGTCGGGTCGTCGCGAGAGAAGACCAGCCAGTGCGGCTCGGTCGTGGGCAGGCGCAGCTGCGTCCACAAACGGGCTGAGAATTCATTGGCGTAGTGCGCGACGATGGGGGTGTCGTTGGCGCTCGCCTGCACCAAGAGGGACACGCGCGAGCGGGACTCTTCGTGGTGCGTGACCGTGATGTACCGCGCGCCGTTGCGGTCGAACACGTCGATGGACGTGGGGTTGGGCGGCAACAACAGGTCGCGGCGACCCGTGCGCGACGCGCCTACGCAGTGCTGAACGCCCGTGGCGTTTTCGTCGCACGCGCCGCCGGCGGAGGCCTGGCCGCACTCGAGCATTCCGTCTGCGCCGCGGTCCATCCAAGAGATGCAGCCGCTGGCGCGGGAGGCGACGTACAAGCGATTGCCGTCGGGCGCGATCTGCATGGCAGTGACGTACGAGCCCACGCGCACCGCGGCGCCGCGCGGGGTCGTCCCGTTGCCGTCGGCGACGACGTACTTGGACTCGTCGCGGTCGAACGCCGCGGACGGATCGTTGGGGTTGGCCTGCGCGTTGATGGCCGCCGCGCGGATCTTGTCGAGGTCGAACGCGTGGACGATCGCGCCGCTGAACTCCAGGTTGAAATTGGAGTTGGCGACGTAGAGAAATCGCCCGTCGCTCGACGCCACCGCCGCCGTGGGAAAATGCAGGACCCCCACGGTCGGTCGACGCCCCGCCTCACTGTCGCAGCCGACCATCGCCGCGGCAGAGCACGCGAGCGCAGCGGCGAATCTCAAGCACGAAACCTTCATTCGGACGCGGGAACCTACAGCGAGCCCGGACCGAAGTCATCCCGCACGCGTCACTGCTGCCAGGGATGCAACAGCGGGCTGCCGCTGGTGTGCGAGTTCACCGTCGGCGCGGCGGGATTATTCCCGGTGTTGGCCGGAGGGTTGGCGCGTGGCTGCGGGCGGTTGTTGTTGCTCGGACGAGCGCCGGTGCGCGGAGGCAGCACGAGCTGGATGTGCGGCGCAGAGTCGGGGCGCAGCTCGAACGCGGATCGCTCGAAGCCCGTGGCGCTCACGACGTAGCGAACCGCAGTGGACGCGGGCCGCGAGACGGCGCAGGGAGTCGTGCACACCACCGTGCGTCCGTCCGTCGAGAGCTCAGCGCCGGGGGGCTGCGTGGCGATGAGCACGGTCGGGCTGGTCGCGGTGTTGGCTGTGTTTTGCGTGGGCACAGCGAGCTGCGGGACGTTTGCGGGCTGGCCGTTCGTCGGAGGCACGTCGACCACTTGCGCGCCCGTGCGAGGCTGCGCGCGACGGACGATCATCGCGCCGGCGCCAACGAACGACAGCACGCCCACGGCGCCGAGAACGATCACGGCAGGGTTGATCGACGAGGGCTTCGAGCCGCGACGTGGTGACGTGGTGACGGGCGAAATGGTGGCCTGCGGAACAGCGCCCGCCGAAGCCACGCCCGCTGGGGCGATCGCCGGCGGCATGAGCGAGCCGCGACGGCCGTCTTGCACAACCGTAGGCTCTGCGTCGTCGAGGGCCAGCGGCTCGAGCCCGTTCTCGATGCGCTCGAGCTCGGCCGACAGCTCAGCCATGGACTGATAGCGAAGCGAGCGGTCCTTCGCGAGCGCTTTCATGAGCACGGACTCGAGCGCGGCGTCGACGGACTTGCTCGCCGCGGGGATCATTCGCGGGCGAATGGGCGGCTGGTACATGTGCGCCGCGAGGATGGCCATGAGGTTGTCAGCTTCGAAGGGGAGCTGCCCGGTGACCATTTCGTAGAGCAAGATGCCCGTGGCGTAGACGTCGGTGCGGGCGTCGATGTCGCGCTCGCCCGCGGCTTGCTCGGGGGACATGTACTGGGGCGTTCCGAAGACGGAGCCCGTGCGGGTCTTGGCTGCTTGTGAGCCGGCGACCTTGGCGATCCCGAAGTCGAGCACTTTGACGAACGTCGGGTCGTCGCCTTCGCGGACGATGTGGACGTTGTCGGGCTTCATGTCGCGGTGCACGATCCCCACGGCGTGAGCGGCGGAGAGGCCAGCGCAGATTTGTCGGGTGATTTTCAGGGCGAGACGAGTGTCGAGCGGTCGGCGATGGCCGTCCGCGAGCTTGCCCGCGTTGTGCATCACCAAGGCGAGGGACTTTCCGTCGAGGTGCTCCATCACGAAGAAGCGCGAGCCGTCTTCGAGCGCGCCGAACTCGAACACTTGAACGATGTTCGGGTGGTGGATGGCGGCGACGGCGCGAGCTTCGACTTCGAAGCGCGCGACGAGCTCTTCTTCGTGGGTGTACTCCCCGCGGAGGACTTTCACTGCGTAGGAGCGTTGGTCCTGCACGCCGCGGCCGCGGTAGACGACGCCCATGCCGCCGTCACCCAGGACGCCTTCGATGATGTACCGGCCGTGGATGATCGAGCCGAGCAGGCGCGTGCGGTCGCTGGTGACGACGACGTCTTGCAGCGTCGCCCCGTCGTTGGGGCACTGCCGCTCAGAATCACCCCAGAATTTTGTTCCGCACTTCGGACACTGGCGCATGGTGTTGGGTTCGATCGAACAAAGTCAGTCCTGTGGCAGATGCACGTTGTCGGTGCACCTCTCCCCCGCCGCCTCTACGCCTTGTTACCGCGGTGTGCCACCTTCGACAACTTCACGAAACGGTCACCGACCGCCCAGCGCCGCCAACCGCTGCCGCGCGCGCGCTGCCAACGGACTGTTCGCGCCGTGCTGGATCACCAACCGCAGCGACGCCTGCGCCCCAGCGCGGTCTCCGCTCTCCGCCTGCATCAGCGCCCGCACGTAGTGCAGCTCCGCCGTCGTCGGCGCGCGCTGCACGGCCTCTGCGATCCGCGTGAGCGCCATCGGTCGCTGACCGGATGCCCACAGCGCCTGAGCGAGCTCTGCCAACAACGACGCGCTCGCGTTGGTAGACCGAGCCCGCGCGCGTTCGAGGGCGTCGGCCGCGCTCGCGTGTTCGCCGAGCAGCCTGAGCGCAGGGCCCGCTGAGGTCAGCACCGCGACGTTGTCCTGGCCGCTGCGCATCGCGCTCTGCAGCATCGAGAGCGCCTCTGCGCGCGGCTGCGTCCCGCGCGCCGGACGCTCGGACGCGAGGAGAATCCCCAGGTTGAGCGCTGGCATCGGGTCGCGCGGCGAGAGCCGAACGGCCGAGCGATACTCGGTCACCGCGCGATCGCGCTGCCCCGCGTCCTCGAGGCAGAGCGCGAGGCCGTAGTGCGCCTCGCCGAGCTGCGGGTCGATCCGCAACGCTGCTTCGAACGATCGCAGCGCGTCCGCCGCTTGATCGAGCTCGCGCAGCACCGCGCCGAGCGACGCGTGCGCCTCGGCCATGCGCGCGTTGCGCTGGATGGCCGCGCGAAAGTGCGTCGCTGCCGCCGGCCACTGTTCGCGTCTTCGCGCGATTTCTCCCAGATAAAACGACGGTCGCGCGTCCTGCGCGTTGAGCCGCGACGCTTGCTCGAACTGGGTCTGCGCCTGATCGAGCTGCCCTTGCTGCAGCGCGCGATCGCCCCGCGCGATGGCCAGGTCGAACGGCGTCGCGTTGGCCGGCTGCTGTCCGGGCAGTCGAATGGGGATCCGAAGCTGAGCGCTCGCCGGCAGCGAGAGCGCGGACAGGACCACGAACGAGAGAGCGAAGAGCGATCGAGGCTTCACGAGTGGGCTGCGATGGTAGACGGCCCGGCGCGAGATTTCTTCTCTCGTCGCGCGCAGCCGGAGAGGGCGTCGCGCGGCGCGGCTCCCGTGGCGACGCGTGCTGCGGTGACGCTCGCAGCTAGTTCGCCGGTGAAAGCACGGCGTCGAGCGCCGATCGCACGCTCGCGAAGCGCGACGGGTCGAGCTTCTGCCGGTCGCGATCGAGCACGTAGAACACGTCCGCCGCGCGTCTCCCCTCGGTGTTGACCTTGGCCGACGCGATCGTCAGCCCGAGCCGATACAGCTCGTACGCGATCGAGTGCAGCAGGCCCGGTCGATCGCGGCCGAACAGCTCGATCACCGTGAAGCGACCGCTCGCGTCGTTGTCGATCGCCACCTCCGTGCGCACCGCGGGCTCGGCTCTGCGATAGCCCACCGCGCGCTGCCCGGTCTCGATCGTCGGCGGCTCGTCGCCCGCGAGCACGCGCTCGAGCTCGCGCGGGAGTCGCTGCGCGAGACGATCGAGGCCCCCAGGGTCGTCGTCGAGCCTGCGCACGATGAACACGTCCATCGCGTCCGTCGCGCCGTCGCGCCCGCGGGCGAAGAGCTGCGCGTTTTGCACATCGAGCCTGCACGCGTAGAGCATCGCGGACAGCCGCGCGAGCACGCCCGGTCGATCCGGCGCGCTCACGAGCACCTCGACGAGCTCACCCTTGGCGTCTTGGTCGAGCGCAGTGGCCATCACGAACGGCGCGCCGATGGGAGCCGCTGCGAGCGCGCGCGCGTGGCGCACGATGGTCTCGCTCGGCGTCGCGTAGACGTACCGCTGCGGCAGCTGCGCGCACAGCGTTCGAACGAGCGCGCCGTCCTCGCCCGCGCACTCGACGGCGCGCGCCACGAGCGCCTCGGCGTCGTCCGCCATCACGCCGGCGGCGAGCATTTCTTCTGTGCGGCGCAAGAGCTCGTCGAGCATCCTGGCCTTCCATGTGGTCATGGACGTAGGGCTCGTGGTCGAGAGGTCCGCGACGGTCAAGAGGTAGAGCGCGCGCAGGCGCCACTCGCTTCCGACGAGGGTCGCGACCGAGGCGATCGTCTGCGGGTCCGCGAGATCACGGCGCGTGGCGACGTGGTAGAGCGCGAGGTGCTGACGAACGAGCCACGCCGCGAGCGTCGCGTCTTCGCTCGAGACGCCGAGGCGTGCGGCGATCACCGGGACGAGCTCAGCGCCGATCGCAGAGTGGTCGCCTCGTCGGCCCTTTCCCACGTCGTGCAAGAGCGTGGCGAGGCAGAGGACCGCGCGCCGATCGACGTCCGCTTGCACGCGCGCCGCGGTCTCGAAGGCCTCTGAGTGCTCTCCGCGCGCCATCTCGTGCAACCGATCGACCGCGGCCACGCTGTGAACGTCCACGGTGTACACATGGTAGACGTCGTGGTGAACGCGGCCCGTCACTGGCGCGAACTCGGGCACCATCGCGAGCAACAGCCCCAGGTCGTGCAGCTCTGCGACGACGCTGCCCTCGCCCTGCTCTGCGGCGCTGACGGCGCTGCCCCGCTGTCGCAGCCTGGCCTTCGGCGCGTGCGAAATGAGCCGCAAGAACACGGCACCCGAGGCGCTGCTGCCGCGCAGCCGCTCGCAGAACTGCGGGTCGCTCGTCGCGCGGGTGATCGACTCGCGGGCCCGCGCCGAGAGCGGGAGCCCCATCTTCACCGCCTGATCGACGATGCGCAGCGCCGCCGCGGGCTCTCGGCTGAGCACGTTGGCGTCGGTGAAATTGAGGGCGTTGTCGAAGCGCTCGATCCCGTCGGCGACGCGCTCTGCGCGCGGGATGCGCTCGTGCGAAGAGCGGCCCGTGCGGCAGCGTTCGAGCACGAGCTCGAGCGTCGTGGCGACGGTGCGCGCGTGCCCGTAGTACGCCTGCATCAGCCGCTCGGCGCCCTGCGCGACGGCCTCGTCCGAGTCGCCATCGACGTAGCCGAGGGCGCGCGCGCACTCTTCTTGCGCGTCGTACGTGAGCCGGTCGGCGCGACGATTGTTGAACGCGTGCATCGCGCAGCGGGCGCGCCAGTAGAACTCTCGGGCGGACTCGAAGCGCTCGCACTCGTCCGCGCTCACGAAGCCACGCTTCAGCGCATCGCGAAAGCCGCCGACGCGAAAGCGCGCGCCGAGCGCCCAGCACACGATGTCCATGTCCCTGAGCGCGCCGCGGCCGTGCTTGATGTCGGGCTCGAGCAAGAAGACCGAGGCGCCAAAGCGCGCGTGGCGGCCTCGCATCTCGTCGCCAAACGCGTCGAGCAAGTGGTTGACCTCGCCGTCGAACAGCGCGCGCCAGCCGCGGTCGATGGCGTCCTTCGCGTAGGCCGCGTCGCCAGCGACCACGCGCGCGTCGAGGACGGTGGTCGCCGTGCGCAGGTCGTCCCGCGCGAGTTGTGTAAAATCCGCGGGAGATCGCACTGCGTGCCCGACGGACACGCCCGCGTCCCACAGCGGGTAGAGCAGCATTTCGGCGAGGTCGCGCACCCGCTGGTCTTCGGGGTCCGGCGCGAGGACGAGGACGTCGAGGTCGCTTCCGAGCGCGACGAGGCCGCGGCCGTAGCCGCCGACGGCGAGCAGCGAGATCGGCGCGCCGGCGAGCCCGCACCGCGCGGACGCCGCGCAAAAGAAGGCCGAGAGCAGCCCGTCGTACAGCTCAGCGGTCTTGGCCGCGAGCGCGGTACCACCCTCGCCGCGCAGGGCCGCGTCGCGGATCGGCTTGCGATGCGCGGTCAAGAACTGCCGCGTCGCCGCGACGATGGAGGGAGAGAGCATGGGTCGCTCGCGCGCGTCGCTCGGGTCGGGCTGGGTCATCGCCGAGCGAAGTGTGTAGCGCAGAACGAACAGCGACGGGGAGCGCTCGACTACGGACCGGCGGCGACCGCGTCGGCGACCGCGCGCGCGAGCTGGCTCTGGTAGCCCTCGTCGCGCAGGCGGGACTCTTCCATCGGGTTCGAGATAAACGAGAGTTCGACGAGCACCGCGGGCATCTCGGTCCCGACGAGGACGTTGAAGCGCGCGACGTGCACGCCCATGTCGTCGACGTCTGCATACGCCGCGCGCAGCGTGCTCAAGAGCGAGCGCTGAACGCTCCCCGCGAGCCTCCACGACCGCGCCCCTTGCGAGGCGAGCTGGAGGTTGGCCAGGATGTGCGAGACCTCGGTGTCGTCGATCGGGTCGAGCTCGCGCTCGGCGCTGACCCTTCGCGCGAAGCGGTTCTCGACGCGCTCGTGCTGCGCGTCGAGGGCGTACACCGAGACGCCGCGGGCTTCGACCCGCTCGGCGGCGTTGCAGTGAATCGAGACGAACAGATCCGCGCGCGCTTCGTTGGCGCGCTGCGCGCGGTCTTCGAGCGGGACGAACACGTCGCGATCGCGCGTCATCACCACATCGATCCCGTGCTCGACGGCGAGTCGTTCGGCGACGCGACGAGAGACCGCGAGGGTCACTTCGCTCTCGCGCAGGCCGGTCGGGCCGCGAGCGCCGGGGTCGCTTCCGCCGTGGCCCGCGTCGATCACCACGCGTCGCACCGAGCGTCGCGGGCTGGTTCCGTCGGTGGTTCGTCGGTCGCTCGCCGTGGCCTGTGTTGCCGCGCGGGCAGACGCAGGGTCGATCAACGCGAGCGAGGCGCGAACGTGCTCTCGCGCGCTCGCATCAGGGCAACGACGCAGGTACTCGAGCCACGCAGACCGCGCTCCGTCGGTGTCTTCTGCGCTGTGCCGCAGCGAGCCGATGCGCGCGAGCGCGTCGCACGAGGCCGCGTCTTGCCCCGACGCGAGCGCGCGCCACCGCTGCTCGGCCGACGCGAGGTCTCGGCCGTCTCGATAGCGTCGAAAGCGCTCGTGCAAAAGCTGCGCAGCGGCGACAGAAGCTTCGCGTTCGCGACGGCTGCCGCGCAGGGCGTCGAGCCTCGCGACCAGTCGATCGGTGTTGGCCGGGAGCGTCCCTCGCGCGATGGCCTCGCGCGCCTCGTTGGCCTGCCGCACGGGGTCTTCTCCGGCGATCGGGCGCGGCGCCTCTGAGGTGTTCGGCTCGTCACCACACGCGACGAGCGCCGCGCCCGCGGCGACGCACGCCGCGATCCAACCCATCACCGCCGTGATCGACTGCTGCACACACGCCCCGTTATCAGAGCCGCGCGCGCCGCGCGAAGTTACTGCAAGCGTTCTCGCGACCCGAGAGCGCGACCGCGAATCGCTATAGACTCCGCTCGTGCAACAACTCGACACGTTTACGCTGCTTCGCTACGGAGCGATGGCCCTGTGCGGCGCGATCGCGCTGCGCTCGTTGTATCGCCTCGGGCAGCGCGGGCTCCGCACGGAGACCTTCGTGGCCATGTGCCAGAAGCTCGCGAACGCCGGCCAATTCAGCCGCCTCGCCAAGGTCGCAGCGGCGGGCGGAGAGCGAACGTCGGCGCTCTTGCTCACGCGCGCGCTCACGCTGCGGCTGCCGACCGTGACCACGCCGACCGGCGAGCACGGGCACTTTCGCGACGCTGGCGAGCAGGGCGAGCCCTTCGAAGCGCGCTGGAAGCAGACGATGGACGCCGCGCAAAACGCGCTGAAGCTCGAGGTCATGACGGACCTCGGCGCGGCGACGGGCGGCTCGGCGATCGTGCTCTTGCTCTCGGCGCTGGGGACGTACCTCGCGACCGATCGCGCGGCGTTCAGCCGCAACGCGGCGGCGGCGGCGGTGGCGATGATGGCGATGTTCGGCGCCGCCAACATGGGTCGCACTGCGCTCAGCGGGCTGGTGATCGTGCGGCGCTTCTGCGAGACGCTGCGCATGCCCGTCGAGCAAATGGACGACGAGCGCCGCGCTGCTGCGAAGATCGCCGAGGGGTGGTGGCGCTCGCGCGCCGCCGCTCAAGGGGTCGCGACGGACGTGTAGCGCTCGCGCGCCATGCGCTCGGGGGGCAGCAGCCACGGAAGCTCGTCGACGGGGATGACTCCCCTTCGCACGAGGTCGAGCGCGCTCTCGCGCATCGGCCGCAGCCCTGCTCGCAGCGCGACCGCGCGCAGCTCGTCCACGGTGCTCCTGCGGGCGATGGCTCCGCGCACCTCGGCGGTCGAGCGGAGGTACTCGATCGCGGCGACGCGTCCGCGCGTCCCATGGCCCTGGCATCGCTCGCAGCCGCGACCCTTGAAGCACTCGAAGCCCGCCTCGATCCCTTGCGGAAAGAGCTCTTTCGCGAGCGCATCGGGCAGCGTCGCGCGCTCGCGGCAGTGCTCGCACACGCGCCGCGCGAGCCGCTGCGCGACGACGGCGACCAGCTCGGACGCGATCGAGTTGGGCTGCATCCCGAGGTCGAGCAAGCGCTGCACGGCGTCCGTCGCGTCGTTGCAGTGCAGCGTCGAGAGCACGAGGTGGCCCGTCTGCGAGGCGCGGATGGCCTCGAGCGCCGTCTCTGCGTCGCGGATTTCTCCGACGAGGATTACGTCGGGGTCCTCGCGCACGAAGGCCCGCATCGCCGCGGCGAACTGCAGTCCGAGCTCGGGGCGCACTTGCGTCTGCTGCACGCCGACGACCGCGTACTCGATGGGGTCCTCGACGGTGATGACCTTTCGCGTCTCGTCTTGCGCGATGTGCTGAAGGCCCGCGTAGAGCGTGGTGCTCTTGCCCGAGCCCGTCGGCCCGACGACGAGCAAGAGGCCTCCGGGCGCATCCAGCAAGCGGCGAAACTGCACCGCGAGGTCGCCGGGCATCCCGAGCTCTTCGATCGAGAGCAGCCGCTGCTCTTGCGGCAAGAGCCGCAGGACGAGGTGCTCGCCCCAGAGCGCGGGCTGCGTCTGGACGCGAAGGTCGAAGGCCTTGTCCCCTGCGCGGCGTCGGATGCGCCCTCCTTGCGGGAGCCTTCGCTCGGAGATGTCGAGCTGCGCTTGGACCTTCACGACGTTGACGAGGCCCTCGACGTCTTCGACCGACAGCGGAAGGCCCGCATAGTCGTGGAGGTCGCCGTCGATGCGAAAGCGCACGCGGACCGCAGCGCCGTAGCGCTCGACGTGCAGGTCGCTCGCGCGTCGGGCGATGGCCTCGAGCAAGAGCGCGTCGAAGAGGGCGACCGAGCGGACCTCGCGATCCATTCCGCGGGTGATGAGCTGATCGTGCTGGGGCGCGTCCGGCGCGATGGTGGGGCGCTCGCTCGCGCGCAGCTCGACGAGGCGCCAAAGGCGGGCGAAGTCCGAGGCGGTGACGAGCGCGACGCGCACGCTCGGGGCGCGCATGGCCTTGGCGACGAGCGAGAGGTCTTCTCGCGGCTCGCACGTGACGACCAGCAGCGTGGCCCCCTCGCGCGCGTACGGCAGGACGCGGTGCTTCTCGAGAAACGCCCGGTGAACGCCGCGCGAAACCGCGGGGTCGAACGCCGCTTCGACCTGATCGACCGAGGCGACGGCGAGGCCGAACTGCGCGGCGAGCGCGCGGTAGACGATCGACTCGTCGACGAGCCCGAGCGCGACGAGCTCTTCTCCGAGGCGGCGACCGTTGGCGGAGTGGGTCGAGGCCGCCTGCTCGACGGTGATGCGCGCGATGTTGAATTCGCGCACCAGAATATCGCCGAGGCGAGCGCTCGCGGCGGTCACTGCGAGCGCTCGTCGGGCAGCGCGGCGCGCAGCCGCGCGAGGGCCGAGTCGATCGATCGGTCTTCAGCGTGCGCGGCGCGCTGGCGCTTGAGGGCGGCGACCGAGGCGCCGACGCTGCCGCCGAAGCGCTCGCACACATCGCAGCCGGCGACGTGGGCTTGCACCTTGGCGAGCGCGGCGTCGTCGAGGGCGCCGTCGATGTAGTCCGAGAGCTGAGCGAGGACTTCGCTGCACAGAAGCCCGCCTACGTTGCGGTCGCCCTTCATCGAGCGTCCTCCTTTCGCAGCGCGGCGACGAAGCGCAGCCGCGCCCTATGCAAGCGACTCTTGACCGCGGCGACCGAGAGCGAGAGGGCCGCGGCGGCCTCTTCGATCGAGAGCCCTTCGACGTCGACGAGCGCGAGCGCGTCGCGGTCATCGTCGTCGAGCTGAGCGAGCGCGTGGCGGACCCACTCGTCGCTCTCGATGCGCTCGAGCACCGAGCGCTGCGCAGCGGGGACACCCCAGCCAGCGTCGGCGCCGAGCTCTTCGAGCGCGACGTCTGTTTGCCGATCGACCTTGCGTCGAAACCGGCGGTGCACGGCGTTGCGCGCGATGGTGAACAGCCACGACCGCGCGGAGCTCTCTCTGCGAAACCCGTCCGCGTGCTGCCAGAGCGCGGCGAACGCTTCTTGAACGGCGTCCTCAGCGAGGGCGCGGTCGCGCGCGAGCGTGTTGGCGTAGCGCAGCAGCGCGGGGGCGTGCCGATCGAACAGCGCGCGGAGCGCCGCAGAGTCCTTCTCGGCGACGCGCTGCAAGAGCGTCACGTCGTCGAGGTCGTGTCCTTCGCCTTCACCGGGCATGTGCTGAAGCCGAAGAGAGTGTACAGCGGGCAGCTGCCGAGCAGTCCGGTCGCGAGCGGAACAATTCCGATCAGGCCGAGGAGGGACTTGGGGCCGACGAAGACGATCGAGAGCAGCGCGAGGCCGAGGACCACGCGGATGGCGCGCTCGATGGGGTGTTCGTTGTTGGGGAGGATCTTGGCGAGCATGGTCGTTCTCCGTTGTGCCTCGCGATGACTTCATCGCGGCTTCAACGGAACAGAGTCCCTGACCCTCCCGAACGATTCAGCGCTGCCCTGAAAAAACTCAGCGCAAACCTTGCACCGTCACAGCAAAAAAGGGATCACCGCGCGGCGCTCTTTCGGGTAGTCCGCGAACTGGCTCTGGTACCAGCGATGGTTGTCGAGCGCGCGGGGCACGAGGTTGGCCGCGGTGTAGAGCGCGAACGCGAGGCCCGCGAACGACCACGTAGCGATGGTCCAGCCGACCCACTCGAGCAGCTCGCCCAAGTAGTTGGGGCACGACACCCAGCGATACAGCCCGCCGCGAGGGATCTTGTAGCCGGTCTCTCCGGGCTTGCGCAGCGAGAGCAAGATCGCGTCGGACTGCTTGTTGATGAAATAGCCCGCCGCGAACACCAGCACGCCGAGCACGAAGCGCGCGTCGGTGAGCCACGTCGCGTCGTAGGGGCGCACGTGCGCGACCTGCCCTGCGTTGACCAGGGCGTTGAGCGTGTTGAAGAGCACCGCGAGCAGGACGATCACCAGCGGCGTGGGGCGCGCGCCGGGCTTGAGCGTCAGCGGATACAAGAACGTGCGGTGCACGTAGTGGCTCATCCACACGAGCATGAGCGCGATCGAACCCGCCGAGCGCGCGTGCGGCCCCGTGAAGAACACCGCGGCCCACAGCAGGACCGCCGGGCACTCCATCAGGACCCAACCGAGCTTGGCGGACACGGTCGGGCCCCAGCCCGCGCGCGCGTGGCGGCCGTACGGCGCGGTCACGAACAAGAGCGACGCGAACGTGAAGATCGCCAGCGCGATCTCGATCCAAACCAGCCAGGTGTGCAGCGCGGCGAGCATCGTCGCCGAGGGTGTATCACGGCCCCGTTCGCGACTGCGAACGCGCGTGCGAAGCGGCCGCCACGAGCAGCGCGCGGAGCCACTGGTGGGCAGGGTCTCGGTCGAACCGGTCGTGCCAGCGGAGGTAGAGCGAGAAGCCCTCGAGCGCGATCGGGACGGGCTTGATCACGAGCCCGTGGCTCTGCTGCATCGCGCGCGCGACGTGCTCGGGCGCGGTCCACGCGAGGTCCGAGCGGGCCACCACCGCGGGGGCGATCAAGAACTGCGGGACCATCAGCGCGACGCGACGCGTGTGCGCCATGGTCGCGAGGGCCTCGTCGACGATCGAGCCGGGCGTCCCTCGCGGGGCGACGAGCACGTGGCGAAGCGAGAGCCAGTCGGAGAGCGAGAGAGCGCGCTTCTTTGCGAGGGGGTGGCCTTCGCGCAACACGCAGACGAAGCGCTCCTTCCACAGCAGGCGTTGGTGAGCGCCCGCGCGCTCGGTGCTGTCTCGCGTGACGGCGACGTCGAGCTCGCCGTCGAGCAGCAGTCGGTCGGCCTCGTCGAGCGTCGAGGCCAGCGGCCGGAGCAGCAGATCGATTCCAGGCGCCTCTCGCTCGGCGCGCGCGAGCGCCGACGGCAAGAGCAGCAACGCGAGCGAGTCGGGCATGCTCAAACGAAACATCGTTCGCGCCGTCGCGGGGTCGAACGGCGTCGGCTCGGCCAGCGTCGCGCGCACCGCTTCGAGCGCCGTGCGCAAGAGCGGGGCGAGCGCGAGCGCCCGGGCCGTCGGCTCGATCCCACGCGCGGTGCGCACGAACAACGGGTCGTCGAAGTGGGCGCGCAGGCGGTTGAGCGCGCTGCTCGCCGCGGGCTGACTGAGCCCGACGCGGCGCGCGGCGCGGGTCACCGAGCGCTCGGCGAGCAGGGCTTCGAGCACGACGAGGAGGTTGAGGTCGACCGCAGACAGATTCACCGTGTGAATATGCACTATCTCATTCATCAATTGGCTGAATGAGAGTGAGGGTCGCACTGTTGGGTCCGTCGTCGAGGCGCGAAGGGCGCTTCGAGCGCGAAAGAGAGAGCCAACAGCCATGTTCGTCGTCACTGGAGTTACGGGTCACACGGGTTCGGTCGCTGCTGAGGCGCTGCTCGCGGCGAAGCAGGCCGTGCGGGTGGTCGTTCGCGACGCGGCCAAGGGCGCGCAGTGGAAGGAGCGCGGCGCCGAGGTCGCGATCGCGACGATCGAGGACACCGCGTCGATGACCCGCGCGCTCGAAGGCGCGACCGGCGCGTACGTGCTGCTCCCGCCGCCGGCGTGGGGAGAGCCCAACGTGGCAGCCAACAGGACGGCGCTGACGGCCAACCTGCTCACGGCGCTGCGCGCGGCGGCGCCGAAGCACACGGTGTTCTTGTCGTCCGTCGGCGCGCAGCACGCGGACAAGACGGGCCCGATCAAGTGGCTCAACCCCATCGAGCGCGCGCTGCGCGAGAGCGGGCTGCGCAGCACCTTCGTGCGCGCCGCGTTCTTCATGGAGAACTGGGGCGGCTCGCTCGGCGGGGCGCTCGCGTCGGGATCGCTCTACTACGGGCTCGCGGCGGACAAGAAGTTCTCTCAGGTCGCGACGAAGGACATCGGAAGGACCGTGGCCAACGCGCTGCTCGAGCCGCACGCGAGCGGCGCCCGCGTGATCGAGCTGGCGGGCCCCGAAGAGCTCTCGCTCGACGACACGGCGGCGGTGATGAGCGCGGTGAGCGGCAAGAGCGTGAAGGCGGTGACCGTTCCGGTCGAGGCGATGGTGGCGTCGCTCGAAGGGATGGGCGCGTCGAAGGACGTCGCGAGCGGGTACGGCGAGCTCGTGCAAGGGATCAACGCGAACCACGTCGCGTGGGAGGGAGGCGCCGCGCAGTTTGTCCGCGGCGCGACCACGCTCGAGACCGTGCTTCGCGCGATGCTCGCGAAGGGCTGAGCGATCACTTCTTGCGCGCGCTGCCGGGCCCCGCGACGAGGCCCTCTTCGTTGCGGTCGGTCGCGGGCGGGGGCGATGGATAGAGCGCGCTCACGCGGTCGAGCAGCGCGGGGTCGACGGTGATCTCAGCGGCTGCCAGGGCGGGCTCGAGCTGCGCGAGCGAACGCGCGCCGAGCAGGGGCGCGGTCACGCCGGGCTGGGCCATCACCCACGCGACGGCGAGCGTCACGGGGTGCAGGTTGGCCTCGCGCGCGAGCGAGCGAAACGCCTCGGCGACTTCGTAGAGCGCCGGCTCGCCGTAGCGGACTTTGTACATGGGCCACTCGCTGACGCGCGCGCCGGCGGGGCGGTCGTGGACGCCGAACTTTCCGCTCAAGAGCCCTCCCCCGAGGGGGCTGTACGGAAACACCGCGAGCCGCTCGCTGCGCGCCATGGGCAACAGCTCGGCTTCGCACTGGCGCTTGACCAGGTTGTACATGGGCTGGATCGCGGCGATGGGAGACCAGCGGTTGAGCGCTTGAATTCCAAGGGATTTGCACACCTGCCACGCGGCGAAGTTGCTCACCGCGGGGTAGAGCACCTTTCCTTGCGCGACGAGGTGCTCGATCGCACGGAGGCTCTCTTCGAGCTCGGCTTCGTCGTCGAACCGATGCAGGTAGTACACGTCGATGCGGTCCGTCTCGAGCCGACGCAGGCTCGCCTCGCACGCCCGCACGAGGTGATAGCGCGACGTGCCTCGACCGTTGACGTCGTTCGAGACAGGAAAATACGCCTTGCTCGCGATCACCACGCGCTCGCGCATCCCTTTGATCATCGAGCCGAGCAGCTCTTCGCTGCGGCCGCCGTTGTACACATCGGCCGTGTCGAAGTGGTTGATCCCCGCGTCCACGCAGCGCTGAAACAGCGCGCGCGACGTGGGCTCGTCGGCGTCTCCGCCGAAGGTCATCGTGCCGAACGCCAGCGACGAGACGCGCACGCCCGTTCGCCCGAGGAGCGAGTACTTCATGGGCAAACTCGTACACGAAATCGCACCGAAGTTTCAGCGGACGAGCGCATACTTCGGCGCGCTCAAGTGAACGAGACCGAGGCACGATCGCGCTTCGAGGCCCACCTCGCGACGCTGGGTTACAGCGAGACGCAGCTCGTCGTGGACTCGACCGGGACGCTCGCGACGTTGCAGCCGCCGCCGCGCGCGCAGCCAATGCAGCTGCCGGTGTTGCGCGCAGAGGACCTGCACCTGACTTCCATCTTGGGAGAGGGCGGGATGGGACGCGTGCACGCGGCGCAGCAGGTCGCGCTGCACCGTGAAGTGGCTGTAAAAATGCTGCGCGAAGAGAGCGCGGCGTCGGCAAGCGCGGATCTTCTTCGCGAGGCGATGGTGGCCGGGAGGCTCGAGCACCCGAACATCGTTCCGGTCTACCTGCTGGGGATGACACCGGAGGGGTCGCCGCTGTTCGTCATGCGGCGCATCGAGGGCGTCTCGTGGAGCAAGGTGCTCGCGAACCACGCCGCTGCGCCGGCGTTCTTCAGCCACGCGAGCGACGATCCGCTGGGATTTCACTTGTCGATCTTCGCGCGCGTCTGCGAGGCCGTGCACTTCGCGCACTCGAAGGGGATCGTCCACCGAGACCTCAAGCCCGACAACGTCATGCTCGGGACGTACGGCGAGGTCTACGTCGTCGACTGGGGGCTCGCGGTCTCGCTTCGCGAAGACGACGCGATGCTCCCGCTCGCTCGCCACGCCACCGCCCTCGCGGGGACGCCGCGCTACATGGCCCCCGAGATGTGCTCGTGCAGCGTCGACGAGCTCGGCGCGCGCACGGACGTGTTTCTGCTCGGCGCCATCTTGTACGAGCTCGTCTCGGGCCGCGCGCCCTTCGACGCCCCCTCGGTGATGGAGCAGCTCGTGCGCGCGTACGACAGCGATTTCGCCCCGCTCGACGCCTCGGTCGAGCCCGAGCTCGCCCGCATCACCACGCGCGCCCTCGCCAAGAAGCCCGCGCAGCGCTTCGAGTCCGCCGACGAGCTGCGCCGCGCGGTGCTCGACTTCGTGCAACACCGGGCGTCCTTCGCGCTCTCGCGCGAGGCCAACCAGCGCGCGACCGAGCTGTTCGCGCTGATGGACCGCGGCGAACAGACAGACCCCGCGCGGATCAACGAGCTGTTCACCGAGAGCCGCTTCGGGCACCTGCAAGCGCTGCGCGCGTGGAGCGGCAACGTCGCGGCCCGCGAAGGACTGCAGCAGGTCATCGAACGCATGGTCGTCCACGAGCTCGAGCGCGACAACGCGAGCTCTGCGCACAACCTCCTCTCGCAGCTGCCAACAGCCAACGATGCCCTCGCCGAGCGCGTCGCCGCAGCGGTGAAGCTCGCCGACGACAAGCGGGCGAAGTTCGACGCGCTCGAGGCGTTTCAGCGCGAGGCCGACACGCGCTCGGCCGTCGGCGGCAGGGCGCGGATGCTGCTCGGCATGGCGGTGTTTTGGTTCGCGCTGTCCATGGCCGCCGCGGGTCTTGATTATGTGGGCGCGCTTCGCTTCGGCTACCGCGAGGCCATCGCGGCCATCGTGCTCAACCTCGCGGTGACCGCCACCGTGAGCAGCTACATCAAGCGCACGCAGAACCCCAACGCCGCCGTGCGCAAGCTGCTCTCGACCACGGTGCTCATGGGCATCGGGCTCGTGTCTCACTGGGTTCTCACGGCGCTCATGGGCATGCCGCTCAACCACGCGCTCGTGCTCTTTCTCTGGTGGGTCGCCGGCGGGTGGATCTGCGTCGGGCTGCTGTTCGACCGCAACATCGTCGTGACGGGCATCGCCTTCGGCGCCGGCGGAATCGCCGCGGCGCTGTGGCCCCGCTGGCAGCTCTTCACCTTCGCGCTCACGTCTCTGGTCGGCTACGGCGCGCTCGCGTTGAGCTGGATCTTCGGCGACCGCGCGCGCAAGAGCTGAGCCCTCCGCCCATTGCGCGGCTGTCAGAGCGGCATCACCCTCGTCGCTCGCAACGCACAGCACCCGAAAGGGGGTTCGCAACGGTGGACTACAAGTACAGCAAGAAGGCAGGCGCGCTGAACGAGGTCGCCCCGCAGCAGAACGCCGCGCCCGCCCGCGCCAGGGCGAGCAGCGGGCGGCGCCAAGAGCCGATGCAGCAGCAGATCCAGTCGAGCCTCAGCGACCTGGATTTCGCCGAGACCACAGGCGTGAGCAACCTCGGGCCTGGTCCGAGCTCGCTCACCATGCTTCGAGGAGGGATTTCGCCGCACGCGCAGACGGTCGCGAGCACGCCGCACAGGACGCCGGCGCCGCCAGCGCCGAGGTCAGCCGCAGTCGCAGGGCCGCGCAATCGTGGAGGTCGAGGGATGTTCTATTACACGGTCAACGAGGGCGAGCGCGTACGAGTGATCCACCCCGACGGGCACGTCGAGATCGTGGACGGGCCCAAGCGCTTCTGGATCGGCTCGAAGGCGATCGAGCACATGGTGCAGAACGTCGCGCACCCCGGTGAGTTTCTCATCGTGCGCTCTCGCGACGGGCGGCAAGAGCACCACGCGGGCCCGGCCAGCGTGTGGTTCGACCCCAAGCAGCACCTCTCGATCGACAAAGAAGAGGCCCTGCCGATCGCAGCGAAAGAAGCGGTGGTCGTGTACTCGAGGGGCGAGGACGGCGCGGTCGCGCGGCGCGTGGTGCACGGGCCCGCGATGTTCATCCCCGCGCCCGGCGAGTGGCTGCACACGTTTTCGTGGCACGGATCGAAGGGCGGCAGCGACGGGTACCAGAAGGTGCCCAACGCGCTGGTGTTTCAAAAGCTCTGGTTTTTGCCTGACCAGATGTACCACGACGTGCACGATGTCAGGACCGCCGACGACGCCGTGCTCACCATTCGCTTGATGCTCTTCTTCGAGCTCGTCGACCTGCCGCGCATGCTCGAGAGCACGCACGACCCGATCGGTGACTTCGTCAACGCCGCCACCAGCGACGTGATCGACTTCACGGGAAAGCACGATTTCGAAGCGTTCAAGCGCAACACCGAGAAGCTCAACGAGCTGAGCGCGTACGGGCAGCTCGTCTCGCGCGCAGAGCAGTGCGGCTATCGCATCAACAAGGTGGTCTACCGCGGCTACGGCGCCCCAGAGTCCCTGCAGCGCATGCACGACGAGGCCATCGAGTCGCGCACGCGGCTGCAGCTCGAGCGCGCGACGCAAGAGCAAGCGCAGGACCTCGAAGACTTCAAGCTCGGCCGCGAGCAGGCGCGCGCCACGAAGCACCGCGCCGAGCAAGAGGCGACCAACGCCTTCGACCTCGCCGAGCGCGACAAGCGACGGGCGGCGGACATCGCCGACGGCGAGGCCAAGCGGCGCTTCGAGCGCGCTCAGCGCGAGCTCGACCTCGCGCAGCAGCAGGCCGCGCAGAAGGACCGCGACCAGGCCCAGCGCGCGCACCTCGCGTCGCTCAAAGAGCTCGGCGTGGACCTCACGCGCTTGCTCACGCAGAACAGGGCCGACCGCGTGATCGAAGTGCGCGGCGAAGGGCAGACGCACCTGCACGTGGACCCCGCGCGAGAGCCGTGACGCGCCGCATGCGCCGCAGAAACACAGGGTCTCCGTAGATAAAGACAACGTTGTCCGTTTTTGTTGAGTTTAAAGGACAGATCGGTCTTTATCCCGATCCATGTCCGACTCGCAGCGGGCGGAGCAGCCGCCCAACAACCTGCGCGCGAAGCTGGCCCTGGCGCTCGCGCTGTTGACGGGCACGTCGCTGGGGATCGGCGCGTACACGTTCGCGTACGCGAAGGGCGGGGCGTATCTGACTAACAACCCGAGCGCGTGCGCCAACTGCCACGTGATGCGCGAGCAGTTCGAGGGGTGGCAGCGCGGCAGTCATCACGCGGTGGCGAGCTGCAACGACTGCCACGCGCCGCACTCGCTGGTGCCCAAGCTGTTCGTCAAGGCGCTCAACGGGTTCAACCACTCGTGGGCTTTTACGACGGGGCGCTTCGTCGAGCCGATCCGCACGACGTCGCTCAATCAACGGGTGACGGAGGGCGCGTGTCGGCACTGCCACGCGCCCGTCGTGGACGCGATCGAGTCGCACGCGCGGGGGGCGCGCACGCGCGGAGACGAGCAGGTCTCGTGCGTCCGCTGCCACCGCAACGTCGGGCATTTGCACTGAACAAGTCGAGCACGGCCATGAGCGAAGAGAAGACAGACGAAATCAAGCCCACGAAATCAATTTCGGCTACCCGGCGCCTCGCGCTTGCGGTCGCGGCGACGGCGCTCGCGACGGCGGGGCTCGTCGGCCTGTTGATCAACGTGTTCGAGAAGAAGACCGAGGCGCGAAACCCGTTCTTTCGCGTCGTCGAGCTCAACGAGAGGACGGACGACCCTGCGGTGTGGGGGCGCAATTTTCCCCTGCAGTATGACGGGTACCGTCGAACGGTGGACATGCAGCGCACGCGATGGGGCGGCAGCGAGGCGATGCCCCACACCCCCACGGCGCGCGACTCGCGCACGACCGTCGCGCAAAACCGCCTCCAAGAAGACCCCAACCTCGTCACCATGTGGAACGGCTACGCCTTCGCCGTCGACTTTCGCGAAGAGCGCGGCCACGCCTTCATGCTGGTCGATCAAGAGACCACGCAGCGCCAGGTCGTCGTGCGCCAGCCCGGCAGCTGCCTGCACTGCCACGCCTCGATGTGGACCGCGTACAACCGCCTCGGCAACGGCGACATCTTTCGCGGCTTCGAGGCGGTCAACCACATGCCGTACGCCGAAGCGCGCACCCACGTGCAGCACCCGGTGTCGTGCATCGACTGCCACGACCCGGCGACGATGGCGCTGCGCGTGACGAGGCCCGCGTTCATCGAGGGGATTCGCTCGTTCTACGCGTCCCGCGGCCGGCCCAACTTCGACCCCAACCGAGACGCAACCCACCAAGAGATGCGCTCGTACGTGTGCGGTCAGTGCCACGTCGAGTACTACTTTCGGGGACCCGACAAGCGCCTGACCTTTCCGTGGTCCAACGGCATGCGCGCGGACGACATCCTCGCGTACTACGAGCGCGACGGGCACCGCGACTGGACCCACCGCGAGTCCGGCGCGCGGGTGCTCAAGGCGCAGCACCCCGAGTTCGAGATGTACAACCAGGGCATCCACGCGCGGGCCGGCGTCTCGTGCGCGGATTGCCACATGCCCTACCGCCGCGAGGGCGCGCTCAAGATCAGCGACCACCACATTCGCAGCCCTCTGCTCAACATCGCCAACGCGTGCCAGACCTGCCACCGCGTCAGCGAAACAGAGCTGCGCGACCGCGCCGAGGCGATCCAGAACCGCACCCACGAGATGCGCGACCGCGCGATGGGCGTGCTCGTCGAGCTCATCCACGGGATCGGCGCCGCGCGCACCGGCGGCGCGACGGACGAGCAGCTCGCTGGCGCGAGGCTCGAGCAGATGCGCGCGCAGTTCTTGTTGGACTTCGTCGAAGCCGAGAACTCGTCGGGCTTTCACGCCCCAGGAGAAGCGGGCCGCGTGCTCTTTCTCTCCATCGACCACGCGCACCAGGGGCTTCGCTCGCTCGGCGCGCGCCCCTCGCTCGTCCCGCTGCAGACGAGCGCGGCCGACGCAGCGACGAGCTACAGCGCAGCGGACGGCGGCAGCGCGGCGATGGACGCCAGCGCCCGCGACTGAGCTCGGCGCTCGCTCGAATCAGCGCACACGAATTCGAGCGTCGACCGCGATCACGCCCGTCGGGGACGCGATCAGCGGGTTGACGTCGACCTCGCTCACCTCGGACAGGTCCTCCATGAGCTGCGCGACGCGCAGGATGGCGTCGACGAGCGCGTCGCGATCCACCGCAGGAGCGCCGCGAAATCCGTCGAGCAGCGCCCTCGCCCGCACCTGCTCGGTCATCGCGCGCGCGTCGACGTCGCGCAGGGGCGAGACGCGAAACACCACGTCCTTCCAGAGCTCGACCTGGACGCCGCCGAGGCCGAAGGCGACGAGCGCGCCGTAGTCTGCGTCGCGCGTGGCGCCGACGAAGGTCTCGACGCCCGGCGCGACCATCTCTTGCACGAGCGCGCCCTGCATCTGCGCGGCGAGGCCCTGCGCGGCGAGGCGCTCGCTCATCGCTCGGTACGCTTCGCGTACGTGCTCGGGGCCTTCGAGGGCGAGGATCACTCCGCCGACGTCGCTCTTGTGCGTGATCGTGTCGGACACGAGCTTGAGGGCGACCTGCTGCACGCCGGACTCGGCCTTGGCGCGCGCGGTGAAATCGGCGGCTTCGTCCGCGGATCGAGCGACAAACGACCGGGGAATTCTCAGCCCGTACGCGTCGAGCACGGTTTGCACCTCCGCGGGGTCGAGCCAGCGTGGTCCCGCGGACTGGACGACGGCGCGCGCGCGGTCGCGATCGATGCCCGACGGGACGACGCGCCGTCCCTCGGGCTTCGCGAGCCACTCGCCGTACCGCGCGGCCTTCGCGAGCGCCGCCGCCGCGCTCTCGGGAAACGCGTAGCTCGGATAGCGCCCCTCTCGCAGCGTCCGCACGGCCTCGGGCACGCCGCGGCGCCCCATGAAGCACGTGGCCACGCACTTGTCGCTCGCGCTCGCGCCGGCGCGGATCGCGTTGGCGACGTCGCTCGCGTCCGTCACGATGGGCGTGACGAAGAGCACGAGGACCATGTCGACCTCGGGCGCGGCGAGCAAGAGCGAGAGCGCGCGCTCGTACTGCGCGCTCGACGCGCTGGCGATCATGTCGACCGGGTTCTTCACCGAGGCTTCGGCCGGCAAGAACGTTGCGAGCGCGCGCTGTGTCTCTTCGCTGAGCCGCGCGACTTCGAGCCCGCGCGACTCGCACGCGTCGCTAGCCATGATCCCGGGACCGCCGGCGTTGGTGAGGATGGCGACGCGCTTTCCACGCGGGACAGGCTGACTCGCGAGGAGCATCGCGACGTCGAAGAGCTCGTCGATGGTGTCCGTGCGAAGGACGCCCGCTTGCCCGAGCAGCGCGTCGACCGCGACGTCCATGCCCGCGAGCGACCCGGTGTGCGAGCTCGCCGCGCGCGCGCCGGCCTCGGTGCGACCAGACTTCACCACGACGATGGGCTTTGCGCGCGAGACCGTGCGGGCGAGCTCCATGAACTTCTGAGAATTTCCGAGGTTTTCGAGGTAGAGCAGGATGACTCGCGTGGCGGGATCAGCGCCCCAGTATTCAACCAGGTCGTTGCCCGAGACGTCCGCTTTGTTGCCCACGCTCACGAACTGCGAGACGCCGATCCCGAGCTCGCGCGCGTACTCCAAGATGGCCAGGCCGAGCGCGCCGGACTGCGACGAGAACGCGACGTTTCCGTAGGGCGGCTGCGTGGTGGCGAAGGTCGCGTTGAGCGCCACCTCGGGGTCGGCGTTGACGATCCCCAGGCAGTTGGGCCCCACCATGCGCATCCCGTAGTGACGCACGATCGCGACGAGCTTCTCTTGCAGCGCCCTTCCCTCGGCGCCCACTTCGGCGAAGCCCGCGGTGATCACCACCACCGCGCGCACGCCCTTGCGTCCGCACGCCTCGACGGCGTCGCACACCTGCTTCGCCGGAACCACCACCACCGCGAGGTCCACCGCGTCGGGAACCTCCTCGATCGTCGGGTACGCCTTCACCGACTGAACCACGGACGCCTTGGGATTCACCGGGTACACCGCGCCCGCGAAGCCTCCCTCGATCAAATTGTGAAACACCTCCGCGGCGATCGTCCCTCGCTGGCGCGAAGCGCCGATGACGGCCACGGAGCGGGGCTTGAGCAGCGGGTCGAGCGACTCGTTCATCGCCGCGGATTTGCGCGAATTCCAAGGCGCTTCGCAACGACTTCTGCGCGACCAACGGCGCGCAATCGACGCGCGCCACGCGCGATCGGTGCGCCTATGCCCGCGCGCCTCGAGTGCGACACAATGCCGAGCGATGACAGACCGCGCCGATCGCAAGCAGCCTGCGCTCTCTCTCGCGCTCAAGCTCGCCTACGGGAGCGGCGACTTCGGGATCAGCGTGACCAACACCATCGTCGCGCTGCTGTTCGGGATGTTTCTCACCGACGTCGTGGGCCTGCGCGCGCGGTACGCAGCGGCCGCGGTGTTTCTCGGGCGGACGTGGGACTACGTCAACGACCCGATCGTCGGATACCTCTCGGACAGGACGCGCTCGCGCTGGGGCCGACGCAGGCCGTGGCTGTTGTTCGCGGCGCCGCCGTTCGCGCTGGCCTTCGCCATGATGTGGTGGCGCCCGCCGCTGTCTTCGCAGCTCGGGCTCGCTGTGTACTACGCGCTCGCGTACCTCGTGTTCGACTCGACGATGACCGCGGTCTCGACGCCGTACTACGCGCTCACGCCAGAGATCACCGACGACTACGACGAGCGCACGTCGCTGACGAGCTATCGCATGGCGTTCTCGATCGTCGGCGCGCTCGTGGCGTTTACGCTACCGCTGGCGCTGATCGGTCGAATGCGCGCTGAAAACGCAGGCAGAGTGCTCGCGATGGGGCTCGGATTCGGGCTGATCGGCGCGCTTCCGTTCTGGGTCGTGTTCGCCAAGGTGCGCGAGCAGCGCGGGCGCGACGACGACGAGCCGCCGGGCCTGCGCGAGTCGCTGCGCGCGGCGCTGAAGAACACGCCGTTTCGCTTCGCCGCGACGATCTTCTTGCTCACGTGGGTGGCGGTCGACATCGTGCTCGCGTCGCTGCTGTACTTCTTGAAGTACCGCATGCGCCTCGAAGCCGAGAGCGACCTGGTGTCCGGGACGATCTTCGTCGTCGCGCTCTTGTCGCTGCCGGGATGGGAGTACCTCGCGCGCCGATGGGACAAACGGCGAGCGTATTTGCTGGGAATCTCGTTCTGGGCCGTGATCCAGCTCGTCCTGGTGATGATCGCGCCCGAGTGGGGCCTCGCCGCCGCGCTCGGCTGCGCGGCGCTCGGGGGGCTGGGCGTCGGCGCGGCGCACGTCTTGTCGTGGGCGATGCTGCCGGACGCCGTCGAGTGGGACGAGTTTCACACGGGCAAGCGGCACGAAGGGATGTTCTACGCGCTGGTGAGCCTCGCGCAGAAGGTCGCGTCCTCGCTCGCCGTCCCCGCGGCGCTGCTCATCCTCGACGCGACCGGCTACGTCCCCAACGCAGCGACGCAGAGCCCCGCGGCCATCACAGGAATCCGCGTGATGTTCGGCCCGATCCCCGCGCTCTTGCTGCTGCTCGCGCTGCTGGTCGCGTGGCGCTATCCCCTCTCGCGCGAAGAGCACGAGCGCATCCGCGCCGAGCTTCGATCGCGCAGCGAGTGATCACCGACCGCTCACCAGCGGGTGTCTTGTTGCTCGGTCACGCCGAGCGCGTTGCGCACGGTGTGCGTGCGGCCGTCGGCGGTGCGAACGGTCCCTTCGAACGCGCCGACCGCTTGAACGAACCGCGACGAGACCACGACGAGATCGCGGTTCTCCCTGTGAAAATCCTGTGCAACGAACCGAAGGTCCACGGCTCCGCACTCGGTCGTCACGCTCCACGGCGCGCGCGCGTCGGACGCGTCGGGCGTGATGCGCCCCTCGCCCACGCCGATCAGCTCGTCGCCGATCCACACGGCGCACTCGGGCGCGCCGACGAAGCCTTGAACGAGGTTCATGGCGAACGGCGCGCCGTCGTCGCAGCGGCCCATCGCGTAGGCCCACTTCCACTGCGTCCTTCGCCCGAGCAGGCCCTGGGTGAGATCGAAGCCTCCCCGGCCGCCCTCGAGCGCGTAGCGTCGATCGCCGACCCGCACCGCGCCGCGCGCGGCCAGCAGCGAGCGCTTCTCGGTCACGTCGACGACGCCGTCGGGGATCTTGGCGACCGCCGTGATCGAGGGAGGCGCGAGGGCGGCGTCGAGCGCGGCTTCGATGGCGATCACGCCGGTGCGCACGTCGATGACCAGCGATCCGTCGCTGGTTTTCTCCAAGCGAAAGCGATTTCGTCCGAGCGAGAAGTGCGCCGTCACGCCGTCGCGCGGGTCGTCGAACACGCGGCACGCCGTCGTGGGTCCGAGCGACGACTCGTGCGCCACGATCCTGCGCTCGCGGGCGTCGTAGACGTACGCGAACGCCGTCGCGCTGTAGCCCAAGCGCACGACCGCGGCAGCGGCGAACAGCTCGTCCGTGGCGATGGCGGCGTAGAGCCAGCGCTTCTCGCGGGCGATTCGGACGAGCGGGTTGCCCTCGACGCGCGAGAGGTCCACGCCGCGGATCGAGCCGCGGTACGAGCCGAAGCGAAGCGCGCCCGTGCTCGGGTCGATCGCAGAACTGGGGGCGGGTTCGAGCGTTCGCATGACGGAGTTGGCGAAGGGTACTGCAAATCGCCGCGCGGCTCGCGCGCATCGGGTACACCACCGGCGCTGTGATGGACGTACGCGAGATCGACTGGGAGCGATGGACACCGACGGACACGGCGACGCTGCTGTTCGTCATTCAACAGGGACGCGCGCTGCTGATCCGCAAGAAGCGCGGCTTGGGCGCGGGAAAGATCAACGCCCCCGGCGGCAGGCTCGAGCCCGGCGAGCGGGCGATCGACGCCGCCGTGCGCGAGGTGCGCGAAGAGCTCGGCGTCACGCCGATCGCGCCGAGGGAGCGCGGGACGCTCGCGTTCGAGTTCGTCGACGGCTACCGCTTGTTGTGCCACGTGTTCTCGAGCGACCGCTGCGAGGGCGAGGCGATCGAGACCGACGAGGCAGTTCCGTTGTGGACCGCGCTCGACGAGATTCCGTACGGCGAGATGTGGGCGGACGACGCGCTGTGGTTGCCCAAGATGCTGGCGGGGTGCGGCTTCAGCGGGCGCTTTGTCTTCGACGGCGATCGTCTGCTCTCGCACGAGCTCACCCTGCGCGACCCGGCGGCGGCGCTGTTTGCGCGGCTCGATTCGCTGGCGATCGCGCACGAGACCCGCGCGCACCCGCCGGTGTTCACCGTCGCGCAAGCGCAGCGGCATCGCCCCGCGGACGAGCGCGGCGTGCACGTGAAGAACCTCTTCGTGCGCGACAAGAAGGGCTCGATGTGGCTCGTGACCGTGCGCGAAGACCGCGCGCTCGACCTCGCGCAGCTCGCCTCGGCCATCGGGACGAAGCACTTGTCCTTCGCCTCGTACGACCGACTTCGAGAGTTCTTGGGCGTCGAGCCAGGTTCGGTGACGCCCTTCGCGGTGCTCAACGACCGCGGCAACCAGGTGAAGCTGGTGTTGGACGCGACGCTCGCCACCGAAGCGATGGTGCGCTGTCACCCGCTGTGCAACGACCGGACGACCGGCGTTTCGGGCGCGGATTTGCTGCGCTTTGCGGAGGATTGCAGGCACGCGCCGCTGCTGGTCGCGCTGCCGTGAGCGCCCGCGCTCAGCGGTACCAGTAGTAGATCCCCGTCGCGAACATCGAGAGCTCGAACGCGAGCAGCGCTGCAGAGAAGCCCCCCACCGCGCGACGACGGTGCGAGTTGGATCGGCCGCGGATCATCGAGCTCACGAGCTTCGCGGCGATCGGCGCGAGCACGATGCCGATGAGCGCGCCGGGCGCGATCGGGTCGCAGCAGCCCGAGACCTCGCAGTTGAGGTTGGCCCCCTCGCCGTCGGAAGTCCCCACCCAACAACGGCTCGGCACGAGCGCGAAATAGATGGGAACTCCCAGCAAAAACAGCACCGCTGCGATCGACCCGAGCACGCTGAGCAGCACGCCCTGAAGATCCGTGCGGCTCACCTCGGTCGCGTGCTCGACGGGCGGCGCGTTGCGCACGACCTTCGCAAACGCGTCGATCAGCCGCCGAGCGCGCTGGGCGTCGTGCTGCGCGTGCGCGAAGATGTGCAGGTTGGCCTTGATGAGCCCTTCATCGTCGAGCTCGACCTGACGCACGCCCTCGGCGAGCAGCGCGCGCACGCCGTCTCGCAGATCGCGCGATGCGAGCACGTAGCGGAGCGTCTCGTCGTCGCTGTCCGTATCGATGTAGACCGCGTTGTCGAAGACGGGGTCTCCGCTCTGAAACTCTCTCGAGATGCCGGTCGCGACCGCCTCGCGGTCATCGTCGTTCTCTTCGCGCAGAGCGATCTTCATCGGCCGCAGCGCGCGGTGCGCCGACGCGGGCTTGGATCGGTACGCCTCGGACGACGGCGCGCGTGCGCTCGCCGCGCCCACGCCGTACGGCGCGGACAGATACACGTGCGACCCCGAGCCGCTGTAGTACTTCACGACCAACGCCGGTGATCCGTCGAGGTCGAAGACAAACTCTTGGGACTCGGGCGTCGTGTGCGCCAACTCGCGCAGCTGCCGAATGAGATCCGCCTCGGCGTCGCCCTCGCTCAGCTCTGTCATAGCGAGAATGATCGCATGGGGTACGATCAGCCGATGCGCATCGGCCTGCTTTTTACGCTCGCGTTGTGGACGCTCGTTGCCTGTCAGCCGAGGCCGCGGCGGCCCGTCGACGGTGGCGACGCGACGATCGAAGACGAAGACGACGCGGAGGCCTCGGTCGACAGCGGCGCCAACGCCGATGCGAGCGTCGATCGCGCGAGCGCGCCGGACGTCGTGTTCGACGAAGAAGGCGGGCTGCAAGCGGGGCCGCAGACGCCGCCGCAGGGACGGGCGGCGCTCGTTCCGTGGCTGCAAGAGGGGGACTATCGGCGGTGGGATTGCCAGCGCAACGCGCACGTCGCGCCCGCGCCTTCGGCCCACGCGCAGACGCGGATCTGCTTCAACACGGCGTGGATCAACACGCTTCCGTCGCAGGTTTTCCCAGTCGGCGCCGCGGCGGTCAAAGAGCTCTACAACCCTGCGCTGACCGAGATCGTCGGCTACGCGGTGATGCTCAAAGTAGGCGCCGGCAACAACCCCGCGGACTGGTACTGGTATCAGCGCGTCCCGGCGGGCACCGTCAACCCAGCGCTCCCCGAGCCGATCGAGCCGGACGGAACCGTGGCAGACCGCGTCGGCACCGGCGGCAACGCGCTTCGCTTGTGCGCGAGCTGCCACTCGACCGCGGGCGAAGCGGGCACGCGCGGCCACCACTACGCGTTTACGCTCGACGGCTCGGAGTACTGACGCTCGCGGTGGTGCGTCCGATCAGCGCGCCGTAAGTGATCGCTAAGCGTGAGCTAAGCGCGGTGCGCGCCTGGGCGAGGCAAGACTCTGCGCATGCCGCTCACTCGCACGTGGACTCGACTCGCGCTCGCGCTGATCACCGCTTCGATGGCGACGAGCACCGGATGCAAGCCTTCACCGACGAAGGTGGTCGATCACTATCTCTCGCTTGCGCAGACGGGCGACTCCGACTCGCCCGCGGCGCGGATTCGTCGCGCCACGCTGCTGATCAACGCCAATCGACTTCGCCGCGAGGATCCTGGGGAGTACGCGTTCGCGGCGCGCTGCGTGCTCGACCTGCAGAGCGCGCGAGAGCGACCGCCGAGCGAGTGTCTCGGCCCGATGCGCCGCATGTTCGCCGACGCGCGCGAGGTGGCTCGGTCCGACGAGCGCGAGGCCCCGACGCAATCGTGCGTGTACAGCCCGACGAGCGACGAGCGCAGCGCCGCTGGGTGTCGACGGCGCTGCGGCGGGAGCGCGGATCGGGGCTGCTTCGGGCCGTGCGCGATCGAAGCAGCGATTCGCATCAACAGCGCGATGACTGGCTGCGGAACCTCGTTCTGATCGACCGCAGCCCAAAGGGGGTTCCGGCCGCCCTCACCCCAGCGCCGTCCCCTCCACACGCGTCGCCGTGATCACTCGCGCCATCGTTGCGACGCGCGCGCGCACGTCCTCTGCGCTCGCCCCGTCGACGCACGCCTCTTCGACCGCGCGCGCAGCGGTCGAGAGCGCCCCCAGCCCGCAGCTGCCCGCAGTGCCCGCCACCCGATGCGCGAGCCGTCGCAGCGCTTCGAGCCCATCCACCGATTCGACGCGCTCGCCCAGCGCGCGCAGCTCCGTCTCCATCACCGCGAGCGTGCCGACGAACTCCTCGCGCGCCTCCGCCACGGCCTCGCGCGACCAACGCTCGGCCAGCGCTCGCTGCGACGGCGTCTTGCCCGCGAGCTCGATCCAAAACGTAGCGCCCTGCCCTGGCTCGCTGTCGACGCCCACACGACCGCCGTGCTGCTCGACGATCGCGCGGACGATCGCGAGGCCGAGCCCGGTTCCGCCGTTGCTGCGGTCGAGCCGCTCGAAGCGCTGAAAGAGCCGCGACTGCTGCTCGCGCGCGATGCCCGGGCCCCGATCGCGGACGGACAAGCGCACGAGCCCCGGCGCTGCGGCGTCGACGCGCGCGGTGACCACGGCGCCGGGAGGAGAGAATCGCACGGCGTTTCCCAGGAGATTCACGATCGCTTGCTGCAATCGATCGCTGTCGGCCTCGAGCTCGAACCCCGGCATCGACTCGACGACCATCCCGACGCGCGCCGCGCCCGCCAGCGCCGCGAGCTCGCGCGCCGACCGCTGGACGAGCGCCCCTGCGTCGAGCCAGGCGCGCTGAAGCTCGATCGGACCGCGCGAGAGGCGCTCGAGGTCCAGCACGTCGTTGACCAGCCGCGAGAGGCGCTCTGCGCTCTGCGTGCTGATCGAGACGAGCTCTTCTTGCTCGGGGTTGAGCGCGCCCATCACGCCCGCGTCCAGCAGCCGCAGCGACGCGCGGATCGAGCTGAGCGGCGTGCGGATCTCGTGCGCGATCATCGACGTAAACTCGTCCTTGAGCTGCGCCAGCTCTCGCTGTCGCGTGACGTCGCGCACCACCACCAGCGCTTCGCCGTCGCGACAGCGCGAGACGAGCGCGAGCAGGTGCATCCGCTTGCCGTCGCGGGCGATCGAACGCTCGAATTCGGCGGTCATTCCGCGGTCGATCGCGGCCTTCACGTGCGCGGCGAGCTCGTCGCCGAAGTCGTCGAAGAGCTGCGTGAGCGTCTTGCCGACGACGCCCTCTTGCTCGTGCGGCTCGGACTCCCACGGAAGCAGAATCGTCGCAGACAGGTCCTGACAGAGCCCGTTGCGGTCGACGACGATCATCGTGTCCGGCGACGACTCGATCATCGCCTGCGCGCGGCGCAGCGTGGCGTTCTTCTGCTTGAGCCGCTCGTTCGAGCGCCGGACCATCGCGTTGAGCACCCGCAGCTCGACGAGGCTCATCACCTGCGTCGCCAGCGCTTCGAGCGCCTCGAGCTGCGGCGCGCTGAGCGTCCTCGGGCGCGTGTCGGCGACGCACAGCGTCCCGACCGCCTCGCCCGTCGGCAACAACAGCGGAACGCCGGCAAAGAAGCGCAAATGCGGAGGCCCCACGACGAGCGCGCCCTCGCGAAGACGCGGGTCCTGCAGCGCGTCCGGCACGACCATGGGCCCCTCGGCCATGATCGATTGCCCGCACTGCGAGAGCTCCGTCGCAGCCTCGATGCTCTCGATCCCGATGCGCGCTTTGAACCACTGCCTGTCGTCGTCCACCAGCGTCGCGAGCGCCACGGGGACGTCCAGCAGCTTCGCCACGGCCCCCACCAGCGTGTCGAACGCGCGCTCGGAGTGCGTGTCGAGCAGCTCCGTCGCGCGCAGCGCGTTCATCCGCTCGGACTCGTTCTCGGGGCGAGAGGTGTGCTTCAACGCGGCGCTCCGTCGGCGCGCTCGCGAAGCATCCGCTCGACCGCGCGCGCGACCTCCATCGGGTCGAAGGGCTTCTCGATCACGCCGATCGCGCCGAGCCCGAGGTACTGCGCTCGCTGCTCGTCGCGCACCAGCGCCGTCACGAACACCACCGGCGCCGAAGGCAAGAGCCCTTCGCGCTGCCATCGAAGCACCTCGCGCCCGTCGCCCTCGCCGAGCATCACATCGACGAGCATCACGTCCGGAGCGACCCCTCCGAGCGCGCTCGCAGCCTCGAGGCTGTCTGCCACGTGCACGGTCCAGCCGCCGATGCGCGCGAGCGCGATCTCGAGCAGCCGTCGGATCTGCGCGTCGTCGTCGATCACAAACGCGGTCGGCATGCGCTCACCCGCCTGTGCTCTCGTTGGACACCGGGACGTCCGTGGTCCAGCCCATCCCCTTCGCCACGGTCGTGAGCGCGCTGACGAGCGCCCCGAAATCCAAGGGTTTGCTCACGAAATCCTGCACTCCCAGCACGTTGAAGCGCCAGCGCTCTTGCGCTCCGGCGCGGCCGCTCACGACCACGACGCGCATCGACTCGCCTCCGGGGCGCGCGCGCAGACGAGAGAGCGTCTCGATGCCGTTGAGCCCCGGCAGATCGTAGTCGAGCAGCAGCAGCGCCGGCGCGACCTCGGCCATCGCGAGCGCGTCGTGCCCAGTGGCTGCGCCGCGGGTGTTCACCTTGCGGCCGTAGAACGCGATCTGCGCCGCCCGCATCGCGAGCCGACGAAACGTGTCGTCGTCGTCGACCGCCAAGATGTCGAGGACATCGTTGGGCGCCAGCGACCGCGCCGCGGGGTGGTCGAGCGTGAGCTGCGCGCGCTCCATCGTGCGAAGCGCCTCGCGGACGGCCTTCACGAAGGCGTCGATCGACCCGTAGCGCTCGTCGATCGAGCCCGAGAGCGCCTTGCGAAACACGGGGTCGAGCGGCGCGAGGCGCGGGTCCTTCGCGCTCACCGAACGCCAGTTTCCCCGGACTTTTTGCTGCACAAGCGCGTTCACGTCGCTGTGGTCGAAGGGGCTCGCGCCCGCGAAGAGCTCGTACGCAGTGACCGCGAAAGCGTAGTGGTCGGAGGTGGGCCCGATCGTCGTGTCCGTGCCGAAGAAGTCCTCGGGAGCCATGAAGATCGGCGTCCCCGCGATCACCGCAGAGTCCTCTCGCCCCCTCGCCGCGATGCCGAAATCAATGAGCACCGAGCGCCCAGTGCGATGCTCGATCATGATGTTCGACGGCTTGATGTCGCGGTGAACGACGCCCACATCGTGCGACGCCTGCAGCCCCGCGCCCACGCGCTCGATGATCGTCCACGCGCGCTCGATCGGCACCTGCGCGCCGTGCGCCGCGTGCTCGTCGATCACGTGCTGCAAGCTGTGGCCCTCGATGAGCTCCATCACGATGTACGGCGCGCCGTCGTGCAGCCCGTACTCGTACACAGTCACCACGTTGGGGTGCCGAATCGCGGCGAGCAGGCTGGCTTCGTGGCGCAGCGCCTCAGCTGCGTGCGAGTCTTTCGAGAGGCGATTGAGCAGCTTGATCGCGACGCGACGCCCGAGGTTGACGTCCTGCGCTTCGACCACGCGGCCCATCGCGCCGCGGCCGAGCTCGCGGGCCGGTTCGTAGCGACCGCCGACGCGATCGGCGATCGCCGTGTCGCTCGCGGAGCCGCCGCACTGAGCGCAGAAGCGCGCGCCTTGCGTGAGGCCAGCGCCGCAGCGACGGCAAGTTGCGGTTGCAGTCATGAGAGGGTCGCGCATCGTAGCACCGCCGCGCGGCGCCGGGCCGCTGCAGGAGCTGCGCACATTGCGCGCGTGAGCCTGGGGTGGATCGGGTCGTACCATCGTGATCGTGACGATCTCTCGTTGGTTTGCGCGGGCGCCGGTCGCGGGACTCGCGGTGTTGTGCGCGCTCGCGGGATGCGGGCGGCCGTCGACGGCGCTGCTCGTGCGGGTGCGCTCGGACTTCGAGCCTGGCGCAGTGGCCTCGGTCCGCGCGCACGTCGCGTGGATCGACGCGCGCGACGCGGCGATCGGAGCGGTCGACGGAGGGGCCCCGGTGTACGAGCTCACCCGAGACAACGGTGAGATCGTGAGGATATTTCCTGGGACGATCGTCGTTGCGCCGCGCGTCCTGCGCGCGGACACGCCGGTGGACATCGAGCTCTGGGTGACGCCCCGCGCGGCGAGCGACGAGGCGTTCTCGGTCCGCGCGCGGGTGCGATTCGCGCGTGAGCGCACGTCGGTCATCGACCTATTCGTCCCGAGCCTCTGCGCGACCCGCGCGGTGCGCGAGCGATGCGCGCTGCGAACGATGACCACCGGCGTCGAGCACACGTGCGCGGGCGAAGGGGACGACCCGTGCGTTCCGTTGGTCGAGCAGAGCGCGGCGCCGTACGTGCCGGACGTCAGCGCGCCGCCGGTCGACGTTCGCGTGCTCGACAGAGCCGTGATCGACGCGGGAATCGACGCCAGCATCGATACGGGGATCGACGCCAGCATCGACGCCAGCATCGACAGCGCGCCGGACGTGTCTGTGGACGTTCCGACCCCGTGCACGCCTGCGTGCTCGGCGATGACGGAGCGCTGCGTCGCGGGCCGGTGCTACCTCAAGCCCTTCAAGCTCGCCGTCGGCGAAGCACACACGTGCGCCGCGATTTCGACGGGCACGTGGTGCTGGGGGCGCAACGCTCGCGGGCAGCTCGGCCGCGGCTCGATGGGCGCGCCGTCACCCACGCCGGGGCTCGTTCTCAACACCGCTGGAGCGCTGCTCGCGAAGCTCTCGTCGCGGCGAGACCACAGCTGCCTGGTGAGCTTCGCTCCGACCAGCAACGCCGCGTGTTGGGGAGAAAACAACGACGGTCAGCTCGGAAACAGCACCTCGACGCCCAGCGCCACACCCGCGATCATCAGCGCGGTCGTCACCGCCACGGGGATCGCCGCGGGCGGACGTCACTCGTGCGTGGTCGACAACACGGGCGAGGTCTACTGCGCGGGCGCCAACGATTTTGGTCAGCTCGGTCGCCCTGCGGTGGGCGCGGCGCGCGCTCTCTTCGCGCCCATCACGGCGATGGGCGTCCCGTACGCCGCGGTCGTCGCGGGCGACGAGTTCACCTGCGCGCGGCCGAGCTCTCCCACGCTCAGCGTCACGTGCTGGGGCCGCAACGACGTCGGCCAACTCGGCGACGGAACCATGATGGACAGCACCGCGCCGGTCAGCGTCGCGACGCTCACGGGCGATTTGCTCGCCGCTGGCGCGCGCCACGCATGCACTGCGAACAGCGTGTCCGGCACGATCTCGTGCTGGGGCGACAACAGCGACGGACAGCTCGGCGACGGGACCACGATGAACCGACCGAGGCCCGTCGCGCCCATGTTTGCCATGCTGACGCTCGCCAAGAAAATCGCAGCCGGAACCGCGCACACGTGCATGATCGACGCGACCGACGCGCTCTGGTGCTGGGGTCGCAACGACTTCGGTCAGCTCGGCGTCGGCTCGATCAGCGCGCGAATCACCACGCCGCAGCGCGTGGCCATCGGTCCCGTCGACGAGGTCGTCTGCGGCGCGAGGCACACCTGCGCGCGCACCATCGGCAGCGACGTGTGGTGCTGGGGCGACAACTCCGAAGGCCAGCTCGGCGACGGAACGACTACTCCGTCGAGCCTCCCCGTCTCAGCGCTGCCGTTTCCATAGCCGCGCGCGCCGCCGCGACGAGCGCCGCTGCGCGCGGTCCTTCGCCCTGCAATTTCACTCGTCGTCGCAGCGGAGCCGTCCGCTCGATCCTGACCCACAGCGCGCCCTCGGGCAGCGCGTCCCCCGCGCGATCGGGCCACTCGACCACCACCAGACCGTCCGCGCCGAGCGCGAACAGCCCGATCTCGTCGAGCGCCTCTGGACCGCTCAAGCGATAGAGATCCGCGTGGTAGACCCGCGCCCGCCCCGCGTACTCGTGCACGATCGCGAAGGTCGGAGACGCGACGCGCACGGACTTCGCGACCCCCGCGCCGCGCGCGAACGCCTGGGCAAAGACCGTCTTTCCTGCGCCGAGCGGGCCCTCGAGCGCGATCACGTCCCCCGGCTGCGCGGCCGCCCCGATCGCCGTCGCCGCGGCGCGCACTCGTCCTCGCGGACCCTCGAACTCGAATGACTCCATCATCGTGGCAGAGCCCCGTATGCTTGTCGCAGACGCCGCCCGTGCGCTACCCCCACCGCGATTTGCTCGCACGCCTCGCACTGACCGCAGCGCTGCTCGTCGCGCCCGCGCTCGCCCGCGCACAATCCGGTGACGGCCCGCTCAACCGCGCGGACTACCGCTTGGACGCGCGCGTCACCGCGCCCCGCACCATCGAGGCCACGGCGATCGTGCGCTGGACGCACCGCAGCGACACGCCCGCGGCCACGGCAGAGTGGCACCTGTACGCCAACGCCTTCGCGCGCGGCTCGCTCTTTCTGCGCACGCTGAGCGGCGGAGCGCACCGCGGCAACGCTCCGGGCGCGGGAGGATCGATCGAGCTCCACTCGCTCGCGCTCGCCTCGGGCGAAGAGCTTTTGCCGTCGGCCACCGCGGACTTCGGCGACGCAGACCGCACCCGGCTCCGCGTCACGCTCCCACGGCCAGTCCCGCGCGACGTCGAGACCGTGTTCTCGCTGCGCTTCACCGTGCGACTGCCCGACGCGTTCTCTCGCAGCGGGTGCGGCGATCGGTTCTGCTTCGCGGGACAGTGGTTTCCCAAGCTCGCCGTGTACGAGCGCGACGGGCGATGGAGCACCTTCGCCCTGCACGCGCAGAGCGAGTTCTACGCGGACTTCGGTCGCTACGAGCTCACTGTCGACGCGCCCGCGACGGCGACGGTCTTCGCGACCGGCCGTCGAATTCGCGCACCTGAATTCAACGCGCCCGGCCGCGCCCGGCACGCCTTCGCGCTCGCGCGCGCGCACGACTGCGCGTTCGGGTGGTCCGAGCGCGGGCTCGTTCGCGACGCGGTGATCTCCTCGCGAAACGAGCGCGACGGAGACGACCCCGACGCCCCTCGCCCTGTCCTCGTCCGCGCTGTCTACACAGCCCCCGACGCGGTCGGCGCCGAGCGCGCGATCGCCCTCGCCCAACGCGCCCTGCCCGCGCTCGAACGACGCTACGGCCCCTACCCCTACGACGCGCTCACCATCGTCGTAGCGCCCCGCGACGCCGCAGGAATCGGCGGCATGGAGTACCCCGGCCTCGTCACGGTCGAGTCCAACCCGTTCGCGCCGTCCTTCGTTCGCGCCGTCGAGTACGTCACCGCCCACGAGCTCGCGCACCAATGGTTCTACGGCGTGATCGCCACCAACGAGCACAGCGAGCCCGCCCTCGACGAAGGCCTCTGCGAGTTCGCCACGGGCCTCGTCTTCGACGAGCTCTACGGCGAGCCGTCGCTCGCGAGGGCGTTCGGCCTCGGCGTGAGCTTCTGGGCCATGCAGGGCGCGTTCTCGAACCTCGAGCGCGACACCGGCCCCATCCTTCGCAACGCCACGCTCTTCGCGGACTTCGACAGCTACGCCAACGTCGTGTACCGCCGCACCAGCGCGCTCTTCGACTCGGTTCGTCGCGAGCACCCCGCGGCGCTCGACCGCGCGCTCGCGCGCTACGCTCGCGAGCAACGATTTCGACACCCTACGGGCAGAGACCTCTTGCGCGCGCTGCGGGCCGAGCCCGAGCTCGCGCGCACCGTCGACGCCGTGATCGAGCCCGCGTTCACCACGCGCTCGTCGCTCGGTGATCGCGTCCCCTCCGCGCAGCGCTTCATCGAGCACAACCGAGGATCGGGCTCTCTGCTGCCGCTCTCGTCACGGCTCTCGACGGTGTTCGCCGTCCTGCTGCGCTGGATCGGCCCATGACGCTCTCTCGCGCCCCTCGACCGCTGCGATCGATCGCAGCCCACGTCGCTGCGCTCACCGTGATCGAGTGGCTCGTCTCGCTCGCGCTCGGAGCGATGCTCGCCGACGCCATCGCCGCGCCTTTGCGCGCGCACCGCGCGGGCGGAGACGCGATCGCAGCGGAGCACGGCAGGATCGCGATCGAGCTGTTCGTCACTCGCCTCGCAGAACTACGGTCGGGCGCCGCGACGGTGGTGATCGTGGCGGTGCTGTACGGGCTGATCGTCGTTCCGCTGCACGGGGTGATGCCAGCGCTGGTGGTGTGCGAGAAGGACAACCCGTGGGGCCGATCGGTCGCGCGCACGCCCTCGCTCGTCGCGATCGCGCTCGTCCACGGCGCGCTGCTCGTGACCCTCGGACTCTCTGCGCGCTCGGCGCTAACCGCGTCGATCCACCGCGCGCTCTCTGCGAACCCGGGCCCCTTTCTCTCGGTTACGTACGCGATCATCGCGGTCGCGCTGCTCACCGTCGTCGCGCTGCGTTCGCTCTTCGCGCTCGCGCGCGCCGCCGCGGTCCTCGATCACGACGCTCGCCCTTCGCTCGCCCTCGCCTTCGAAGCCCTTCGCGCGCGACCGTTCACCATCGTCCTGTCTCGCGCCGCGCTCGAGCTCGCCTCGCTCGCGCTCGCGCTGCTCGCCGCCCTCAGCCCAGCCCCGCTCACCACGCTCGCCGCCCTCGCCGCCCACGGCGCGCGGATCGCGCTCGAGCTCGTTTGGCTCGCGCGCTGCGCGGGACACGCAAATTTCACCGCATCAACACGCGAGAATCATTAGACATTTTACCGATCGCTTGACCCTGGGATTGAAGCCTCTACCATCGCGCCTCCCTCTGAGGGCCCCTCGCCTGCTGCGAGGCCCCAGAGCGCAACGTGGAGTGAACTCGGCGATGCACCTGCTCATCCTCTCGCGCAAAGCCTCGCTCTACTCGACCAGGCGCCTCACCGAGACCGCGCGCGCGCGGGGACACGTGGTGTCCGTCATCGATCCGCTAGAGTTTTCTCTGGTGGTTTCGCGCGGACGACCGCAGCTCTTCTTCCGCGGACAGCCCGCAGAGCACTACGACATCGTGCTGCCGCGCATCGGCGCCTCGATCACCAGCTACGGGCTCGCCGTGGTCCGCCAGTTCGACATGATGGGCGTCCCGGTGCTCAACCACGCGGTGTCCATCGCGCGATCGCGCGACAAGCTCCGCGCGATGCAGCTGCTCACCAAGCGCGACTTGGACATCCCGACCACGGTCTGCACCAAGTCTACGGCGTACCTCGACAGCGCCCTGCAGCTCGTCGAGGCCCCGCCCGCGATCATCAAGCTGCACCAGGGCACGCAAGGCGTCGGCGTCATGCTCGCCGAGACGCGCCAGAGCGTGCAGGCCACGCTCGAGAGCTTCTGGAGCCTCGGGCAAGACATCATCCTGCAAGAGTTCGTCTCGGAGTCGAAGGGGCGGGACATCCGCGTGATCGTCGTCGGCGGCCGCGTCGTCGCCGCGATGCGACGCACCGCGAAGCGCGGAGAGTTTCGCTCGAACCTCCACCGCGGCGGCGACGCTGAAGGCCTCGCCAAGCTCAACCCCAAGTACGCCAAGGCCGCCATCGCAGCAGCCGAAGTGATGGCGCTCGAGGTGTGCGGCGTCGACATGCTCGAGACCCGCCGCGGCCCGCGCATCCTCGAGATCAACTCTTCTCCTGGCCTCGAGGGCATCGAGCGCGCGACGCAAAAAGACGTCGCCAGCGCGATCATCCAGCACGCCGAACGCTACTACCGCACCGTGCACGGAAAGCACCGCAAGGGCGCCTACCGCGCCCCCTCCGAGGTGTTCGAGCAAGAGCGCGGCACGCCACGCACGCGCGCGACGCGCCGCAAATCCGCGCGCAAATGACGGTCGCGCTCGAGAGCCACGGCGCCGCGCGGGTCCTTCGCGTCACCCGGCCCGACGCCCACAACGCGCTCGACTCGAAGACCATGGACGCGATCATCTCGCACGCACGAGCGATCGACGGCGACGCGCGCGCCATCGTGATCGCCTCCGCAGGGCCGTCGTTCATCGCGGGCGGAGACCTCAAAGAGTTCGGCGCGCTTCGCGGGCGAGCAGGAGGACGCACGGTCTCGAGCAAGGGCCGCGCGGTCTTGAAGGCCTTGCGCGCGATCGGACTGCCGCTCGTCGCAGCGATCGACGGCGACGCGTACGGCGGCGGATGCGAGCTCGCCGCCGCGTGCGACCTGCGCTTCGCCCGCGCCACCGCGCGCTTTCACTGGGTGCAAAACAAGCTCGCCGTCACGACGGGCTGGGGCGCCACGCACAGGCTCGCGCAGCTCGTCGGCGTGTCGACCGCCGCGCGATGGCTGCTCGCCGCCGAGAGCGTGTCTGCAGAAGACGCCCACCGCGCGGGCTTCGTCGATCAGCTCTCGCACGAGGTGAGCGCGCTCGAGCTCGCGCTGGCGTGGTGCGAGCGCGTCTCGTCCATCGACCCAACGGTGACGCGACTGCAGCTCGGCCTGCTGCGCGACGAGCACGAAGAGCACAGCAAGCGCGCGCACGAGCGAGAGCGCAGGGCGTTCGCCGAGTGCTGGGCGCTCGAGGCCCACGAGCGGGCTGTGCAGCGCTTCATCGCCCGCGGCAAGCGCTGAAGCGCGACGGTCCGACGCGCTCGGGCGCAGCAGCGCTCACCGGTTCGGCGATTCGCTGTGGAGCGCCGCGCGCGCCGCGGCGAGCGCCGGCAGCGAGCGCGACGCTGCGACGAGGGCGCGCCACTCGTCCGGGCTGAGAAATCCCGTGCGAAACGGCCGCGCGGCGAACACTTCGTCCTCGCCCTCGTCGCCCTCGCAGAGCGCCATCGCTTGACGGACCGCTCCGCGCTCGGCGGACACGGTCCAGCGCAACACTGCCGCGCGAAACACCGTCGGAGACAACCTGGCAGCCAGCGGCGCGAGCGCCTCGCGCAACGTCGGGTCCGCGGCGACAGCGCGCGCGATGCCGTGCGCAGAGCTGCCCTCGGACTCATCGGACATATCTTGTCCGAGCGCTGTGGCGACGGCGACGGCCGCGTCGGCGAGCAGCATCGGCGTCGGCGCGAGGCGCATGGGGAGTCGTCGCACGGCGAACTGCGCGACGCACTCTGCCGCGAGCCACCGGCGCGCGGACGCGCTGAGCGCGCGATCGAGCTCTGGGTCGACGAGGACCAAGGCGGGCGTGCTGGGCGGAGCAGACCACAGCGAGCCGAGGCCTTCGACCAACGAGACGATTGGTGGAGTGATCGAGAGCCAACGAGCGGCGTCGTGGATGGCGCGCGCCATGGGGCTCGACTCGTCGACGACGGACACATCGAAGTCCGCTGGAGAGCGCGCGTAGGCAGTGCGAAGCGCGGGGACGAGATCGATGATCCACTGGGCGATCTCGGTGCGTTCGCCTTCGTCGTCGAGCGCGTCGAGCGCCGCGCGCAGCTCGTCGAGGCGCTGTGTGAGGGACGGCTGCGGATCGACGACGGTGGGACGATCGACGGACGTGTTCTCGCCGGCGGTCCACGGCGGCGGCGCGATGGACGCGCGGGTCTCGACGGGGTGCTCGACCTCGCCGAGATCGGACGGAACCCTCGGCGCGCTGAACACAATGGTCTCGAGCTCTTGCTCGAACACGAGGTGCGGACCGCTCTCATCGGCGCTCGAGCGGGGCGCGCGCTCGTCGACGACGATGGCGTCTGGCGCGCGCGATGCGGCCTCGACAGCCTCGGCGGCCTCGGCGCGGGCGATCGCCTCGTCGAGCTCGGCGGGCGGAGGAAACACGGACGGCGACGAGCGAACGTGCTCGGGCGGCGCCTCGGTGGCGACGGGGTGATCGGGCCAGAGCGCGATTCCGAGCCGTTGACGCAGGTCGAAGTACGCCTCGCTCATCGCGAACGGAACGAGGTCCGAGAGCGCGTCGCGCGGCGCGGACTCGAGCAGGGGCAGCGCGCTCTTCACGCTCGCGAGGTCGCCGCACAGCAGCAGTCCTGCGCGCAGCGCCGTGCGCTCGGCGCCTTGGATCCAGCGGCCGAGGTCCACGGTGGTCCCGCGCTCGACGAAGAGCGCGACGACGCGCTCGAGCCTGGCGAGCGCCGCGGGCTCCATCATCTTTCGGAGCTGGTCGGCGATCTTTGCGACCTGCGGATCGACGCCGAGCTGCGGGCGCGCCGCGCGAAGCGCCGCAGCGAACAGCGCAGTGAGCTCTGTGAGTGAGTCTCGATAGAGCACTCGCGCGTACTGCGCCGGGCGATAGCGCGCCATGTGATGCCCCGCGAGAAACGCGAGCTCTTCGAGCGAGCGCCCCGAGGTGACCTTCGCGCCCGCGATCGACGCGATCGGATCTGTGGGCAGCGCTTCGATGGTGCTGTCTCGCGCGGGGACGAGAAAGCCGAGCGGCATGGGGGCGTCGAGCGCGAACGCCGCGGCGCCGAGCGCGCGCACCACGGCGACCGAGCTGCGCGCGGGATGCACCGCGTCGTGCGCGTGCAGACCGGCCTTGGCGAGCGGGACCGAGCGCACCGAGCGCACCGCGGCGAGCACGCACTCGAAGATCTTGGCGACGAAGGGATCGTCGTCGGGGTGCGCGAGGAGCTTGAACCACGCCTCTTCGTCGATGGGGGCCTCTGCGCGGCGCGGCCGCGCGGGCTTGTACTCGTGCGCGAACGCGCGCGCGCCGTCGGGCACGCGCTCGCCGAGCAAGAACACGCCGGCCTGCGCTGCACAGAACGCGGCGTCGTCGCGCCCCTTCGAGCGAAGGGACGAGACGAGCGCCTCGAGCTCTGCAGCGGCGGCCTCGGGCGAAGGAGCACTCATCGCAGGTCTACCGCTCTCGCGCCGCGGTGGCAGCGCGTGGTGTGAAGGGTGATGCTCAGTACGCCGCGGCCGCTTGGAACGTGATCCCGAGCGCCTCACGGAGCCGGAAGTACGGCTCGGAGATCGAGAACAGAATCACGTCCTTGAGCTTCTCCGTGGGGGCGACGTCGCCGGGGAGGCCGGGCTCCATGGCGATCATCTTCTTGGACACGTCCAGGTCACCGCAGAGCAAGAAGCCCGCGCGGCACGCGGTGAGCTCGACGCTCTGGAACCACTTCTTGATGTTCACCTGACCGCCCTGGTCGAGGAAGATCTTCACGACCTTGCGCAACCCTTCGAGGTTGACCGGATCCTGCTGCATCTGCTGCGCGAGCGTCTGCACCGTGGCCATCACCTCGGGCGGAACGTCGAAGTCACCCTTCACGAGCTTGATCGCCGCGAGGAGCAACATCGTGAGCTCGGCCACCGTCGGAAACAGCGTCCTGACATAGTGCTCGGGCCGGTAGTAGCTCATGTGCTTCGCAGCAATGAACTGAAGATCCACCGGCTGCATGCCCTGCAAGAGCGACGAGCCCGACACCGACGACCACGGGTCGCTCGGGACGTACGCGAGGCCGCCCGGCTGCTGCGGCCGCAAGAAGATCGCCGGCATCTGCGGGAGGTTCAGCGCAGCCGCGGACAAGCCCATGGCGCGCACGAGCGCGACCGAGCTGGTCTGCGGATTCTGCTGATCCGCCGCGGTGAAGCCGAACTGCGCGACGGGGCGCACCTTCACGCGACGAAGGGCAGGGAGAATGCAGGCGAACATCTTTCCGACGAAGGGGTCCTCGTCCTGGTGAAAGAGGTCCTTGATCCAGCGCTCTTCGTCCAAGCGCGACTGCGGCGCGAGCGGCCGACGCGGCTTGTACTGCTCGTAGAACGCGCGCGCGTCCGCCGGCGCGTTGTCGCGCAGCAAGAAGCACATCGTGTTCGCCACGCACCAGGCCTTGTCGTACTGGCGCGTCGCGTAGTGCAGGTCGTAGACCGCCTTGAGCGCCGCGGGGTTGTTGATCTCGCGTCGCAGCATGATGGTCCACGACTCGATCGCCTTCTGCGACTCGCCGGCCATCGTGTAGAGCTCAGCGAGGATCTTCTGCTCGGTCTCGTCCTCGGGCTTGAGCTTCGACGCGGACTCGAACGCCGTGATCGCCTCGGCCTTCTTGTCCAAGCGATCGCGGTAGATCAACCCGAGCGCGTGCCAGAGCGAGAACTCGAGGTCGCGGTTTCCCTTGCCCGTGATGCGGTGAAGCATCTTTCGGTACGAGCGCTCGAGCTGCTTGAACTCCTTCTTCGCAGTGAGGATCTGGTTGATCTTCTCGAAGGACTTCAGGTCGCTCGGGTTGAGGTCGAGCGCGGCGTTGTACCAGTTGACCGCCTCGTCGGGGTTCTTGATCTCGTTGTTGTAGATCGACGCGACCGTGTACGCGTAGCGCGACTTCTTGGCCGGGTCCTTCTCGACCTCGGACATCTTCGTGACGGTCTCGACCACGCGCGACCACTGCTTGGTCTCTTGGTAGAGGCCGAGCAGCTTCATCAACAAGATGTTGTTCGAGTCGCCCTTGATCTCGAGCGCTTCGTTGAAGCTCTGGATCGACTTCTGCGGGTTCTTCGCCTTGTCCTGCCAGAGCCCGGCGATGTCGACGAGCATGTTGTAGCGCTCGTCGTTGTCGGTCAGGTGGTTGTCGAAGATGGCTCGCTTGTAGCCGATCACCTGCTCCCACTGGTTGTCCTGCGCGTACGTCTCGACCAACGCCTCGAGCGTCGGGCGGTGGTTCGGCACCTCTTCGAGCGCCTTGTCGAGGAAGTTGATCGCGCGACGACGATCACCCTGCTCGCGCTTCACCACGCCGATGCGGAAGTAGAGCTCCGCGCGCCCCTCGGGCGCCATGTCGTCTTTGTGATGAACGACCAGCAAGTGGTAGTTCTTGAACGCGTTCTCCCAGTCCTTCTTCTCGAAGTACGCGAGCGCGAGCTCGCTCAGCACTTCGACGTTGGACCGGTCGAGCCCGTGCGCGGTCGAGAGCGCCTTGATGGCGCGATCGACCTTGCCGAGCTTCATCGCGACGCGGCCCATCACGAGCTGCAGCTGCAGCTGCTCTTCGGGCGTGCGGCGCGCGCTCTTGCGGACGAGCACCTCGGCGAGCGGCTCAGCGGCCTCCCACTGCGCCGTCTGCGCGTAGTGAAACACCAGCGGAAACGCTGCGTCGTCGAGGTCCGGGTCGGCCTTGATCGACGACTCGAAGCACGCGACAGCCTTGTCGCGCTCGTCGAGGTGGTCGTTCCAGATGCGGCCGAGCTCGTAGAAGAGCTTGGCCTTGGCGCGCGGCGCCTCGGTCGCGTTGATCTCGCGCTCGAGGTACTGCGCGGCGTCGTACTGGTCGCCGCGGCGCTGAAAGATCTGCCGAATCGCGCCGAGCGACGGCGCGTGCGCGTCGTTCACATCGAGCGCAGAGCGGTACAGGTCGAGCGCCTGGTCCTCGTCCTTGAGCTGGTCTTCCGCGAGCTTTCCGATGCGATACCGGATGTCGACCTGCTTGACCGGGTCGCGCTCGTGGTCCGACAGCGTGCGAAGCGTCTCGATCGCGCGGTCCCACTCGCCGCGCTTCTCGTACACGCGCGCCAGCCCTTCGAGCGCAGGCAAGTACGTGTAGTCGATGTCGAGCGCGTTCTGAAACCCGTCGATCGCGCGGTCCTGGTCGTTGAGCTCCTCGGCGTACACTTGGCCCATCGCCGTAAACAGCGGGACGCGCTCCTTGCGCTCCGCCGTCGCCGAGATGTGCCGATCGAGCGCGGAGAGCAGCTCGTTCCACCGAGACTGACGGCGATAGAGCCGCTCGAGGCCGCGATACGCGTGGTCGTTGTTCGGGTCGATCTCGACCACTTGCTCGAAGCGCGCGGACGCCTCGGGCAGCTTCACGAACTCCTCTTCCTGCATCTCAGCGACGCGGGTGAGCAGCTTGATCTTCTCGCGCTCGACCGAGACGTGATCGAGCTGCGCTTCGAGCGCGCCGAGCAGGTCCGCAGCGCGGCCCAGGCGGGCGTACAGCCGCTCGAGGCCGCGGAGCGCCGGAAGGTTGCTCGGGTCCGCCGCGACCGCCGCGCGGTGCACTTCGACCGCGCGCTCGGGGTCGTTCGCGCGGTCCTCGAGGACCTCCGCGAGCTTCAAGCGAACCGCGTTCGCCTGCTCGATGTTGTTCTGCGCCGCGAGCGCCTCAGCCTTGCGGTAGAGAACGTCCACGAGGCCCACGCCGTTGCCGCGACCTTCGTACACTCGCTCGAGGGCCGTCAGCGCCGCGACGTCGCGCGCGTTGAGGTTGAGCGCCGTCTTGTAGTGCTCGACCGCCGCGTCGGGCTGGTTCAAGTGCAACTCCAGCACTTCGCCGAGCTCCACGTGAACCTTGCGACGGTCCTCTTCGGTGCGCGCCACCGCCATGCAGCGCTCGAGCAGCTGCGTGAGCTGCGGCCACTGCTGCAGCTTGCGGTAGAGCGCCGTCATCGAGTGCAGCGCCAAGAGGTTGTCCGGCTGCCGCGCGAGCACCTGCTGGTAGATCGGCAGCGCCCACTCGGGCTTGTTGAGATCCACGCCGTACCACTTGGCCATGTTGAGGCCGATGTGCGTCCAGCGAGGATCCTGCGCGGTCTTCCACCAGTCGTTCGACGTCGAGAGCAGGTCGTTCCACTTCGCGCCGATCGCCGCGAGGCGCTCGAGCAGCGTCACGGTCTCTTTGTCCGAGACGTCCGTCTCGTACGCGAGCATCGCGGCCGCATAGGCCTGCTCGTTGTCGTTGAGGTTCGCGTCGTACACCTTCGCCGCGCGGCGAAGCAGGTCGACCTTCTCCTTCGCGTCGTCGTCGCCGAGGGCGTCGAAGCGCGCGATGTACATGTCCACCAGCGGCTCCCAACGAGCGTTGTCGCGGTGCAGCACCTCGAGCTTCTGAAACGCGCGGTCGTGCAGGTTGTCGACGGCCAGGATCTGCTCGTACGACTCGCGCGCGCCGTCCGGCTCCTGGATCTTGTCTTCCCAGACCGTGGCGATCTCGACGAGGATCGGGATCTTCGCCTCGTCGATCGACTGCGCGTTCACGCGGATCTTCAGGACGTCGACGACCTCGCGCCACTCGTCCGCCGCCGCGTGCAACTCGAGCAGCTTCGCGATCGCCTCTTCGTCGTTCGCCGAGACGTCGAGCACGTTGCGCCACGAGGTCACCGCGTCGGCGTGCTGCTGATAGATGTTCTGGTAGAGCATCGCGAGCTCCGCCCAGATCGCCCGCTGCCGCGAGGCGTCGAGCGTCGCAGCACCCACCTGAATGTGCTGGTTGAGCGTCGCCGACAGCTCGTCCCAGTTCTCCGTGCGACGGAAGATCTCTTCGAGCGCGACGTACGCAGCGTCGTTGCCCGAGTCGATGTCCAACACGCGTCGGTACGACTCGACCGCGCGCTCGAGGTCGTTGCGCGCTTGCTCGTGAACGCTCGCGATCCGCAGGCCGATCTGCGCCTTGCGGTCGTAGTCGTCCGTCGAGACCAGCTGACGCTCGAGCGTGTCGACGAGGTCGTCCCACTTGCCTGCGTTCTGATGCAGCGTCGCGAGCACCTCGAGCGCGTCCGGGTCTTCACCGCGAAGCGTGAGCACCTCGTTGAGCAGGCGCACCGCATCGTCGGGGCGATTCAACGGCCCGGCCGCCATCTGCGCCTGCCGCGTGAACAGCTCCGACCGATCGATGTCGCTCGTCGCGTTCTCGCCCTTCTTCTCGAGCACCTTGTACAGCTCGGGAGCGTTGTTCGCCGCGGTGTACAACCGGTCGAGCGCGTCGAGCGACTCGGGGTGCGACGCGTCCAGCTGATCGACGATCACGCGGTAGCGCGCGATCGCTGGCTCCGCCTGCTGCAGGTCGTTCTCGAGGATCTGCGCGTGCCGCAGGGTGAACTCGATCTTCTGCGTCGGGTCCTCCACAGCCTGCGCGCGACGGTCGAGCACCTGCGCGAGCCGCTCCGCGTTGCCGAGCCCCGAGTAGATCACGTCGAGCCGCTCGAGCGCGTCTGCCTCCAGCGGCGCGACGCTCAGCACGTAGTTGTACGAAGCCTCAGCGTTCTCGACGTCGCGAAGCTCTTCTTCGTACACGCGGCCGAGCCGCTTGCCGACGATGCGCTTCACGTTCTCGTCCGCTGAAGCCTCGACGATGTCTGCGTAGCAGCTCGCGAGGTCCGTCCACGCGTCCATCGTGCCGGCGAGGCGCTCGCCGTCCGCAAACGACCGCTCGTCGAGCGGCGACTCGCGCAGCGCGCGCATGTGCCAGTTGATCGCGCCGACGCCATCGGCCAGCTGCGACTCGTTGAGGTCCGCGAGCGCGTGCATAGCGGCGATGCGCTCAGCCGGGTCCGACACGAGCGTGAGCGCCTGCTCGTTGAGCTGCGCGAGCCTCTGCCACTCGCCCTGCCCTTCGTAGATCGGCCGCAGCATCGCCGCGACCTCCGCCTGCTTCACGCCGCGGCCGAACATCGCCTCGAGCGCCGCGACCGTCGGCGAGTGCTCGGGCTCGACGTCGAGCACCTCGCGGTACGCCGCGAGCGCCGCGTCGATGTCGCCAAGCGGCCCTTCGTTGACCTGCGCGAGCTTGAACCGCAGCGCCACGACCTCTTCGGGCGACGCGTCCGGAAGCGCGATGGCGACCTTCGTGATCGCCGCGAGCTCCTGCCACTTCTCGCCCGCCTCATAGAGCCGGTCGAGCGCGCGAGCAGCGTCGCCGTTCTGACCGTCCGCCGCGAGCACGGCGCGGTAGCGCTCGATCGCGACGTCGACGTTGCCGAGCTGCACCTCGTAGATGCGCGCCGTGCGCAACCCGAGCTCGACGAGCTTCTGCGGCTCCTCCGACAGCTTGGCGAGCTCTGCGTCGTACGCGGCGCCGACCTCGGGCCAGCCAGCGACGGTGTCCGCGAGGCGCTCGATGTTCGCGAGCGTATCTTCGTGCAGCGCGTCGCTCGGGAGCGCGCGCTTGAACGCGTCGAACGCCGCCCGCGAGTTGTCGAGCGCGGTCTCTTGCAGCTCCGCGATGCGGTGCAGAAGCGCCACGCGATCGGCAGGCTCCTGCGTGTGCGCGAGCTGCACTTCGAGCACGCCAACGAGTCGATCGAACGAGCCCGAGGCCGTGTACACGGGCTCGAGCACCGCCGCCGCGCTCACTGGCTCTTTGTCCCCGCGCAGGATGTTCTCGAGCGCCTCGAGGGTGGGCTGGTGATCCGGCGTAGCGTCGAGGATTCCGCGGTAGATCTCGACGGCGCGCGCGACGTCGCCGACCTGCTTCTCGTGGATCTCTGCGACGCGATAGCGATACGCGTTGACCTCGTCGGGGTCCGACGCGAGGTCGGCCTCGCGGTCGAGCACGCTGAGCAGCTCCTGCCAGTTCTGCTGGCCGAGGTAGAGCTGGTCGAGCCGCTGCAGCGCGGTCAGGTCGCTCGGGTCGAGCTCGAGCACCTTGTTGTACGAGTCGATCGCCTTGGTGACGTCCTTGAGCTCGCTCTCGTAGACGCTGCCGACCTCGAAATAGAGTCGCTTCTTCTCGTCGGGGTCGCCGACGAGGTCGATCTTTCGCTGCTGAACATCGAGCAGCTCGGCCCAGCTCCCCTGCGCAACATGCAAGCGCACGAGGGCGTCGACTGCGTTGAGGTCCTCGGCGTCGACCTCGAGCACCTTGCGGTACACACCCACCGCGGCATCGGGACGCTCGAGAACGGTCTCGTAAATCTCCGACGCCCTAAACAGATACGCCTTCGCTTCGTCCGAAGACTCCAGCAGCGAAGCCTTCTGCAGGTACGTCTCCGCGAGCGCGTCGTACTTCTCGCCGAGCTGATAGAGCCGCTCGAGCGCGCTGACCGCGTCGACGTTGCGCGCGTCGAGCACGAGGATCGCGCGGTAGTGGCCGATCGCTCCGTCAGCGTTCTGCAAGAGCTCTTCGTGCACGACGGCGGCGCGCTGGTGCAGCGAGACCTTGACGTTGACGTCTTCAACCGCCTCGACGCGCTGCTCGTACGCGGTGGCGAGCTCAGCGAACGCCTGATGCGCGCGTGCGAGACGCTCGAGGCCTGCGACGGTCTCTTCGTTGGTTGGGTCTTCAGCGAGCGCGCGACCAAAGGTGCGAAACGCTGAGCCTGGATCGTCGAGCGCGGTCTCTTGCAGCTCGGCGATGCGGTGCAAGAGCTCGACCTTGCGAAGCGGATCCGTCGCGAGCCCGACTTGGATCTCGTGCACTGCGACGAGCCGATCGTACGCGGCGGACTCTCGGTAGACGGCCTCGAGGATCTCGGCGACGGCCGCAGCATGCTCAGGCTGCTGCACGAGGCGCTCGAGCGCGGCAAGCGCGTCGGCGTTGGTCGCGTCGCGCTGCAACACCTGACGGTAGATCTCTACCGCGGCGTCCACTTGCGACATTTTCTCTTCGCGCAGGCGAGCGAGGCGCAGCATGAGCTGCGTCTGCTCGTCGGGATCGGACGAGAGGTCGAGGCGAGCTTGGAGGTTGTCGGCCAGGTCGTTCCAACGACCGAGGCGCTCGAAGAGCTGGTCGAGCGCAGAGAGAGCGCGCGACGAAGCCGGATCGGCCGACAGCATCTCGCGAAACGTCGAGATCGCCGCCTCGGGGTCATTGAGCTTGCTGTCCTGCACCGACGCGATCGCCGACAACACCTGCTCGCGTTGCTCGGGGTCCTGCGTGAGCTCGAGTCGGCCGCGGAAGCTCTCGAGCAACGCTGGCCAACGCTCGGTGCGACGCAGCAACGCCTCGAGCGCGTCGCGCGCATCGGCGTCGGACGGGTCCGCCGCGAGCACGTTCTTGAACGACTCGATCGACGTCTCTGCCTGTCCGAGCTTCGAATCTTCGACCGCTGCGATCTTCAGCCACGCCTCGCGCGCGACCTCAGGAGCGACGCTCTTCTGCGTCACCTGTCGCAACAGCGCGACGAACCTCGGCCACGCGTTGATCGAGTCCGCCATCGACTCGAGCTGATCGCGCACCTCGACCCGCGCGGGGTCCTCGAGCAGCGCCCTGCCGTACGCCTCGAACGCACGATCCGCGTCGCCGATCTGCACCGAGCACACGTCGCCGATCTTGCGCAACAGCGACACGCGTTGATCCACATCGGACTCGTCCGTGAGCAGGATCTCGAGCGCGCGAATCAACGCCTCCCAATCACCGCGAAGCTCATAGATCGGCTCGAGAATCCTCGCCGCCTCACCGCGGCTCTCGGGCTCGCGCAGCAGCATCTCGAGCGCCTCGCGCGCGGAAGCGTGCTCGGGGTTGAGCGACAAGATCTCGCGAAAGTGATCGATCGCGTCCTTCGTGCGGTTGAGGTGCGCGTGCAGCGTACGTCCGAGGCGAAACTTCGCGTCGAGCGCAGCGTTCTCGTCATCAGCGAGCGCGACGAGCTCGCGCTCCAAGATGCTCGAGAGCTCTTCCCAACGCTCGAGCCGCGTGTAGAGCGCGTCCAATCGACGCAGCGCCTCGGTCTCGTCGCCGTACTCCGTGAGCACAGCGACGTAGGTGTCCACCGCGCTCTCGGGCTTGTTGAGCTCTCCTTCGGACAGCGCGCCGATCGCGTAGAGCACCTCTCGCCGCTCGTCCGGCCCCTCGGCGCGCTCGAGCCGGCGCTCGAGCACCCCGTGCAGGTCCGACCAGCGCGACGTCTTGCGAAAGAGCTCGTCGAGCGCCGCGAGCGCGTCGCGGCTGTCTGCGTCGCGATCGAGCACCGCGCGAAAGCGCGTGATCGCCTCGTCGGTGTTTCCGATGGGGCCGGCGTACAGCCGGCCCGCGCGCAGCATCAGCGCGTTGGCAGACGCGCCGCTCTCGGCAGCGGCGACGCGGTCCATCAACTGCGCTGCTTCAGCGACCTTCGACGCAGCGCTCGCAGAGCGCTCGAGGTCGACGGCAGAGCGCTCGTCGGACGGCGCCGCCTCGAACGCAGCCGCGAAGCGCTCGTGCGCCTTCGGCGCGTCCTTGAGCTTCACTTCGTACAGCTCACCCAACGTACGCAGCGTCTCGACGCGCTCGTCGCCCTCGTCCGCCGCGAGCTTCACCTCGTACGCGGTCGCGAGCTTCTTGCTGTCGTTCGCCGCAGCGTAGATCGGGATCAACGCCAGAGACGCGGCGCGGTTGGACGCCTCGATCTCGAGCACCTTCTCGTAGTACTTCGCCGCGCGATCGGTCTTCTCTTTGCGGTCCGCCCACAGCTGCGCGATCTTGAAGAACAGCTTGATCTTCGTCTCGTTGCTCGCGCCAGGCTGCTCGCTCTCGCGCTCGAGCACGCGGATCAGCTCGTCCCACTTTCCGCTGTCCGCGTAGAAGACCTCGAGCTCGTCCCACGCGTGCATCGCGAGGTAGCGCTTCTTCAACGCCTCCTGCGCACGGCGATCGTTCGGGTCGAGCATGAGCACGCCGCGCCACGCCTCGACGGCGAGGTCGTCGTTGTTGAGCTTGTCGCCCGCGATCGTCCCGAGCTTGACGAGGAGCTGAATCTTCTGCGCCGCGTCGCCGGTCTGCGCGGCTTGCTCGCGCAGCACGCTGGCGAGCTTGTCGAACTCCTTGGCCCGATCATAAAACCCAGCCAACTGGGCGAGCGCCTCGGGGTGCGAGCCGTCGCGCTCGAGCACTTTCTCCCACAGCTCGATGCAGAGCTCCGGCTTCTTGACCTTCTCGGTCGCGAGCTTCGCGATCGAGATCCAACGGTCGAGCTGCTCGTGCTCGGGCGACTCTTGAGCCTCGCGGCGCAAGAGGTTCAGCAGCTTCTCCCAGTCGCGACGCTGCTCGTAGCGCGACTTGAGAAACTCACGCGCAGCGGCGTGAGAAGGGTCGATCTCGAGCACCGCTTCGAAGGCTTTGATGGCCTCCGCTGCGTTGTTGGTGCGCTCGCTGTGCACCTGCGCGATCCGCTCGAACACCGCGACGCGCTCTGCGTCGTCCGCGAGCATCTCGGCCTTCTGCGCGAGCGTCTTGACCACGTCGGCCCATCGCTTGGCCGTCTCGAACTTCGCCGCTTGCTCATCGAGCGCAGCGATCTTCGCGGGGTCCGGCGCAGGGCGCGCTGCGACCGGCGCCGCGACCGGCGCTGCGACCGGCGCAGGAGCGGCAGCAGCTGCGACAGGAGCGGCCGCGGCGACCGAAGCAGACGATCCGGCGACGCGCTTGAGCGTCTCTCGCGCAGCCTCTCGCCCACCCTCGCCCGCGGCGCGTTCGAGCAACACGTGCGCTCGCGCGCCGTCCGCGCGGCGATGCAGCGCGCGCAACCCGAAGAGCTCAGCGATCTCGGGGCGAACGTCGTCGCCGAGCTTCGCGAGGATCGCGTCTTCGTGTGGAGCCACCGAGCCGGCTCGCCCCGCCGCCGTGTGCAGCGCGTCGAGCAGCACCGCGACGGTCTCGTTCGTCGGATCCGCGTGAAGGCCCTGGATGAGCGCCCCCTCGGCGCGCCCCGCATCGGTCGCGCGAATCACCCGCGCGGCGCGAAGCCACAGCTTCGCTGCGTCCGCGCCGGTCGCCCGCTGCGCATCGGTCTCGAGCTCGATCGCGCGCGAAGCCGCGTCGATCGTAGCCATCTTCACGTCGTCGATCCGGTCGAGCGCCTCTGCGTCGCCCGGAAGCACGTCGAGCGCCCGGCTGTACGAAGCCTCCGCCGCAGACACGTCGCCGAGGTCCCACTGCGTGTCGCCGAGAAGAACCAACAGCGACGCAACTGCGCCTGGATCACTCGCAGAGGCCTTGATCTCGAAGTCGAGCGCCTTCGCGACGTTCGGGAGCTTTCCCAAAAACAAGAACACGCCGCGCGCCCGCGCGAGCGCTTCGATCTGCCTCGGGTCCGCGCGAAACGCGCCCTCGTAGGACTTGAGGGCCTCGTGCTTGTCACCCTGTCGCTCGTCGAGCACGCGACCGAGCGCAAGCTCGATGTGCGAGGCCTCTTCTGGCGACGCCGCAGAACGGACGCGCTCCCGAAGGCCCGCAGTAACCGCGTCGACGTTTCGCTCGGACCTCAGGCTCGCGACCAGCTCGTTCGAATCCATGTTCTTGCTGACTCCCGCACTGTGCGCTGTGCGCCGCTGCTCCGCTCTTCGGGTCGCAGGGCTGAAATCGTTCTCTCAGTCGAACCATCGCCGCGCTTGTTGTCTCCGCGCGCGGCCAGCGGAGCCCGCTCACTGCGCGGGCGTCTGCAGCTCGCCGAGCCGCGCCTGCGCCTGCTGCAGGTACTCGGGCGGAGCGTCGCCGCCCCGCGCCGACACGAAGCGGTTCAGGTACAGAATGGCCTGCGCCCTTCCGTCCGGGAGCTCCGCGTACGTCATGCCGAGCGAGAACAGCGCGACCACCAGCCGCGAGTCCTCTTCGACGGCGTGACGAAACGCCTCGATCGCTTGCGGCTTCTGGTTCTGCCGCAGCTGCGTCAGGCCCATCACGTTGTACATCTGGCCGCGCTCTGGCGCGCCCGGAGGAGCCATGTTGAGCCCCTCGCGCAGCACCTGCAGCGCCTCGTCGTACTTGCTGTGATCGCGGTAGATGCGCGCGAGCCGCACGTACGCGGCGTACGCGCGCGGCGCGATGTTGATGCAGTCCGTGTACGCGCGCAGCGCGTCTTGCGGGTTGTCGAGCAGCTCAGCGATCTGGCCGAGGCGCATCTGCGCCATCCAGAGCTTGCTGTTCTTCTGCAGCGCGGCTTGAAACGCGGTCTTCGCCTGCTCGAGATGCGACGCGCCCGTCGCGTTCTCAGCGTTGTCCGGCGCGGTCGCGATCATGTAGTGCGCGTTGCCGAGCTGGTAGTGAAAGTCCGCGTTGTTGGGGTTGCGCGAGATCGCGCGCGACAGCGCGTCGACCGCGTTGGTCCAGTCTTTCTGGCGGATGTACGTCAACGCGAGGTTGTACAGAGGCTGATCGAAGCGTCGATCCTCCTCTGCCGCGCGCTGAAACTTCTCGCGCGCATCGGCATAGCGATTCGCACGCAGAAGCGCCATGCCCTGGTTGTTGCTCTCCACCGCTTCGCGGTTGTACTCGCTGCACGCGCTCGCGCCGATCAACGCAAGTGCACACAACACGCGGACGCCCTTCATCACTCGCTCCTCGCTCACTGTGCTCTCAACGAGCGACGGTGTTTCCGCGCCCGAAGTTGCCGCGGATTCTAAGAGACCCGTCGCTGCGCGCTCAATACCGATTCGCACGCGCGACGGAGAAACACGAAGGGCCCCGAAGTGTTGCTTCGGAGCCCTCGCTTGTGCACCCGACCGATGAGCGGTCAGCTCACTCGGGTCGCTGCAGGTTGAACGGGTAGTTCACCGTCACGATGCCGCCGCCCTCGGGCGCCGGAAACTGCCAGCGGCGAACCGCGCCAGCGATGCACGTCGAGACCGACGGAACCGCCACGTTGCTCTCCTGGACCTGCGAACCCATCACCGACCCGTTGCCGCCGATGATGAAGCGGATCACCACGCGCCCTTCGAGCGCGGGGTTCTGCGCGAGTCCCTGCTCGTGGCAGTGGGCAACCTGGCCGAGGTTGCGGAGCACCACGCGACGGATGGCCTCAGGAGAGAGAAGACCCGTGACCTGCGGAGGCGCCGCGCGGACCGTCGGTCCACGGTTCGAGCGACCGCGGAGTCCCGAGCCAGCGCCCGAGCCGTAGCCCTGGCCCGTGCCCGTGCCCGAGCCGTGACCCATCGTGCCGAAGTTGCCGAGGCCGATCGTGCCCTCGCCCGTGCCGCCGCCGCCCCAGCCGGTGCCGGTCGCGCCGAGGCCGCCGAAGCCGAACGCGTCGCCGATCGCGTCACCCGTCATGTTTCCGTTGGCGTTCACGTTGTCGAGACCCGACTCCGTGAGGCCACCGAACGGGGAGACGATGCCCGACGCGCCGCCCGCAGCGCCGCCGCCGGGAGCTCCGAGCGCCGCGAAGATACCGCGGTTCTGGATCGCGTCGCGCGCCGCCTGCCGAGACATGTGCGGGGGCTCGCCGTTGTTGCGAATCGCGTAGCGCGCCGAACGCGACGGCGCATCACGCTTGCCCATCTTGCCTTCAGGTCCCGCGTGACGCGTGCCCTGTCCGCCTTCTTGCTGATCGTCGTTGGTCTGCTGCGGCGGAGGCGTCTCCGGCTGGCGCTCCTGCTGACGCTGGATGAACGCGCGAAGATCGTTCAAGCGATCCTCGTCGTTGCCCTGCGAGAGCAGTCCGCCGTCGTCGGAGATCGCGAAGCGCATCCCGAGGATGAACCCGAAGATCAACACGAACGACGCCGCGGTCGTGCCCCACAGCACCGGATCGCGCTTGGCCGCGCCCGCGATCTTGCGACCGGGAGCGACGACCTTCGCGAGCACCGTCAGGCCGCCCGCTTCCATCTTGTAGCGCCCGTTCGGACGCACATCGATCTCGTGGCCACCAGGAACCGCGCTCGAGGGACGAACCTGTCCCGCGGCGATCAGCTCCTGCAGCGACTTCTTCACGCCGTCGATCTCGACCTCGCCCGTCGCGCCCGGCAAGAACACGAAGCGCGTCCCTCCGCCGGAGTTCTGAACGATCGTCGTCTCGGGGTTGTTGCCCATCATCTCTGGGCTCGCGACGAAGCGCCCGGTGTCGCCGTGCTTCTTGCCGTTCTTCGAGTCCATCGCGATGCCGATGCCCGTGCCGATGAACGACAGCGCGACACCAACCATGCCGACCATGTATCCGCGGTTGATCGCTGCGCGAGCGACCTCAGCGGCGGTCGACGTGTCGTGCGGCTGGAAGTGCGTCTGCGCACCCGCCATCGCCGCGCCCGCGATCATCACCGCAGCGCCGACGCCCAAGCCCACGCCCATCGCAGTGCCCGCGGGGATCTTCTTCGCGCGCTCGGAAGCGAGGACGAAATCCTTCGTGCCGTCGAGGTGCGCGACGTGAAGAATCGAGTTCTTCCAGAGGATCGACACTTCGACCGCCTGCGAACCGACCTCTTCGACGTCGTGCGGGTTGATGTCCCCGCGCTTGATCAGCTGAAAGATCTCTTCGCCGCCAGCGTGTCCGTGGCCAGCGTCGTGACCGTGACCGCCGTGCGCGCTCGGCGCCGGAGCTCCAAAGGGAGCGGCCAGCGGAGAGGCGAACGGCGCCGCGACCGCAACAGGCGGGATCGACGGCGCTGCCGGAGCTGCGACCGGAGCCGCAGCAGCCGCAGCTGCAGCCGTCGCTTGCGCGAGGCTCGCCGCGTCCACCGCTTCGCCGATCGAGATCACCAGCCGCGTGTTGCCGATGCGAATCTCTTCGCCGCCAGCGAGCGCGCACTTGTTGACCTGCGAGCCATTCACGAAGGTGCCCGACCCGAGGTCGATGAGCTGCACTTCTTCGGGCTTGGCCTCGATCACGGCGTGCATACGCGACACGCTCTCGTCATCGAGACGCAGGTGGCTCTTCTGATCGCGGCCGATCTTGATCACGCTCTGCGCGATCGTCTCGGTGCGAACCAGGTTGTCACCCTGATAGATCTGAAACGTGATGGGAACGACCAGCTTCTGAGTCATCGTCGTACCGTCCGGGGGCTTATGAGGCGCCCACAGTCCTTTCCGGTGTCGTGACAGACCGTCTCCGTCACACTTTGCCGAAACCCGTAGACAACAGGCCCTCGTACTCGTTCTTGAGGGCGCTAACTTTTTTCAGAAACGAGAGCCTGCGTGGAAATCTCCACGCCGTTGTCTCAGAGGTTCTCGACGGACTTGAGCATCTCGGGCACGAAGTGCTCGCGGATGCGGATCAGGCTGATGCCCGGGCCGCGACGGCGGAGGCGCGTGCTCTCACCGTCGGGACGAACGAGCTGGCCCGACACGAGCTCGTCCGTGAAGCTGAACTCTTGCGTGCGCGCCGGCTGCGAGCCTGCCGCTCCGCCTGCTGCCTGTGCGAACGCCACTGCCGAACCTGCGACCATCACCAGCGCCGCAACCGCGGCCAACATTGCCTTCTTCACCGGAAACCTCCGTTTCGACGACACTACAAAGTTACCGGCCCGTACGGGCCCTCGTCAACCAGCGACAGCGAGGGATCAGCCCCCGCCGCCGCCGGTCGGTGTGGCCGCGCCAGCGCCAGCATCGGCGCCGCCCGCAGCAGGCGTGTTGCCCTGGTTCATCGCCGCCACAGCGCGCAGCGCGTTGAGCGTGTCCTGGATGTTGCGCAAGTGCTGGGTCGTGCGAGCGGCCTCACTCGCATAGCGACCAGGATTTCCGCTCGCGTTGACCTTCGTCTGAAACTCACGGAACAAGCCCTGAGCGCGAACGAGGTCGTCCTCTTCGTTGCCCATGTAGCTCATGTTGAGCAGGGCGAGGTTGTAGTAGGCGTCGGGCCGGTTGGCGTCGAGCGCCTTGGCGCGGTCGTACTCAGCCTGCGCCTGTGGGATCTGTCCGAGTCCGCGCAACGCGACGCCGAGACCGATGTGCGCGTCGTACTCGTTGGGTCGAAGCTCGACCGCGCGAGCGAACGCGCCGCGGGCCTCTTCGTAGCCGCGGAAGTTCAGGTTGATCGTGCCGTAGTTGATGAACGCTTCGTACAAGTTCGGGTTGAGCGTCGAGGCGCGGCGGAAGTTCTCCAGCGCGCGGATGATCTGCCCGATCTTGATGTTGACGAGACCCCACGTGTTGTACACGTCCGCCACGTACGAGCGGATCTCTGCAGGCACTTCAGCCGAGTGCTGCGACACGACCTGAACGGCCTGCGAGCACACGATTCCCGCGAGAAAGAGCCGCTGCGAGCGGGAGTCGTCACCAGCATCCTGCAGGTACACCAGCGCGAGCTGGTTGAGCGCAGGGATGTGACGGTCGTCGCGAGCCAGCGCCTGACGGATGTAGTTGACCGCCTGCTGGCGATCGCTCGGGTCCGTCGGGCTCGCCGCAGGACGATTGCGCTCGCGCAAAATGGCCGCGGCGTTGGTGTACGCCTCGACGCAGTTCTGATCGTCGCGGATCGCCGTCTGAAACGTGTTCAGCGCCGGCTCGGTCTGCCCCGCGCGCACCTGCATCACGCCGAGCTGAGCCTGAGCGCGGCAGTACTTGTTGCCACGCGCAGCGCGGATCGAACGCTCGAGCGCCTCGCGCTGGCGATCACGCAGGTTGCAGCGCTCGAACGCCATCGCGCGGTTGAACCACGCCTCAGGAAACGCGCCGTTGGGCTGCGCGTTTGCTGCCTGTTCGAAGATGCCCGCAACCTCGTTGCAGGCGCCTTCGTTCCAATCGCCGCGACCGCTGTTGGCTTCGTCGTGCTGACGAAACGCCGCGGTGCCGCGCTCGAAGTGCTGGTTGGCCGTCGCGCTCACCGCCTGGCCGCCAGCCGCTGAGCGGATGATCTCGCCGCCGGCGCCGCGCGCCGCGTTCGCCGCGGTCACGGTGCCGCCGGACGAGCCGCCGCCACCGCCGCCGCACGACGCGATCATCAGGCCGAAACCGACCGAGAGAACCTTGGAGCTCTTGAAGTTCATGATCCGAACGTCCCGTTCTGTTCTTCGGTGATGTGGGGGCTCAGCGCCCACCGCCTTGGCCGCCAGCCGCTGCGCCACCCGTGGGCGGCGTCGAGTCCGGAGCGCCGCTCTCGCCCGACTCGTCCTCGGCCTGCATCGTGAAGACGACGCGGGCGTTCGAAGCGCGAGAGAAGAGCAGGTTCGGCTGCGTGCGAATCTCTTCCGTGAGCGGGTAGCGCGCACGGTCGATCTCGTTGAGGTTGCGCTCGCACAGCTGCGACCACTCGTTGAACCAACGCACCTGCGTAGCGCGCGTGATGCACGCCTCGTAGCCGCGCTTGGCGAGGTCGACGAGCGGCTGGGTGCGCTCGTCGATCATCGCGCCGTACTCCGCGCGGAGCGTTTCGTACGGCTCGCCCTGACGCTGCCACTCGGGCGGCATCGGGGCCTGACGGATGATCCGCGCGAACTGATAGAACATGTCCGCGAGGCGCGAAGCCGCAGCGATTTCCCAGTTGGGAACGTGCATCGCGATCACCTGCTGGAACTGCTGCGTCGCCTCGGACTCGAGGTTCGCGCGCTGCGCCGTGATGTACGGCGTGAGCGTCGTGCGCGTCCACGTGTCGAACGCGCCGCGCGAGTTTCCGCCGCGGAACGCCGGGGGACGACGCGTCATGAAGCGCTGGTACACGAAGTCCGCGAGCCAGAAGCGAGCCTCTGCCGCGTTGTCGCGCGTGCGCTCGATGGCCTCGGCCACCGCCGCTTCGCCAGCGCTCGCGAGCTGCTCGCGGATGCGCGTCTCGCCGGCGGTCGCCGCGTTCTGAGCGCGCGTTCCGTCGGAGTTGGTCTGCACCTCACCCCACGCAGCGACCGCCGCACGGAAGTAGAGCTGCGCGTTGGTGTTGTCTTCGATCTTCAGGTAGCCGCGGCCGAGCGCCACGTTGCCCTGGATCTGCTGGTCGAGCGTTCCCTGACGCGCGTACCGGTTCACGAAGCTCGTGTAGTGTCGGATCACGTCGCGCCACGCGCCACGAGCGCGGTCGCGGCGGTCGTCGGCCGAAAGCGTCGTGTCGCGCGCGAAGCGCTCGGCGCGGTCCTGGAAGATCTGTCCGATCGAGAACACGACGGACGCGGCCTGACGGCGGAAGCGCTCTTCGGTCCCGAAGTACCGAGCGAACTTCTGCGCGTTGTCGAGCGCCTTCTGCTCCTCACCGAGACCGATGCGGAAGATGGTCGCCTGGCGAAGCGCGTCCGCGGCCTGCTGCACCGCTTCGGGGTCCGCCTGCGTCGCGACGGCGCGGTTCGCGTAGACGTACTCCGCGTAGCGCTCGTAGTAGTCAGCGGCGCGGCCGAACACCTGGATCGCGTGGTAGTTTCCACCCAATCGGTAGAGCGCGCGCTGCGCCCAGGCTGAGTTGCGCGGGAGGAAGATCTGCACGAGCGAGTCGCGCACTCGCATCGCGCGGCCGAGCATGTTCGCAGAGTCGAACATGATCGCGGCGTTGTAGAGCATCTCGTCCGCGCGAGCGTCCTCACGGGAGCGGCACTCCTGGTGATCGCGCACCAGCGTCACGTACGCGCGGCCCGCCTCTTCGAAGCGGCGCGCGGTGCCGAGGGACTCGGCCTTCTTGCGGAGGATCTGGCAGCCGAGCAGGTCCATGCGGCCGCAGAACTCTTCGTGCGATGCGCGCGTCGACGCGCCGCAGTAGCGCTCTTTGATCGCAGGCAGATCGCGCTCCATCGCGTCGAAGCAAGCGGGGCGCGACGGCGTCCAGCGCTGGCCCATCACGACGAGCGTGTCGAGGTACAGGTCGGTCGCGATCTCGCGGAGGTTCTCGGGATCCGGCGCGTCGCGCGAGGGATCGTCGCTCGCAGGCAGCGCGATGTCGCGGAACATGGCCGAGGCCTCTTCGAACTTGTTCGCCGCGTAGTAGAGGTACGCGCGGCGGTACTTGATCGTGAGGACGATCTGGCGCGGGTCTTCTTCGCCCTCGGGAAGCGCCGGGCGAGCCGCGCCTTGCGCGCGAAGGGCCGCGCTGGCGTAGCAGACGTAGCGCGTGAACGCCGTGAACATCCCGGACTCTTGCCGGTTGAAGTCACGCGGCGAGAAGCGCGCGGCGGTCTCGTCCTGCTGCTGCGCAGGCTGGCGGTTGCGGCTCTGCGTTACGCGCGTCGGACGCTGCCTCGACTGGCTCGCGAGCTCGCGGGTGAACTGGTCGTTGTAGCAGAGCACCGCTTTGTACGCGGCGTCCTCAGTGTACTCGCCCGAGGGGTTCATCTCGACGACGCGGTCGTAGGCCGGACCGCACTCGGCGAAGTTGCCCTGATCGCGGAGGATGTCCGCGGCGTAGTACGCGATGCGATAGCGCGACGGCCAGTCGCGGCGGTCGTAGTCGGGGAAGGTCACCTGGTCGAGGTCCGGGAACTTCTCGAGCAACAGGTTGTAGAGCTGCGCGGCGCGGACCATCGTCTGCGGATCGCGCGTTCCACGGGTCTGGACCTGACCTTCAGCCGAGCGGCCGATGGCCTCGAGGTGCCAGTGCGAAGCGACGTCGTACACGACGCGCGCGGTCGCATCACGGCAGGAGTTCTTGGCCTCCACCGAGCGACGCGAGCTCGCGCCGCGGTACTGGTCGTACACGTCGAGCAAGCGCTGCAGCTCGCGCATCATGTTGTCGCGCTGGTTCATGGCGACGAACGCCTTGGCGACCTGGCCCTGCCAGTGGCAGAACTTGTCGTTGTCCGCGCGCTGCGACATGAGCTCGTGGAAGACCGCGACCGAGTTCGGCCACTGTCCGTTGTCCTGGTAGAGCTCGCCGAGCTTCTCGAGCATCGCGAACGCGCCGTTGTCGTCGGCCGCGTAGCGGCGGAAGGTGTTGAGCGCCTGCCCGGTGTTGAGCGGGCGCGCCACGCCGTACACCGCGCCGTACGCGCTCACGAGCTCGTTGCGTGCAGAGACCAACAGCGGCTGCACCGAGCGGTTGTCGGGCTGCGAGCGACCGTAGTCGATCACGTTGTAGAACTGCTGCAGCGACTGCTCGAAGTGCTGTCGGTTGAACTCGACCCACGCCATCTTGTACATGGCGTAGCCGCGCACGTTGTTCTCGGGCGTGTTGACCGCGATGACCTGCGAGTAGAACTGCGCAGCGCTGTCCATGTCGCCCTGCTCGAAGAAGAACTCGGCGAACGACAGGTACGCGTTGGGGACGTACTGCGACTGCGGGAAGCGCTGGATCAGCAGCAGGTAGATCTGCCGCGCGCGATCCATGTTGCGCCCTTCTTGGTAGGCGAACGCCAGGTAGAAGAGCACCGCGTCCATGCGGTTGTAGTTCGGGTGGTCCGCGACGAGCGTCTCGAACACGCGCGTGAGCTGCGCGCGCTGGTCGCGCGCTTCGTTGAACAGCTGCTGCTGCTGGCGCTGCATCGCCTGGACTTGCTGAGCGTTGCGCGCCTGCTGGGCGCGGAAGATCTGCTCGTTCAAGTCCTGGCCGCGGCCGTTGAGCGCGCTCGAGAGCTCCTGGAGGTTCTCGGCGAGGCGCATCAGGGTGTTCGGGCGGTTGCCGTCGTTGCGGTTCATCGACCGCGCGAGCTGCGCGGTGAGCTGAATCTCGCGACGCAGCAGGTCCTCAGCCTGACGAGCGAGGCCCTCTCGACGCATCTGGGTGCGCGTGTCGAGCTGGAACAGGTCGTTCTGACCCTTCGCCTTGTTGCCCTTCGCCTTGCCGCGGTCGCTGAGGTCAGCGCGCGCCGCGGAGGGCGGCGCGGTCGAGCCACGCGCGCCCATGCGCCCAGAGGCGTTCGGACACGCCATCGCAGCGTTGCGACGCTCGTCCGGGACGCACACGTTCGCGGGGACCGCGGTGACTCCCGGCGTCGGCGTCGCGGCCGCGTCCGTTGCTGCGCCTGCGTCGCTGTTCGCGCTCGCGGCGGTGTTGCCTCCGGACCTCGCCCGCTGCGCGTTCGCCAGCGGTGCCATCGTGACGATCAGCGCCACGAGCAGCCAGGGTGCTTTTGTCCACCAAGCCCTGCTCATCGTCTCCTCCTGGGACCGGCTCCGAGCGACGGTCGCTCGTTCCGGTGCTGCACTTCGATCGAATCGCCCTAGTAACTGATCCAACGTCTGCGGGCGCACGCTGAGAGGCGTGCGCGCGAGGCGATGGGAGAACCAATATTTTTCGCTCTGAAAAGCGAAAACGCAGCCCGTTGGACTGCGTCTTCAAGCGCTCAGCGTCCGCAGCGCGAGGCGATCTGCTGGCGGTAGAAGCCGAGCTCGTCGCGCCAGTACTCGCCGTTGAACGGCCAGAGATAGTGCTCTTCGTCCGCCGTCACGCGCGCAGCGGCGTTGTTGATGTTGCGCACCTGCTCGCCGGCGATCTGCGCGGAGATGTTTCCGCGGCGGCCGTTCAAGATCTCGATGAGAATGGCGGTCGACTGGTTCTGCAGATCCTGCAGCTCGTCGAGCAAGCGCTGGTAGCGGCCGCGGGCGAGGTCTCCGGCCTGATCGGTCGCGAAGCTCTTGGCCACCGAGATGTCCTGCAACACGCGCGCGCCGAGCGTGCTGTTGCGGAACGCCGTCGGCATCCCTTGCAAGCGACGCTCTTCAGCCTCGAGCACGTTCACGTACTCGATGTTGCGGAGCAGCGTGCGGTCGCTGAGCGCGCTGTTGACGATCGGGCGAAGGCGGGCCGGCAGCGACGCGTTGCCGCTGCGGACGTCCTTCAAGAACCGGAAGAACGCGTTGTTGTCGCCGTACTGCTGCAGGTAGCGCGAGAGCTCCGGACGAAGGTCGCCGTAGCGCTCGTTGAACTGCGCGATCACCGTCTCGGCGTCGTCGTACTGGCAGTTCGAGAAGAAGATCACGCTCTTCAGCACCAGCGACTCTGGGTAGAACGCGGTGTTGAAGTACGGGCTGTTCAGCGTGTGGATGTTGCCGAGCGCGCGCGCGTAGTCCTGCTGCAGGTAGTACGCCCACGACTCTTCGAAGAGCGAGTCGAGCCAGTACTCGCTGTCGACGTTCACGCGGTTCCACGCTTCGACGGCGCTGTCGTAGTGGCGCGTCGAGTAGTAGAGGCGCGCGCGCTCGAGCCACGCGAGGTCGTTCATGCGGCCGACGTCTTCGACGCCGCGGACACCCTCGTTGAGCGCGTCCTGGATGCGCTGAAACGAGTCGATGGCGGGCTGCGCGCGGTGGTTGCGCACGTGCGAGATGCCCATGAAGAACTGGGCCTGCACGTACCAGGTCGAGTTGCGCTGCACCTGTCCGAAGAGGTTCACGGCCTCCTCGAAGTTGCCGTCGTTGTACTTCGCGCGGCCGAGCAGATAGAGCAGGTGGTTGTAGAGGTCGCGCGACTCGTTGTTGTTGAACTGGTTCAGCTGATCCGGCGAGTAGCGGCCCACGCGGCGGATGATGTCCGCCGGCTCGGGCAGCTGCGAGGCGAGCTGCGCCAGCCACTGGAGCGTCGAGCCGAAGTACAAGTGCCTGCCGCCCTGGTGATCGACGATCTCGTCGAACACCGCGAGCGCCGACTGGTAGAAGCGCAGGTGGTAGAGACACTTGCCGAGGTGAAACTGCGCCTTCTGGATCTGCGCGGGCGCATCGCCGGTCTCGTTCTCGACCACGCGCTGAAACTGCACGCAGGACTCTTGATAGCGCTCTTGCTGGTACAAGCGCAGCGCGTTGGCCATCGCCTCGGACGGAGGACCATCGGCCGGAGCCGCGTTCTGGTCCTGACCTTCGGGCGCGAAGGTCATGTCCGCGTTGTTCGGCTGCTGCTGCGCGCTGGCGCTAGTCGACACCGTCGTGCCGAGCAACGCTCCCAACATCACGAGCACTCCCCCAAGTCGGGATCGACGACGCATGGTTCTGATTCTCCTCGGATCCGTTCGAGCTTTTGTTCCGCGAGGTTTTCGAAGTGGAGCCCAGTGAGTTCACGCGGGCACCACGCGGGCGCCCTCTTCTATCAAATGGGCAAAGCCGTTGCGCTGGAAAACTGAAGCCACTCTCACACTGCCCGCCGCGGACCTCTTCGACGCCTGATCGACGTTCGCCAGCCGAGGCAGCAGCCATACAAGAATTTTACGCTGACACTAGGATCGCATACTACCGGCGCACCACCGCGCGTGTCAACGACAGTATTTCAAGCAATTACAACAACTTATCACTTTGCGTTCCCAGCGACGCGCGCCGAACTGCCTCGCAGGCGGCGCGCCGATGGACGTCGCGCGAGGCCACGGTAGATCGCAGAAATACTGCGGATTTCACCGGCGTTTCTGGCTTGACGGAGCATTTCGCGCCGGGCTAGGTTCCCTGCGTCGTCGGGTATTGCCGTCGGAGTGAATCAATTCACCTTCGAACGCGCGATGGACCGAGCGATTCGACCCCCCGTGCACACAACGAGGAAGACGACGATGAACAAGCCACGTCTGGCTTTGCTTGCGATCGTGATGGGACTGACTGGCATCGCCTGCGCCGACACTGGCATCGGCGACCCGTGCAGCCCCGCGCGTCCCGCGCCGGTTGGCGGCGCCACCCGCGGCTACTTCGTCTCGCAAGAGATCTACCTCGAGACCCGCTCGCTCCAGTGCCGCACCCGCGTCTGCATGGTGTGGAAGTGGGACGAGCAAGCGCGCCCCGAAGAAGAGTCCAAGCGCTCGTTCTGCACGGTCAAGTGCGAGCAGGACAGCGAGTGTCCGACGGACTTCCGCTGCGTCACGGCCTTCGTCGCGGGTGACCCCGGCATCCGCGGCAAGTACTGCGTTCGCGGAGACCTCATCCCCGCCAGCTGAGCGATCGCCGCGGCGGCGGCGCGCAACGGGACACCGACACGACTCTGCGGACGGGGGACGTCAACAGTGCAGCTCAAGGGTGGGAGCTCCAAACGTACGGCGACAGCGCCGTCGCAGCGCACGGCCTTCGGTCGAAGCGTCGAGCAGTCGGTGAGCGAAGCGCTCGAGGCGCGCGGCTTCATCGTCCTCGGACACAATCGCCGCGTCGGGCGCGACGAGGTCGACGTGCTCGCGCTCGACGGCACCACGCTGGTCATCGTCGAAGTGCGCGCGCGCGGCAACGCGACGTGCGACGAAGCGCTGCTCACCGTGCGCGGGGCGAAGGTGCGTCGACTCAAGCGAGCCGCCCTCGCCCTGCTCGCCGAGAAGCAAGAGCAGCGCGAGGTTCGCATCGACGTCGTCGCGGTGGGCTACGACCGCGTAGAGCTCATCGAGAACGCGATCGACTTCACTGAGACTTGAGCAGCGGAAACCCGAGCGCTTCGCGCTGCGCGAGGTAGCTCTCGGCGCACTTGGAAGCGAGCCCACGCACGCGCTTGATGTAGTCCTCGCGCGCCGCGACAGAGATCGCTCCCCGCGCGTCGAGCACGTTGAAGTGGTGCGACGCCTTCACGCAGAAGTCGTACGCGGGCAACACCAGACGCTGCAGCGGCTCTTTGGCGAAGACCAGCTCCGTGCGCGCAGGGCCCTTCTTCGTCTCGATCTTGCGCTCTTCGAGGGTGAGCAAGCGGCGGCACTCGCGCTCGCTGAGCTCGAAGAGCGACCGATGGTAGTCCGGGTCCGCTTGCTCGAAGTTGTACGTGCTCCACTCCCACTCGGCGCGCTTCGCGATCTCGCCGTAGCGCACGCCTGGGCTCCAGGCGACGTCGTACACGTTGTCGACGTCCTGCAGGTACATCGCGATGCGCTCGAGCCCGTACGTGAGCTCTCCGCTCACCGGCTTGCAGTCGATCCCGCCGCACTGTTGAAAGTACGTGAACTGCGAGATCTCGAGGCCGTCGAGCCACACCTGCCAGCCGAGGCCCCAGGCGCCGAGGGTGGGCGACTTCCAGTCGTCTTCGACGAAGCGGACGTCGTGCTCGAGGGGGTTGGTGCCGAGCGCGCGCAGCGACTCGAGGTACTGCGCTTGGATGTCGATCGGCGAGGGCTTGAGGATCACCTGGTACTGGTGAAACTGCTGCAACCGATTGGGGTTATCGCCGTAGCGGCCATCCGCGGGGCGGCGCGAGGGCTCGACGAACGCGACGTTCCACGGTTCGGGGCCGAGCGCGCGGAGAAACGTGGAGGGGTTGAACGTCCCAGCTCCGACCTCCGAGTTGTACGGCTGCACGAGGACGCAGCCGCGCTCGGACCAGAACTTCGAGAGCGTGAGAATGATCTCCTGGAAGTACATCGACGAACCCGAGTGCGTATCGAACGCACTGCGCCCCGTCAATCGCCTCCCGCGCGCTCTTTGCTCGTCCGGCCCTCGGCGCTGCTCGACGGCGCCGGGGTCGCGCCGGCCATCATGCTCGCGCTGAGCTCGGCCTCGCTCTCGGCGGTCAGCTCTGTAAACTCTCGCAGCGTCGGCAGATCCCGCAGCGATTTGAGCCCAAAGAATGTCAGAAAGTGCGACGTCGTCCCGTACAGAACGGGCCGCCCGGCCTCTTCTTTGCGGCCCATCATTCGAACGAGGTCGCGCTCGAGCAGGATCTTCAGCGCCGCTCCAGAATCGACGCCGCGGATCTCGTCGACCTCGGGCCGCGTCACGGGCTGTCGGTACACCACGATCGCGAGCGTCTCGACCTGAGCGCGCGAGAGCTTGATGGGCTTGGCCTGAAGCAGCTCTCGAACGAACGGCGCGTTGGCCGCGGAAGAGCGAAATTGCCAGCCGCCTGCGACCTCGTCGAGGTTGATCCCGCGGGGCTTGTACTCTTCGTGCAGCTCGCCGAGCAGCTTGCGGATGTCCCTCGCCTCGGCGTGGGTGACCTTCGCGAGGTCCGAGGGCGTCATGGGCTTGTCGCTCGCGAAGACGAGGGACTCGATCACGCCCTTGAGGTGCAGCTCCGAGATCGAGCGCGGCGCGGCCTTGGCGACGCCGGGATGGGCGGGCGCGATAGGCTCTTCGACGAGCTCGGCCTCGACGCCGCCGATCAGCTCGTCCGCGGACAGCTCTGGGATCGAGGGCTCGGCGGGGGCGTGCTCGGCGCCGCGGGGCTCTTTGGGGTCAGTCGACATCGATCGTGATCGAGGCGCTGTCCACGTCTTCGAGGACGAGCGTCACATGGATGGGAGAAAGCGCAGCGGATTGATAGAGCCGGGTCATCTTGAGGCGGGTCATCTCGAGCAGCGCGAGGAAGGTCACGACCAGCTCGTGGCGCGTGTGCGCGTCGGCGAACAGCTCTTCGAAGACGCACGTTCGCTGGCCCTTCATGCGGGCGATGATCTGGTGGATGCGATCGGCGATCGAGACGCGCTCTTCGGTCACCTCGTGATCGATGCGTGTCTTGCTGCGCGAGAGGACGCGCTGAAACGCCTCGAGCAGCGCGTGCAGCTCGACGGGCGCGAGCGGCGCGGACTGCTCGATGTCCGAGCGCAGGTCGGCGCCGCGGTTGAACACGTCGCGGCCGGCGATTCCGCGGGAGGCGAGCTCTTCGCCCGCGAGCTTGAACTTCTGGTACTCGAGCAGTCGGCGGATGAGCGCGACGCGCGGGTCTTCTTCGGGTTCGAGGAGCTGGTCGGACGCCGCGCTCTGGTCGTCTGGGACGCTCGGCAAAAGCTCTCTTGATTTGATGTGCGCGAGCGTGGCCGCCATGAGCAGGTACTCCGCGGCGATGTCGAGGTTGAGCGACTCCATCATCCTGAGAAACTCCAGGTATTTCTCAGTCACAAACGAGATGGGGATGTCGAAGATGTCGAGCTCGTGCTTCTGGATCAGGTGCAAGAGCAGGTCGAGCGGGCCTTCGAACGCCGCGAGCGAGACGTTGTACGCGCTGCGGTCGAGGGGGATCGGCGCGGGGACGTCGGTGCTCACGAGGCGACCAGGCCGAAGGCAGACAGGATCAGGCGCTGAAGAAAGCGCACAGGCGCGCCGATGAGCACCGCGCTGATCGCGGGGACCGACACGATCACCAGCAAGATCAGCCACGAGTAGGGCTGGGTCTTCTTCTGCCAGCCGTCGAGCGACGCGGGCAAGAGCCGCGAGCCGTCGAGGCCCGGGATGGGCAGGAGGTTGAAGACGAAGAGCCCGACGTTCATGCCGAAGAGCATGAGGAGCAGGTCGAGCGCGCCGGCGCCGATGGACGTGCGAAACGCGGCGATCAGCGTGGCTGCGAGCAGCGCGAGCGAGAGGTTCGACAGCGGGCCTGCAGCGGCCACGAGCGCGTGAGACAGCCGCTGGTTCGAGAAGCGCCGCAGCGCCTGGACGTTGACCATCACGGGGCGCGCCCAGCCGATGGTGGGGATGCCCGAGACCGCTTGGATGAGCGGCATCAGGATCGTGCCCACCGGATCGATGTGCGCGAGGGGGTTGACCGCCTCCCCTGCTTGTCGGGCGTGCGATCACCGAGCCAGTGCGCGGTCGCGGCGTGCGCGAACTCGTGCACCGTCAACGAGGCGATCATCACGCCGAAACGCAGGACAATCGTAGCTGGATCGACGCTCATGGTGCTCGGTCGATCGCTCTAACACCCGCCCAGGTCCGCGACAAGCGCCGCGCAGTTTACGCGGCGATCAGCCGCGCGGATGAAAGCGCGCGTGCGCGGCCTTCAGGTGCTCGGTCGTGACGTGGGTGTACACTTGCGTGGTCGAGATGTCGGCGTGGCCGAGCATGGTCTGCACCGAGCGCAGGTCCGCGCCGCGCTCGAGCAAGTGCGTGGCGAACGAGTGCCGAAGTTTGTGCGGCGAGATGGGCTTGTCGATGCCGGCGGTGCGGGCGTAGCGACCGAGGAGCTTCCAGAAGCCCTGACGGGTCATTCCGCGGCCGCGCTCGGTGATGAACAAGTGCTGCGAGTCGGTCTTGGCGCCCCAGCGAGGACGCACTTCGCGCAGGTACTCGACGAGCGCGTCGCGGGCGACCTCGCCGAACGGCACGAGGCGACGCTTGCTGCCCTTGCCCAGCACGGACACGAGCGACGAGTCGAGGTCGATGTCCGAGAGCTTGAGTCCGACGAGCTCGGACACGCGGAGCCCCGACGCGTACAGAAGCTGGATCATCACGTGATCGCGCAGCCCGCGGGGGCTCTCGCGATCGGGCGCGCCGAGCAGCAGCTCGACCTCCTCGAACGCCAAGACGTGCGGCAATTTGCGCGGCAATTTCGGGCCCTGAATGAGCGCCGTCGGGTCCGCCGTCACCATCCGCTCTTGCAGCAAGAACTTGAAGAACCCGCGCAGCGCGCTGAGCTTTCGAGCCTGCGCGCGGGCCGAGATCCCCGCTTGCGAGAGCGAGACGAGCCAGCCGGCCACGTCGCCGTTGTCCACCGCGCCGAGGGTCTTGCCGCTCTGGCGAACGTGGACGGCGAAGCGGACGAGGTCGCCCGCGTACGCCTCGACGCTGCGAGCCGCAAGGCCCTTTTCCACCCGGAGGTGGTCAAGATATCCGTCGAGAAGCAGGTTGTCGTCGCGCACGGACCGACCTTAGACACACGAACGGCGTTTCTCAGAATTTTTCGCAGCGAATGATCTGTCGTCGTTGCGAAGAACCAGACCCGTGCCGTAGATTTCTCGCCCGCTTTCGAGGCGGAGGGCCCATAGCTCAACGGGTTAGAGCGCCCGGCTTATAACCGGGAGGTTCCGGGTTCGGGTCCCGGTGGGCCTACGCAGAGCGTATCAGCGCGGCGCGCAGCGGTATGCGTTTCGAGCTCGAACGACAGCAAGTCAGAGGTCACAAGGTGAGAGATCAGTTGGAGGCTCTGAGCGAGCTCGCGAAGATCGACCGCGGGTTTCGTCAGTTCGATGCAGAGCTCGAAGAGCTCCGCGGCAGGCTCGAAGAGCTTCGCGCGGACGTCGGCCGCATCGGAGAACTCCTCGAGCGCGAGAAGGCTCAGCTCGCAGACGTCGAGCGGATGCGCGGTCAGGCGGTGGTCGAGACCGAGGAGCTCGGCGAGCGCATCACCCGATCCAACGACCGCGCCAACGTCGCTCGCAACACGCGCGAGCGTGACGCGGCGACGCGCGAGGTCGAAGTGCTGCGAAAAGAGCGCGAAGAGCGCAAGCAGCGCGCGGCGGACCTCGAGAAGGGCGTCGGCGAAGTGCGCGAGTCCATCACGCGCCACGAAGAGGATTTCAAGAAGCTCGCCGAGGCGCTCGCGCAAGAAGAAGAGCACGTGACGAAGCGCTCGGGCGAGATCGAAGTCCTGCGCGACGAGATCACCCGCGCACGCGCGGACGTGACCAAGCGACTGCGACCCGACGTGCTGCGCAAGTACGACGGCGTGCGCGCGCGTCGCGGCGTGGGCGTCGCCGAGGCGCACGAGGGCATGTGCTACGGCTGCCACGTCGCGCTTCCGCCGCAGTTCTACGCCAAGCTGAAGGCGACAGGCGAGGTGATGCAGTGCCCCTCGTGTCTGCGCATCTTGATCGTTCGTTCGACCCCCGCCGCAGGAGCAGCGTCGTGACTCAAGCAGCCAATGATCCCTTCGTCGGGCACGTGCTCGCGACGCGCTATCGCATCGACCGCGTCGTCGCAGACGGAGGAATGGGCCGCGTCTACGAGGGCATCGAGCTCGGCACGGAGCGTCGGCTCGCCATCAAGATCCTGCACCAGGACATCGCGCAGGACGCTGTGAACATCGAGCGCTTCAAGCGCGAGGCCGAGACGTCGCACGCGCTCGAGAGCCCGTACGTGGTCGAGGTGTTCGACTTTTCGAACGAGAAGCCCGCGCCGGGTCGCCCCGAAGGCGCGTGGTACCTCGTCATGGAGTTTCTCGACGGCGACGAGCTGCGCGCGGTGCTCGATCGGGACAAGACCATCACGCCCGAGCGCATCGTGCGGATCATGGCGCAGGCGTCGATCGCGCTCGACTCCGCGCACTCGAAGGGGTTCGTTCACCGCGACCTCAAGCCGGACAACTTGTTCTTGGTCAAGTCCGACAAGGGCGACACGGTCAAGCTGCTCGACTTCGGGAGCGTGAAGTTCACCCGCGGACAAGACCGCGGTCAGAAGCTCACGGTCATGGGCACGACGATCGGCTCGCCCTTCTACATGTCCCCCGAGCAAGCGAGGGGCGCCGCTGACCTCGACCACCGCGCGGACGTGTGGGCGCTCGGCGCGATGCTCTACGAGATGGTCGTCGGCAAGGTGCCGTTTCTCGCGCCGAACGGGCCGCAGATCTTGTTCAAGATCCTCGGTGAAGAGCCGGAGATCCCGTCGTTTGCCAACGACTCGGCGCCGCCCGAGCTCGACGACGTCATCACGCGCGCGCTCGCCAAGGACCGCGACAAGCGCTTTCAAAGTTGCAGCGAGCTCGCCAACGCCGTCGGTCACGCCTTCGGTCTCAGCGGCCACTGCGGCGACTGGGCGCTCTGGTCGTCGGAAGAGATCACCGCGAAGATCGCTGAGGCTCGCGCGAAGCCGAAGGTCTCGGCGCCCGCGGTCATCACGGCTGCGCCGATCGCTCCGCAGACGACCGCTGCGCCCACGCAGAACAGCGGCCAACACAGCGCGACGCCCAACGTCGACGAGTCGATCGTCAAGCCGTCGTCTCCGATGGGGCTCTACGTGGGGCTCGCGATCGGCGCGGTCGTCTTGATCGGCATCGTGGCGGCGCTCGCGCTTCGCTGAGGGCGAGCAGAGCTTGCAGCAAGACGAAGATCCACGGCCGAGCGTCGTACCGCCCGCGCTTCAGACCCGCGCGCTGCCCACGAGCGCGCGGACGAGCGTCCCGCCCAAGCCGCAGGCGCTGTTCGGCGTGTTGCCCGAAGAGCAGTCGCGCACCGCGGTCCTCGCGGCGATGCTCTTCGTGTGCAGCTGCGTGTTCGTGCTCGGGCGCACCGTGCGCGACGCGCTGTTTCTCAGTCACTACGGCGCGAGCGTGGGCAGCGCGCTGCCGTGGATGTTCATCGCGTACGGCGTCACCAGCGCCGGCGTCGCGGTTCTATACGCGCGCGTCGCCTCGCGCACCGCGCGCCCCACGTTCGTGACGGGGCTCGCGCTGACCGTCGCTGTCGCGTACGCGCTCGCGTGGGGGAGCTTGCGATTCGACCCGCCTTGGCTCTATCCGACGCTCTACGTCGGCTCCGAAATCGCTGGAAATCTCCTCATCGCGCAGTTCTGGGCGGTCGCCAACGACCTGCACGACCCGCGCTCGGCCAAGCGGCTCTTCGGGATCATCGGCGTCGGACGAATCGTCGGGGTCGTCGTGTGCGGCCTCGGCGCGGGCTCGTTCGTCGCAGCTGTGGGGACGGACAACCTCTTGCTCGCCCTCGCCCTGCTCGCGCTGGTGGTGGTGGCGTTTGTCTGGTGGTTAGTGCGGGATTTCTCGCTGCCGAAGGTCGCGCCCACGCGGCGACCGGCGGCCGAGGGACTCGTCGCGCAGTTTCGCTCGCCGTACATGCGCGCGGTCGCGCTGGTCGTGCTGTTGGGCTTCGTCGTCGTCAACGTCGGGGACTTTCAGTTCAAGGCCTCGGCGCGTCTGGCGCATCCGAGCCGCGACGAGCTCGCGCTGTTCATGGCGCGCTACTACGCGACGGTCGGCGTGATCGCGATGCTGCTCCAGCTCTTCGTGACGCGGCCGTTGCTCGCGCGCTTCGGGGTCGGCGGCGGGCTGCTCGCGCTGCCCCTCGCCTACGGGAGCGCGAACCTCGTGCTGCTCGCCGCGCCAGGGATGTTCTCCGCGACCGTGCTCAAGCTGTCGGACAACGCCGTGCAGTTCACGATCTTCGAGGCGACGCTGCAGCTCTTGTACTTTCCGCTCGACGATCGCGAGCGCGACGGCGCGAGGGCGGCGCTCGAAGCCGCGGTCAAGCCGCTCGGCTACGCGGCGGCAGGCGCGCTGGTGCTCGGGCTCGCGGCGCTCGCGCCGCCGACGAGCATGGGGGCGATCGCGCGGCAGAGCTGGTTCGTGCTGCCGTTGATCGGCCTGTGGTTGGTCGCAGTGAGAGTCGTGAAGCGCCGGTATGTCACGGCCCTCGAGCGCTCGCTGCTCAGGCGGCCGACGGAGACCCGAGAGCCACCAGTCGACGAAGCGGCCTCGCGCGCAGCGCTCGTCAAGGGAGCGCGCGACGGTCACGAGCGCGCCGCGTGCTTCGCGATCGATCGACTGCTCGAGGTGTCGCCCTCGACGGTGAGCGCAGAAGTCGCGCGTTGGCTGGCGAGGCCCGAGGCGTCCGTGCGCGTCGCTGCGATTCGGGCGATCGCGCAGTTGCAACGGCCCGAGCTCGTCGCGCTGCTCGCTGCGGCCATCGACGACGCGAGCGACGAGGTCGCCGCCGAGGCCATCGCCGCGAGCGGGATCGTGCACGGCGAACACTGCGTCGCCCTGCTCGAGTCGAGGCTCACCGACCCGCGCGAGGCGGTCGAGCAAGCGACGGTGGTCACGCTGCTTCGATACGGCGCGCTCGAGGGCGCGCTCGTCGCAGGAAAGACCCTCGAATCGTGGCTCAAATCGCAGGACGCCAGCGCGCGGCTGCGAGCCGCAAAGGTGCTCGGGACCGAGGGCGTCCCCGGCGCGCTGCGCGTCGTGCGCGCGCTGCTCGACGACGAAGACGTCTCGGTGCGGCGAGCCGCGTTGAGGGCGACAGCCGCGTCGGGCATCGCGCTCGCCCCCGAAGCGATTCGCGCGATGGACGATCCGGCGTCGCGGGCGGTCGCCATCGAAGCTGTCGTTCGAATGGGGGACGACGTGGTTGCGCTGCTCGAAGAGCGCGCGAACGACGGTCGCTGCCCGCGCGACGTTCGACTCAACATCGGTCGTGTGCTCGCTCAGATCGGGACAATGCGCGCGTACGGCGTGCTCTTGTCGCACATCGACGAGCCCGACGAGGCGATCCGGCAGAAGATGCTCGCGTCCGCGTCGCGGCTCCGTCGCTCGACGGGGATGTATCCGCTCGACAATCCGCGGGTCGAATCGCGGATGAGCGCCGAGCTCGACGAGCTCGAGCGGCAGCTGCACGGCTACGAGCGATCGCGCGAGTGGCTCGGCATGGTGCTGCTCGACCGATGGATGATCGAGCGGACGCGAAAGGGATTTTTGCGTGTCCTTCGACTGGCCGAGCTGTCGTCGAGCGGCGGTCGCAGGGTGGAGCCGATCCGCGAGGCCGTCTTCAGCCGCGACGTGCAGCGCAGGGCGCGCGCGCTCGAGGTGCTCGACGACGTGCTTCCTGCGAGCGCGGCGCCGCGGTTCTCGAAGGCGCTCGAGCGTTGGGTCACGCTGCGCGAAGCGCCGCTGGGCGAACCGAAGGGGCAGAGGCCTTCGGGGATGACAGCGTTTGTTGCGCAGCTCTTCGCGATGCCCGATCGGTTCGCGCGGGTGCTCGCGCTCGACGCTGCGCAGTTTCGCGGCGTCGAGATCAGCCCGGACAGCGTGGCCGCAGCGCTCGCCGACGAGGACGCGACGGTGCGCGAGTTCGGTCTGCTCGTGGAGCTCACGACCAAGCGCGAAGGGTGGCGCGAGCGGATCGGCGCCCTCGAGAGCGACGAGGACGCGTTTGTTCGCGACTACGTCCGGTTCGCGCTCGCGACGGGGCACACTGGCATGTCGCCGGAGGACGAGATGTTTACGACCCTCGAAAAGGTGCTGTTTCTCCACCGCGTCGAGCTCTTCTCCGAGGTCGCGCCGGAAGACTTGATGGGGCTCGCGCGCTCGGCTGTCGTCGAGCGCCACGCCGCGGGAGCGGTGCTGTTTCGCGCGGGCGACCCAGGCCTGGCGCTCTACCTCGTGATCGACGGGAGAGTGCGCACGCGAACGGCCGCGGGGCTCGCGCAAGAGTACGTCGAGGGAGAGGCGTTTGGTGAGCTCGCCGTGCTCGACGCCAGCGTGCGCTCGGACGACGCCGAGGTGCTCGAGGCCTCGACGGTGCTCAAGATCGCGCGCGAAGATTTCGTCGAGGTTGTTCGCGAGAACGGACCGCTCGCCGAAGCCGTGATCCGAGTGCTCGTGCGCAGAATGCGCGCGCTGCGCAAGGGCGAGGGTTGAGGTCGGTCAGTACGGGCTCGACGAGACGAAGCCGGCGCCGCGCGCGCGCGATCCGCCGCCGGACGAGCGAGGGCGAGCCGTCGTGGTCGGCGAGGTCGCATAGGGATCGTTTGCGACGAAGCCGGCTCCACGCGTGCGAGGCGTTGTGCTCGCCGCGGTGGTGCGGGGCTGCGCGGGTGCCGTTGTGGCGGCCGTCGTAGCAGCGGTCGGAGCGGTCGCGACGCGCTGCGCGGCGACGGGCCGGACGGCCGCTTGGGTCGGAGTCGGCGTGCGCGCGGCGACGACGGCGGGCGTCGGAGCTTCGACGTTGCGCGATGGAGCGACGGGCGGGGTCGAAGGTGGGTTCGGTGCGGCGGCGGGCTGCACCACGGGAGGTTGAGGAGCCGCGGCTTGCTGGGGCGGCTCTGGTTGAGACGGCTCTGGCTGAGACGGCGCCACAACGGAAGTCGGCGTCGCAGCTGTCGCTGACGTCGGTGAAGCGCTTGGCGCTGCGGTCGTGGCAGGCGGTTCGCTGGAGACGCGCGTGCTGGACGAGCCCGATCCCAGCGCGAAATATCCGCCGATCGCGACGACCGCCGCCAGCGCGGCCGCGGCGCCGATGAACAGGCCCTTCGAGGGCTTGTGTTGCGGCAGGACGATCTCGTCGTCGACGA
>JAAFIF010000199.1 GCA_013298625.1 Myxococcales bacterium
CTGCTGCGCGCGGCCGCTGATCACGATCGTCTTCGCGTGGCGACGCGTGAGGCACACGCCAGGGTTCGCGACGCGAAACCAATCGTTCGCGTGCAGTCGCTCGACGGCGCCCTCGGCGTCCTCTCCGCGAGCCTTCGCGCGCTTGCCTCCCTCGACGCGCTTGGAGACGGCGGGGGTTGTGAGCAGCAGTGCTTCAGCGGTCATCGTCGGTCTCCTCGGTCGCGGTGGCGTAGGGTTTCTTCGATCGTTTCGTCTTCGTGCGTTGCTGGTAGGTCGTCTGGCGCTCGCGCTCTTCGCTCTCGTCCAGGTCGTGAAACGAGGTGCGGTCCGCGCGGAAGCGCACGCGCGCGGTGTTCGTCGGCCCGTTGCGTTGCTTGGCGACGATGATCTCGGCGATCCCCTTGTCGTCGGTGCCCTTGTTGTAGACCTCGTCGCGGTACACGAAGATCACGATGTCCGCGTCCTGCTCGATCGCGCCGGACTCGCGCAGGTCCGAGAGCTGCGGGCGTTTGTTCGGGCGCTCCTCGACCTTGCGCGAGAGCTGCGAGAGAGCGAACAGCGGGCACTTGAGCACGCCGGCGAGGACCTTCATCCCGCGGGTGATCTCCGCGATCTGCTGCGCGCGGTTCTCGCTGGCGTTCGCGGCCTTCACGAGCTGCACGTAGTCGACGATCACGGCGCCGAGCGGGCCGCGCTTCGCGGTCTCCTGCAGCGCGATCGCGCGGATGTCCGCGAACGAAATCTCCTTGGTGTCGTTGATCAGCAGCGGGATGCGCGCGAGCTCGGCGCCGGCGCGGTTCAGTCGGTCCCATCCGTCGTCGTCGAGCGTGCGGCCGACGAGCCCGTCGCGATCAACGTCCGCAGCCTCGCAGAGCAGTCGCAAGCGCAGCTCGCGGCGCGGCATCTCCAGCGAGAAGAACAGCACCGGCAGGCCCTTCGCCGCGGCCATGCAGCGACCGATTTGCGTGACGAGGCTGGTCTTGCCCATGGCCGGACGAGCGGCGATCACGACGAGCTGCTCGGGCTGCGTGCCTCCGCCGAGGATCTCGTCCAGGTCACGAATGCCCGTCGAGCGCGGCGGCACCGGGTCGCTCGGTTGCTCGAGCTCCGCCCACATCGCGAGCACTTCGTCTTCGAGCGTGACCGTCGCCGACGCCGAGCGCGCGAGGCACACCTTCGCCAACGTCGCCGAGGCCATCGCCTGGATCTGCTCGGCCGTGCTCGTGCCGTTGGTGGCCGCCTCGACGATCGACTGGCCGATCAGCTGCAGCCGACGCACGGTCGCGAGCTCGGCGACGATCGCCGCGTGCGACTCTGCGTTCGCGGTCGTCGGCGACGCGTCGGCCAGGTCACCGAGGAACTGCATCCCGCCGACGGCGTTGATGCGCCCCGCGCGTCGAAGCTCGTCGGTGAGCGTGACGACGTCGATGGGCTCGCCGCGTGCGTCGAGCGCCTTCATGCAACGGAAGATCACGGCGTGCGCCGGGTGGTAGAAGTCCTCTTCGCTGACCTTCGACGCGATCAGCGGGAGCACTTCTGCCGCGCGCAGCAGCACCGCACCGAGCACTGCGCGCTCGGCCTCGAGGTCGTGCCTCGGCGCAGCGCGCACCTCTCGCGCTGCGACGTCGCGAGCTCTCGCCGGCGGAGCGATCGCAACCTCAGCGACCATCGTCGCCTCCCTCTCGCTTCAGCGCGCCGCCGTTCAAAAACTCGTCGACCACGTCGCCGATGAGCGCGCTGCTCTCCGTCGTTGCGGGCGCAGCCTGCCTCGCCTTCACCGCGCGAAACTTCGCTGCGACCTCTTCGGGCGTGAGGATTCTCCCCGCGGGCTTCGCCCTCTCGACGCGCGGCGGCAGCTTCGGCGCACGCGCAGACTCCCACTCCTCCGCTCGCCGCATCACGCCGTCGAGACGCTTGAATTCTGGTGCGCCGGGCTTCCCGAACACGAACCAGTCGAAGCTGAACACGCTCGTGTGCGCCGCTTCCGCCGCTGCGTCGGTCGCGAGGTAGCGGCCGAGCTTCAGCGCATCGAGCTTGTCGAGCCCGCGCGCTTCGAGCTCGACGAGCAACGCTGCGCGCTGCCAGGGCTCGCCGCGGTCGATCCATCGCCCTGGTGTGCGATCGACGCCGTCGAGCAAAGCCTCTTCGAGCTCTTGGTGAACTCCCGACAGGGTGGGGGCGGGAGGGGGCTCCTCGCGCGCGGGAGCGCGCGGGGGCGTACGCGCGGGCGCGCGGGGCCCCCCTTCTTCCATGGGATGGGATGGGATGGGATGGGATGGGGCAGCGTCTTTAGACGCGCTTGTAGACGGTGGTGTAGACCGTCTTGTAGACGGCGCTGTAGACGCGTCTACACGCGTCGTTTTCCCTGCGTTCTGCAGCGCGTCGTCGGTCGTCTCTGTCTTCGCGCGCCATCGGTTTTGACGGTCCGTCTTTGCTTTGCGTTTGGCCTCGACTTGGCTCCGACTTGGGTTGTGTTCGAGGTAGTCGTGGACCCGAAACGTGTCGCCGTCGCGCTCGAGCAGCCCGACCGAGACGAGCCTCTGGAGCACCTTGGGGCGGAGCGCGATCGAGAGAGCGACCTCGGAGTCAATGACGCCGTCGGTGAGGTGAGTCGAGCAGTACGCGAGCATGCGCGTGAACGCGCCCCACGCCTCATTTCCCGCGCGCAGCGCCTTCGGGTGCGACCACGACGCATCATCGAGAAGCACGAACGTCATCGACGCCCCCTCTCGACGTTGCGAACGATCGCGTCGAAGCCGCGCGCAGCGTCGCGGATGATCGCGTCGACCGAGCTCTCGCGCCGCGCGTGGCGCTTCGTCGCGCGCTTGGGCGTAGGTGCCGTCCGCGTCGCCGTCGGGCGCTGCGCGGGCGCTGGCGCAGGCAGAGAGACAGGCTCGTCTGCGACGGGCGGCGAGGGCTCTTCGATCGTCACTTCGTGCACGTGATCCTCCGTGTCGTCGGCGGGCGCCTCTGCGACCGCGATTGAATCTGTCGGCGCTGGCTCGGCCGCCGGCGCTGGCGCTGGCGCGACGGCCAGGCGCTCTGCGAGCACGTCGACGAGCGTTTTCCCGCGGCCAAGCGCGCGCGTCTCGAGCGCAGAGAGGCGTGAGTGGCTGATGCCAAGGCGGCTGGCCCACTGGCCGCGCGTGAGCTGCTCGTCGCCGAACGTGACGAGCTCGCCCCTGTTTGCCGTGCGAACGCGGCGCTGCCCGACGACCCCCGCGAGTCGTCGCTCGATCGCATGCGCGAGCGTCTCCCCGCGAGCGAGAGACACTTGCTCGAGCTGCTGTAGACGCGTCTCAGAGACGCCCAGCTTGCGCGCCCAGTCCGCCTTCGAAAGCGCCTTGGCGCCGACGGTGATGAGCGCGCGCGGCCGCGGCGCGTCCTTCGACGCGAGTTCGTCGCGGTGCTTTCGGCAGCGGCCGCGCAGGTCGCCCTCTCGTGGGCGACGACCGCGCGGGAGCATGTTGGGGCAGCCCTCGACGCAGCACTTCACGCCGGGCGCCTTGTTCGTGCGCCGGATGCGCGCGCTGGATTCTTCGAAGCTTTTCGCGATCGCGGGCACGAGGCGCTTCGCGGCTTCGGCGATCGCGCGCATGCCGAACGCGTCGTGGCCCGGCCGCTCGACGAGGTCCGGGCGCGAAACGTCGCGACCCTCGTCGCAATAGACCGCGAGCTCCCGCGACCGTGCGGGGTGGCGGAGCTTCTTTAGCGCCTTCGTCTCGATCTGGCGGATCCGCTCGCGCGTGACGCCGAACACATCGCCCAGGTTTTCGAGCGAGTACGGGCCGCGGCGCGCGCAGGTGATCGGCAGGCTGTCGAGGTCGAACACGTCGAGCTGGTGCACGACGGCCGCGAGCTGCTGCTCGGTGAGCGCCATCGGATCCGCGACGCCGAGCGCCGCCCACACCAGGTGATCCGCGCACCCGACGAAGGGGCAGGGGACGCCCTCGGCCTCGGGCTCCTCTACGGGCGCCTCGAGCTCGTCGTCAGCGTCGCCGTCCGCTGCTGCGGGCTCGGCGGTATCGGTCGGAGAACGACGGCGCGCGCTCGGGGTCGCACCGAGGAACGAGCACTCAGCGAACGATCGCGGCCGAACGACAGGGAGATGGAACGTCACGACGCAGCCCTTTCGAAAAGAGGTCCCTGGTCAGCGAGGCAGTGCGGCGAGAGCCAGAGGCGCTCGCGATGGCGATTGCCGCTGCGACGGCCGAGCCCCGCGGGCCCCGTCCATGCGACCTCGCGCCAGCCGCGCGGCATCGGGTGCTCGCCCTCGAGGCCGGCGAGCACGATGCGCAGCCTCGGGTTGTCGCCGTTGGCGATCGCCCACGCGCGAGTTCGCTCGGCGACGTCCGACGAGTCGTGCGCGTAGAGCTTCGTGCTGCGCAGCGCGTGCGAATACGGCGGGTCCAAGAACACCCCCGCGACCTGGCTGCCCTCGACGTAGAGCGTCGACGTCGTGAGCGCGCGCTCGAAGTCGCCGCAAACGATCCTCACGCGGCGGAGGCGCGCGGCGAGCTGCTCGAACCACACGCGCAGCGCGCCTCCGTCGAGCGGCGACGCCGTCAGCTCGTCGCTGTCCGCGCTCGCGGGCATCTGCCGCTGCACGCCCGTGCCCGCGGTCGTGAGGTTCGGTCTGCGCAGCGGTGGCGCGTGGACTCCGTTGCTGGTGCCCGTG
>JAAFIF010000058.1 GCA_013298625.1 Myxococcales bacterium
GGATCGTGTCTTCAGTGAGGACCGTGGCAAGGCAACGAGAGTGCTCGCCGAGCTCCATTGGCTAGCTGCGGTCGCGAGACCGCTGCGCTTCGCCCGTAGAGAACACTCGTAACGGTGCGGGCGCTGTTGCCCGCCCCCTTGGGCTGCGGGTCGCTGCGCCGCTGTTTCTCCACACAAGACTTGGGTAACCATGAGCCCTTGGGCTCCGGGCCCTTTCGCCGCTGTTTCTCGAGGCAGAATTTGGGCAACGATGGGCCCGTTGCCCGCGGGCCGCTTCTCCGCCGTACGCTCCGCACAGGACTCGGGTCATCAAGAGCGCTGACCGGGGCGAACCGCGCGCTCGCTCGCACGGTCAAACGCAGGCCTCCGAAGTTCCGCAGGATGCGCCGTTCGCTTTGCGTGAGGCTTGGGTTGCAAGGTTACAAACGATTCGCGACCCTCCGGGCGTGACGTCGGACCTGGCACGCGTGGGAGCGCGCTTCGAGTTGGTGGCCCGAGTGGGCGCCGGCTCGTTTGGCGAAGTGTGGCGCGCGCGCGATGCGTCGTCGGGGCGGTTCGTCGCGGTCAAGCGTCTGCACGGGCACCTCGATGATCCCGCAGCGGTCGCGCGGTTTTTGCGCGAGGCGACGGCGCTCTCGCGGGTACGCAACGAGCACGTGGTCGAGTACATCGCGCACGGCGCAGACGACAACGGCCGCCCGTGGCTCGCCACCGAGTGGCTCGACGGAACGGACTTCACCCGCCTCCGCGCCATGCCTCGCGTCACCCGTCGCCGGATGCTCACGGTGATGCGCGAGGTCGCGCTGGGGACGGCGGCCCTGCACGCAGCCGGGCTCGTGCATCGTGACCTGAAGCCCAGCAACGTGTTTGTTCCGTTGGATGGCGGCGCGACGCGCGTGGTCGACCTGGGTGTTGCGCACGTGCTCGACGGCTCGATCTTGACCGACGCGGGCGCCATCTTGGGCACGCCGTCGTACATGGCGCCCGAGCAAGTGCGCGGCGATCGCGTCGAACCTCGAGCGGACCTCTGGTCCATGGGCGTGATGCTCTTCGAGCTGGTCGCCGGAGAGACGCCCTTCGCGAGCCCGCACGCGGTCGCTGTGCTCGGTCGAGTGCTGCTCGACCCCGCGCCGCCGCTCGCGTCGATCGACCCCAGCGTCCCTGCGCGGCTCGACGCCCTCGTGTGCGCGCTGCTCGACAAAGACCCCGGCGGAAGGCCCGCCAGCGCGCTCGCCGTCGCCGCCGAGATCACCGCGGTGCTCGACGAGAGCGCGTCGAGCGATTGGCTCGACGGCGCGCCGCGATACAGCCCCGGCCTCGACGACACGGTCGCGTCCCCTTCGTCCAACCCGTCGGCGCGGGGCGAGCGGCGGTGGGTGGCGATGTTGGCCGCGACCATCGCGCCCGAGCGACGACAGGGCTGGGCGCATCGCTGCGAGAGCGCTGGGGCGCGGGTCGAAAAAGTGCGCGGCGCGACGCTCGCGGCGTTCGGCATGCAGCAAGCTCGCGGCGACGAGCTCTTCGTCGCGGCGCGCTCGGCGCTGGCTGCGAGCGAGCTCGGCGGCGCCGTCGCGCTCGTCGCCGGCTGGGCCGAGGTGCGCGGCGGAACGGTCACCGCAGGCTCCCTCATCGACCGCGTCGTCGCAGTGCTCGACCGCGCCAAACCGGGAGAAGCCCTCGTGCTGCTCGACGGCGCCGAGCGCCTCGTCGATCGCTTCAACCTCCTCGACGTCGACGAGTGCACCGCGAGGTTGCTCAGCGCCCGCACCGTGAGCGGCGAGGACGAAGCCCACCACGACCGGCACCGCGTGCTCGGTCAATCCGTCGCCGTGGTCGGTCGAGACAAAGAGCTCGCGTTGCTCTGCGCGCTCGTTCACGAGAGCTACACCGAGCAGAGCGCCCGCTGCGCGCTGATCATCGGCGAAGCGGGGATCGGCAAGAGTCGTCTGCTCTCCGAGCTGCGCGTGCGCACGCGACAGATCGAGAGCGCGCCGCAGTGGATCGTCCTGCGCGGCGATCCGATGACGTCCGACGTTCCGCTGGGGATGTTGTCGGACGGTCTGCGCGAGCTCGCGCGGGTGGGCGTGGGCGCGGGCGCACGAGAGCGAGCGATCTGGTGGGCCACCGAGCTCATGGGCGGCTCGATCTCGGCGCTCGTGCGAGAAGGCGTGCTCTCGCTCTTCGGCTTCGGCTGCGACGAGACCGACGAGCCGTCGGGCCTGCCCAGCGGCGCTACCAACGAGCGGCCCGATCGCGCGATGCACGCGCTCTGGTCCATCATGAGCGCCGCGGTCGCGAAGCGGCCGATCGTGATCGCCGTCGAAGACCTCCACTGGGCTGACCGCGCCACGGTCGACGCCCTCGCGATGCTGTTCAGCCGCCTGTCCGAGCAGCCGCTCACGCTGCTCGCGGTCGCGCGTCCCGAGGTGGCTCAGCGCTATCCGACCCTCTGGCGAAGCGTCGCACGCACGGAGCTCCGACTCGCGCCGCTCAGCGAACGCGCCAGCGAAGCGCTGGTCTCTTCGGTGCTCACGCTCGAGCCCGATCAGCGCAAATCCCTGGTCCGTCGCGCCGGGGGAAATCCGCTCTTTCTCGAAGAGCTCGTCCGCGCGCGCGCCAGCGGCCTCGTCACGCTTCCGGCCGCCGTTCACGCGGTGTTGCAAGCGCGCCTCGACGCGCTCGGGCCCGAGGTGCGTCGCGTCGCGCAGACCGCGAGCGTGTTCGGCCCGACGTTTTGGAGCGAGGGCGTCGCGGCGCTGCGCGGCGCTCGCACGGTGGGCGCCGCGCTGGTGGCCCTCGAGCGCGCCGAGCTCGTCACGATGCGCGCGAGCTCGCGCGTGGCTCACTGCACCGAGTACGCGTTCTCTCACGCGCTGGCGCGCGACGCCGCGTACGCCATGCTCGTCGAGTCCGAGCGCGAAGGGCTGCACGGGCGCGCGGCCGAGTGGCTCTCGTCCGTGGGCGAGCGCGATCCGGCCCTGCTCGCGCAGCACTTGAGCGCAGCTGGCCGCAGCGCCGATGCCGCCGAGCAGTACCGCCGCGCCGCGCAGCTCGCGCTCGGTGACAGCGCGTTTCGTGACGCGGTCGAGCACTGCTCGCGCGCGTTGCAGCTCTTGCCCGCGGGGGACGGCGCGATCGAAGCGCTGCTCTTGCGCGCGAGCGCTCGCGACTCGCTCGGCGAGACCGAGGCGATGTTGGCCGACGCCGAGGGCGCGCGCTGCGCGGTTTCTGCCGATCCGACGCTGGCGATCCGCGCGCGCGCGATCGGCGCCGAGGCGCTGTTCTCTCTCGGCCGCCTCGACGAGGCCGACCAGGCGTTGCGCGCGGTGCTCGAAGAGAGCCACGCGAGCTTCGTCGCTGCGCGCGTGCAAGCGCTGGTGCGATTGGCCGAAGTGGACACGGCCAACTGCCGCGGGTCCGAGGCGGACGCGTTGATCGACGAGGCGCTCTCGTGGCTCGAGAACGCGGGGCCTGGCTTCGACGTCCTGCGCGTTCGCGCGCGGCGCGCGCGCGTGGTGGCTCGCTATTCTGCCGGCGATTTGAGCGGGGCGCTTCGAGAGGCGAGGCTGGCGCTCGGCGACGCCGAGGCCCTGGCGAACCGCGCGGCGATCGTGGAGGTGCGGGCCACGCTGGGCTGGATCCTCGTTCGACTCGGGCGCTTCGAAGCTGCGTACGCTGAGCTGAAGCAAGCGCGCGTCGAGGTCGAGCAAGTGCGCGCGCTCGGCCTGCGCGCGTTGATCGAGCTGACGTGCGCAGGGCTCGCGGCAGAGACGTTGCCGCGCGATGAGGCGCTGCAGCACATCGAGCAAGCGCGGGCGATCGCGCGCGAGAGCGGCCGCACGCGGCTCGAGCAGCTGGCAGAGATGCGCGTGGCGATGCTCGAGGCGCTCGATGATTCGCAGGCGAGCGAGCGTCGCGTCGAGCTTCCGCGGATCGGCGTCGCGGCGGCGGTCTGCCACGCGGCGGGCGCGTCCGAGCAGCTGCGCCGGGGCGACCTCGAGCGAGCGGCGGAGCTCACCGCGCGCGCGGTGCAGGCGCTGGGGCCGCGGGCGGAGGCGTTCGAGGGCGAGTCGTTTGTGCGCTGGGTGCAAGCGCGGCTGTTGCTCGCGCAGGGGCGGACGCGCGACGCGGACGTGCTGCTCTCGAGCGCCAAAGAGCGCATCGAGCGCAAGGCGTCGCGCTTCTCGAACCCCGCCGAGCGCGCGCAGTACATCGCCGGATCGAAGGCGCGCCGCGCGCTCGGGGCGCTGATCGAGCGTCGGCTGGGCGCTGCGCCGAAGTAAGCGCGCGTCGATCAGCGCTCGGCGGTGTCGGTGGCGCTCGCCTCGGCGGCGGCCTCGGGCTTCGCGCTCGCGGCGTCGCCGCTCGGCTTGCTCTTGCGGTGACGCAAGTACTCGATGACCAGCGGAAGGACGCTGATCACGATGATGAGCAGCGCGATCCTGTCGACCTTTTTGGGGTTGATGAAGCGCCCCAAGAAGTACCCGAGCAGCGTCATCGAGGTGACCCACGAGACGGCGCCGGCGACGTTGAACATGACGAAGCGGCGGTAGGGCATCTGCGCGATGCCTGCGACGACGGGCGCGAACGTCCGAATGATCGGGACGAACCTAGCCATGATGATCGTCTTGCCGCCGTGCTTCTCGTAGAACTCTTTGGTGCGCTGCAGGTGTTCGGGGCGAAAGAAGAAGCTCTTCTCGCGCTTGTACAAATTGCCGCCCGCGCGCGCGCCGATCTGAAAGCCCACGGCGTCGCCGACGATGGCGCACACGATGAGCAAGAGGTTGAGCTTCACGATGTCGAGCGCAGGCGTCGTGGCGGCGACGACCCCTGCGGCGAAGAGCATCGAGTCACCGGGAAGAAAGAACCCGACGAGCAGCCCGGTCTCGGCGAAGACGATGACCCCGAGGATCACGTACAGGGTCGGGCCGAAGGCCGCGAGGGACTGCGGGTCCGTCAGGTGGCGATAGTGTTGATAGAGCTCGTGAAGCGTCATGAGGGCGGCGGAGGGTACCCGTCGCCGCGCGGCCGTCAACGCGGCTCAGCGCGAGAGCAGCGGCTTCAGGACAGCTCGAGCATGCGGTCGAGCGAGCGCTTGGCCTTGGCGGCGAGCGCAGGGTCGAGCGTGATTTCGGGCTCGAGCGTCGCGAGGGCGTTGCGGACGGCCTCGAGCGTGTTCTTCTTCATGAACGGGCAGTCGTTGCAGTTGCACGTTCCGTCCGGGGGGGCGGGGATGAAGGACTTGTCGGGCGAGGCCTTCTTCATCTGGTGCAAGATGCCGGTCTCGGTCGCGACGATGAACTCTCGCGCGGGCGAGCTGATGGTGAACTTGAGCAGCGCGCTGGTCGATCCGATGAACTTCGCGTGGCGAAGCACGGGCTCTTCGCACTCGGGGTGCGCGATGACGACGGCCTCTGGGTGCCGGACCATCAGCTCGATGAGCTTTCGCTCGGAGAAGGTCTCGTGCACGACGCACGCGCCTCGCCAGAGGGTCATGTCGCGGCCGGTCTTCTCGATGAGGTAGCGGCCCAAGTTGCGGTCGGGCGCGAACAAGATGGGCTGCCCTTCGGGCACCGAGCGCACGATCTTCTCGGCGTTGGACGACGTGCAGATGCAGTGCGAGTGCGCTTTTACGCCGGCCGAGCAGTTGATGTACGAGATGACGTAGTGGTCCGGGTGCTTCGCGACGAAGCGCTCGAACTGCTCGGCGGGGCAGCCTTCGGCGAGCGAGCATCCGGCGTCGAGGTCGGGCAGCACGACCTTGCACTTGGGGTTGAGGATCTTGGCCGTCTCGGCCATGAAGTGAACGCCCGCGAAGACGATCACGTCGGCGTCGGACTTCTGCGCCGCCTGCGCGAGCTGCAGCGAGTCGCCGACGTGGTCAGCGATGTCCTGCACTTCTCCGTCCACATAGTAGTGGGCGAGGATGATGGCGTTGCGCTCTTTGCGCAGGCGATTGATCTCGAGGACAATGTCGTCTTGCTTCATGGCGATGGTCCCTGCGACGGACTGTGGGGCGCGCAGTGTACCTCGCCAGGGCGAAGACCAGAGGTGCCGTAGAGAGCTCTCAGCGCTCGGGCGACGAGGGGTCGAGCAGCATGCGGCCGACGACGGGGCCGAGCTTGGCGACGGCGAGGGACTCGACGACGGCGTGGACCTGGGCGCGCTCGCTGTCGTCGTTGTAGCGAAAGCGGATGCCCATCCCGGCGGGCTTGCTGTCGTTCGACTCGGCGGCCTCGACGCGCCACTCGACCACGCCCTTCAGCCGCAGCGGCTCGGTGAGATCCGGGACCGAGAGCTCGAAGATAAACTCGGTCCCGATCGGCAGCGGGCGCGCGGTGGCGATGAAGGTCCCGCCCTTCGAGATGTTGCGGGTGTAGTCCGCGAAGAAGCTGTTGACGCGCTTGTACTCGACGCGCAGCGCGATCGGGATGCGACCGTTTCCCCGGCGATCGGATGCTGAATCCGCGGGATCCACGGAATCAACGGCGTCAGTGGCGTCGTCACTGTCGCCCTTGCTCTTGGGCGCTTTGTCGTCGCTCGTCACGGTTGCCTGGGGCGCACCGTACGAGCGCCGTCGGACGACAGTCAATTCTGTGGTGAGGCCAGCAGGCAAACTCGCGCGCGTGGCGCCCAAGGATCGTTGGAGTGTTGTTGTTGAAACGAGCACGATGGAGTACGGTCCCGCGCAATCGAGCGAGAGGTCTCGCGGTTTTCTGCGGCCGAACGTTCGAGGGTCGACCACCCTGCTGCCCGACGGCGGCCGGCCGGCCGTGCGACGAACGCGCGCCCGAACGCTTAGGCTTCCGTGGGCGCGAGCCGCGCGAATGACAGAAACCGATGCAACGCTTCTCGAGCTGGCCCGCGCGGGCGATCGCACCGCGTTCGGCAAGCTCGTGCGCAAGCACCACGCGCGCGTCCATCGACTCGCCCTGCACCTGACCGGCAGCAGAGGCGAGGCGGACGACGTGACGCAAGAGACGTTCGTCCGCGCCTGGCGCGCGATCGAGCGCTTCGACGGACGCGCAGAGCTGTTCACCTGGCTCTACCGCATCTGCGTCAACGTGGCGCTCAACCTCCGGCGCTCTCGCAAACGCGAGACGACGGACATCAACGACCCGCGCTTGCCCGAGCCGGTCGCAGAGGGCGTCGGGACCGACCCGCACTCGTCCGCGGCCCAATCGCAAGCGTACCGAGCGCTGTTGTCCGCGATGGACTCGCTCAGCGAGTCGCTGCGAACGACGCTGGTGCTCGCGTGCGTCGAGCAGGTGCCGTACGCGGACATCGCCGAGTCGCTCGGGTGCAGCGAAGGCACCGTCGCGTGGCGTGTGCACGAGGCGCGGCGCAAGCTTCGAGAGACGCTCGGAGACGAATGGTTGACAGCGATGGACGCGCACGCAGCAGAGCCGAAGAAGGGAGGTTCTCGTGGACGATAAAATGAAGCGGGAGCTCTCGGCCGCCGTCGACCGCGGCGCCGACGACCCCTCGACGCAAAAGCTGATCGCGCGCGACGCCCAAGCGCGCGCCTACTTCGATGGTCTACTGGCTGTGGACCGCGCGCTGCGCGCGTGGCCTGCGCCCGAAGCCGCTCCGAGCGAGCGGGACTCGGACGCGTTCGTCGACGCCGTGCTCGCGCGGCTCGACCAGCCCATGAGCGATGATTTCGACCCGTTCGCCGTGCCGTTCGCGGACGAACGTGAAGCACAGAAGACCCCCCGCAAGCACTCGGAGCAGCACGCGATGTCGCAGTCGAACGATCAGGACAACGAGGACGATCTCGAGGGTCTCGCAGCCCTCATGAGGCCGAGCCGCACGGGCTCGTCTGCGAGCGTTCCTCCGCCGCCCGTCTCGGTGCGGCCGGGGCCTGCGCTCACCGACGACGCCATGGACGAGAGCTCTGGCATCGTGGACATCAAGCACCTCGCCGCGATCGCCAAGCGCGCGTCGGTTCCACCGGCGACGGCGGACGAGGCCGCGGCCAAGAGCGACGAGAAGAAGGCCGACGAGAAGAAGGCCGACGAGAAGAAGGCTGACGAGAAGAAGGCCGACAGCAAGAAGGGCGACGACAAGCCCGCTGCGAAGGCGGACGCCAAGAAGAGCGACGACAAGAGCGCTTCGAAGGCCGACGCTTCCGCAGAGAAGAAGAGCGAGAAGAAGCTCCAGGCTGTGCCCGCCGCCACCGCGGTCAGCGAGCCCGTCGCCGAGAAGAAGGGCACCAGCCCCGTCGTCTGGATCGCCGGCATCGGAATCGCCGCAGGCATCGCCTTCGTCGCCGGTCGCCAGGGCAACAACCCCACGGCCACCGTCAACGCCGAGGCGCCGCAGAGCGCCGCTGCCCCCGCGCAGTCCCCGGTCTTGACCGCGGGAACGGGCGGCGCCGAGCGCGCGCAGCAAGCTCCGACGCCCGCAGCGCAGCCTGCGGTCCCGCCGGCAGCGCAGCCCGCAGCGCCGAGCGGCGCCCAGGCCGCCGTTACCGATCAAGCCGCAGCGCCGTCCGCCGAAGGTGCAGCGCCCTCCATTGGCGGCGCAGCAGCAGCAGGAGCTCCCTCTCCGACGCCCGCGCCCACCACGGTGGCCGCGGCTGCGCCTGGCAACAGCCCCGCAGAGAGCGAATCTGCGCCGCGCCGGGCGATCGCTGAGCCCGCTGCTGCAGCGCGCACCGCGACGCGCGAGACCGCGACGACTGGCGCCGCGAGCGAGCCCTCGCGACCGAGCACCGCGACCAGCACGGGCTCGTCCCGCACGAGCGCGCCTGCGGCCAGCGACACCGCCGCTGCACCTTCGGGCTCTTCGGGCTCGTCTGCTCGTGGCGGCAGCGGCGCTGCAGCAGCGCCCGCGACCAACACGGCGACGCCCGCGGCCGCCAACACGCAGGGCGCGCGTCCTCGCTCGGTCGAAGAGCTCATGGCCGCCGCGACGGGTCGCACCGCGACGCCCACCGCGGCGCCCACGGCGACGACCGCGTCGACCGTGCCTCCGCAGCTCACGCGCTCGATGGTGCAGAGCACGATGTCGCCCTTCAACAGCGCGGTGCGCGCCTGCGCGCAGGGCCAGACGGGCACCGCGACGGCGATCCTCACGGTCAACGGCGACGGCTCCGTCGCCAACGCCGCGGTGTCGAGCCCGTGGGGCTCGGGGCCCAACGACTGCATCACGAATCGCCTGCGAACTGCGCGGTTTCCCGCGGTTCAGCGGCCGAGCTCGCGCGTGGTGTACCCGTTCGCCGTGCTCGCTCCGCAGCCGGGCGGCTGAAGCAGCGCGCGCGTTTCGCCTACACGTTTCACAGGGTGTGGGTTGACTCAGTCGGGGCGCGGGAGGTAGTTTCCACGCCCCTCGTTATTTCACAGGAGTTTTGACGATGGTCTCGGCCACCCAGCAATCCAGCCGCATCCGCCGCCGCAAGGCCGGCAAGAATGGCAAGCGCAACAAGCGCGAGCGTCGCGCGAAGGGCACGCCTGCCTTTCCGATCCACATCGAAGAGAAGAAGGCCTGAGCGCCTCTCGCGCGCAGCACGCGCGTTGATCCAGCGCCCTGCGCGCGAACCTTACGCCCTACGCTGAGCCGCAATCGCCGTCCTTCGAGCTTCACGGTCCCCGCGCGCCACACCGGCGCTGTGTTGCGGGACTCAGAGCTTCAGGCCGAGCCGCTGGTGCAGCACCGCTTCGAACTGAGCGCGGCTCTGCTCGAGGTCGACGATGTCTTTCACGGGGAGAAAGCGGCTCTCGGAGCCATCTCGCGGAACGATCACGTATCGACTGCGATGCCACCAGGTCATCTCGCCGACGAGGCGCTCGAACTGGATGGCCTCGCGCCCGTCGACGTTCTTCTTCGCGACGCACCAGGTCCAGCGATCTTCTTCGCGCGCGAGCGCGTCGACGTTGATCCACAGCGTGTTCGTGTTGAACGTCGGGATCTTGTCGTGCGGAAAGTCCTTCGGCAGCCGAAACGCCTCGCAGAGCTTCACTTGCCCTTCGTGCATCGCGGCCACGCCGCCCTTGTCGCCGGGCCGCTTGGGGACGAGCTCGGCGGTGATCGTCCCGTCGAGCGTCTGGTGCAAGCCGAAGAGCGCGGGGTCGACCGAGGCGCCGAGGTTGTCGACGTTCATGATGAGCGCGGTTTGCACGCCCTTTTTTCGCCAACGAGCGATCGTGCCCGACGCTTGAAGCGCCGCCGGAAGGTCGCCGTGCCCCGTCGAGTAGAGCGACGGAAGCCCGTCGTCTTCGAAGAAGAGCGATCCGTCGCGCTGCAGCCGCAGCGAGGCGAACTGCGGCGCGAGGTAGTGCTCGACGCTCTCGCGCACAAACGCCTCCTGCATCGCGTCGTGCGTCGCGAAGGACGTCATGAAGGTGACGTCCATGCCCGGATACCGGTCGATGTCAGCGAGCTTCGTGTCGAGGAAGCGAACCGACGTGTCGTCTCCGAGCGTGGCGAGCGCCTTCACGACGCCGCCGAAGCGCGTGGCCATTCCGCCGGCGAGGATGACCACGGCGAGCTCGCCGCGGGCGATCGCGGCGCGGCCGTGCGCGTCGAGCGCGGTGTGCTCGTCGGTCCCGCGGCCGTGCGCCGAGAAGATCGCGCTGTCGGGCGCCGGGGTGATCGATCCTTCGATCCGGTGCAGCGACTCGGGGTCGCTCGTGGCTCGCAGCTTCGCGCGAAGCGCTTCGAAGGGAATGCGATCGAAGTGAAAGCGCTCGAGGAGCGCGCGGGTCTCTTCAGGCAGCGACTCGACCATGATGAAATCACTATCGGCCGATGAGCGCTCTCCTTGAGCGCGACGACCGTTTGCTCCCTCGATCGTACGCCGGGTCGGCGGCGACAGTGCCCGCAACTTGGCGCCGCGGCGATTTGCGGCGGTCTGCTGCGGTTACGAGCCCGGTCGAAATTGCCGCTGGTGGCTGCGGGTGGTATGCCGACGGGAGCAATGCGGCGCGCCGGCGCAAAGACAACGCTGGGGTTCGTGATCGCGTCGGTGGTCGTGCACGGGGTCGCGGGTGTGGGGCTGCGGCTCGCGCCCAAGCGAAGCCTCGCCGCGGTGCAGAGCGAGCGCGTTGCCGCGCGTCCCGCGCCGATCGAGGTTGATTTCGGGCAGCCACAGCCCGCTCCCCTCGAGGCCGACGCAGGCGGCGCTGTCGATCCTCGGGCCGCCGAGCAAGCGCGTGAGGTGCGTCGCGAGCGCGAGCGCGAACGCGTCCGTCGCGAGCGCGAGCGAGAGCCCGAGCGTCCGCCCGAGCCCGAGCGGTTCGCGACGCCCGAGCTCGTGGTCGTTCAGCCGCCTCCCGAAGCGCGCAATCGCGCGTCCGTGCAGCAGAGCCAATCGAACAACCAGCGGTCCAACGACGCGAACTACCTCGCCGAGCGCGACAACAACGTGGCTGAAGAGACCCGCGCGGCCGTGCGCGGGACGCAAGAGGACAGCGCGAACCCGCAGCACGGCGCGACGCAGCAGCGCGCTCCGGGCACCGGCGCTGGAAGCGAGGACGTGCACGACGGCTCGCGCGATCGTCAGGGCGCGGACTTTGCGCAGAGCCAGTCGCACGTGGGCGGACGGCGGTCGGCGACGCGCACGCGAGAAGGCGCTCAGGCGACGGCTGTCGAGGCGGTGGCGGCCAACGCAGGGCACGCTGGCGCGCAAGGAGCTCCGGGTGCGACCGAGCCAACGCCGCCCACGCAGACACAAACGCGGCAGGTGTTCTCGTCAAACGAGGGCGTGTGGGGGCAGTACGCGATCGCGCCGGTGGGGGCTGCGGCCGCCGGACAAAACGGCGCCAACGGCAACGGCGGTACGGGCAGCTCGTCCGCAGCAGCGCGCGTCGGCATCGCGGGGCGCGGCGCGGCGGGCGCGATCGCGGCGCTGTCTCCTGCGAGCGCAGACTATGCGCGGACCTTCGGCGCGGCGGTCGAGCAAGAGCGCAGGCTCGCGCGCGAGCGGCGCACGCAGGCGAGGGGCGAGTCGCCGACCGAGAGCTGGCAGCAGCTGCGCGCGGGGATGGAGAACTACGTCACGGCCGTGCGCGTGGGAAACCAGACGGCGCTGCGGACCGCGGCCTCTCCGTTCGCGACGTACCTCTCGCAGATGCACCACAGGATTCACCGTCTTTTCGCAGACGGATTTCTCTCGAGCCTCGACGCGAGCGGCCCGGAGAACCCGCTCAACGACCCGCGCTTGCAGAGCACGGTCGAGATCGTGCTCGAGCGCGACGGCCGCGTGGCGCGCGTCGGGATCGTCCGCACGAGCGGCAGCACGATGTTCGACGTCGCTGCGATGAACTCGGTCCGTCGCAGCGCGCCCTTCGGCGCCGCCCCCGACGCGATCCGCTCGGCCGACGGAAAGGTCTACATCCACTGGGGCTTCTACCGCAGCGAGCGCCAGTGCGGGACCTTCAACGCCGAGCCGTTCGTGCTCTCAGCGCCCAACTCCGGGGGATCCCGGGAGCGCACGACGATCATCGTCCCGCGCGTCGGACGCGACCGCTGATCGGTCGAGCAAGAAGTGCAGGTTGCAGTAGTTGATGATCGCGTGCGCGGCGAGGGGCGCGACGATCTCTCCCGTCCAGAGGTAGAGCAGCCCGAACACCACGCCCATCGCCGTGGCCATGATCGTCCACGGGACGAGCCGACGGTTCGCGGGCAGGTGCATCAGGCCGAAGATCACCGACGCGATCGCGACGCCCTGTACAGCGCCGCCGTGATCGACGAGCCCAGCTTGCACCGCGCCGCGAAAGAGCAGCTCTTCGCCGGACGCCGACGCGATGGCCAGCCAGAGCACCGCGCGACGCTCGAGCCCGAGCAGCGCCTGGGCGAGCTCGTGTGTCAGCGACCGCCCCCAGCTGGTGCGCTGCGCGAGGGCGCGAGAGAGCGCGACGGACGCGAGCCCGGTGGCGGCGCCGATCGCGAGGGCGACGGGGATCGAGAGCGCGCGGCTCGGGCCCGAGGTCCGCTCGAGGTGCCAGGCGCTTCGGTCCGCGAGCGCGCAGCCGATGGTCGCGAGCGCTGCGAGCGCTGCGTACACGATGACTGCGAAGCGAACGCGGCCGGCGCCCATGTCCGTCCGGCGCGGTAGCACCGAGGCCCCCGAGGCGGCAAGGGAGGCGCCGAGCTGGTCGCTGATTGCAGAAGTGCACGGCGTGCAATCGGTGATGGACAGGCGAGGGCCGTTCACTGAAAATCCAGAGCGAAAAATGGACAGCGCGTCGATGGACAGCGCACCGCGGGTTCTGGTCGTCGATGACGAGCGCGTGATTCGAGAAATCCTAGCGGATTTCCTCACGCTCGAAGGATTCTCGGTGCGGACGGCGGAGGACGGGAGCGCCGCGCTCACCGAGCTGTCGAAGCATCCGTACGACGTGGTGATCTCGGACCTGAAGATGCCGAAGGTGGGCGGCCTCGAGCTGCTCGAGAGCATCCGAAAGAACAACCCGAGCACGATCACCGTGATCATGACGGGCTTCGGCACGGTCGACACCGCGATCGACGCGATGAAGCGCGGCGCGTTCGACTATGTGCTCAAGCCCTTCAAGGGCGAAGAGGTGGTCTACACGATCCAGCGCGCGCTCGATAAGCGCAGGCTCGACGCGGAGAACCTCCGGCTCAAAGAGTCGCTCTCGCTCTACAAAGTGAGCGAGGCGATCTCGCAGTCGCTCTCGCTCGAAGAGGTGCTCGGCACCGTCAAAGACGCGGCGATTCACGACGTGCGCGCGGACGTGTGCAGCGTCCTGCTCGACGACCCCGAGACGGGCTGGTTCGAGCGCACGCGCGCCGAGAGCGAGACGTTTCATCGACCCGAGTCGATGCCCGCGGAGCACACGCTGCTCGAGCTCGACGGCGTCGCGTTCGGAGAGTTCTTTCGTGACGCGGGCGTGCTGCTGGTGCACGGCCCCCGGGCGCGGATGTTCTTTCGCAACGTCAACGAGGGCGTGACGGTGCACTCGCTCGCGGCGGTTCCGCTGCGGGTGCGCGGCAGGTTGATCGGCGTGATCGCCGCGGTGTCGCTCACGGCCTCGCATCGCTTCGACGAAGGGCAGCGAAAGCTGCTCGCGATGGTGGGCTCTCGCGCCGCCGCCGCCATCGAAAACGCGCGCCTCTACGAAGACCTCAAGGCGACCTTCAACCAGACGATCCAGGGCCTCGCGCGCGCCATCGACAAGATGGACCGCTACACCGCGGGCCACTCCGACCGCGTCGCCATCTACGCCGAGATCCTCGCGCGCCGCGTGCAACTCCCGCCCGACGTGGTCGAGGTCGTTCGCCAGGCCGCGCTGATGCACGACATCGGCAAAATCGGCTGCGTGATGAACCTCAACAAGCCCGGCAAGCTCTCGCAAGAAGAGTACGAAATCTTCAAGAAGCACCCGGGCTTCGGCCGCGACATCCTCGAGCCGATCCGCTTTCTGAACCCGATCATCCCCGGCGTTCACCTGCACCACGAGCGCTGGGACGGCCGCGGCTATCCCCTCGGGCTCAAGGGCGATCACATCCCCATGATCGCCAGGATCATCTCCGTCGCGGACACGTACGACGCGATGACCAGCGACCGCAGCTACCGCAAGGCGCTCCCGCACGACGTCGCCACGGGCGAGATCGAGCGCTGCTCGGGGACGCAGTTCGACCCGTACTGCGCCAACGAGTTCTTGACGGTCATCGAAGACCACCGCGACGAGCTTCGCGCCCGCGGGATCATCCTGCCCGAATAGCCACTGCCGCGTTGGGGTTGGGGTTGGGTGGTTGAGGGGTGCGAGCGTCGCCATCGCGTGCAACGATCGGGGCACACGATGCAACGCTGGTGGATCGGGCCCCTCTTCGCAACCACGCTCGCGCTCTCTGTCGGCGCCCGAGACGCTCGCGCGGACCTCGCGCCGGCGCGGACCGCCATCACGCAAGGCGAATACGCGCAGGCCGAGACCCTCTTGCGCGCAGCCACGGGCCGCGAGCGCGCCGAGGCGGACGCACTGCTCGGTCGAGTGCTCATCGAGACCGGGCGCTACGCGGACGCGCGCACGCTCGCGCAGCGGCTGCAGCGCACGGCGGCGACCCGCGTCGACGGGTTCACGATCGAGGGCGAGGCGCTCGCGGCGCTCGGGCAATACGACGACGCGATCGCGCGATGGAGGCAGGCGCTCGACAGCCGTCGCGTCTCCGTCGGCCGAAGGGCCCGCGCGCTCGCTGGACAGTGGAGCGCCCGCCTCGGTCGCCGCGATCAAGCCGAAGAGCTCGCGCAGCCGCTCGTCGACGAATACAACGACGCGCAGCAAGAAGAAGAAGACCACCCCTCGACGCCCAACCGCCCGAACCCGCGCACCGCTGCGCTGCGCGACGCCGAGGCGCTCGCGTACCTCGGGATGGCGATGCGCGCGCTCAACTCCGTGCAGGACGCCAACGACGCGTTCAACGCGTCGATCGCGATCGACCGGCGGCGAGCCGAGACGCTCATCGAGCACGCTGAGCTCTTTCTCAGCAAAGAAGACCTCGGGCACGCGGGAGAGTCGCTGCGCGAGGCGCTCGCGATCAACGCGAACAACGCGCGCGCGCGGCTGCTCATGGCGCAGACGCGGCTCGCCAACGACATGGATTTCAACAAGGCCAACGAGGACCTCGACGCCGCGCTCAGGGTCAACCCGAGCCTCGCCGAGGCCTTCGCCGTGCGCGCGCAGATGGTCCTGCGCGACGAGAACGTGGCAGAAGCCGACAGGCTCGTGGACCGCGCGCTCGCGATCAACCCGCGCTCGCTCGAGGCGCTGGCGACCAAGGCGACGATCCGCTTCGTCGCCAGCGACACAGCGGGCTTTCGTCGCGCGCTCGAAGAGGTGTTTCGCGTCTCGCCCGTGTACGTCGACGCGTACGCGCTGCTCGGAGAGTTCGCGGACTGGACGCATCGATACGACGAGGCCGCGACGCTGATGCGCGAGGGCCTGCAGCGGCCAGCGATCTCGCAGGATCGTCGGCTGCAAGGCTGGATGCGGGCGCAGCTCGGGATGAACCTCTTGCGCACAGGCGACGAGGACAACGGCCTGCAAGAGCTCAACGAGAGCTTTCGCAGCGATCGGTACAACGTCCGCGTCTACAACATGCTCAACCTGTACGAAGACACGATCACCCAGCAGTACTCGACCGAGACGCACGGGCCGTTCGTGATTCGTTTTCACAACGAAGAGCGGCCGATCTTGAGCCGGTACGTTCCGCGGTTGATGCGGCAGGCGTACGACGACATGGTGCGGCGCTATCGATTTACGCCGCAGGGGCCGCTGCGAATCGAGATGTTCGCCGAGACCGAGCACTTCTCCGTGCGCACCGCGGGCCTCCCCGAGATCGGCGTCCAAGGCGTGTGCTTCGGAAAGGTCATCACCGCGATCTCACCCCGCGCCGCCGGCTTCAACTGGGCGCAGATCCTCTGGCACGAGCTCGGCCACGTCTTCGCCATTCAGCTCTCGCGCTCGCGCGTCCCGCGGTGGTTCACCGAGGGGCTGAGCGAGTGGGAGTCGTTTCACTCGCACCCCGAGTGGGCCCGCGAGATGGACCGCGAGCTTCTTCAAGCGGTCGAGGGCGGCCGCGTCCCGCGCGTGGCCGACATGAACACCGCGTTCACCCACGCGCGCTCGGGCGAGGACGTGATCGTCGCCTACTACGCTGCCTCGAAGCTGGTCGAGTTCATGATCGATCGGTACACGTTCGATCGCGTCGCCGCGCTCTTGCCCTTGTGGGGACAAAACCTCGCGACGCCCGAGGTGATCCAGCGCGGCCTCGGCGTGAGCGTCGACGAGCTCGATCGGCTCTTTCGCGAGCACACCCGGCAGCGCTTGCAGCGGTTTCGGGGACAGTTCTCCTTCGCGGCCTCGCAGTTTCGTGAGCGCGAGCGCATCGAGCGCGAGGCCCAGGCGCCGACCGCCACCGCCGAGCACAAAGCGCGCGCCGCGGCCGCGGCGTTGGTGGCGGGCGAGCGGCCCGCGGCGACCACGTGGGTCGAGCAAGCCCTGCGCGCCGACGGCAACAACGTCCTCGCGCACTACGTCAAAGCGCAGCTCGCCGTCGCCGAGCGCAACGCGCGCGGCGTGCTCACCGAGCTCGACGCGATCTATCGCGCGCGAACCGACGGCTACGAGCTGCGCGAGCTCGAGTGGCAAGCGGCGCAAGCGGCCCGCGACGAAGCGCGATACCGCGCGGCGCTCGAGGCGGCCAGCAGGCTCGACCCGACGCAGAGCGCTCCGTTCGAGGCCCTCGCGCAGCTGCATCAGCGCGCGAATCGACCGCAAGAAGAGCTCGCCGCGCTTCGCCAGGTCGTGCGGCTCGATCAGCACAACCGCGAGGCCCTGCGACGGCTGTTCGAGCGCCTCGCCGCGGCGAACCTGTGGCCCGAAGTGCGCGCGCTCGCCGATCACGCGCGGTACGTCGACCCCGAAGAAGCCGCGACGCACGTGATGCTCGGCCGCGCGTTCGCCGAGGGCAACGCGCGCGCGGACGCGGTGTTCGAGTTCGAGAGCGCGCTCACGCTCGAGCCCCCGCCGCCCGTTCGCGTCAAGGCGCTGGTGGGCCTCGCCCGCGTGCACCTCGCCGCCAACGACCGACGCTCGGCTGAGCGTCGCGCGCGCGAGGCGATGCGGCTCGCCGCGACGGACGCCGATGTCCGCGCGCTCGCCACGCAGCTCAACCTGCGCTGAGCGTGAAGGACCGCCCGTTGGCTTCTCGTCGCAGCGTTCGAACGGACATCGTCGCAGGCTTCTTCGCGGTGCTCGCGGCGCTCGCGGTCGTGGGCGGCTACGCGGTCTATCGCCAGTCGAGCGCGGCCACGGCGCTGCGTCTGCAGAACCAGCGGTACCTCCCGCTCTCGTCGCAGCTCGCGCGGCTCTACAACAACCAGGACACGATGGACGTCCTGCTCGAGCGCGCCGCGGTCACGCGCGACCCGGCAGCGCGGGCGTGGTTGACCGCAGCGCGCCGCGCTCGACGCCGCGTGCTCGCCCGCGCGAGAGAAGAGCTCGATCGGGCCTCGACCGACGCGCGCGCCGCGAAGGACCGGGCGTTGATCGCGCAGCTCGCGACGCAGCTCACCGCGGTCGACAGGGTGTTTCGCGACGCCGAGTCGAAGTACACCGAGGTCTTCGACGCGATCGCGCTGGGGGATTCGCGCTCGACCACGCGCGGCTACCGCGAGCTGAGCGAGCAAGAGCAGCGTGCGCTCGGCGCGCTGCGAGACTCGTCGCGGGCCATCGAGGCGCGGATGAGCGAGCTGGCGACGGAGGCCGCGGCCGAGCAGCGATCGACGCTGCAGCTGCTCGTGGCTGCGACGACCGTGGCGCTGGGCTTCGGCGTCGTGATGCTGGTGAGCGCCCGACGCGCGCTCGACCCGCTGGTGGCCCTCACCGAGCGCGCGCGCAGCGTGGCGAAGGGAGACCTCAGCGAGCGCGTGGTGGCCGCGCGCGACGACGAGATCGGCGAGCTCGCCGGTGAGTTTGGAAACATGGTGCGAGCCGTGCGCGAGCGCGACACCGCGCTGCGCGAGCAAGCCGCGCAGATCCGACGGGCCGAGCGTCATCTCGAGCAGGTGGTGGCCACGCTGCGCGCGGGCGTGATCGTCGTGACGAGCGAGGGCGTCGTCGAGAGCGCAAACCCCGCCGCGCGCGCTTTGGTTAAAGAACAAACCCTCGAACGAATCGCGCTCGCGGACGGCCCGCTGGCAGCGGTCTCGGGGCTCGTCGACGCTGTTCGCGCGGTGATCGACGGAGAGAACGGCCGCAGCTTCGAAGCGGTGAAGTTCTCGGACCGCGCGCTCGACGGGCTGGTGGTGGCCTTCGTGGTGTCGGGCCGCGAGGGCCGCGGCGCCCTCGTGGTGCTCGACGACGTGACCGAGCGCGAGCAGGCGCGCTCGCGGCTCTTGCAAAACGAGCGGCTCGCGGCGATCGGGCGCATGGCTGCGCACGTGACGCACGAGGTTCGCAACCCGCTCACGTCGCTGGCGCTCAACGCCGAGCTGCTCGCGGACGAGCTCGCAGAGAGCGCGGGCGCCGAAGAAGCGCGGCGGTTGGTCGTGGCGATGCAGCGCGAGGTCGATCGCCTCACCAGCGTCACCGAGGAGTATCTGCGCGTCGCGCGCTTGCCGAAGCCGCGTCTCGAGCGCGACGACGTGGCCGCGTTGGTGCGCGACGCGATCAGCTTCGTGCGTCCAGAGATCGAGCGCGCGGGCGTGGCGCTGGAGATGGACGCGAGCGAGCCAGCGTTCGCGGCGGTGGACGAGGGGCAGCTTCGGCAGGCGTTGCTCAACCTGGTGCGCAACGCGCGCGAGGCGCTTCAATCGCAATCGGTCAGCGAAAACGCAGCGCCGGTGATCCGCGTGAGCGCCCGCGAAGAGCGCGGCGGCGTCGAGGTGGTGGTCGAGGACAACGGGCCGGGGCTGGCGCCCGAGGTGCGCGAGCATCTGTTCGAGCTGTTCGTGTCGACCAAAGAGAAGGGGACGGGGCTCGGGCTGTCGCTGACGCGCGAGATCGTCGTGGGGCACGGGGGCTCGATCCGCGTGGATGCGGCGAAGGCGGCCAAGAGCGGGGCGCGGTTCGTCCTGTGGTTTCCGGGGTGAGTTCGGGGGCGCGGAGGGGGAAGGACGCGGCGAGAGCGAAGTGTGTTATCCGTGCGCGCGTCGCGGCGGCAGAGGGTTCGTCGCGCGCTGGTAACCCGAGAGAGAAGTTGAGACCGAGCGATGCCGAGAACTGACGGGCGTGGAGACACCGAGCTGCGATCGATCACCATCGAGCCGGGCTGGCACAAGAGCTCCGAGGGCAGCGTGCTCTACCGCGCGGGCAACACCGTGGTGCTGTGCACGGTGAGCGTCGAAGAGGGCGTGCGCGACTTCATCAAGGGGCAGAACAAGGGCTGGGTCACGGCCGAGTACCTCATGCACCCGCGCGCCGGCGGCCGTCGGCAGAACCGCGACGGATTCAACGGTCGCCCGCTGGGCGGACGCACGCAAGAGATCGCCCGCTTGATCGGCCGCTCGCTGCGCGCCGCGGTGGACCTGCAAGCGCTCGGCGAGCGCACGTTTCACGTGGACTGCGACGTGATCGAGGCCGACGGCGGGACGCGCACCGCGTCGATCACCGGCTCGATGGTCGCGTTGATGATCGCGCTCGACAAGCTGAAGAAGCGCGGCGCGATCACCGCGGGCCCCGTTCGCGGCAGGATCGCCGCGGTGAGCGCGGGCGAAGCGTTCGGCCGCTCGATGCTCGACCTCGCGTACGACGAGGACTCGCGCGCGGACATGGACCTCAACGTCGTGGCCACGGACTCTGGCAAGATCGTCGAGATCCAGTGCACCGCGGAGACCGCGCCGATCGACCGCAAGAAGGTCGACTCGCTGGTGGACATGGCGCTCGAAGGCATCATCCACCTCGGCCGCTTGCAGAAGGACGCGCTCACCAAGGCTGGCGTCAACGTCTTGGACTTGATGGCGCGCTGATGTTGCCGACGCTCCTCGTCGCGACGGCGAACCAAGGGAAGCTCCGCGAGCTGCGCGAGCTCTTGCGAGAGTTTTCGCTGGTTTCGCTGCGGGATGTGGGCATCGACGACCTCGACGAGCCGGGCGCGGACTACCGCACCAACGCCGTCGCCAAGGCGCGCGAGGCCTCGCGGCGCGCGGGGATGATCGCGCTCGCGGACGACTCGGGGCTCGAGGTCGACGCGCTCGGCCACGCCCCCGGCTGGTTCTCCGCGCGCTTCGGCGGAACGCACGGTCGCGACGCAGCCAACCGCGCCGCGCTGCTCTCGGCGCTCGAGGGGGTCTCGCCTGCGCTGCGGGGGGCGCGCTTTCGTTGCTGCGTCGCGGTGGCCGACGTCGACGGCCCGCTCGCCGACCGCGTCCTGCTGGGCGTCGGGACCTGCGGCGGTCGCGTCTTGGATGCGCCGCGCGGGCAAGGCGGCTTCGGGTACGACCCGCTGCTCGTGCCCGACGGCTACGAGCACACCCTGGCCGAGCTCGACGAAGCGACGAAGAACGTGATCTCGCACCGCGCGCGGGCGATCGCCGACGTCGCGCCGGCCTTGAGAGCGTACCTTCGTCGCGTCCCGGTCAACCGCTGAACGGCCCTTGCGCGCGCGGCATCGACGCGGCACAACGAGGCCGTCATGGTTCGATCGCACACGTACTTCATCGCGCGCAAATCGCAGTGCGAAGGCGCGCTCAAGGACAACGAGGCCGTCGCGGGCGCGCTCGCAGAGCTCTATGCGCAGCACAAGGGCGAGGCGGACGTGACCGTCGTCGACGGCAGCTCGGCGTGGATCGACGAGGCGGGCGCGCTGCAATCGCGGGTGATCGCCGGCGGAGTTTCGCAGGTCGTCTCCGCTTCGCCCGCGTTGGCCGCGTTGTTCGAGACTGCGAGCGCGTCGTGATCCCGCTTCCTCCCTCGGGCTCGTCCCGCCAGCGCCTCAACGGAAAGCACTTCACCATCGCCTTCGTCGTCTTGCTGATCCTGGGCGTCGTCGGCGCGATCGCCCTGCGCGAGAAGCGCATCACCGACTGGCGCAACGCAGGCGGCGACAACATTCGCGAGGGCGTCACGCTGCCGGTTCGACGGCGATAGCGGCCGCGCTCGACGCTTGCGCGCGTGCCATCGCGATGGTTCTCTGCGCGCCCGAGTCATGGCGACGAACTCCGATCCGACAGCAAACGAAGCCTCCGCGAGCAGCGACCTCGAATCCATGATGGCCCAGCGCCGCGAAAAGGGCGCAAAATGGGCGGATTTTGGGCACGCGGCGTACGGCAACGACACCGGGCCCATCACGCGGCTGCACGCGGTCAACGAGACGCACAAGGACCACGACCAGGCGAAGCTCGAAGCGCTCGCGGCCGAGGGCATCCACTACGTCGTCGCGGGTCGAGTGATCTTGAAGCGCGGCCAGGGCAAGCTGCAGTTCGTCAACCTCCGCGACGGGACGGGCGAGGTTCAGCTCTTCATCTCGAAGCGCGACGTGAGCGAAACAGATTGGGCCGTGCTCGACCTGATCGACGCGGGCGACATCGTCCTGGCCGAGGGCGCGCCGATGCGCACCAAGACCGGGCAGCTGTCGATTCAGTGCAAGAAGCTGCGCCCGCTGACGAAGGCTGTGCGGCCGATCGCGAAGTTCGAGACCGTCGAGGACGTCGAGATTCGCTACCGCCAGCGCTACCGCGACCTGATCGAGAACCACGACGAAGTTGCCGCGGTGTTTCGCGCGCGCTCGCTGGTCGTGCAGTCGATCCGCGCGTTCTACGACCAGCGGGGGTTCATGGAGGTCGAGACGCCCATGCTGCACTCGCTGCGCGGCGGAGCCACGGCCAAGCCCTTCTCGACGCACCACAACGCGCTCGACGTGAATCTGTTTCTGCGCATCGCGCCGGAGCTGTACCTCAAGCGCCTCGTCGTCGGCGGCTTCGACCGCGTCTACGAGATCGGCCGCAATTTCAGAAACGAGGGGATGAGCGTCCGGCACAACCCCGAGTTCACAATGGTCGAGAGCTATCAGGCCTACGCGACGTACGAAGACGTGATGGCCATGACCGAAGAGCTGTTTCGCTTCGTGGACGGGCGCGTGCTCGAGCGGTTTCCGCAGTTCGCCGAGGGCAGGGCGTTTACGTTCTCGCGCTTCGAGCGCAAGCGCATGATCGACGCTGTGACAGAGGCGCTGCACGGCTCGCTCGAGGTCATTCGCCTGCGTTGGAAGCTGCTCGGCGGCGACGGAAACTGGGAGGACGCCAAGGCCGCTGCCCTCTCGGTGCACGACGGCATCACCGCCGACGGCAGGGCGTACCTCGCCAAGTCTCGCACCGCGGGCGAGCTGCTCTTCGCGCTCTACGAGCTGTTCGCCGAGCCATTTCTCACCGTGCGCTACCGCGACGGAGACAAGAGCGTCCCGGTGTTCATCGTCGACTACCCGTTCGACGTCTCGCCGCTCGCGCGCAAAAAGGACGCGGCCCGTCAGCGCGAGCAGTACGGCGAGATCGAGGTCACGCTGTGCGACCGCTTCGAGCTCTTCGTCGACGGCCGCGAGCTGTGCAACGCCTTCAGCGAGCTCAACGACCCCGACGATCAGGCGTCACGCTTTCGCGCGCAGCTCGACAACCGCACCCGAGGCGACGAAGAAGCGATGGATTTCGATGCGGACTACATCCGCGCGCTCGAGTTCGGAATGCCCCCTGCCGCAGGCTTCGGCCTCGGCGTCGACCGCCTCGTGATGGCGCTCACCGGGGCGAAGTCCATCCGAGACGTCGTGCTCTTTCCTGCGATGCGCCCCGAGGCGCGCTAGTCCATGCAGCCGCTGCTCGCGCAGTTCACGCGTCCCGATCGCATCTTGCCCTCGGCCGTCGGCCTCGCGCTGATCGTCGGCGTGCTCGCGATCCTGCAGCACATCGTGCTCCGTCGACGCGCGCGCTGGCTGCGCGGCCTCTTCGACCTCGCCGCCTCCGCGGGCCTCGTCGCCACGGCGGCCTTCGGCATCAAGCTCGCGGCCAAGCTCGTGCAGCTCGACCCCGAGGTCAACCCGATCAAGCCCGCGCTCATCAAGCTCGCCTCCATCGGCGTGAGCGTCGAGGCGCTGCTGGTCTCGAGCTTCGTGTGGCTGCCCGCGCTCTTCGACCTGCTCGAGCGCACGGCGGGCGCGATGATGGTGGCCGTCCGTCAGCTCCGCGCGCGAAAGAGCGGGTTTTTGACGGCGATTTCGTTTCTGGCGTTCTTGGGCGTGGGGCTCTCGAGCTTCGGGTTGTGCCTCACGATCAGCGTGATGGCGGGCTTCGGCAACGACCTGAAGCGCAAGATCCTCGGCAACAACGCGCACATCGTCGTCGACCGTGAGCGCGGAGGCTTCAGCGAGTGGCGCCCCATGCTCGAGCGCGTCCGCGCGATGCCGGGCGTCACCAGCGCGACCGCCCTGGTGCAGGGCGAAGTGATGGTCACCTCGCAGACCAACCTCTCGGGGGTCATCCTGCGCGGGATCGACCCGCGCGGCGGCGGCGCGGCAGAGAACCTCCGTCGCGAGCTCATCCGCGGCCGCATCGAGTACCTCTCCGAGCCCGTTCGCTTGCTCGAGCCGAGCTACGAAGACACTCGACCGCTCACGCCTCGGGACACCGAGCGGCTCCGCGAGGGCGCCGCGAGCGGACAGAGCGCCGCGCGTCCGCGCAACGAGCTTCCGCCGGGCCTCGCGCCGTTGCCTCCGCCGCCGACGCCAGCGGCGGGCTCCTACGTCGTCCCTGGGATGATCATCGGCCGCGAGCTCGCGTCGAACCTGCACCTGCAAGTGGGCGACGAAGTGCGCGTGGTTTCTCCGTTCGGCGGCATGATGACCCCCGCGGGGCCGCTGCCGAAGACGCAGCAGTTTCGCGTCGCGGGGATCTTCTACACGGGCATGTACGAGTACGACACGAAGTACGCGTTCGTGACGATCGGCGACGGGCAGCAGTTCTTCAACTACCGCAGCGACGAGGTGACGAGCATCGAGGTGCGCGTGTCCGACGTCGACAACGCCGAGCAGATCGCCGCGCAGATCACGCCCCTGACGCGCGGCCGCGAGCTGCGCGTGCGCGACTGGAAAGAGCTCAACAAGAACCTCTTTCGCGCGCTCAAGCTCGAGAAGCTCATGATGTTCGTGCTGCTCGGCGTGGCCGTCTTCGTCGCGAGCTTCGCGGTGCTCGCGACGCTGCTCTTGCTGGTGATGGAGAAGGGCCGAGAGATCGCGCTGCTGAAGGCGCTCGGCGCGACGGACGGCTTCGTCGCGAAGGTCTTCGTCAACGTGGGGCTCTTGATCGGGCTGGTCGGCGGGACGCTCGGGACGGGCACCGCGTGGCTGGTGTGCACGATGGTGCGCGTGCTCGGGATTCCGCTCGATCCAGAGGTCTATTACATCGACCGTCTGCCGGTCTTCGTCGCGGTCTCGGACTTTGGAATGATCTGGTCGATCGCCGTGGGCCTGTGCCTGGTCGCGACGATCCTCCCGGCGATCCTCGCGGCGAGGATGCGCCCCGTAGAAGGGATGCGGTTCGGTTGATGCTGAGTGACAGCACCGCCATCGTCGAAGTGAAGGACCTGAAGAAGGTCTACACGCAGGACGGCAAAGAGCTCGAAGTGCTGAAGGGCGTCACGCTGCGCATCGATCGCGGCGAGATGCTCTCGATCGTCGGCAAATCCGGCGCAGGAAAGTCCACGCTGCTGCACCTCGTCGGCACGCTCGACCGCCCGACGAGCGGCGAGCTGTGGCTCGACGGAAAGGACACTCGAAAGATGTCCGGCGCCGAGCTCGCGCTCTTGCGCAACGAGCTCATCGGCTTCGTGTTTCAGTTTCACCACTTGCTGCCGGAGTTCACCGCGCTCGAAAACGTGATGATGCCCGGGATCATCCGAGGCCTCTCGCGCGCGACGCTCGAGGCGCGCGCCAAGGAGCTGCTCGACCGGGTGAACCTCGGGCATCGAATCACGCATCGACCCAGCGAAATGTCCGGCGGCGAGCAGCAGCGCGTCGCGCTCGCCCGCGCGCTCTCGATGAAGCCCAAGATGCTGTTGGCCGACGAGCCCACAGGCAACCTCGACACCGAGAACAGCGAGCAGATGAACGAGCTGTTCGCCCGGCTGAATCAAGACCTCGGCACGACGATGGTGATCGTCACGCACAACGAGCGGCTCGCCGAGCGCATGCCGCGCGTCGTGAAGATGCGCGACGGCAAGGTCGAAGAGGACCTGCGCAGGGACATTCAGTTCTCGAGCGCGCACTCGACGGCGACGGCCGAGAGCGTCGAGAGCAAGACCGACGGCTCGATCGAGACGAGGTAGCCGCGCCGTCCGCCGTTGAGGTAGATCCGCGGCAGCGCGAGCACCGAGCGCTCGACGAACACCGGCATCACCTTGCGCGTGCCGAACGGCGAGGTCCCGCCCACTTGATAACCTGTGTGTCGCTCGGCGACCTCGGGCTTGCACGGCTCGACGCGCTTGCGGCCGATCTGCCGCGCGAGGTTCTTCGTCGAGACGCTGCGGTCGCCGTGCATCAGGATGATCAGAGGCCGCGCAGACTCGTCTTCCATCACGAGGGTCTTGATCACCGAGTGCTCGTCGACCGCGAGCTGCCGAGCGGACTCGGCGGTGCCTCCGTGATCGACGTACTCGTAGGGATGCTCGGTGAACGCGACGGCCTTCTTGCGCAAGAGCTGCGTCGCGGGCGTCTCGGAGACGTGTTTGGACCGGGTCATCGGCGTGTCGCTCGTCGCTCGGGGCAAAGCCAGTTGAACGGGGCCCGTACCGTAGCAGGCTCGTCCCGCGTTCTGCAGCGCCGACGTCGCTCGCTGCCCGCCGCGCGCTGCGTGCTACCGTTGCTTCTGATGAAGCCGTCCGACCTGAAAACCCACGGCCCATTTCGACCCGAGCAAGTGCGCTCGGGGGACCCGTACGAGCTCAGCAACGGCCACCCGATCCTCTGCGCCCCCACGGGCCGCGACGGCACCGGCCCCAACGGGCTCGGGTTCTCGGTGCTCGACAGCGACCCTTCGGTGCGTCGCGCCGGCGTCGATACGGGCCTGACGCTCGGGGACGATACGCTTCGGGCGCCGGACGTCGCCGTCGGCTTCGAAGACAGCGCTGGGACATGGTCCACCAACGCCCAGCTCGCCGTCGAATACGCGGGCCGCGGCCAGGACGAAGGCGAGCTGCGCACCAAGATTCAAGAGCTGCTCGACGCCGGCACGCGGTGGGTGTGGGTGGTTCGTTTGGTGGTCCCTGCGCGGGTCGAAGTGCACGAGCGAGGCGTCGCGATGCGCACCGTCGCGCAAGGGCAGTCGCTCACCGCGCCTGGGGTGCTGCAGAACCCCGTCCGTGTCGAGGCGCTGTTCGACCGCGCCGCAGCGCACGAAGCCACGCTGACGAATTTGCTGCAGCGCCGCGGCTACCGCGACCTCGACGCGGTGCTCGCGCAGGGGATCGAGCGAGGGATCGAGCAAGGGATCGAGCAAGGGATCGAGCAGGGGATCCAGCGAGGCAGCGCAATCGGCGCGCGCGACGCGCTGCTGGCGGTGATCGCTGCGCGGGGCTGGGCGCTCTCGGACGCGCAGCGCACGCAGGTCGAACAGTGTCGCGACATGGCGCAACTGCTGCGCTGGACCGCGCGCGCCGCGACGCTGACGACACCGAACGAAGCGCTCGAAGGCTGAGCATCACGGCTCTCGAACGGCGCGCTCGGCGCTACGATCGAGCCCGCGATGAACCTCGAAGAACTCTTCAAGCTCGCGCTGCACAAGCGCGCGTCGGACATCTTGCTGAGCCCCGGAGCGCCGGCCACGCTGCGCGTCGAGGGGGAGCTCGAGACGGTCACAGCGCATCGGCTCACGGCTGCGCAAGTGGACGCTGCTGCGGCGGCGTTGCTCGACGAAGCGTCGCTCGCGAAGGTGCGCGATCGCGTGGAGTACTCTGGCGCGACCGACTACGAGGGCGAGCGATTTCGCGTGTCGGCGTACTTGCGTGATCGGTGCGTGGCGCTGGCGCTGAGACATGTTCCGCGTGGCGTGGCGTCGCCCGAGGCGCTGGGGTTGCCTGCGGTGATGACGGACCTCGTGCAGCGGGCGCAGGGGCTGCTGCTCTTCGCTGGCGCGTCGGGGCAAGGCAAGAGCACGAGTCAGGCGTCGCTCATCGACTACCTCAATCGCACGACGCACCGGCACGTGGTGACCATCGAGGACCCGATCGAGTTCGTTCACGAGTCGCGCGGCTGCATGATCGACCAGCGCGAAATCGGCCGCGACTCGCTGAGCTACGAGGCCGCGCTCACGCACGCGATGCGCGAGAACCCCGACGTGATCCTCGTCGGCGAGATGCGCAACCGCGAGGCGATCGCAGCGGCGATCATGCTGGCCGAGATGGGGCACCTGGTGCTCTCGACGGTGCACGCCAACGACGCTGTTCAAACGTTGCACCGTATTCTGCACGCGTTTTCTGCGGAGTCGCGCGGTCAGGTGCGGATGCAGCTCAGCCTCTCGTTGATCGGCGTGCTGTGCCAGCGCCTGGTGCTCTCGAAGGAGGGCAAGCAGAAGCTCGCCGCGGAGCTGCTGGTGAACACGCCAGCGATCGCAGGGCAGATCCGCGAGGACCGGCTCGAGCAGATCTACAACTCGATGGAGCTCGACGCCCCGTCGGGCATGATCACGATGAACCACTCGCTCGGCGCGCTGGTGGAGAAGGGCGTCGTCGACGCGCGCGTGGCCGAGCGGTACATGAACTCGTTTCAATCGCGTAAACGGTGATCGTTCGTCAGCGTTCGCGTCACGGGAGCGCGACGGTCACGCTCGGGTCTTCTGCGGGGAAGCGCGTTCGGATCCACGCTGCGCCCCGGCCGTCGCCGCGGTCTTCGAAGTCCATCGGGCTCAGCCACACGTCGCGACGGCAGTTGCCCGTCGTGCGACAGCGGTCTGCCTGCAGCCGATGGTGCACGTAGTACCAGCGCGCTCCGTCGGGCCCCTGCACCGCGGTCCCGTGCCCAAACGACTGGCCTCGATTCGGAACGAGAAATCGCCCGACGAACCGCGTCGGGCTGTCCCACGCGAGCTGCTCGGGCGTCTCTGCAGCCGCGTACCACACGTTGTAGTACCCCGAGTCCCACACAGACCCCGAGAGCAGCGCGTACACGTATCTCCCGCGCCGAAACAGAAAGATCCCCTCGTTCACGCCGAACGTGTAGCCCTCGCGCACGAACTCGTTGTTGTCCCTCGCGCGCGTAAACGACAGCATTTCACCGCAGCGCGGGCACGACGCCCGCAGCCTGCTCAGCGTGTTCGCGTCGTGCGGGTTGCCCACATGAATCTGTGGGACGGTATTCGAGCAGCGCACGGTGAACGGATCCGACGCGTCGAGCTCCACCAGGCTCGCGTGCTGCCCGTAGTTCGTTCGCTCCCACGGCACCATCGGCGGAACGTTGGTGTACCAGCTGTACCCCAGCCACCAGCGCCCCGTGAGCGAGTCGCGAAACGCCGCTGAATCGAGCCGCACGATCTGATGGCAGAACCCGCCCTGGCAGTCCTGCGACGCGTACGGGACCGACCGCGGAATCGCGTCGCGCGTCGCAGCCGCGCAGTCCGTGACGTGCCCGCCTGCCACGAGCGGCTCCCACGGATGGTCCGTCGTCGCGAACGGCCCCGTCGCGCTCGCCGACGAAGCGAAGTACACGCCGCCATCTTCTCTGTACGGCGGACACGGGCGCTGCGCGGTCCTGTGCCGCACCGCGCTGAAGCTCAGCATCCACACGCCCGGCCGCACTTCGACCACGTCCGGCGCCCAGAGGTGACAATAGTGCGCGCCGTTGATCTCGATGGAGTTGGGCGCGGTCGTGCTGCGACGAAAGAGCCCCTCTGCGCGGCGCGTCCATCGCACGAGGTCTCTCGACTCCCACGGGACGAAGTCTCCGAAGCCCGAGGTCGCGTAGAGGTAATAGACCAGCCTTCCGCTGCTGTCCGTGGTTCGCACCACGTGCGGATCCGCGTGGTCTTCTCCGAGCACCGGGTTGGTCGCGGTGACGGGCGGCGCGCTCGCGTCCGGGCGCGTCCCGCTGTCGATCGCGCGGTCTGCGCTCACCACGTCCGCGCGAGCGCCTGTGTCACTGCGGGCGTCGAGCGGCTCGCTGCTGTCGAGCGTGACGGCGTCGAGCGCCGCGGCGTCAGCGCGTGCGTTCGCGTCCTCGGTGACGGCCCGCGCGTCGCTGGAATCAACGTCGCCGTCGCGCGTTGGGCTTGGGGTCCCGCACGCGACCGCGGCGCAACCCGCGACCAGGGCGAGCGCTCGACATGCAGAACTCCACACAACTCGAGGCATCGCTCGCGATGGTACGCGAATCCCACGCCCGGATAATCCGCGGACCGCGGCGGTCCAACCCGCGGCGCGCCTTGCCGCGCGGGGCCCACGCACGGTATAGCCCCGCGGCCTTGGCCTCTCGTTCGTACTTTCGATTTCGCTCGGCCCGCGCTGCGCGGTTGTGGCTCGCGCTGTTTTGTGCGCTCGGCGCGCTCTCGGTGAGCGCGTCTTCGCGCCTCGCCTTCGCGCAGCGCGACGCGGGCGCGCGCTCGATGGACGCAGGGATCTCTGCGCCGGACGCGAGCGCGATGGCGCTCAGCGAGGCGGGCGCGATCACGGCGTACGACGACGATTGGACCAGCGGAAGCGCCCCCGAAGCGTCGGTGACCGCGCCGGACGCGAGCGCGCAGAGCGGCGAGGGGCAGGGCGAGGGCTGCGAAGGGCCGCGCATCGCGCGCGTGCGATGGCGCGGGTTGATGCGCGTCAACGCGGGAGACCTCGGCGGCTCGGTGCGCACGCGCGAGGGCGCTTGCTACGACCGCGGGCGCTTGCAGCAAGACGCGCGCGCCCTGTGGAACACCGGGTTCTTTCACGACGTTCAAGCGGCGGTCGAGCCCGCGGACGAGGGCGGCGTCGAGGTTCGCTTCGTGATCGTCGAGCGCCCGAGCATCGGCTCGGTGCGCTTCGAAGGGCACGACGCGGTCGAAGAAGAGAAGCTCCGCGAGACCGTCGACCTGCGCGAAGGCGCGGTGCTCAACGAGAGCGCCGTGCGCCGCAACGTCCAGCGCCTGCGCGACCTGTACGCCGAGAAGGGCTATTTTCTCTCGGAGATCCGCTACGAGCTGGTGCGCAGGACCGACGCCGACAACGAGTCGGACGTGGTGTTTCGCATCCGTGAGAACGCGCAGGTCCAAGTGCGCGCGGTCAATTTCGTCGGCAATCAGAACATCACCGACGACGAGCTGCGCGGCTCGATCCAGACGCAGGCCGCTGGGTTCTTCTCGTTTCTGACCTCGACGGGCACGTATCGCGAAGAGACCTTTCGCAACGACATCGACCTGCTGCACGCGGCGTACTACGACCGCGGCTACCTCAACGTCGAGATCGGCACGCCGCGCATCGCGCTCAGCGCAGACCGGCGGTGGCTCGACGTCACGCTGCCCGTGCGCGAGGGGCCGCGCTACCGCGTGGGGCGACTGCAGATCCAAGAGGTCGACGACGACGCCAACGAGATCGAGCCGCTCGGCGGACGCCGCCGCGTTCGCGAGATGTTGCACTTCAATCCTGGCGACTGGTTCTCGCGACAGACCATCGGCCGGGACATCCTCGCGCTGCAGACGTACTACCGCGACGCTGGCTACGCGAACGTCGAGGTGCGGCCCGACGTGCAGCCGCGGACCGATCGTCAGTCCGTGGACCTCACGTTTCGCGTGCAGCGCGGCGCGCTCACGACGATTCACCGCATTGTCATCCGGGGAAACACCAAGACCGCCGACCGCGTGATCCGCCGCGAGCTCGCGATCGTCGAGGGCGAGCGCTACAACGAGACGCGCTACCAAGACTCGCGTCGGCGCGCGATGGCGCTGGGCTTCTTCGAGCGCGTGGACCTGTCGACCGAGACCGTCGAAGGCCGCCCCGATCGCGTGATCGTCAACGTCGAGGTCACTGAGAAGCCAACGGGTACGTTTCAGGTCGGCGCCGGCGTCTCGTCGGTCGAGACCTTCATCCTCACGGCGCAGATTCAGCAGCAGAACTTGTTCGGCCGAGGGCAGGGCTTCTCGCTGCAAGCGCAGGTCTCGCCGCTGCGGCAGATCTTCGCGTTTCGCTTCGTCGAGCCGTACTTGTTCGACTCGAACTGGACCGCGGCGGTGGACGTGTACAACACGCTCCGCGCGTTCGCGAACTTCAGCCGCACGGCCACGGGCGGAGCGATCTCGTCGGGCTATCCCTTGCTCGGCACCAACGATCTTCGCCTCGCGCTCACGTACACGGCGGAGTACGTCGGCGTGAACCGCGGCGGCGCGAGCACGCTGCTCAGCGGCCAGGTCGCCAACGTCGCGATCAACACCAACCCCCCCGTGACGGGCGTGTTTCGCAGCGGGTTTACCAGCGCGCTCGGCCTGTCGCTCACCGCGGACACGAGGGACAACCGCATCCAAGCGACCTCGGGCGTGTTCGCGCGCCTCGGCATCGACTGGAGCGATCGCCTGCTCGGGTCGTTCAGCCCCGACGCGCTGACGAACGGGACGACCCCGCCGTTCGAGTACCTTCGCATGAGCGCGGCGCTGCAGTTCTACGTGCCGCTGTTTGCGGGCATCGTGTTCAAGTCGCGCGTCAACGCGGGCTTGATCGTGTCGCGCAACTCCGACGGTGTGCCGCTGGGCGAGCGCTTCTTCTTGGGCGGCATCTTGGACGTGCGCGGGTACCGTTTGCGCACGCTCGGCCCGGTGCTGCAGCTGCCCTCGAGCGTCGACCCCAACGCGGGGTTCTTGAACTTCAACATCGGCGGCAACGCGATGTTCTTCTACAACACCGAGCTCGAGTTTCCCGTGCCGTTCATCGAGCGCGTAGGCTTGCGCGCGGTGATCTTCCACGACGCCGGCAACACGTGGAACACCGAGTCCAAGTGGTGCGAGACGCCGCGCACGTTCATGAGCGACCCGTCGCCGCTCGTGTCCGCGTGCGGCTTCAACCCGACGCTGTTGCGCACGAGCGTGGGCTTCGGTCTGCGCTGGTTCTCGCCGCTCGGTCTGCTGCGCTTCGAGTGGGGCTTTCCGCTCTACCGCGCGCTGTCGTACGAAGACCCGAGCGTGTTCGAGTTCACCATCGGCAACTCGTTCTGAGCCGCTGCACTTTCTCTGAGAGACATCGATGGACGACTCTGCTCGTTGGGACGCGGTCGAAGAGGCCGCTGAGCTGCTCCGCGAACGCGAGTTCAACGCCGCGGCCAAAGAGCTCGACGCGGTGCTGCGCGCGGATCCAGAAAACGCATACGCTTGGAACTTCACTGGCGTGCTGCTCTTCGAGCGCGGCGAGTTCGAAGAGGCCGCCGCTGCGTACAAAGAGGCCGTCCGGCTCTCTCCTCGCTATCTCGGCGCGGCCCTCGGGCTGGGCCACTCGCTGCGCATGGCGGGTCGCATCGACGACGCGATCCGCGCGGGCGAAGGCGCGCTGGTGATCGTGCGAGCCTCGCAAGCGAGCGCCGAGGACGGCGACGCGCATTGGTTGCTGGCGCTCTGCTACTCGCAAAAGAGCAAGCCGGACCTGGCCGTTCGCCACGCCGAGGCGTTTCTGGCGACCAACCCCGAGCTCGAAGCGCAGGCCGACGCCAAGGCGCTCATCGACACGCTGCGCGGCCAGACGCGCCCGCTGAAGAGCGTGAACTGAGCGCGTCGAGCGCGGACAGACGCGCTGCGGTCGAGGGGCACTGTCTGCTATGGTTCGAGACGCCATGGCGACCGACCCCAGCAAATCACCGCGTGAAGAAGTCCCTGCGTCTGCCAGCGACGAGGCCCGATCGACGAGCGTGCAAGACGCGAAGCTCGCCGCGATCCGCGAGGCCAAAGAGCGCTGGAGCAAGAGCGTCGTAGCCAAGGCGCAAGCGAAGTTTCCGCCGCGATTGCCGAGGTTTCAGACGATTTCGGACATCGAGCTGCCCGACGTCGTGACGCCCGCTGACGTGGATGTGGACTATCAGCGCGACCTGGGGCTCCCCGGTGAGTTTCCGTATACGCGCGGGATCCAGCCGACGATGTACCGCGGTCGACTGTGGACGATGCGCCAGTTCGCTGGGTTCGGGACGCCCGAGCAGACCAACGAGCGGTTCAAGTTCTTGCTGTCGCAAGGGCAGACGGGACTGTCGACGGCCTTCGATTTCCCAACGCTCATGGGCTACGACAGCGACTCGCCGCGCTCGCTCGGCGAAGTGGGGATGTGCGGCGTCGCCGTCGACACGCTGCGCGACATGGACGTGCTCTTCGACGGAATCCCGCTCGACAAGGTCACCACGTCGATGACCATCAACGGGCCGGCGATCGTCCTGTTGTGCTTCTACGTCGCGCTCGCCGACGTGCGCGGCATCCCGCGCAGCGCCCTCGGCGGAACGATCCAAAACGACTGCCTCAAAGAGTTTATGGCGCAGCACGCGTGGATCGTGGGCCCGCGCCCGGCGATGCGCATCGTCACGGACATGATCGAATTCGCAGCGAAAGAGCTGCCCAAATGGCACCCCGTCTCGATCAGCGGCTACCACATCCGCGAGGCCGGGGCGACCGCTGCGCAAGAGCTCGCCTTCACGCTCGCTGACGGCATCGGGTACGTGCAGAGCGCCGTCGACCGCGGGCTCGACGTGGACAGCTTCGCGCCGCGGTTGTCCTTCTTCTTCGACGTGCACATCGACTTCTTCGAAGAGATCGCGAAGTTTCGCGCCGCGCGCCGCATCTGGGCGCGGGTGATGAAAGAGCGATTCGGCGCCAAATTGCCCGAGAGCATGAAGCTCAAGACCCACGCGCAGACCGCGGGCGTCTCGCTCACCGCGCAGCAGCCGTACAACAACGTCGCGCGCGTCGCTCTCCAAGCGCTCGCCGCGGTCCTCGGCGGAACGCAGTCGCTGCACACCAACTCCCTCGACGAGACCTACGCGCTCCCGACGGAAGAAGCTGTCACGATCGCCCTGCGCACGCAGCAGATCGTCGCGCACGAGACGGGCGCGCCCAACACCGTCGATCCCCTCGGCGGCAGCTACTTCATCGAGTGGCTCACGAACAAGATCGAGTCCGAAGCGCTGGAGTACATCCGCAAGATCGACGAGATGGGCGGCGTGGTGGACGCTGTCGAGAAGGGCTATCCCCAGCGCGAGATCGCGTCTGCCGCCTACCGCTTTCAGCGCCAGGTCGAGCGCAACGAAAAGGTCATGGTGGGCGTCAACGACTTCGTCACCGACGAGCCCTCGCGCATCCCGCTCTTGAAGATCGACGAAGCCGTTCAGCGCAAACAGATCGACTCGCTGACCGCCGTCAAAGCTGGCCGCGACGCCGCCAAGGTCGAAGCCGCCCTGCGCGCCGTCCGCGAGGCCGCCGCGAGCAGCGCCAACCTTTGTCCCCCCATCATCGAAGCAGCCAAGGTGTACTGCACCGAGCAAGAGGTCTGCGACGTGCTGCGCGAGGTGCTCGGGACGTACACGGACCCGGCCGAGTTCTGAGCGCGCGCGTCGATCTCGAGCGCCCATCGGCGGTGTCTCGCTCGGGATCGACAAAGCTGTTGAGTGATCGTGCGCAACTGCGCGATCCTGCGCGGGCTCTCTCCTTCGAAGAAAGGCGCTCGAATGCATCCGATCGTGGCAGGTCTCCTCTTTGCGACGCTCGACCCCAACGCGGCGTCGACGGCTTCACCACAGCCGACGACCGCTCCGATCACGCTCAACATCGCCGGCGCTCCCGTCGCGCGTTCGACCAGTGATTTCGCAGGTCCTTCGTTTGGTGTCCGTCGCTTCGTCGTGGGCAACGGCCTCGTCGCGCGCGACGGCGCGATCACCCAGCGCGCGGCGCAGAACCGCACGGGCGGCGCCCGTCCAGGCACCGGCTCCGCGGCCACCGCGCCCACGGCGACGCCTGCGCCCGCAGAGCCCGCTGCGGCCGAACCTGCGCCCGCAGAAGCCGCGCCCGCAGAAGCAGCGCCCGCTGAAGCCGCCCCCGCCGAAGCCGCTCCCGCCGAAGCTGCTGGGCCTGCGGGCCCCGAGCCCGCGGGACCTGCGGGCGCTGATGGAAGCGCGGCGAGCGACGAGCCGAGCCCCGATTTGATCCAGCACCGACAGCAGATGGTCTCGCTGCACAGGCCGCTGGGCATCGCGACGTTCGCGACGCTGACGGTGACCGAAGTGCTCGGGCTCATCGCGTCGATCAACCAGCGCACGTTCTTTGGCCCTGGCGAGTGTCGCGCTGGAGGCAGCCCCATCTTCGGCTTCGAGTTCGGCTGCAACGGCCTCGGCGCGCTGCACGGCGTCTTCGCCTTCGCCACGGTGACCCTCTACGGAACCACCGGAATCTACGCCCTCTCGATGCCCGACCCCGAGCGCGCCGCCGAAGGCAACAGCCGCGGCGCGACGCGGCTGCGCATCCACAAAGCGCTCGCGTGGGTGCACGCGATCGGCATGGTCGCCATGCCCGTGCTCGGCTTTCTCTCGGCCAACCCCAACGCGTTTGGCATCCAAGACATTCGCGGCGACTACGCCGCGGGCTTTCGCACGGCGCACGAGGTGTTGGGCTTCGTGACGTGGGGAGCGCTCGGCGCGGCGATGATCACCGAGCTCGTTCCGTAAGCAAAATTGCAGGGGGTACGGGGTAGCGGGTCAAGGCTCGTTGGCGAGCTGCGTCGGGTCGATCAGCGCGTACTCTCCGGCGCTCGACGGACGCTCGTGAATCCACCCTGTGTGGCCGGTGGTGCCCACGCGCACGAGCCCATCGGGCCGCACGAGCACGTACGTCGTCGAGACCGACGGCGCGTCTTCGTCCTCACCCAGCACCAGCGCGTCGATGGGCTCGGGGCCGCGCGCGTCCGTCGCGGGCGCCTCGACCGACGCGCAGTGCGACGCGACGTGCGGCGTTCGATCGGTGCTCGCGCAGCGCGCCAGCGCGTCGCGGGCCGTCCGCTGCGAGGCCGCGTCCACGCTCGCCGCCCACAGCGCGCTCGCCGCCGCGCGACGAACCCACGGAGAGCGCGCTTCGAAGAGCATCCTTCGCGCCGGGTCGGTCTCGCAACGGTGTCGCGCCGCTGCGAGCACCGCGAGGGCGTTGGCGCGCACTGCAGGGCTCGCTCTGCGCGCGAGCGACTCGCACGCGACCGCGCGCACGCCGTCGGTCACCGCAGCGCCAGCGCGCAGCGAGCGGGCGAGGGCGCCGAGCGCGTTGGTGGCGATCGCGTTCGAGCTGTCGCGCGCGCTCGCCGCGAGCCACTGAACCGCAGCGCTGTCCGTCGCCGCGCCGATTCCCCATGTCGCCGTCGCGCGGATCGCCTCGCTGAATCGCTCGCCGTCGCGCTCGTGCAACGCGAGAACGAGCGCGCCTCGCTGCGCGGCGGCCGCTGTGTGCGCGGCGTTGGAGAGCGCTTCGACAGCGGCGTTGGTCTGCGCGCCGCGCGCGTCGACGAGGCGCAGCAGCGCGCTGCGCGCGACCGGCGAGCCGATGGCCGCAAACGAGCCGAGCGCGTCGATGATCGCCGCGGACACCGCCGGTCGCGCGTCTTCGAGCTGCGCCGCGAGCAGGGCCGCCGCCGAGGGGTCGTTGACGCGCGCGGCGACGCGGCCGATCGCGACGGCGGCCGCGGCGCGGTCGATGGGGCGCTCGCCGCTCCACGCGGACAAGAGCGCGTCGAGCGCGGCGCGAGCGCCGAAGCGCGCGAGGGCGTCGGACGCGTTGGCGCGCACCGCGGGCGTGTTGTCGGCGAGGGCCGAGACCACGGCGCGCTCGATGCCCGCGACGCCGACGCGCGTGAGCGCTTCGGTGATGGCGACGCGCACGGCTCGGTCCGGGCTTGTGAGCATCGAGAGCAGCGCAGTCGGGGCGCGATGATTTCGTGTGCTGCCAATCAACTTGATCACCAGCAGGAGCTCGGGCGAGGTCGGCGTGACGGCCGCCGCGCGCGCGGGCTGCGGTGTGGTCGGGCCGCGCTGCACTTCGCGCAGGATGACCAGCAGCGGGTCGAGCGCGCCCGGCTCGAGCTCTCCGCGGCGCTGCGCCCACGTTTCGATTCCGCGGAGGGCGGCGGTGCGTCGCGCGGGCGTGGCGGTGGCGATCGCGCCAAACGAGGTCTGCCTGCTGTTGGTCGCTTCGCGCTCGGTCGCCGTTCGCAGCAGCGCGTACAGGGCCCTCGATGATCCCGTGCGGCCGAGGGCGCGAGCGTAGGTCTCGGCGCTCGCGGGGCGGCTCGCTTCGGAAAGCCCCAACAGCGCGTTGGATCCCTCGTCTCCGCCGAGGTCGCCGAGCAGCGAGGCGAGGGCGTCGCGGGCGTTCATGGGGACGGGTTCGGCGGCGAGGGTGGGGATCGCCTCGCGGGCGCGCTCGCCCATCGCGCGAAGCGCGTCCGCCGCAGCGCGGGCGACGTCTTGCGACGTGCTGGTTCGAAACACGCGGACGAGCAGGTCGAGCGCGCCTGCGCCGCCGATGCGGCCGATCGACGCGACCGCGGCGCGAGAGAGCTCGGTGCGCTGCGAGACGTCGGTGATGTAGTCCGCGCCGAGGGCGATGGGCGCGAGGTCGATGACGGCGGCGGGCGTCGCGACGAGGCCGAGGGCGCGGGCGGCGGCGAGGCGCACCTCGGGCTGGGCGTCGCGAAGCAGGGCCACGAGGCCGCGCAGGGCGCGTTCGTCGCGCAGGCGACCGAGCGCGACGGCGACGGCCTCGCGCACCTCCGGCGTCGGGTCCTGCAGCACGCCGAGCAGAGAGAGCACCGCGCGCGCGTCGCCGAGCTCTCCGAGGGCCCGCGCCGCGGCCACCCGCACGTCGCTCTCGTCATCGCTCAGCCGATCGAGCAGCGGAACGACCGCTCGATCCCCCCCGATCGCCCCGATCGCCTGCACCGCGGCCAGCTTCACGTCCGAGTCCCGGTCGTTGAAGAGCCTCGCGATCGCGGTGATCGTGCTCGGGTCGCCGATCGCTCCGAGCGCGCGGGCGGCGGCGGACCGCAGGGCGGGCTGCCCCTCGTCGAGCCAGCGCAGCAGCGGGTCTCTCGCGCCTCGAATTCGCAGCCGCGCGCACAGCTCCGCGGCGATCACGCGGACGCCCTCGTCGGGGTCTTCGAGCGCGCGCAGGACGGTGGGCTCGGCGGCGCTCGGGTTGCGCGCGGCGAGCTCGCTCAGCATTTCTCCTCGTCGCGCGGCGGTCGCGCCCTCGATGCGCTGCGCTGGATCGCGCTGGCTCGTCGGCCAATCGGCCTTCGCGTCGGCGGTCGCGACGAGCGAGGCGGTGGCCAACAGCAGCGCAGGGCGGCCGGAGAACTTCACAGACGGACGAGATCTCACGCGACTCACGACGGGGCAGAGCGTAGCGCTTCGATCCCCGTCGCGGCGAGCGCGTCCATCGAGCGCGCCGTGATCGGTGCTACCGTGCACGAACCCCCATGCAGGCACGACACGGCGTTGCCCTCGCGGCGATCGCGCTCTTCTCGCTCTCGCTCACGTCGCGCGCTGCTCCGGCGCGGGCGGACACGACGCGCACCGTCGCCCCCGCGGACGCGGCGCGACCGCCATGGCTCGGGATCGTGTTCGAGCGCACCAACACGGGCGTGCGCGCCAACGCCGTTGTCGTCGATTCGCCTGCAGAACGAGCGGGCGTTCGCGAAGGTGATGCTGTCGTCGAGGTGGGCGGGCAGCCGGTGAGCGACCCCGAAGCCGCCGTCGCCGCGGTCCGTCGACTTCGGCCTGGGCAGTCGCTGCGGCTCACCGTCGTGCGCGGCTCGCAGCGGCTCGCCCTCTCGGCGCTGCTCGACCCTGCGCCCAGCGCGGATGCGATTCGCTCGCGCCCGCACCCGCCGATGCGCCCGTCGTGGGCGATGGGCCCCTCCGCGGTGGACCCAGCGCAAATGCGCGGTCGCGTGGTGATCGTGGACTTCTTCGCGAGCTGGTGCGGGCCCTGCCGCGCGACCATGCCGTGGCTCGACCAGCTGAGCACCCGGCTCGCTCCCAGGGGGCTCACCGTGGTGGGCGTGACCGACGAGAGCGTGGCCGTCGCGCGCAGGCTCGGCAGCGACCTCAACGTCCACTACGCCATCGCCAGCGATCGAACGGCGAGCATTCGCTGGGCGGTTCGCTCGCTTCCGACGCTGGCGGTGATCGACCGTCGGGGCGTGGTCCGAGAGGTCTACACGGGCATGGACGCGAGCCAGGCGCGCGCCGTCGAGGCCCTCGTGCGCAGGCTCATCGCAGAGCCATAGCGCCGTTCGCGCACGGGGCCGCTTGACCGCAGAAATCGCAGCGCGCACCCTCCGCGCCCCATGAAGACGGCGTGCCTGGTCACCTTCGGCTGCCAGATGAACGTTCACGATTCGCAGCGCATGGAAGAGCTCTTGCGCGCGGACGGATTCGAGCTCGTCCCCGAGCCCGAAGGCGCGGACGTCATCGTGCTCAACACGTGTTCTGTCCGCGAAAAAGCTGAGCAGAAGCTCCGCAGCGAGGTCGGTCGCCTCAAGCGCCTCGACGCGCTGGTGATCGTGACGGGCTGCGTCGCGCAGCAAGAGGGCGAGCGGCTGCTCGACCGGATGCCGTACATCGACGCGGTGATCGGCCCGGACAACCTGCACGAGCTGCCCGGCGTTGTGCGCGAGCTCGAGGGCGGCGCTCCGTCGATGGTGCGCGCGACGTTCGACACCGAAGCGCCGCGGTTTCTGGTCAACGAAGCGACGCCCGGCGGAGTGGCCTCGAGCGCGTACGTCACGACCATGAAGGGCTGCGACGAGCGCTGCTCGTTCTGCATCGTCCCGTACACGCGCGGGCCCGAGCGCTATCGCTCGGCGGACGACATCGTGAGCGAGGTCGCTCGGCTGGTCGCCGCGGGCGCGCGCGAAGTGGTGTTGCTCGGGCAGACCGTCAACAGCTACCGCGATCCCGCCGTCCCGATGCCCGAGGGAAGCGACCCAGACGACTCGCAGTTCGCCTCGCTCTTGCGCCGCATCGTCGGTGAAGCGAAGGGGCTGCTGCGGCTGCGCTACACGTCTCCGCACCCGAGACACCTCACGCCCGATCTGCTGCGCGCGCACGCCGAGCTCGAGACGCTCGCCGAGCACGTTCACTTGCCCGTGCAGTCGGGCAGCGATCGCGTGCTCAAGCGAATGATCCGTCGGTACACCCGCGACGAGTACGTGCGGCGCGCGGACGCGCTGCGGTCGGCGCGCAAGGGGCTCGTGTTGTCGACGGACATCATCGTTGGGTTTCCTGGAGAAACTGCGGAGGACTTCGACGCGACGCTCTCGCTCGTGCGCGAGGTGGGCTTCGTCGGGCTCTTCGGCTTCAAGTATTCGCCGCGGCCGTACACGCCGGCGCTCAAGCTGCGCGACGATGTGCCCGAGCAAGAGAAGCAGCAGCGACTCGAGGCGCTCTTCGAGCTCAGCGAAGCGCAGCTGCGCGCGCACCTCGCGACGTTGGTGGGGACGCGCGCGCGGGTGCTCGTCGAAGGTCCGTCGAAGGTCGGCGCTGCGACGTGGGCGGGCCGCACCGAGCGCAACGAGATCGTTCACTTCGAAGCGGCGCCGGGCGTCGGTCCTGGCGCGTTCGCGACGGTGGAGGTCACGCGCGCGAACAAGCATTCGCTCGAAGGTCGCGTCGAGAGCGTGGCTGTCCCGGCCGCAGAAAAACCGCGGTCGGCGATCCGTCGCGTGGCACTTCCGCTCGTGGAGGCCTGAGCGATGTCAGCGCGAAGCAGCCGTCATCGCGGGTTGATCCTGCCGTTCATGGACAAGCGTCCTGTGATCCACCCGAGCGCGTTCGTCGCAGAGCAATCCGCGGTGATCGGCGACGTCGAGATCGGGCCCGAGTCGTCGATCTGGTTCAACACCACCGTGCGCGCGGACCAAATGCCGATCCGCATCGGCGCGCGCAGCAACGTGCAGGACAACTCGGTCGTGCACGTCACCACGGGCGTCGACGGAACGGTGATCGGCGACGAAGTGACCGTCGGTCATCGTGTGATTCTCCACGCGTGTACGATCGGCAACCGCGTGCTCGTGGGGATGGGCTCGATCGTGCTCGACCTCGCGGTGATCGAGGACGACGTGCTGCTCGCGGCCGGCTCGCTCGTGACGCCGCGGACGGTGTTGCCTGCGGGGTGGCTGTGCCGAGGCTCGCCCGCGAAGCCGGTGCGCCCCCTCGAAGAGCGTGAGCGCGCGATGATCCGCCAGGGCTGGACTGCGTACACAGAGCTCGTGGTTCAGTACGACGGCTGAGCCTTCGAGAGCTCGTCGCTGCCCCGCCCGTCGCTCATCCCCCGCCCGTCACCCGCGGGGAACGCTCGCGTCGCCGCGAACGCCGCCACCATCGATCGCGTCGTCTGCCGGCGGCAGAGGCGGCCACGTCGACTCGGGGTGCTGGCTGTTGTACTGCCGCACCACTTGCTCGGTGATGTCCATGGTGGGGACGCTGTAGACGACGCCCTGGCGCTCGAAGACCGCGGTGTAGTTTCCGCGGGCCGAGAGCGCCTGAATCACCGTCTGCATGTTCGTGTAGATGTGCTTGGTGACCTTCGCTTCGCGCTGCGCCAGGTCGTCCTGGTACTCGAACGCGACCTGCTGATAGGTCAAAAACTGCCGCTGGTACTCGTCCGTGCGCGCGCGCTGCGTCGATTCGTCGGTCGTCGCCTGCGTGCGAATCATGTCGTCGCGCATGAGCTTCAGCGCCTTCTGACGCAGGTCGAGCTCTTCTTGCCGACGCTTCCAGAGGTTCTTGACGTAGCGGTTGGCGCGCTGACCTTCGGCCGACTCGACGACGGCTCGGTTGAGGTCCACGACCGCAAAGCGCGCCTGCGCGTACACGCGAGGAGCGAGCGCCGCGAGCGCGAGCGCCGCGAGCGCTGATCCTCGCCAGGGGAGGGTGGGGCGTTTCGAAGTCATGCTTGCGAGCGGTGGGACGTACACGATCGTCCCCGAATTCGCTACCCCGTGTTCTTCATCCGTCGGATCAGAAGCGAATGCCTTCTTTGATCCGGTACTTGATCCAGCGGTAGCTGAGCAGCGCGCTGCCCGCGACGCCCGCGCCGACGATGACCAGCGGCGCGCCTGCGACCGCGACGGCGGCGGTCACGCCAGCGGCCGCTACGGCGACCGCGCCCTTCTTCTTCGCTTCGGCCTTCTTGGCCTCGTGCACTGTGCTGCCCATGACCTTGGCTGCTGCTCCTCTGCGCGCTTGGACAGCGCGACTGCGTTGTCACTGTAGCACGGCCGGATCGTCGCGCCCGGTCGCGCTTAGGGTCGAGGGCGATCAGCGCACCAGGACGCCGATGCCCTCGTAGCGAAACCCACGCTTGTGCGGCGCGTGCTGCATCCAGATGTTGCGTCCGTCGATCAGCGTCTTGCGGGCGAGCTGGCGGGCGAGGCGGTCGAAGTCCGGGTGCTTGTAGTCGCTCCACTCGGTGACGACGACGAGCGCGTCGGCGCCTTCGGTGGCCGCGTACTTGTCGTCGCAGAAGCGCACTTTCTCTGCGGTCGCGCCGAGCGCCGTCTTCGCGGTCTCGAGGGCCTCGGGGTCGTGCGCGCTCACGATCGCTCCTTCGGCGACGAGCTGCTCGATCAGCGCGAGCGCTGGTGACTCGCGCACGTCGTCGGTCTTCGCTTTGAACGCGAGGCCCCACACGGCGATGCGCTTGCCCTTCACGCCTTCGAGCGCGCGGTTGAGCTTCTGCACGAGGAAGCGCTTCTGATCTTCGTTGGCCTCGTCGACGGCGGTGAGCACCTTGAGGTCGCCGTTGTGCTCCTTCGCGAGGTGCATCAGCGCCTTGATGTCCTTGGGAAAGCACGACCCGCCGAAGCCGGGCCCGGGCATCAAGAACTGCGCGCCGATGCGCGTGTCCGCCCCGACGCCGACGCGCACCGAGGTGATGTCCGCGCCCACGGCTTCACAGAGCCGCGCGACCTCGTTCATGAACGAGATGCGCGTGGCGAGCATCGAGTTGGCGACGTACTTGGTCATCTCGGCGCTGCGCGGGTCCATGAACTGCAGCTGACCCTCAGCGAGGCCGAGCGGCTCGTACATCGACGCCATCGCGGCGCGACCCACGTCGTCGCGCACCCCGAGGATCACGCGATCGGGCTTCATGAAATCGTTGAGGGCGTCGCCCTCTTTCAAGAACTCAGGGTTGTTGACCACGCGGTGCCGCAGCTTGGCCTTGCTGTCCATCAGCGCTTGAACGCGGTCGTTGGTCCCGACGGGCACCGTGCTCTTCAACACGATCACGGTTTCGTGCTCGAGCACGCCCGCGAGCTCTTCGGCCACCTGCATGACGTAGCGCATGTCCGCGGCGCCGTCGTTGGACTGCGGCGTGCCCACGGCGATGATCACGACCTCGGCATCGCGCACGCCTTCGGCGAGCTTGGTGGTGAAGCGCAGTCGGCCTTCTTTGACACAGTGGGCGACGACGGTGTCGAGGCCGGGCTCGTAGATGGGGATCTCGTTGCGCTCGAGCTTCTCGATCTTGCGTGGATCGGTGTCGATGCACGCGACGGAGTGACCGATGTCCGAGAAGCACGCGCCGGCGACGAGACCGACGTAACCCGTTCCAACAACCGCGATGCGCATGGCGCGGACGGCTACAACGACCCCGGGTTCGCCGCAAGCCCTTCGGCCCTCGCCACTGGTCTTTCGCAGGCCGCTACGCATGGGACGCACTCTCGCGAACAGGGAAGGCGGCCAAAGAGAATCCGGTATAACCCCCGTTCATCACCGTGCACGCCATGCTGCTCTGCGCCGGCCTCGGAACGCGCCTGCGCCCCCTGACCAACGAGCACCCCAAGCCCCTCGTCCCGCTGCTCGGCCGCCCGATCGCCGCGTACGCTCTGGATCGCCTCGCCTCGGTCGGTGTGCGCTCGGTCGTCGCCAACACGTTTCACCTCGGCCAACAGGTGCCGCCTGCGCTCGCCCCATTCATCGACCAGCGCGGCATGTCCCTCGAATGCGTGCACGAAACCACGCTGCTCGGCACCGGCGGCGGCATTCGCAACGCCCTCCCGCTGCTCGGTCGCGACCCGTTCGTGGTCTTCAACGGCGACGTGCTCGCGGCGCCCGACATCGCCCGCGCGCTCGCCCTTCATCACGCCAGCGGCGCGCGCATGACCATGATCCTCCGCGAGGACCCCGCGGCGGACGCGCTCGGCGCCATCGAGGTCACCGACGACGGACGCGTCGTGCGCATCCTCGGCGAGGGACCCATCCACGATCGACCCACGCGAAAGTGCATGTTCACGGGCGTGTACGTGCTCTCGGCGGACATCCGCGAGGACCTTCCCGACAACGGCTGCATCGTTCGTCACTCGCTGCGCCGCTGGCTCGCGCGCGGCGACCGCGTCAGCGCCATCGTCGACGACAACCCCTGGTTCGACCTCGGGACCATCCCGTCGTACGCGAGCGTGACGTTCGGGCTGCTCGACGGGAGCATCGATTTCCCCAGTGAATTTGCAGCGCCAACGCGCTCTCGTGTGGGCGCGGCCACCGTCGCGGCGGGCGCGCGCATCGGCGCGTACTGCGACGTCGGCGACGGCGCCGTCGTCGACGGCGAAGGAGCGCTTCAGCGCGTGATCGCGTGGCCCGGCGCGCGCGTGACGGCGCCAGCCGAGGGCGTGATCGTCACGACGGGCGGCGCGCGCGTCGCGATCGGCTGAGCTTTCGCAGCGCGAGCCCGAGCGCCGCGACCACCAACGGCAGCGCCGGCATCGCGCGACCCGCGCTCGCCACAGGAAGCGCGGTGCAGCCCGACGGAGAGAGCGAGGGGCACCCGTCCGGCGGCGTCCCGCGCGTACGAATGGGCGTGAATCGCGCTGGCAGCACCGCGCTCGCGGTGGACGCGCGCACTTCGAGGTCGCGATCGAGCATCGTCGCCGCGAGGTCCGCGCGCATCCGAGTGATCCAGTAGTTGCGCAAATCGCCCTGCGTCGCCGCGGTGAAGTCCGCCATCGCCGCTTGCTGATCCTCGGCCGAGAGCGTCGTGGTGGGCGTGCCGAAGCCGTTTCCGAAGGTCTGCGCGGCGAAGTTGACGTAGCCCGACGCGGGCTCGCTCATCTCGCTGAGCCACGTGCGTCGATCGTTGGCGAAGATCGCGTCCGAGAGGGCCGTGTAGTCGCTGCGCTGCGCGCTCCAGTCCCAGGCGACGCGCGAGCGAAGCACCTCGGCGTTGGGATAATTGCCGGCCTCCCAGCGGCCCGGCGCGAAGATCCACAGCGTGATCCCGACCTTGTCCGTGATGCCCGCGGACACCATCCGCAGCGGCATCAGCATCGACGAGCCCTGCATCCGCACGCGCACGGGCTGCATCTGCTGCACCGTGGCCATGGGCCGCAATTTGAGCGCGATGAAGTTGGCGCGCATGCCCGTGTAGTGCGCGATGATGGGCGCGATCGAGCCGGGGACGACGTAGTTGTTCGCGCGCAGCCACTCGGTGAGCACGTCCGCGCCCGTGGCCTGCAAGAGCACGGTGTCGTACGGGCCGACGGACTCTTGGCGGAGCACCGTGACGCCGCCTCCCGCCTCTGCGCCGGTCGAGCGCGCGGGGCCGAACGCGGAGGCGCCGCAGCCGCCGCCGCTCGCCGAGCAACGCGGAGGGGTGATCGTCACGGTGGTCGCGAGGTCGAGCGCGTCGAAGAACGCGTTGGACGCGAGCTCGACGCGCGCATCCCCCGTGACGGGCAGCACCCACGCGAACTCCGACGGCTGCCCCGAGTAGCGAAACTGATCCCACAAGATCGTCTCGCGCGTGCCCACCGAGAGCACCATGCGATGACTCGTCACCGCTTGCACTCGCTCGGTCGGAATGTGAAAGCACCCGCCGCACGCCGCTGCGTCGTTCGAGCGCAAATGAGCCGCGCCCGCGAGAGCGAGCGCAGCGAAGAATGCCCGTGCCAAACCCCGATTCATGTCTGCTATCGTAGCAGCGTGCGGGGGCCAGCGGCCAATCGCGCGAACACCGTGTCCGCAAAACGGCATCGTCGATGGCCCGAGCGGACCGACGCCCGCAGCGACAGCGACGTCGCCGCGATCGCACCCTCGGGGATCACGCTCATGTTCATCTTGTTCGGCACGAAATCGAAGGCGAAGCTCGTCCCCGACGGCCGCCGCGGCGAGCGTCGCTGCGGCGAGTGCAACAAGCGCACGACGTGGGTCGAGTGCGTGGTCAAAGACTCGTTCAACATTTTCTTCGTCGACGTCCTCGACAGCACCGCGCGCTGCATGCGTTGCACCGAGTGCGGCGAAGATTGCGCGATCGAAGACTGGGACCGCGCGCAGCGCCGCGCGCAGCTCGACGCCTCGCAGCCGAGCGTCACCGCGGCCTCGCCGCGACCGCAGGACAGCACGCCGACGCCCGCCGCGCTCGACGTCGACAAAGAGTTCGCGGCCCTCAAGCAGCGCCTCGCGCAAAGCAAGAAGTGACCACGTGCAGCTGTTCGTCTACAGCCGCGCGCACATCGAGCTGCTCTCGCCGCACGACGACGCGCCGCACGTGATCATCTCGATCACGACCACGCCCGGTGACGTCGCGAGGCTGCCGGTGTGCGAGCAGACGTTGGCCGTGCTGCGGCTCGCGTTCTTCGACCTCGACGCGCAAACCACGGGCGTCGGTGAAGATCAGCTCTTCTCGCGCGCGCAGGCCGCGCTCGTCTGGGATCTGCTCGCGCTGCACCGGTCTGCGCTCGAGCGGGTGATCGTTCACTGCGACGCGGGCTACAGCCGATCGCCTGCGGTCGCCGCGGCGATCGCGCGCGTGAACGACGGCGACGACGCGCTCTACTTTCGCCGCTACCAGCCCAACCGCCGCGTGTATCGCACGCTCATCGACGAGGCTGTCGATCGGGGACTGCTCTGAGCGACGCGCGGTCGTCGCGATGACGTCTACCGTCGCGACGCATCTGGCGTGACGCGCACGAGACCGCGCGACGGGACGAACTTTCGTGAACCGCGCGAGCGCGGCGCAGCGACTATGCAGAACATGGTCGACTCAACCCGAAGGTTTCGTGCGCTCTCCCCGGCGCTCGCGATGCTTCCGACGCTGCTCTTGGTCGCTGGTTGTCCAGGCTCGATGCCGGTGGACGACGGCGGCGTCGGAGACGATGGCGCTGTCGCTCGCTGCGAGCAGGACGCCGGCGCCGAGGCCGCTGCGCCCGCGGTGGCAGCGCCCCTGTCCGCGGGGCGCGTGCTTCGACGCGTCAACCTCGCGCTGCGCCGAAGGCCCACCAACGACGCCGAGAGCGAAGCGCTCGCGCGCGCTGCGACTGACGCGGACCGCGAGCGGGTGATCGAGAGCGCGATCGACGAGGGCCTGCGATCGACGGACTTCTACCAAACGATGGTGGACTTCGGTCACGAGTGGATGCGCAACGGGCGCTTCGTCGTGGGCGCGCAGGGCGACGGCTACTGGGGCAACATGTCTACGCACATGGCGCAGTGCGGTGCGATGACCGCGCATCCAGGCGGCTGGTACATCTTGGGCGAGAACAACGCGCGCGGCCGCAACGCGTGCAGCGATCAAGACGCGATGGGCATGCCGGCGCCCGCTCGGCTGCGAACGGTGCAGCCCTGGTGGGACCCATCGACGACGATCACGTTGGTCGGCGACGCGGCGCTCGAGGTCGCGACGGTGACCGACGCGATGGGACGCACGCAAGACTGTGGAGTCGCCCAAGAGGGGTACTTCAACATGGTCAACGCTGCGGGGTGCGGGTGCGGGCCGAACGCGGCGTGGTGCTTTCCTGGCGCCGGGCTCAACCCGGATCAGCCGATGAAGTCACAGAAGCGCGACGTGTGGGACGAGCCCGCGCGCATGGTCGCGCACCTCGCGTGGCACGACCGCGCGCTGTCCGACCTCGTGCTCGGAAACTACACGGTGGCCAACAACCGCGTGCGCGCGTGGTACCTGCGTTTCGGGCGGCAAACGGGGCTCTACAACGCGCGGCTCGACGGCAACGCGACCTGGTTTCGCCCAGAGATGGGCAGCGCGCCGCGCGACCCGCTGCACATGACCCCGGCGGACCCCGAGGCGTGGAGAGAGCTCGTGGTCGAAGAGCTCGCGCCGCAGCTGCTCTCGCTCTCGAACGGCGCCCGCAGCGCGGATCCGACGCGCACGTTTGCGTGGGATCCGCGGCGCGAGAGCGGGCCTGCGCCGGGGCTGCCCGCGGCGGGCGTGTTCACGATGCCCGGGACGAACTCGACCTTCTCGCGAGAGCGTCCGCGAGCCGCGCGGTTCTTGGAGATCTTCTCGTGTCGCGAGTTCAACCCGCCGCCGCCCGAGCAGCACTTTCCTGAAGTGGGACCGGACCTCGCGCGCACCGGGCCGTGCATGCACTGCCACACGCTGATGGACCCTGTGGCGATCGCGTTTCGCCGCTGGATTTTCATGGGCTACTACGTGCAGCGCTCGTACCTCGCAGACCTGGGAAACCTCGAGGTGCCGCAGGACCTGTACACGCCCGCGCGGCGCTATCCCAACAGCGGATGGTTCGGTGCTGGGGCCGATCGCTGGCGGCTCAACTGGCTGCCCGGCACGACGATGACGCCGTCGACCGCCGAAGAGATCACCCGCAACACGGGCGCGCTCTTCATGGACACCATCCCCCCGGAGTACACGATCTTCGGGCAACACACGGACGGAACCATGGGCCCGCTCGCGTTCGGAAAGGTCCTCGTGAGCTCGGGCGAGTTCGATCGATGCGCGGTGCGACGGCTCTACGAGCGCTTCGTCGGACGCAGGCTCGACCCCGGAAGCGAGGCTCGTTACATCGAGGCGCTCGCGCAGCGTTTCGTCACTGGCGGTCGCCTCGCGCGGCCGTTCGTCCGCTCGCTCATGACGAGCGCTGAGTTCAGGAGGGGCTTCTGATGCGCGTCCGCAACGCACTCGCTTCGATCGCAATGCTCGCTGCTTCGGCGTGCGGCGATCCGTTGCCACCGCTCGACGCGTCCGCCCCGCGCGACGCGAGCGTCTCTGCGCCCGTGTGCGCGACCAATCGCAACGACGAGATTCGCTTGAAGCTCGCGCCCCAATGCGAGGCCTGCCACGGCGCGCGCGCCGGAAGACCCTTCTTCGAGAACCTCGCCGCGTTCGAAGACCTGCTCGTGTACAACCCCGCGTTCGTCGTGCGCGGCGACCCCGATCGAAGCCCGCTCGTCGCGATGCTCGAGGGGCGCGCCACGGGCGCGTACCGTCAGATGCCGCTGGGCGGAGATCCCTTCGCGACCCGCGCTTCGCGTGGAGAAACGCGGGTCTCGATGGACGAGCTGCGCGAGTGGATCCGCGCGCTCCCGCCGCCCGATCCGTCGCGGCAGGGCCCCGACCCGGCGGCGATCACCACGCGAAGGCTGTCGGCAGACGAAGCGATCAACGCGCTCGCGATCGCTCTCGGACAGCCAGCAAACAGCGGGGTTCCTCCGTTGCTCGCGCTCGATGGGCCGCAGCCGCTGTCGCCGGATTCGCCCGCGGGCGTGGACTACCAGGACACCCTGCGACGGGACACGTACCTGATGCTGGGCGGGCCTTCGTACCTCGCGCAGCGCCGCGCGGAGCCGACGTGGTCGCCGGGCTCGCTCCTCACGTTCTCGCAGCTCGCGCAGGGGATGTGCTCGCGCGCGGCTGCGATGAACAACGCACAGCTATTCAAGTTTGCGATGGCGTCCGAGAGGCTGCCCATGGCCGAGGCCAACGTGCGCAGAAACATCGCGTATTTGTACGAGAGGTTTCTGCACGAGCCTGCGCCGATGACCGCGGTCGACGCGCTGTTTACGCGCGTCTACCAGCCCGCCGAGTCGACGAACACGCGCGTGGCGTGGACGCAGGTGTGCGTCGCGCTCGCGCGCGATCCGCTGTTCATCACGTTTTGAGTGACCGCAGAGCGCACTGAAGGAGAAACACAAACATGACTCGATCGATTTCGCGTCGCGCGCTGCTCGCGGGCTCCCTCGGCGTGGCGCAGCTCGCGCTGCTCGAGAAGTTCGGGCTGGTGAGCAAGGCGTTTGCGGCTGGAGAAAACGCGCCCATCAAGCTGCTGGTGCTCTACATCCCGGGCGGGGTGCGGTTCTATCCGTTCTTCGTTCCGTTCACTGAAGCGGACGTTGTGAAATACATCCCGCCCCGCGCGGACGCAGAGCAAGAGCCGATCTTCTCGACGCCCTCGGAGATCGTGACGCTTGATGGCGACTCCGGCGGCTTTCAACCGATCCGCGTCGCCCGCAACTGGAACCCCATGAACCCCGCGGATCGCACGGGCTATCGCTATAGCCCTGCTGGCTACGGCTGGGTGCACTACGGCCTCGGCGCCTCGTCCGCGATCCTGCACGGCGTGGACATGGGCAGCTTCGCCCACAACTCGTCCTTCGTCTCAGCCATGTGCGGAATCGCTGGCGAAGCGTACCGCGCCCCCGCCCTCGTCTCGCTCGTCGCCAACCACTTGCACCAGCGCTTCGCGAGCACGCGCCCCATCCCGTGCGTCGCCATCAACAGCACGTCCGTCCCCGAGGCGAACAACCTTCCCGCGCAGGCGACGCCCGTCGTCATCCCGACCACCGACGTGCTCAGCCAGCTCTTCTCGTCGGACGGCGCTCGCCTCGCGCGCTGGCGCGACAGCGATCGTCGTGCCGAGCAGATGGTCCCCAACTTCAACGGGATGGGCGCGGCCACGACCGTCGGGCTCACCAACGTCGACGCGCTCGTGCTCGAGCGCACGCGAGGCTACCGATCGAGCACGCACAACGGCGCCAATCCCGTGCTCGAAGGCATCTACAACAGCTACGTGGGCGTCAGCCGAACGCTCGCGCGCGACGTCGTCTCGGCGGTGCAGAACGCCATGCCCAACACGCAGATGCCGGCCCCGTATGCGACGGCTTACGGCCGGTATGCGGTGCAGTTTGGGCTCGCCAACACGCGCGTCGATATGACCGCATCGTGCGAGTGGATCCTCAAGCTGCTGAAGAGCAACATCACGTCGGTCGTCTACGCGCACTTGCCCGAGCGCTACTACGACTTTCACAACGGCGGGACGGTCGCGCTTCAGACCGCAGCGTCGCGCGCGCAGCTCGACATCATCGCGCGCATGCTCGGCGAGATGAAGGCCACCCCGAGCCCCGATCGCCCAGGAAAAACCCTGTACGACGACACGCTGGTGATCGTTCAGAGCGAGTTCAATCGCACGTTCATGAAGGGCCCCAACCAGATGTCCGCGGACAACTGGCAGTTCGGCGACGACCACAACCCCATCGCCAGCGTGGTCCTCTCGGGCGGCGGCATCCTCGGCAACCGCCAGATCGGCAACTTCGAAGCGGACGGAACGCGCGGCGCCCCCGTCAGCATCCACGAAGAAGACGGCCGCACCGTCATGCGGGCGCCCAAGTCCGCGGACTTCATCGCCACCGCCGCGAGCGTGTTCGGCATGCGTCCCGGACAAGACTTCTTCATCCCCGGCGGCTACGGGATCATCAACGGCATCTGCCCCTGAGCCGCGCCGCGCGCCCGCGATGGACCCGAGAGCACCACAATTCAAGATCGCTGCGGCGGCCCACGCCCAGACCGTCGAAGCCCTGCCGTCGCGCCTCGGCGCCTCGCTCGACGACGGCGCCCTCGCAGCGCTCGCCGTCGCGCGCGACCCGCACGCGCTCGCGCTCTTGTGGGACCGCTTCGCGCCCGGTGTTCGCGCGCTCGTTCGCCGCACCATCGCCGGCCGCGCCGACGTCGAAGACCTCGTGCAAGACATCTTCGTCGCGCTCTTGCGCAGCATCGGCGACCTCAAGGACCCGCGCGCGCTCCGCGGGTTCGTCTACCGCGTGGCGTCCAACGTCCTGTGCGACGAGCTGCGCCGACGCCGTCGCCGCAAGTGGCTCACGCTCTTTCGCAGCGACGAGCAGCGCGACGAGCCCGTCGCGGATCACACCATCGCCGACCCGTCCGTGCGCTTCGCGATGCTTCGCCTGCAACGCGTGTTCGATCAACTGTCCGATGAGCTGCGCATGGCGTACGTCCTGCGCGTGATCGAGGGCCTCGAGCTCGAAGAGGTCGCCGTCGCGCTCGACTGCTCGCTCTCGACCGCCAAGCGCCGCGTCGCGCAAGCGAAGGACCTCGTGTTCGCGTCGGTGCGCAACGACCCCACGATTTCGCACTTCATCCAGTCTCGCGACCAAGAGGTGGACCATGGCTGAGCCCAACAACGCGCTCGCCGCAGAGCCCGTTCACGACGCGGTCGCGAGGATCGCGCGCTCGGTCGACGGATCGGTCGATCGCTCGGTCGACGTGGCGAGCCGCGCTCGGTTCATCGAGCGGGCCGCTGCGCGTGGCGGCTCGTCCCGCGGCGGCCGCAAGGCGTGGCGCGCGCTGGCCATCGCAGCGTCGATCGTCGCGGCGGTGTCCGTCGCCGAGCTCGCGCGCCGTTCGCGCCAAGGCGTTCGTGCGCTCACGCCGCTGATGGCAGTGGGCAGAGAGCTGAGCGCGCCGTCGCACCCCGTGGAGCTCAGCATGGCCGACGGCTCGCGGATCACGGTGTCGCCCGCGACCCGGGCGCGCGTGGTCGCGAGCGACGCAAACGGCGCGCAGATCGCGCTCTCGCACGGGACGCTCTCGCTCGAGACTCAGCACCGTCCCGAGACGCGCTGGTCGGTGATCGCGGGCGTCGTGCACATTCACGTGACGGGGACGCGCTTCGAAGCGCGGCGCAGCGTGGCGGACGAAGCCGTGGACGTTCAGCTGTTCGAGGGCTCGCTCTCGGTCTCGATCGGCGATCGGCAGACGGTGCAGATGCGCGCGGGGCAGCGCTTGCACGTCGACGGCGCGCTCGGCGAACGCGTCTCGCTCGAAGAGAGTCAGCCGCGATCGGACAGCGGATTTGCAGCACGAGTCGAGATCGACGCCGCGATGGGTTCGCCCGACGACGGCTCCGCCGAGCCCGCGACCGCGTCGCGACGACGCGCCGAGCCGTCGCCTGTGCGATGGAACCTCCTCGCGTTGCAGGGCGACTTCGCCGCGGTGTTGCGCGCGGCGCGGGCGCACACCGGAGAGCTGTCGCAGCGCGGGATCGACGAGCTCACGGCGCTCGCCGAAGCGGGGCGTCACGAGGGTGACCTCGCGTGGACCGAGACCGCGTACGAGGCCATTCGCGACCGGCACCTCGCGCGCACGGGAGACCGCGCCGAGGCGGTCTTCGCCTGCGGGCGCACCGCGGAGGACGCTGGAGATCTCGGGCGCGCGGTCGAGTGGTTTCGTCGGTACGAAAACGACTTCGCCGACGGGCGCCGGGTGTCCGAGGCGATCGGACGACAGTTCGTGATCGAGCAGCGTCGAGGGCGCATCTCGCGCGCGCAAGAGCTGGCCCGTCGGTATCTCATCCGCGAAGGCGGCGGTCCCTACGCGGCGAGGGCGCACGCCTTGCTGCTCGATTGATCGCGCGAGATTTGGTTGAGCCGAACGACCGAAGCTCGTCGACTGTACCTCCCGCATGAGAGCGACTTCGAAGCGGGTCCTTTTCTTCGTCGCATGTGCGGGCGTCGCGGCGAGCGCGACGGCGAGCGCGCAGGGCGTCCCGATCGTGTACGTCCGCTGCGCGCGGACCACGGCCACGGTCGATGTGACAGGAAACGTCACAGTGGGCGGCACGTCCCGCATGGCCACGCGGACGATGCGCGGGCTCGACGTGTACGACGTCCTGCCGGACGTCACGCATTTCTTCACGGGGTTCTCTGCGCCGTGCGACCTGATGCACCGCGCGGCCGACGGGACCGAGCGCGTCCTTCATGACTGTTCGACGAGCTCGACCGACGCGAGCGCGTGCGCGGCGATGGACCCCGCGGTGTCGTTCGACGGGCGAACCGTGGCGTTTGCCGTGTTTCGGGGCGCGCTCGTGCGGCCCTCGGAGAACGTGCACGCCCAGGTCATCGACCCCGCGGCGACCAACACGAACCAGTACGCCACGCGGTATCCGAACAAGGTTCTCTCGGCGACCGAAGCGCAGCTGCACCTCGTTGATCTGGGCTCCGGTCGCGTGACAGCGCTGCCGCACACCGCGCGCACGTTCGACTCGGGGCCCGCGTGGTTGCCGAACGGAAGGCTGACGTTTACCTCCACGCGCGACGAGGCGAGCTCGACGCAGGTCTTCGGCTCGACGTCGTCGGGGCGCGCGAGCCAGCTCTGGACGATGGACGTCGACGGTCGCAACGCCGAGATCGCGAGCCATCACGGCCTCGGCAGAGAAGAGCACCCGCTGGTGCTGCGCGACGGTCGCGTGGCGTACACGTCTTGGCAGGTCTTCGGAGGCCTTCCGTTTCGTCACACCAACGGAACGCCTGGCGGATTCACCACGCTCGACAACCTGTTTCACTTGTACGTGCAGGACCCGGACGGCGCGCATCCGTTCGCGCTCTACGGGCAACACTCGGGCGATCACACGCCGACGACCGCCATCGGTGTCGGCCACAACGCGGCGCACTTCATCGCGCAGACGACGGACGGTCGCGTGTGGACCGCGGACTACTACCGCGCCAACAACAACGGCCTCGGCGCGGTGGTCGGCTTCGCTCCGCCCGCTGAAGGACAAGAGGGGATCGCGCCCGGCCCCATGGTGCCGATGGGCGATTGGTACGCGCCGCGCGACATGATCAGCGCCGGTCGCTGGGCCACCAACGGCGACGCGATGTCCGCGCCGATGCCCGCGCCCGCGCTCACCGTCGCGGGCTATCGCGACCCGCTGCCGTTCGTCGGAAAGCTCGGCCACCCCGCGGCGCTCCCCGACAATCGCCTGATGGCCGTGTGGGGCAAGGGCGCGTGCTCGACGGTCTCGGGCAACGAGGTCTTTCGCGCGCTCGGTCGCGCAGCGCCGCCGCTCACGTCGGGCTCGGGCGCGGGCACCGCGATGAACGTGATCACGTCGCTCTCGCTCGACACGCCCGGCTGCGACGCGGGCATCTACTTGTTCTCGCGCGTCCCTTCGATGCACCCGAGCGACCTGCGAGTGATCGTGGATCGACCCGAGTGGCACGAGATCCAAGCGCGCGCCGCCGTGCCGTACGCGATGATCATGGGCGTCGATCGCCCGACGGACATTCGACCGAACGCGCTGCGCACGAGACGGCAAGAGCTGCAGCCGGCGCAGCCGTTTGGACTGCTCGGCGCCGCGTCGATCATCGACCGCGAGACCGCGCCCGCGAACGGAATCCACTTCGCGGGCGAGCACCAGTTTCACGGGCAGGGCACGGACACGATCCGCTACAACGACAGCGATTTGTGCGGCGTTCGCATCCTCGGCGTGCAGCCGAACCGCGGCGACGGCAACGTCGTGTACCGCGAGATCAACAGCCTCGGCGGCGAGAAGGTGCTCATCCTCGGCGAGTTCGCCGTGCGCAACTACGACGCGATGGGGCGTCCGCGCATGGACCCGTCGGGCGCGCCCGACACGAGCTTTCTCGCGCGCATCCCGGCGAACGTCCCGTACTTGATGCAGGCCATCGACTGCGAGGGACGCACGCTCAACACCGATCAGACCTGGCAGCACGTGCGGCCGGGCGAGATGAAGACGTGCGGCGGCTGTCATGTGCACTCGCGCCCCGCGCGCAACGCGTTCGAGCAAACGTGGGCGGCCAACGCTGAGTACCGCCCCGCGCGCATGGGCGAGGGCACCGTTGCGTTGCTCGCTGGCGCGACGGGGAGCACCGTCAACACGCGCTCGGTCCCTGGCTATGGCATGCAGATCGAGTTCGAGCGCGACGTGCTTCCGATCCTTCGCAGCCGCTGCGCCTCGTGTCACAGCGGCGCGGCGCCCGCGGGAAACCTCGCGCTCGACCGCGCTGGTATCGCGGGACCCTCGATGGCCGCGCCTGCGTCGACGTGGTGGTGCCTCGTGCGCGACCGCAATCAAGTGTGCGTTCCGATGACGCAGCGGTTCGTGAGCAACGTCGGCTCGATGGGCGCGACCGTCCTGCGTCGACCGCAGGTGACGAGATACGTCCGAGCGTTCAACGCCCTCGGCAGCTTGCTGTACTGGAAGGCCGCGGGCCGTCGCACCGACGGCAACATGGACAGCACGTTCACGAACGCGAGCCCCGCGGACGATCGCGACATCGATTTCGGCCCGTCGCATACGACCACGATCACCGCGGAGGAGCTCGGAGTGCTCTCTCGCTGGATCGACATCGGCGCGCCGGGCGGCGCCGGAGAGCTGCGCGACACCACGCGTCCCACGCTCTCCATGGCCGGCGTCGCCGACGGCGCCTCGCTCACCGCCCTTCGCGTGGGAACGCTCGATGTCCCCTCGGGCATCGACCCTGCTTCGCTCGTGGTCTGCGTGGTCGACGGCGCGACGTGCGGGCCCAACCTCGCGACGATGGCCGCGATGCACGACGCGGTCGAGATCCGCCTCGCGACGCCGCTCACCAACCCCGAGACCGAGATCCGCGCGCGCGTCCGTGATCGCGCAGGCAACGAGACGGTCCTGCAGAAGACCGTGCGTTGGCTGCTCGGAATGTCTCCGCCGCTCGTCCCGATCGACGACGTCCCTGCGATCAACGACGCCAGCGTCGACGGCGCGCTGGCTCCGACCGTGGACAGCAGCTCGAGCGCGTCGGATAGCGGCACGGCGGTCGGCGCCGACTCGAACGGCCCGCCTCCGGGGGCTGGCTGCGGTTGCACGGTTCCGACGCGATCGCGTGGCGGTTCGCTGCCCGTGTTGGCCTCGCTCTCTGCGGTGTGCGCGATCCTCGCGCGCCGTCGTCCGGTGCGTCGTTGATCGTCAGGACCTGCATCGCGCTCGCCGCTTTGGCTGGCTGCGCCGCGGACTCGGCCACGCCCGACGCCGCGCCCGACGCCGCGCACCCCGAACCGCGCGACGCCGCGCGGGACGACATCGTTGCGACCGTCGACGCCGGCGGTCTCGACGTCGCCACAGACGCGCCCGTCGCCGCGTGGCCGGCGCCGATGCGTGCAGGCGCATGCACACGTGTCCGAACCAACCTGCACAACAACACGTGGGAGACGGCGACCGTCTACGACCCGCGCTCGCGCAGCATCGTGTGGTCTGGCGGCCACGTGCTCAACTCGTACGTGCAGAGCGCGTACACCGTGCGTCTGCCCACCGAGGACTTTCGCACCGTGGCGGTGCGCCCTCGACGCCCTCCACAGCGACGCTGCCTCGTTGATGCGACCTACGCCGACTCGATCGGCCGCGCCGTGTACGCGCACGGGTACATCGACCACGGCTCGATCAACCCAGGAAACTTCCTGGACAACTGGACCCGCGTCGGTCTGGCCGAGACCCCAGGCCCGTGGCTCTTCGACGCGAGCCGCGACGAGTGGATCGACGCGCGTCCCGTCGGCAACCGCTTCGATCAGCGACACCACGCGCCCATGGCCTGGGACGCCGCGACGGACACCGTGTACTCGCTGCGCGACGACGCGCTGCAGCTCTACAACGTGCGCACCAACTCGGTCGCCACGCGCGCGCTGCCCGCTGCGCTCCATCGACGGATGTTCTACGCGATCGCGGCGGACCCCGCGGCGCGGCGCGTGGTCGTGTTCGGCGGAAGCACCGGGCAGTTTCGCTATCTCACGGGAGACGTCGCGGCCAACTACGACGCCAACGTTCATCACGACACGTGGCTGTACGACCCCGCGAGCGATCGATGGGAAGCGCTCTCGCTGGCCGAGCATCCGCCCCGCGGAATCCCCAGCGTGGACTTTACGGACATCCCCGCGGTGTGGGAGTCGCAGACCGGCAACGTGCTCGTGCGCGTCACGCCGCTCGATCGCTGGGTCGCAGACCCAACCCTGTGGCCCGACGCCGAGACGTGGGCCTTCAACGTGGCCGCGCGACGGTGGACGCGGCTGTCGCTCGCGGACGCGCCGAAGTTCATGGGCTTGCTCAACTACGACGCGCATCGGCAGCGGCTCGTGATCGTGGGCGGCGGCCGCGACGCGGGCGCGAGGCCTGCGCTCTCGCGCGAGCTGTTCGACTGCACGCTCCCCACCGCGGGCGCGGCGCTCGAAGCGATGGGGCCTGCGTCGCTGCGCGTCGAGAGCGTCGCGCCCGGGCACAACACGGTGCGCTGGGAGCCCGTCGCCGGGCGCGAGGCGAGCGTGTGGAGGGCCGTTGCGAATCCCGTTCCGTCTGTGTTTTCGCTGGTAGGAAGCGTGATGGGCGCGGGCGAGCTCGTCGACCGTACCGCGCCTGCGGGCGTCGCGGTCGTGTACGAAGTGCGCATCGCCGGGCTGCGTCCTGCGGCGCCAGCGGCCAACCAGCCACGGTGGCCCGAAGGCCTCACCGCGTCCGTCGAGAGCGCGAGCCGCGTGGTGCTTCGCTGGCAGAGCAGCGCAGAGTCCGACGTCGTTGGCTACAAGGTCTACCGCGCGCGCGCCGGCGCCAACGGCGTGCTCATTTCGAGCGCGATGGTCAACGCGAGCACGTTCACGGACAGCGCCGTGGACCTGTCCGACGGCGTCGTGCGTCGCTACTGGGTGACCGCGGTCAACCGGGGCGGCGTCGAGAGCGGCGCGAGCCCGCAGGCGTACACGTTTCCCGAGGCGCCGCTCAGCGCAGAGGTGAGCGCGAGCGCGCCGGGTGTCTTCGAAATCACCTGGAATTGGCCAGCTGAAGTGCGCGTCGCTCGCTTCGATGTCTATCACGTCAACGTGCACCAGAACACCAACTCGCAGTCCGATCCGTTCGGGCCGACGGGCTGGTACGGGCGCATCGCGTCGATCGTGCCCGACCGCGCGAGCGGCGGGGCGTTTACGTTTCGCGCGGACCCGACCGACACGTCTCCGCACCACTACTTTTGGGTGAAGGCCGTCAACGTGCTCGAGCAGCGAGGGTTCGTCACGGACATCGTTTCTGCGAGCGACGCGCGCTTCGTCCCGCACACGTCGAGCAGGTACGCTCCAGAGTGATGGATCGACTCTTCGCTACGGCTGCGATCGCGACGATGTGCGCGAGCGCGTGCAAATCGCCGGCAACGGCGGTGCGCGTGCTGGTCGACACCGACGCGCCCGCGGAGCGCAGCGTGAAGCTCTCGGCCATCGTGCGCCGCAGCGACGCCAGCGCGGACGCGAGCGCGAGCGGGGCCGATCGATTCGAGATCGCCGAGGCGCGCGAGCGCTTGCCGGGGTCGTTTACGGTGCGCCCCTCGAGTGAGGTGCAGACGCAAGTGCTGCTCGAGCTGAGGGCTGACGTCGGCGAAGGAGCGACGGCGCGCGAGCCCCCCGTCCAGCTGCGTCGTCTCGTTCGGTTCGGCTTCGTGCAGGGCTCGACGCAGCAGCTGCGGATCGTGTTCGCGCTGCGATGCGGCGAGCGGAGCGTCGGCTGCGCGCAGGTCGCGAGCGAGTCGTGCACGGTGCAGCAGGTTTGCGAAGAGATGGGGCAGACGTGCGGCGAGCGCGGCGTGTGCGTCCCGATCGATCAGCAGCCAGACCCGCTGAGCGACGCTGGTGTGGCGGACACCGGAGCGCCTGCGGTGGTGTTGCCGCCCACCGCGCACACGATCGAGGGCGCTTCGAGCTCGACGGCGTACTCGCTCTCGACGGACGCGCTCGACGACTCGATCGTGCTCTCGAGCTCGTTCTCTGGCGCGGGGACGTTCTTGGGCACTGCGCTGTCGGCGTCGAGCTCGTCGGGGCTCGTCGCGCGGATCGAGGGAGACCTGCGCGTTCGCTGGGTGCGCGCCTTCGGCGTGGGGACCAACTCGCTCGCCGCGCGCGCGTCCGCGGTGGACAGCGACTCGGTGTGGATGGGCGCCTACTACCACGCCAGCGCCTCGTGGAACTTCGACGCGCAGACCTTCACCGCCGCCCCGGTCCGTCAGCGCGCGATCGCGTGCCGCATCAACGACGACGGTACGGCGAACGTCTGCACCGAGTCCGGAAGCTCCGGCGCCAATACGCAACTCTACCGGGCCTCGGTCGTGGGCAGCACCGCGGCGTTTGGCGGCGTGATCAACGGGACGTGGGACCTCGACCCGACGGGCGGCGCTGGCAACGGTGACGATGGCAGCGTTGTTGTGTTTCGATCGGATCGCGTCGCGTGGGTGCGTCGCGTGCTCGATGACGGCGGGCCTGGCGCGACGGTGACGGGGATCGCGGTCGATCGCGACGGGTCGGTGTATGCCGCGGGATCGTTCGCGGGGACCGTGCGCGTGGGAGCGTCGGGGATGACCGGACGAAGCGCGGGGATGCTCGACGCCTTCGTCGCGCGCTTCTCGCGAGAGGGCGCGCTCGACTGGCTTCGCGCGTTCGGCTCGGCCGCGACCAACGACGCGATCAACGACCTCGCGCTCTCTGCGCGCGGGACGCTCTACGCCGTCGGAACAGTTGGTCCAAACGCAGTCGGAATCACAGAATCCCCAGCGTTTTCAGCGGGAAACGGCCTTACCGACGGGGCGCTGCTCGCGTTCGACGGCGCGACGGGCCTCGTCACGCTCGCGCGTCGCTACGGTACGCCCGAGGCCGACGTGCTCGATCGCGTCGCGATCAACGGCGACGGCTCGCTGCTGCTCGGCGGGGCGTTCGGCCCGTCGGGGCTCGCGCCATTGCCTGCGTTTTCTGCGCCCGTTCGCACTGGAATGGCGATCCTCAACGCCGACGCCTCCGGCTCGCTGCGCTGGGCCAAGGCGCTGTACGTGGCGGGCGTCGCGCAGTTCAACGGCGTCGGACCGTTGCGCCGCGCGCGCCGGACCGCCTTTGCTGCGACGCTCACGCTGGACGCGGGGCAGGGCGCTCCGAGCTGGGCTCCTTCGTTGCCCGTGGTCGCGATGCGCAGCACAGCGCTGCTCGGGACCTTCGCGAACAGCGACGTGATCGAAGTCCCTCGCTGAGCGACAAGTCCCCTCGCGCGCTCACAACGGACGCCGCGATCGCGTACCATCCTTCGCGATGAACACCCGAGCGATGCTTCTCTTCTCTCTGCTCACCGCGTACGGCTGTGGCAGCAGCACTTCTCCGACGGACAGCGGCGTGGGCGCAGACAGCGCGAGCCCTCAGCCCGACGCCAGCGCGGCCGACGTCAGCGCGATCGACGACGCCATGGCTGCGACCGACGTGGTCTCTCTGCCCGACGCGGCCCCGATCACCGACGCGAGCAACCCGTTCGCCGATGCGGGGGCGCTCGGTGAGCCCGCGTGGGTGCCGATCACCGTGCTCACGACGGGGACGTGCCCGGCGGTCACCGCGTGCGGCGGCGACGTGGTGGGGACGTGGGATGTCTCTGGCGCCTGCATCGAGGTTCCGATCGAGAGCGCGCTCGCTGCGTGCCCTGGCGCGATGGTGACCCGTCGCGAAGGGCGCGCGCGGGGCAGGGTGGTCTTCGGAAGCGCGCCGATGATCGCGCGCCGCGTGGCGCAGTCCGAAGCGACGGTCGAGCTGTTCGTCCCGGACA
>JAAFIF010000247.1 GCA_013298625.1 Myxococcales bacterium
CCCGGCGCAACCGGCGCGGTCAACCTCCGCCCTGGCTCGCGCAACAGCGCGCTCGTGAGCGCGATCACGCAGGTGTCCACTCGCCTCGTCGCACACGCGACCGAGCGCGCCGCCGCCACGCGCGTATCGACGGCGACCGGGGACGATCTCGACCAGATCGCCTCCGACGACTACGAGACGGAGCGCCTGCCCGCGACGCGTGCGGTGGGCACCGTGTATCTCGTGCGCACCAGCGCTATCGCAGCGACGATCATCCCGCGCGGATCGCGCGTGGCAGCGACGGGCGGCGTGGTGTTCGAGGCCACACAGGACGTGAGCGCAGGCATCGGCGCGCTGCGCGTCGCGGTGCCCGTGCAGGCGCTGCAGGACGGCACGCAGGGCAACGTGGCCCTTGCGACCATCGCCTCGATCGTTGACGCGCTGCCCGACCGCACGTGGGCGTTGTACGTGCCCACGATCGGCGACACGCACTACCCGCCCGACCTGATCGGCGGAGGTTCGGCGCGCGAGACCGACGACGAGCTGCGCGCTCGTCTGCTCGATGTGAGCCCCGACGACACGCGCGCGCCCGGCTCCCTCCCCGCGGTCCGCCACGGCGCGCGCACGGTTGCGGGCATTCGCGATGTGCTCGTGGTGGAGCCGGGCAACGGCACGCTGGCGGTGATCGCAGGCGACGCGAGCTACGCGCTTCCCGCCGCGCTGCGCCGGGCGGTCGAGCTCGAGCTTCGCAAGTGGCGCGCTCACGGCGTGCCCGCGCTGGTGCGCGGCTTCGACGTGAGGCTGGTGACGGTCGTCGCCACCGTGCATCTCGCGCGTGCTTCGTCGCAGTACGACACCGGAGCGATCGCCACGGCCGCTCGAGCGCGGGTCCACGAGTACTTCGCGGCGCGCGAGCACCCGGACGAGGTGTTCGCCGACGCGATCGTGTCTGCGCTCCACCGCGCGCACGAAGACGTGCAGCACGCGACGGTGGTGCTCTCCGATGTCGGCGGGGCCTTCACCGAGCGCCGCAGGCCTGCGAGCGACGCGGCCTACGCCTCTGGCTCGGTGCCTCGGTACGTGGTCACCGACGCGAGCCTTTCGATCACCGTTGCCGATCCAGCGAGGACACCGTGAGCGTTCCGTTCCCACGCACGCAGCTCGAAGAGGACGCGCTCGACGCGCCGTTTGGCGGGCGCCCCGCGAACCAGTGGGGCGTCCCCGCGCGGACGTTCATCGAGAACGTGCTGCGATTTCTCTCGCGGGCGCATCTCGAATACAACCGCGCGCCCTCACGCACGATCGTGGTCGCGGCGCCGGTCGCGGTCGTCGTGGGCGACGTCGCGTACTACTTCGGCGCCGCGCAGCTCGATGGATCGGCGACGATCGGCCCGAAGTCGCTCGGCTCGCCGCTGCTCATCGCGGGCGTGTTCGCCGAGTCGGGCTCGATCGGGACGCGGGTGAAGGTCATCACGCACGGCATCGTTCCGCGCGCGGTTTCGGGGCTGTCGACGGGCGCGGTGCGCGACCTCGGCGTCGATGCTGCTCTCGGCCGGCTGCGGGAGGCGCAGGTGGGCGACGTGATCGTGGGCAAGGTGGACACCGCGGGCAACGCCTTGCTGACGGGCTACGGGAGCACGCCGTGAGGCTGCCCGAGACCGACTCGCTTGAGCTGTCCGACGACGACAGCTCGGCGATCGACCGAAGCGAGCCCCCTGCGCCCGACGACGCGACGGTGCTCGCGATGCTTCCGAGCTGGGCGCGCCGCGGCGAGTCGCTCGTACGTTCGGCGGTCGTTCGCGCGATTCGTCGCGTGGCCGAGCTGCTCTGGGCTCGTCAGGCGCGGTTGCTCATGGCGGTTGCATCGCCGCGGTTCGCCGAGGGAACCGACCTGGACGAGCTCGGCCGTCGGCGCCGACGCCCGCGCGTGCTCGGCGAGAGCGACGCGGCGTACCGAGAGCGACTGCTCGCGCGCTCGTCGAGGCTCACGCCCGTCGCGATCGCTGCTGCGCTGCGCGCGCTCGTCGAGCGACCGCAGCCTGCGCCGATCGTCCTGGAGATCGACGAGGCCGGCGCGTTCTGCGCTCCGGCGGGCAGCGACTGGGGCACGCCCGTGCAGTCGGTGATCGCACGCGAGTGG
>JAAFIF010000054.1 GCA_013298625.1 Myxococcales bacterium
CGCAGCCCGCGCTCGCCGCGCCCGCCGACGCTCCGCCCGCGCAGCGCCAGAGCGCGCCGCCGAGCGAGCCCTCGAAGACCGATCCCGTCCCAGAGAAATCGCAGTCACTTGATTCTGCGCCCACGAAACCAAAGACCATCGCGCTGACGCTCCTCGACGGGACGACCATTCAGATCCCCGCGGGACGCAACCGCGCGCGCACGCGCCGCGCGCTCACAGGGGACAACGCGCCCAAGCCGATGGAGGCGGAGGTCGCCCCGCAGGCGCGGTCGATCTTGAAGGCGCTCGAGCTCGCCACCGCGGGGCTGAGCGCCGAGGCGCGCGCGCAGCGCTGGGAGGCCGTCGTTCACGCGCTGATCACGGTGCTCGTCGCGAAGGGCACGGTCACCGAGCGAGAGATCGCCGCGGCGCTCGCGAAGATCGGGCGCTGACCGGCCGAGCGCTCAGTGCGCTTCGCCCCACGTCCGCCCTCGCCCGCACTCGACCACGAGCGGAACGTCGAGCTTCACCGCCCCCTCCATCGTGCTCTTCACCAGGGGCTCGAGCTCGGCGAGCTCGCTCTCGGGCGCTTCGAACACGAGCTCGTCGTGCACGGTCAGGATCATCCGAGCCGCGAGCTTCTTCTCTTCGAGCGCGCGCTGAATGTTGATCATCGCGACCTTCATGATGTCCGCGGACGTGCCTTGGATGGGCGTGTTCTTGGCCATGCGCTCGGCCTGCGCGCGGAGGCCGCGGTTCTCGCTCGAAATCGTGGGCAGAAACCGCCGTCGACCGAGGATGGTGCGCACGCCTTCGCCCGCGCGCGCCTGCTCGACGAGCTTGTCGAGGTACTGCGTCAGGCCCTTGAACGTGCGGAAGTACGCGTCGATGAAGCGCGACGCTTCGTCCTTCGAGATGCCGAGCTGCCGCGCGAGGGCGTTGTCGCCCTGCCCGTAGATCACCGCGAAATTCACGGTCTTCGCGCGCGTCCGTTGGTCGCGGGTGATCTCGCTCGCGGGCACCTTGAAGATCTCGACCGCCGTGCGCGTGTGCACGTCCTCGCCCTTGCTGAACGCGTCGACGAGGATGGGGTCCTTGGACAAGTGCGCGAGCACGCGCAGCTCGATCTGCGAGTAGTCCGCGGCGAAGAGCTTCCACCCCGGGGGCGCGATGAAGGCTTCGCGAATGCGACGGCCGAGCTCGGTGCGAATGGGGATGTTCTGCAGGTTGGGGTTGTTCGAGCTGAGTCGCCCCGTCGCCGCCACCGCCTGGTTGTAGCTGGTGTGAATGCGGCCCGTGGCGGGGTTGACCAGCGCGGGCAGCGCCGCGAGGTACGTCCCTTCGAGCTTGGCGAGCTGGCGGTGCTCGATGATCTTCAAGGGCAGCGGGTGCTCGTCGGCGAGCTCTTCGAGCACTTCGGCGTCGGTCGAGCGCGAGGTCTTGGTGCGCTTGATGACCCTGAGCTTCAGCTCGTCGAAGAGGATGGTCTCGAGCTGGCGCGGGGAGTTCACGTTGAACTCCTTGCCTGCGATGGCGATGAGCTCTTTCTCGAGGGCGCTCATCTGCGTGAGCACCTCGGCGCGCAGCTTTTCGAGAAAGGGGACGTCGATCATGACGCCGCGCTCTTCCATCTTGGCGAGCACGAGCGAGAGGGGGATCTCGACGTCGTCCATCAGCGCGCGCAGGTCGTTTTCGTCGAGCCTGGGGCCGAGCTTGTTGGCCAGGATGCGCGCGATGTCCGCGTCCTCGGCGGCGTAGGTCGTCGCGCTCGCGATGTCGACCTGCTCGAACGTGAGCTGATGCCCGCGCGACTTCTTCGTGACCGTGTCGTACGAGATCATCTTGTACCCGAGCTCGCCGAGCGCGACCTCGTCGAGCTTGTGCGAGTGGCGCTCGGGGTCGATGAGGTAGCTAGCGATCATCGAGTCGAACGAGTAGCCCGCGACCGGCATCTCTGCGCGGCGCAGCACGATGTCGTCGTACTTGATATGGTGTCCACATTTCTTGACGGCCGGATCCGCCAAGAGCGGCCCGAGCCTGCGCGCGAGCATCTCCCGGGGAATCTGCGGCGGATCGCCGATCACCCTGTGCCCGATGGGGATGTAGACGCCCTCGTCGTCGCTCCACGAGAGCGAGACGCCGACGAGCTCTGCGCGCGCGGGTTCGATCGACGTGGTCTCGGTGTCGAGGCCGACGAAGCCGACCTCGCGGCACTTCGCGACGACCTCGTCGAGCTCGGCCACGGTGAGCACGGCCCGATAGCGCTTGGTCGAGGCGTCGCGCGGCGGGCTCTTGCTCACGCCTGCCGCTGGCTCGCTCGACGCGGCGTCGCCCTTCGCGGAGGCAGCTGCGACGGTCTCGCCGCGGGCGATCTTGGCCTCGCGCTCGGCGGACTCGAACTGGTCGAGCAGGCGGCCGAACTCGAGGTCCGTGTACAGCTTGCGGATCTGATCGGCGTCCCAGCCGCCGTAGACGAGCTTGTCGAGGTCGAGCTCGACCGAGATCTCTCCGCGCAGCTCGACGAGGCGGTACGAGAGGCGCGCGATCTCGGCCTCTTTTTGCAGGTTTTCTTTGAGCTTTCCCTTCATGGTCGAGGCCGCGGCGAGCACGGCTTCGAGGCTGCCGTGCTCTGTGACGAGCTTGGCCGCGGTCTTCTCGCCGACCCCCGAGACGCCCGGAACGTTGTCCGACGTGTCCCCCATCAGCGCGAGCAGATCCGCTACGCGCTCTGGCGCGACGCCCCACTTCTCTTTCACTTCAGCGCGGCCGTACACGACGTTGCGCATCGCGTCCCACTGCAGCACATCGTCGTCGACGAGCTGCATCAGGTCCTTGTCCGCCGAGCAGATCACCGTCACGAGCCCGTGCTTCTTCGCCTCGCGCACGGCGGCCGCGATCAAGTCGTCCGCTTCGAAGCCCTCGCGCTGCAACACTGGGATCGCCCACGCCTCGACCAGCTCTCTGCACCGGTGCACCTGCGGCAGAAGATCCGCGGGAGGCGGCGGGCGCGTCGCCTTGTACTCGCTGTACAGCTCGTTGCGAAACGAGACGTCCCGCGCCGAGTCCATCGCGACGGCCAGGTACTTCGGGCGCTGCTCGCGTACGAGCCGCATGAGCATGTTCGCGACGCCCATCACGGCGTGCGTCACCTCGCCCTTCGAGTTCGAGAGCGGACGCAGCCCGTGATACGCGCGGTAGACGTACCCCGAGAGGTCGAGGAGATAGAGAACCTTCGGATCACCGATGGGAGGTAGCGATGCGACCATGGCGATCGCTGCATAGCATCGCGCCGCGCGACGCCCTTACTTCGCGGCAAGAGGTGACATCACGCAGGACATTGCTTGTCACTCTCGCTCAGAACAGCGACGAGACGATGTCGTCGGCGACGAGCCATTTGTCCCTCGCGACGCGCAGGCGCTCACCGTCGTCCGTGAGCCAACCGCGCGAGACGGCCTTGTCGATCGCGCGCTCGCGACCGAGCCGGGGATCGACGCCGAGCCGCTCGCCGAGCGCGCGAAGATCCACGCCGTCGCTCGTGCGCAGGCCGAGCATCAAGCCCTCGCGCACGCGGTCTTCGAGCGAGAGCGCTTCGGTCTCTTCGTCCGGAAGCGCTCCGCGCGCAGCGGCGTCGAGGTACCGCGCGACGCCGTCGCGGGTGGTGTAGTGGTTCTTGTAGCGGACGACCTGCGCGCCGCGGGGCGTGCAGCCGACGGCGCCCGCGCCGAGGCCGAGGTAGTGCTCTCCGCGCCAGTACGCTTCGTTGTGTTGGCCGCGCTCGCCGGGGCTCGCGTAGTTGGAGACCTCGTAGTGCTCCATGCCCAGCGAATCAGCGCAGCGATCGACGGCTTCGAAGAGCAGCGCGACCTCGTCGTCGACGAGCCTGGGAAGCCGCCCTTTCTTCGCGAGCTCGCCGAAGCGCGTCGCGGGCTCGATGGTGAGCGCGTACGCAGAGAAGTGCCGCGCCCCGAGGTCGAAGAGCGCGCGCGCGTCCTCGACGAGCTCGTCTGCGGTCTGCTCGGGCATGCCGAACATGAGGTCGGCTGTCACGCGAAGACCTGCGATTTGCGCGGCAGATCGCACTGCCACCCGGGCTTGCTCATCGTCGTGGAGCCGCCCGAGGTAGCGCAGGTGCTTCGGGCGCAGGGACTGAACGCCAATCGACACGCGGGTCACGCCGGCGTCGCGCAGGGCGCGGGCTTTGTGTTCGTCGAGCGACGTGGGGTTGCACTCGACCGTGACCTCCCGCGCGGGCGCGCCGCCAAAAGCCCGCTCGATCGCGCGGAGCGCGCGCGCGAGGGCCGGGGTGGACCAGAGGCTGGGCGTTCCGCCGCCGAAGAAGATGGTGTCGAGCGAGGAGGGAGACAGAGAGGGCGCCCGCGCCTCGAGCTCGTGAATCACCGCGTCCGCGTACGCTTCATGCGGGATATCCCTTGGATTCACCGCGTCCGTCGCGAAGTCGCAGTACGGACAACGTTGAAGACACCACGGGACGTGAACGTATACAGCGGCCAAGGCGACGGTGTGTGTGGACCAGCATTCACCGTGACGCAACCCTTCGCCGTTGCGTACCCTCCCCCCCGCTCTCTGTGCCCCGATGATCCGTTGGCTACTGTTCGAAGCGCTGCGCATGATCGTGACGTTGCTCGTCGTGAGCATCGTGACGTTCGCCGCGCTCGACAGCACTGGGCAGCACGACTGGTACGGGACGCTCGCGCCGGGGCGCACCTTCGGTCTGAGCGCTGAAGAATCCCTGGCCCGACAGTCGGCGCGCTTCATCGCGAGCGCGCAAGACGACGCCACGACGCGCACGCAGCGCGACATCGCGCTCCTCGCGAGCCCCGCGTCCGCGCGAGCGGCCCGCGATCGGCTGCTCTCTCGCGGAACCGTGGTGATCCCGACGGCGCTGACCAACATCGATCGGCTGCCACCCGCAGTGCAACGCGAGACGTACGAGATCCTCTCGCTGATCTCGCCGACGCTCACGGGGGGCGACGCCGCGCCGCGCGCGCCCGTGCAAGCCCGCCCTTGGTGGGACAGCTTTCGCGTCCTTCACGAGATCGACCTGCGCGACGCCTACGCGCGACGCCACGTGCAACGATTGGTCGATCACGAGAGCCCCAACGCGCGAGAGCAGCTCGCTCGGCTCGGGACGCTCGCGCTGCCCGCGCTCTTCGAGGCGCTCGACGCAGAGCTCGACACGGGCTCTGCGCGCAGGCTCTGCAACCTCGCGAGCGACCTGACGCACACCGAGCACCGCATCAGCGCGACGGCGAGCGCCGAGCAGACGCGCGCCGTCGTCGAGGGGTGGCGGTCGTGGTGGTTCGTGCATCGGCTCGACTACGTTCGCATGGGAGAAACCCAGCGATCCATCGCGCGGGTGTCTGGGGCGCGCTACGGGCTGTGGCTCGCGCGCGCGTTCGACGGCCGCACAGGACCGGCGAAGGACACCGGGCGCAGCGTGCTCGCAGAGCTGCGCGAGCGACTGCCGCGAAGCACGGTGATCGCAGGCCTCGGCGGGCTCGTCGCGGTCGCGCTGGTGGTCGCGTTCGGCGGCGGAGAAGCGCTGCGTCGCCGGCCGTTCGGGACCAAGATCGTCGACCTCGTGGCGGCGCTCTTCCCAGGGTTGATCGCGTTTGCGCTGGGGTTCGTCGCGCTCTGCTCGGTGTGCGCGGGGCGCGGATCCACCGTGGACTTTTTGCGCGCGGTGCTGCGCGAGTGGCCGTCGCTGCTCGCGGGCGTCGCGCTGCTGACGGCGCCAACCGTGCTCTTTCTGCGACGCGACAAGGCGAGGCTCGTGCTGCACGCGGTGCGCTCGGAGGCAGACTCTTGGGCGAGCGAGAGCAAGACCCCGAAGCCCGCGCAGCTCGTGCGGCACGGCGCGCGGGTCGGCGTGGCGTCGCTGCTCGCGCCCGCGGCGCTCAACGCGCTGGTGATCCTCGCGCTCACGCTGCTCGTCGAGCCCGTCGCCCGCGTGCGCGGGATGGGCGATCTCACGCTGCGGGCGATCGCTCACTACGACGGCGTGTGGCTGCAGTTCGCGCTGCTCTCGGTGGTTCCTGTCGCCGTGGGGACGCGCTGGGCGCGCACGGCGCTCTTGTGGGCGCTCGGCGGCAAGCGCGCGGTGCTCAACGCCGAGGACGCGAAGCGAACAGAGCCCCAACCGCCGGTCGAACGCGATACAGTCGCCGTGTGAATCTGCGGCAAGTTGTGGCTCTGGGCTCGAGCTGCGCGATGGTGCTCTCGCTCGTCGCGTGCTCGTCGGACAACCCCGTCCCCGTCGACGGCGGAGGCGACGCGCGCGGTGACGGAGGGTCGTCGATGGACGCCAGCTCCGACGCGAACACCGGCGATGCGCGCGCGAGCGACGCGGGAGCGATCGACGTCGAGGCCAGCGTGCCAGACCTCGGCCCGTGCGAGGACGGAGGGGCGTGCGCCAACGACTCGCGGTGCGTCGGCGGACGGTGCGTCCCGTGGACGCGCGGCGAGTTCGACAACACGTGCACGCGCACGATTTCGCCGGGCCCGCTGCGGCCGACGCTGCAGTGTTCGTGGAGCGGGCCGACGGACATCGACATGGACCTCGCGCCGATGTTTCGCAACGTCCTGCACACGCCGCTCGTGGCGAGCTTGGGCATTCGCATCGACGCGGACTCGCCGCCGAGGCCGTCGATCATCTTCATCGCGGACAACGGGTACACCGAGCGACAGATGGGCCGCCGATGCAACGGCGTCGGCGTGCTGCGCGTGATCGACGGCGCGACGTGCCGAGATCAAGCAGCGGCGTTCGGCGCCGACGACAGGCTCAACTCTCCCGTGACGCCAGCGGTCGGAGACATCGACGGCGACGGGACGCCCGAGGTGGTCGCCGCGCTCACGGCCGGGGGAATCGCAGCGTTTCGCTACGACCCTGCGACGCGCTCGATGCGCCGCGTGTGGCGCAGCCGCAACGCGGCGGGCGAGCCCGACACGAACAGCGGCGACATCTGCACCTGGGGATCGATCGCGCTGCACGACCTCAACGACGACGGGCGCAGCGAGATCCTCTTCGAGGGCACTGTGTACGACCACACGGGGCTCGCGCTCTCGCGCATCCCGGACTGGCAGAACTATCTGAGCACGAGCACGATGCCGGTGATCGCCGACGTCGACAACGACGACGAGCCCGAGCTCGTGACCGCGTCGGGCACGTACCGTTGGGACCTGGCGACGCGCGCGTTCGTTCGCGAGACGTACTGGGCGGGGCCGGGGACGCCGTCGGGCGGATACGTCGGCGTGGCGGATTTCGGCAATTTCGCCGGCGCGGCGGGAGACGCACCGGGCCGCCCCGAGGTCGCTGTCGTCGCGCTCACCGGCGGGCAGACCGTGGTGCGCTTGCAGACGATCGCGGGCGCGGTCGTGCGAGAGATCTCGCCGCCGCCAGGGACGATTCACCCGATGACGGGGATGCCGCGCTTGCAAGTGGGCGGGCCTCCGACGATCGCGGACTTCGACGGCGACGGGCGCCCCGACGTGGGTTCGGCGTTCGCGTCGCACTATGCGGTGTTTTCGTTCGCCACGGCGACGCCGCGAATGTTGTGGGCTCAGCGCTCGCAGGACGAGTCGAGCTCGCGCACGGGCTCGAGCGTGTTCGACTTCAACGGCGACGGGCGCGCGGAGGTCGTCTACTCGGACGAGTGCTTCACGCGCGTGTACGACGGACGCTCGGGCACCGTGGTGTTTTCGCAGCCGCGGTTCTCTTCGACGTGGACCGAGAACGACGTCGTCGCGGACGTCGACGGAGACGCGTCTGCTGAGATCGTCTCGTCGTCGAGCGGGCCGTGCAGGACCGACACGTACTGCCCGGATTTCGACCCGATCTTCACGGCGCTCCGCTGCGATCGCGCCGGCGATTGCCCAGGCGGAACGTGCGTCGAAGGCTACTGCCGCTGCGAGCGAAGCGACCAGTGCGGCGACAACGCTGCGTGCACGAGCGCGCCGATGGGCGTCCCTGGCGCGGGCAACGTGTGCCGCACGATCCACCGCAACGCAGGCTGCCAGACGGGCGTCCGCGTCTACCGCGACTCGCGCGACCGATGGGTGCCCACGCGCCCAGTGTGGAACCAGCACGCCTACGCGATCACCAACGTCACCGACGACGTGCGCATCCCGCAGACGAGCTCGGTGCGGCGCAACTGGAGCGTCGCCAGCTACAACAACTTCATGCAGAACGAGTCGCGCGACCCGTCGAACATCCCCGGCGCGGACGTGACCGCGTCGCGGCTCTCGGCGAGCTGCGAGATGGCCGGCACGACGCGGCTGCGCGCGGACGTGTGCAACCGCGGGCGCGTGCTGCTCGACCGCAACATCGAGCTGATCTTTCGCCTGCGCGGCGACGGTCGCGAGCTGTGCCGACTGCGCACCACGGCGCCGATCGCGCCCGGCGTGTGCACCCCTGTCGAGTGCGTCGCGCCCATCCCCGCGCGCGGGATCTTCGAGGCGATCGTGAACCCCGATCAGACGCTGGGCGAGTGCCGCTCGGATAACAACCTCGCGAGCGGCGAGGCGTTCTGCATCGGCTGAGGCGCTGCAGCGCTACGGCGACCGGGTTCGTAGTCCTACCGTTGCGCTGCAGTCGCTTGGCTTGATTTCTACGGCGCTGATCCGCTCGTCGCGGGCGCGGTATCGCGGCACGCGTCGCGGCCGGCGGCTTCGAGGGCGGTGCGCGCGGCGCCGTTGGCTTCCATGCGCTCGAGCAGCGCGCGGGCGCGGACGATGTCGATGCGGGCGAGCGCGGCGAGCGCGGCGTGACCGACGGCCTGCTCGCCTTCGGGAAGCGCGGGGTCGATCTGCGAGAGCACGAGCTGCTCGAGCGCTGGTGCCTGCGCGCGCTCGCAGCGAGAGGCGACCGTGGTGAGCGACTCGATGCGAAGCGTGGGATTTCTGCGGGGATCTCGGGCGAACTCGACGAGCCTCGCGCCGATCGTCGCGCCCGTCGCGCGCTCGAGCGCGGTGAGCACTGCGCGCACGACCCACACGCTCTCGTCGTCGAGCGCGGCGAGCAGGGCGCCGGTCGACTGCGGGTCGCGGCCGAGCAGCTCGGCAGCGGCCGCGCGAACAGACGGCCACGTGTCGGATCGAAGCGACTGCGCGATCGCAGCGCGGCCCTGCGCGTCGACCGCGAGCCCGCGGAGCGCCGCCGCGCGGACCCGCGCCACACGATCGCCCTGCGCGCTGGTGAGCGCCCCGCGAGCGAGCTCAGCTTCGCCGCGAACGGCCATGGACGCGAGCACGCGAACGGCTTCGTGACGCAGGTCTGCGTCGCGCGACTGCGCGGCGATCGACGCGAGGGCGCGCGCGCCGTCTGCGCCCGCTCCGATCGCAGAGAGCCGTAGATACTCTTGCGCGAAGCCCTCGGCCACGACGGCGAGGCCGAGCGCGGCCGCTTCGGAGCGCACCGCTGCCGAGCTCGACGCTTCGATGACGGCGCTCAGCGCGCGGAGGCGGGCGCGCGCATCGGCGGGCAACGCCGCGAGCCACGCGCGCTGCTCGGGCTCGCTCGCGTCGCGGAGGATCGCGAGCATCGGGCCGCGGACCGCGCGCCAGACCGCGGGATCTGCGGAGAGCGCGGGGATCATCGCGCGGGCGCGGGCGAGGCGATCGGCGCGCACGACGAGCAGGACATCCGCGGCGCGAGCGTCGGTGACCGCGCGTCGAGAGAGCGCGTCGAGCGCGGGTTCGCCCATGCGAACGAGGGCGTCGCGGGCGAGCTCTGCGAGCTCTGAGCGGTCGAGCGCGGCAGCGAGCGCGTCGGCCGAGGCGGCGGTGCGCTGCGCTGCGAGCAAGCGCACAGCGCGGCGCGCTCCGGTGAGCTGCAGCGACGGCAGCGCGGCGGCGACCGCGGCGACGCCGCGAGATCCAGCGGCGGCGAGGGCTTGCGCTGCGCCGTCTCCTTGCGCGGCGTCGAGCGAGCGCGCGAGGGCGGCGAGCGGGTCCGCTTCGCGGTCGTACGCGGACGCGAGGGTGACCTCGGCGATCGCGGTCGGGCCTCGCGCGGCGGCGCTCTGCACGACGATCGCGACGCACCCCGCGGGGCGCGCAGGCACGATGGGCACGGCGACCCGCTGGCCGGGCTGCGCGAGCGACTCGTGGATCGAGACCTGAAAGCGCTGCGCGCCGATGACCAGCGAAATCGCCCGCGGAAGCGCGCCGCCTCCCTGCGCGGGCGCGGTGAGCACAACGCGCTCGACGGGCACCGTGGCGGGCACCGCGCGCGCGACCACAAAATCAAGTTCGCTCGCGGTCCACGCGGTGGCGCTCGAGCCGTCGTGCAGGGCGAAGGACGGGTTGACCGCAGCGCCGACGGCGACCCGCGACTGCGCGGCGAGCACGGGGACGCCGACGACGCGCGCCGCGGGCTCGACGGGGACCGCGGCGACGACGACGGGCGGCGCGGGCGCGAGGGCGAGCGAGGCGAACGGGTCGCGCGCGTGGGGGACGAGCCGCAGCGTCGCGGCGTCGAGCGTGCGGGTCTCGACCCACGGCGCGCCGAGCTCGCACAGCGAGAGGTCTGCGCGGCGCTGCGCGAGCACGACCTGCGCGCCGTCGATCAGCACGTCGGTCTCGGTGCGATCGCCGACGTCCTCGCCCCGTTGAATTCTTGGCCCAGAAAACAAGATCTCTGCTGAAACACTGCTCGATCCCGCGACGAGCGCGACGCCAGGCTCGTCTCCTTCGACGCGCACGACGAGCGCTGTCCCGCGCCCGACGCTGTGGGTCGTGGCCGTGACGGCGCCGCGTCCGAGCCTTCGGGCCGCCTGCGAGCCGACGCGCAGAGACACGACGCCTTCGCGGTCAGCGCTCGCTTCGACGACGGTGTTGGCGACGGTCCAGCGGCCGTTGCGGGCCTGCGCGATCGCGGTCGACGCGACGGAGAGCGCGATCAGCGACGAGAGGGAGGCGAGCGAGCGAGGTCGGATGAGCACGGCGCACGATCACCGATCGCAGGCCCGTGCCGCAACTGTACCGCGCGGCGTTTAGCGTTCGCTGAGCGAGCGGGCGAGCTCTTCGACGGCCTTGCGCTGCTTGCCACTGAGCTTCTTGGGCACTTCGACGCGGGCGATCACGGCGAGGCGACCGCGACCGTGCGAGTCGACGTAGGGGACGCCTTCGTTTTCGAAGGTGAAGACCGCGCCGGGTTGGGTGCCGGGTGGGATTTCGAGCGCGAGCGTCCGCTCGTCGATCGTGAGCACCTCGAGCTTGGCCCCGAGCGCTGCTTGCGGAAAGGAGATCGCGACCTCGGTGGCCAGGTCGTAGCCGTCGCGCTCGAAGCGCGGGTCCTCTTCGACTTCGACGGCGACCAGCAAATTTCCGGCAGGCCCGCCGTTTTGCCCGGCCTCGCCGAGGCCGCCGAGTCGAATCATCTGGCCGTGGTCGATGCCCGCGGGGATGGCGACCTTGACCTTCTTGTCCTCGCGCACTTCGCCGTGGCCTTTGCACTCGGCGCAAGCTTGCTTGATCACGCTGCCGCGGCCCGAGCACTCGGGGCACGTCGTGGAGATGATGAAGCCACCTGCGCCGTGCGTGACTTGACCGCGTCCGCGGCAGGCGTTGCAGGTGACGGGCGAAGCGCCCTTGGCCGCGCCGGTGCCCGAGCAGTCGACGCAGGCTTTGGGCATGGCGACGTCGAGCTCGCGCTTGCAACCGACGACGGCGTCGCGCAGCGAGATGCGGACGTTGGTGCGCACGTCGCGTCCGCGGGTCGGGCGCGGCCCCTTGGCGGCGCCTCCGCGCTGTCTCGCGCCGCCGCCGCCTCCGAAGCCGAAGCCCCCGCCGAAGAAGTCCGCGAACATGTCTTGAAACTGCTCGAACAGGTCGTCAGCCGGGCGAAATCCCTCGCCGTTGAGGCCTGCGTGCCCGAACTGGTCGTACATCTCGCGCTTACGCGCGTCGCTGAGGACGTCGTACGCCTCGGAGGCTTCTTTGAACTTCGCCTCGGCGCTGGGATCGTCGGGGTTGCGATCCGGGTGGTACTTGAACGCGAGCTGACGAAAGGCCTTCTTCATATCGTCGGCGGACGCACTCTTCGTGACGCCGAGGACCTCGTAGTAGTCGCGCTTGTCCACAGTCCATCAACTCCTTCGCGAACGATCGTCGCGACGTGCACTCAGTCTCAACTGCCGGCAGGGATGCAGGCCGGCGCAGGGCGCGAAAACTAAGCCGATCGCCGCCCCTGTCAACGCGCAGGAAATCTTCGTGCTCTGCGCTACGCTTCGCGCGCGTCGAGCGTGGCGGACCGCGGTTTTCGTCAACCGAACAGGTCGCGGAGCTTCTCGAGGAAGGTCTTTCGCTGCGGGTGGACCTCTTCGTTCATCGACTCGGCGAGGCGCTGAACCAGCGCGCGCTGGGGCTCAGAGAGCTCGGTCGGGACCTCGACTTGGATGGTCACGACCTGATCACCAGCGCCGTAGCCGCCGAAGCGAGGCATGCCCTTCGAGCGGAGCTTGAGCTGGTGGCCGGGCTGCGTCCCTGGCGGAAGGCGCATCTTCACGCGGCCTTCGAGCGTCGGCACTTCGATCATCCCGCCCAGCGCCGCTTGCGGAAAGCTCACCGGCACGGTGCACAGCAGGTCAGCCCCGTCCCGCGTAAAAAGCGGATGCGCCTGGATTTTTACGAGCAATTCGAGGTCACCGGCCGCGCCCGTCATGCGCGACGCGTCGCCGTAGCCGCGCACCTGCCGCACCGTTGCGTCTTCGACGCCGGGCGGAAACGTCACCACGAGCCGCTCGCTCTTCTTCACGAGCCCAGCGCCCGAGCACTTGGTGCACTGCGTGCGAGGGATCACCCCGCGGCCCTCGCAGCGAGCGCACGCGCGCGCGAGCCGGAAGACCCCTTGCTGATAGCGCACCTCCCCTTTGCCTGCGCACGCCGGGCACGGATCGGACGCGCTGCCAGGCTCTGCGCCGCGGCCGCCGCAGCGGTCGCACGCGCACTGGCGATCGAACTCGACGGTCTTCTCGACGCCCTTCGCGGCTTCGACCAACGACAGCTCGACGTCGACCCGCAAGTCGCGGCCGACCGCGCGTTTGCTGCGGCCAAACGGCGCGAAGTTCGACAGCAGGTCGCCGAGGACCGAGTCGAACATCTCGCTCACGTCGATGAAGTCCGGCACCTGGCCCGGCTGCATCCTGCCGAACCGGTCGTACTGCGCCCGCCGCTCGGCATCGCCGAGCACGTGGTACGCCTCGCTCACTTCTTTGAAGCGTCGCTCAGCCTCGGGGTCGTCCGGGTTGCGATCAGGGTGGTGCTGCATCGCGAGCTTGCGATACGCAGCCTTGAGCTCGTCCGCCGATGCTTCGCGCGCGACGCCGAGCACTTCGTAGTAGTCCCTCGTGGGAGCGGTCGCCATTGGCGCACCGTTCTACGTGGGAGCCTCGCGCTCAGCAACCGCCCACTTGCTCGTCGCGCCCTCCGCTCGGTGCGCGCCCGATCGAGACCGCGCCGCTCAGCTGCCGTAGAGCGACTCGGCGATCTTGTACGCGCTCGCTTCGAGCGCGGCGTGCAGCGACTTGACCGTGACGAGGTCCGCGCCCGTGTCGAGCGCGAGCCTCAGCGACGCGACGTCGTTGGTGAGCTTCAGCCGAAGGTCTTCGGGCAGCAGCTGCGAGTACTCAGTGAGCGCGTTTTGGCTCGTGTAGAGCAGCGCCTCTGCGCCGTTGCGCGCCTCGGCGAGCTCGCGACGCTCTTCGTCGGCGCCCTTGCTCTCTTCGGCTTCGACCACGAGGCGGTTGACCTCGTCTTCGGTGAGCCCGGAGCCAGCAACGATCTGAACGTCCTTCTTCTTGCCCGTGACGACGTCGCGCGCGCTGACGCTGAGGATGCCGTTGGCGTCGATGTCGAAGGCCACTTCGACCTTCGGGACGCCGCGCGGCGCTGGGGGGATTCCGCTCAGCTCGAACTCGTAGAGCATGCGGTTGTCCGCGGCCATCTCGCGCTCGCCCTGCAACACTTTGATCGGGACGAACGACTGGTTGTCGAGCGACGTCGTAAACATCATCGCGCGGCGAGTCGGGATGGTCGTGTTGCGCTCGATGATCTTGGTCATCACGCCGCCGCCGGTCTCGACGCCGAGCGAGAGCGGCGTGACGTCGAGCAGCAGCACTTCGTCCGCTTGCCCAGTGAGTGCCGCGCCCTGAACGGCCGCGCCGATCGCGACGACCTCGTCCGGCGAGACGCCCTTGTTGGGCGAGCGCTGAAAGAACTCTTGGACCTTCTTCTGCACGAGCGGCATGCGCGTCATGCCGCCGACGAGCACCACTTGCTGCAGGTCTCCGACGGTCAGCCGAGCGTCCGCGAGCGCCCGCTTGCAGGGCTCGAGCGTGCGTTCGACCAGTTCGGCGACGAGCCGCTCGAGCTCGCCGCGCGTGATGGTCCGCAGCACGTGCTGCGGGCCCTCTTTCGTCGCAGCGATGAACGGCAGGTTGATCTCGGTCTCGAGCGCCGAGGACAGCTCGTGCTTCGCGCGCTCGGCGGCCTCGCGCAACCGCTGCAGCGCAGCTCGGTCCTTTCGCAGGTCGATGCCGTGCTCGAGAAAGAACTCTCCAGCCACGAGGTCGACGAGCTTCTGATCGAAGTCTTCGCCGCCCAAGAACGTGTCGCCGCTCGTCGAGACCACGCGAAACACGCCGCCCACGATCTCGAGGATCGAGACGTCGAACGTCCCGCCGCCGAGGTCGTACACGACGATGCGCTCGTTGGTGGTCGTGCTCTTGTCCAAACCGTACGCGAGCGCTGCTGCCGTCGGCTCGTTGATGATTCGTTTGACCTCGAGGCCCGCGATTTTGCCCGCGTCCTTGGTGGCCTGCCGCTGCGCGTCGTCGAAGTACGCCGGGACCGTGACCACCGCCTCGGTGACCTCCTCGCCGAGGTACGCCTCGGCGATGGACTTCATCGTGGCCAAGATCGCCGCGCTCACCTCGGGCGGGCTCATCGGCTTGCCGTGAACCTCCACCCACGCGTCGCCGTTGGCGCTGGACACGATGCGATACGGCACGTGGTCGCGCTGCTTGTTCGCCTCGGCCGAGTCGTATGCGCGGCCCATCAAGCGCTTGACGGTCGCGACGGTGTTCTCTGCGTTTTGCGCGGCCTGGCGGCGCGCCACCTGCCCGACGAGACGCTCGCCGTCCGCGCGGTAGCCCACCACGCTCGGCGTGGTGCGCGCGCCCTCGGCGTTCGGGATGACCACGGGGGTCCCGCCGTCCATCACCGCGACGCAGCTGTTGGTTGTTCCGAGGTCGATGCCGACGATGCGCCCCATCTCGATCCCTCTCTCGCGTGCGCTTCAGGCCTGTTGGAGCTCTAACCCTTGGAGGGGTCGAACTCGAGTTGCTCTTCTTCGACAGCCTTCACGGGTGCCGGCGCAGCGGCCGCAGCGGGGCCCGTGGAGACGACCACCGAAGCGGCTCGCAACAGACGATCACCGAGCATGTACCCAGCGAGGTGCTCTGCCGACACGACGCCCGCAGGGTGCTCGCTCGGCTGCTGGGCGATCGCCTCGTGAAACTGCGGGTCGAACGGCGTACCGACAGAGCGAAGCCGCTTGCCGCCGATGCGCTGCAGCTTGTCCTCGAACAGCTTGAGCACCATCTCGATGCCCTTCGCCACCGCCGTGACGTCCGCCGTCTGCCCCACGAATTGCGAGGCGCGATCCAGGTTGTCGAACACTTCGAGCAGCTCGCGCAATTGATCTTCGCGCGCCTTCTTCACGTACTCTTCGCGCTCTCGAAGCGAGCGCTTGCGATAGTTGTCGAGGTCCGCAAGCGCGCGAAGCGCTGCGTCCTTGTAGCGATCGCGCTCAGCGGTGAGCACGGCGACAGGGTCCGCCGCCTCGACCTTCGCTTCGCCAGTCCCCTCAGCGGCCTTGGTCTCGTTGTTCTCTTCCGTCATCGTTACAGCGCCCGAGACGGTATCACACAGCGCCCCGCCGTTCGCCTGCAAACAAAGCCCTCGCCGCTGCCCGCGTGGCGCACACGCGAGCACACAAAGACCGTGCGGCGCTCAGCCTTCGCGCGACTCTGGCGCAAAGCAGTCCGAGCGCACCGGGCAGCGGTCGCACTTCGGCGAGCGCGCGACGCAGAGATAGCGCCCGAAGAGCACCATTCGCAGGTGGTCCTTCGCCCACGCCTCGCGAGGCGTGAGCGCCATGAGGTCCTTCTCGACCCCTCGCACCGTCCGCGCCTCGGTCAGCCCGAGCCTGCGCGCCACGCGCTCGACGTGCGTGTCCACGGCGATCCCCTCGCTGATCCCGAAGGCCTCGCCGAGGACCACGTTGGCCGTCTTTCGCGCCACCCCCTGCAGCTTGACCATCTCGGCCAGCGTCCGGGGAACCTCGCCCTTGTGCCGCTTGACCAGCAGCTTCGCCGTCTCGCGGATCGCCCTGGCTTTCGCGCGAAAGAACCCGATCGGACGCAAGATCTCTCGCAGCGCGAACAAGTTCGCCTTCGAGAGCGCCTGCGCGTCGGGGTACCGCTCGAACAGCGTCGGCGTGATGGTGTTCACGCGCTTGTCCGTCGTCTGCGCGGACAAGATCACGGCGATGAGCAGTTGAAATGGTGTGCTGTAATCGAGCTCGCACTTCGGCTCGGGGTACAGCACGCTCAGCGCGCGAGAGACTCGCTCGGCGCGAGCGATCCTCGCCTCCGCGCTCTGCGCGGCGGACGAGCGTCGCTTCGCCCCCTTCTTCGCGGTCTTCTCAGTCATTCGCAGCGGCGTCGGCGGCCGCGGGGGCCTCGGTCGTCGGCGCGCTCGCGTCCGCGGCTTCGCCCGCGTCTGCCGCGCCGTTGGGCTGGCAGCGCGCGACGAACGCGTCGTACGACTCGCTCTCGCGCGGCAGGTCGCAGTCCTCGGACGCTGGCGGCGTGGCTGCAGCGGTCGCCGGAGCCGCGCCATCGCTGTCACCACCACCGCCGCCTTGGCACCGACGCTGAAAGTCCTCGAAGCTCTCGTCTTCGCGTGGCAGGTCGCAGTCGGTCGCGCCGCCCGCCGCGGGAGCTCCGCTGTCGGCCACAGGGGTCACCGTGGTGTTGGCGTTGGTGTTGGCGTTGGTGTTGGCGTGGGTGTTGGCGCTGTGCGTGTGCGTCTGCGAGGCGCTCTGGCCGGGGACCATCATCAGCGTGAGGCTGGGGATGTACGTCGTCGCGAGCAGCGCGATCGCGAAGATCCCGATGAACGGAAGCACCATTCGGTACAGGTCCGGCACGGGCTTGTTGAAGCGAAACCCTGCGATGAACAGGTTCAACCCCATGGGCGGCATCAGGTAGCCGATCTCGAGGTTGAGCAAGAACACGATGCCGAGGTGGTACGGGTTGATGTCGAAGTGCAGCGCGAGGCCGGCGATCAACGGCACGATCACGACGATCGCGCTGAAGATGTCCATGAGCATTCCGACGACGAGCAAGAAGAAGTTCAGCGCGATCAGAAACGAGATCGACGAGTTGATCACGCCGCCCGACGGCAGCCCCTGACGGGCCAACGAGTTGACGGCCTCGCGGCACGTCCCGATCGAGTCCGTGTGCGCCGCCATGTACGCCTGCGCTTGCGGGCCGCACGTCAGCGACTCGAACAGCTTGTCAGCGACCTGCGCGTCGATGAAGAACGCGGTCAGCACCGTCGCAGCGCAGAGCTTCACGAAGATCGCGCCGACGAGCACCATCGACTCGGGGATGATCCGCGGCAGGTCCTTGGTGATCGAGAGGTCCTTGTAGATGAAGACCTCGATGATCAGCACATAGAACGCGGTGAACGCCGCGGCTTGTGACGGGTTGAAGATGCCCTTGGCGAGGCCGACCAACAAGAAGAGCGGCAAGAGCAGCTCCCACTTGGCCTCCCACAGCGCCGAGGCCGCTTCTTTGGCGTCGAACTTCGAGCGCGGCGCCTTCGAGAGCACGCCCATGACGATCGCGTACACGATCAGCAAGCCGAGCAAGAGCACGCCCGGGACGAGCCCCGCGAGCATGAACTTCTGCAGCTCGAGCCGCTCTTTGCCAGGCGGCGCCTCTTGGAGACCCGCGACGATGCCGTACACGATCAGCGGGAGCGCGGGAGGAAACGTGATGCCCAGCGCGCCGCCCGTCGTCACGAGCCCGAGCGAGAACTTCTCTGGGTACTTGTCGCGGATCAGCGCCGGGTAGAGCAGGCCGCCGATCGCGACGATGGTGATGCCCGAAGCGCCCGAGAAAATCGTGAAGAACGCGCTCGCGATGAGACAGACCACCGCGAGGCCGCCGGGCACGGCGCCGAGCAGCGCGCGCGCGACGCGCACGAGGCGCTGCGGCGTCTTCGACTCGCTCATCAGGTAGCCCGCGAGCGTGAAGACCGGGATCGTCGGCAGCACGCTCATTCGCGCGAAGTGCGGACCGAGGGCGTCCTCCATCGCGCTCGCGAGCGCTTGCGGCTGCACGCTGGTGGTGCCGTGCAGCCAGAGAAAGATCGCCATTCCGCCGAGAAAGGTGAACAGCGGCGCGCCGAGCAGCGCCATGCAGAAGAAGAACGCGACGCCCGCGCCGATCGGCACTTTGGGGATGATCCCCGCGCCCATTTTCGCCGCGAGCAGCAGGACGCCGACGGACACAGCAGCCATCGCCATGTGCGAGGCTTGCCACTGCACGACCGGGTCGGGCTCGCGCGGCATCGTGGGGCCGTAGTGGCCTTGCGCCTTCTTGCGCAGCGCGAGCGGGACGAGCAGCGTCGGAGCTGCGAGCAGGACGCTCACGACGAGCGACTTGAACACCACGGTTCCGATCGTGGGGACGATCATCGCGGCGAGCGTGATCATCGCGATCGCGATCTCGTTGACCGTCGCGTACGCCACAGGGGGACCGAGCTTCGCGTGCGCTTCGGCGTCGTCCTTCGACTCGTCCGTGGACTCTGCGTCCGCGGGCTTCTCGGGGGCCTTGTCGTTGCGATAGCCCGCGACGAACTCGTGAAATCCGTGGAGCATCAATCGCAGCGAGATCAGCAAAAATCCCGCTGGAATCACGAACTGAAACTCGAAGCTCTTGTCCACGGTCGACGGGTCGAGCCCCGACTCGCGCGCGCTCTGCACCTGCTGCGCGGCCTGGTGCGCGGCCTCGTGCAGCGATCCGTAGATGCCCTTGGCGAGCGCGAACGCGATCACCGCGCCCATCGTGTTGGCGACGGCCGACATGAAGTGCCGACCGCGCTCGGGCAGCAGTCGTCCGAGCACGTCGATCGCGAGGTGCCGGCGCCCGCGGGTCGCGAAGCTCGCGCCCAGAAACGCCGCCCACAGCGTCCCGTGCATCAAGAAGTCACCCGCGTACCGACTGAACGGCGCGGACTTCTGACTGAAGGTGTCCACCAGGGCTTGAGAGCCCCATTTGGTGAGCGCCATCGCGATCAATCGCGTCGCGGACTCACCGACCGCCATGCCGACCATGGCGACGACGACGACCAGCGAAAGGGCGCTCTCAGCGAGCAGAACGCCACGGTCGATGGTGTCGATGGGTTTGAGAAATGGTGCGGGTTTCGCCGAAGGAGCTGCGCCTGCCATCGTGCCGGCGAGCGTATCAAGACACCGCTATTCAACCCGCACAGAAAACCCCCCGTTCGATTTTCTCAGCGGATCGCCGCGACGCGCGCGATGAACGCGGCGTCCGCGATCTGACCGGTGAGCGCCGCGCGCGTGCGCGTAAAGGCCGACTCCCACTGCGCGCGCTGCGCTGCGTCGACGGGCACCACGGTGATGCCGCGGGACGCGAGCGACGTGAGCGCAGCGGACTCGGCGCGGCGCAGCGAGCCGCGGGCGAGCTGGTGGTAGTTGGCGCCCGTCCGACGGAGCAGCTCTTGCTGCTGCGGCGTGAGCGCGCCGAACTTCGCGCGGCCGATCACGGTGGCGCCGATCGTCGTGTAGAGCGGCATGTCCGTCATGTGCGTGACGCGCGCCGCCCACTGCAGCTGCGTCGCGACCGGCGCGCTGGTGATCACCGTGTTGATGCGGTTGGTCTGCAGCGCAGAGAGGACCTCGGGCACCTGCAACCGCACGGGGTTGGCGCTGATCGCGCTGTAGAACGCGGGCATCGCGCGGTCGTCGCTCCACACCCACGGGCGCTGCGTCGCGAGCTCGGCCGGGGTGCGCACGGGCGTCTGCGAAAACACCCGCGCCTGTCCGACGTCCGCCCATCCCATCAGCTCGAAGCCCGCGGTGTTGAACGCGCCGTTGATCTCCGCGTGCAGCTGCGTGCGCGCGTTGTCGAGCGGGCCGTACGCGCGAAACATCCCGGGCATCTGAAACACCAGCGCGGGCCGATGAATCTGCGCGAGGCCGACGGCCGTCACCGCGGCGCCGTCGAGGCGACCGGCGCGGATCTTTCGGATCACCTCGGCCTCGTCGCCCTGCACGCCGCCGGGGAAGAACCGCATCGCCATCGGCTGTCCGATCTTCGCGGACTCGCGGCGGATCTCGCGGTTCCACGCGTCGAACACGTTCATCCACGTCGAGCCGGCGGGCGCGAGCGTCGCGACGGAGATGGTCACCGGAGCCGCCGCAGGCGCCGTCTGCGCCTCGACGCTCAGCGACGCGCCGACGCCGACTGCCGCCGAAATGACGGTGAGCGCACCAAGGGTCCACTTCTTGTTCGCCATCGTTCTCGCTCCTCTATCGCTTCCCTTTGAATTCATCACGACGACGCCTGCGACGGCACGCGCCGCGCTGCGTCCTCTCGTTGTTCACTGACACTGCGCGCTTCGACGCGCGCACCTCGACCGCTATTCGCCCGCTCGATCCGCGCAGCGCGGATCTCAGTTGGCCGGCGCGGCGGTGTCGCTCGGCGACGGCGTCGCCTCGTTGCCGCTCGGCGTGCCCGAGGGCTCGTCTGGCAAGAAGAGATCGTCGATCTGCGCGAGGTACCTGCGCGCGCGGCGCTTGGCCAGGAGGTTTTGCAAGCGGTTGTCTTCGCTCACGTCTCCGGCGTCGAGCACAGCCTGCAATTGCTCTTGGTATCCGCGGCGGTTCTGCAGCGGGACGAGCACGTTGCGCGCGTAGATCACGCGGTACATCAAGTTGGTGCCGCGCGTGGTCTGGATGAGCCACTCGAACTCGCGCTGCGCGAGGTCCGGGCGGCCGCCGAGCGTCGCGGGCGTCGCCGCCTGCAGTCCGGCCAACAGCGCGTGCGGCGCGTAGTCGTTGTACTCGTGGTCGAGGTCCTTGGCGCGCTCGCCGAGGGCGAGGACGTACGGCAGGTCCGCCACTGCGTCCGGGTCGTCCTTGTTGAGGTTGATGTAGTTCGCCCACGCGTACGCGGTCCAGAAGAGCTGTCCGCCCATCTCGCGGCGCTCGAAGTTGCGCAGGTAGTTGCGCCACCGCTCGACGCTGCGGCGATTGCCGTTGACGCCGCCGTCGTCCGGCTCCCAGATCGACATGATCTCGAAGCCGATCGTGCGCGCGCGCAGAAACGCCGCCGACGCGCGGGCTCGGTAGTGGTCAGCGCGGTCGACGTCGTCCGCCTGCTGCGCCTGCTCCATGTGGTCGACGAGAAAACCGAAGCCGAGCGAACAGTAGGATTTCGCCAGGGAGAGCCGCAGGACCTGGTTCTCGGGGATCGTGATCATCAGCGCCTCGAGGGTGCCGATCGATCCCGGGATAGCCGCTTCGACGAGCTCGGGGTCGGCCGCGCGCTGGAGCGCGATGGCGCCACGACCCACGATTCCTGCCGTCGAACCCGCTGCGATTTGAGTGAGACAACCGCTCTGGAGAGCCACGAGGGCCAGCATCGCCAGAGCCCCCTTCACGCTTGGACGCCGCATACTTACCGCGGTACCCGAGCGCGCAGTCATGTGTCAACGGCCTCGCGATGTTCGTGCGATGATCCTCGCGCTGTGCCCTTGCGAGCGCTGATCGAGAGCCGCGCGTCGAGCGCCGCCCCGCCCGCGGCAACCGCTGCGAAATCACGGCGTTGCGCGCGAGATCGTGCGGCGTTCGCTGTCGTTTTGTTCGTCGCTGCCTCTGCTGCGTCGAGCGAGGCGCCCGCGTTTTGCCGCACCACGACAAGCGGCGGACAGCCCATCGTCGACCAGTGCCCGACCGAGGGCACGCCCCTGCAGTGGCCCGCGTCGTGCGCCGCGCTCTCGCTGGACCCAACGGTCCTGCCGGTGGACTGGCCGCGCGCCCGCCTCGACGCCGAGCTGCAATCGGCGCTCGACCGATGGAACACCCTCGCGTGTCCCTCCCGCCTCTCGGACGCAGGCTCGGCGGCGCGCTTCGCGCTCGTGCGCGCGGTGGACTGCGCGGACGGCGTGCGCTTCACCCGCGGACGCGCGCACAGCAACACCCTGTCGTTTCGGCCGGTGTGGGCGGACACCGCTTCGTTTCCGCCGGGCGTCATCGCGGCGACGATCGTCTCGTACGACCCGCGCACAGGCGAGATCCTCGACGCCGACATCGCCTTCAACCTCCAAAGCGAAGGCAACCCCGAGGGCTTCACGTTCGTCACCGAGCCCTCTGCGGACCCGTCCGCGCGGGACTTCGCTGCGGTGCTGACGCACGAGCTCGGCCACGTCCTCGGCATCGCTCACTCCGACGACCGCGCGGCGCTCATGTTCGCCAACTACGACCACCGCGCGCCGCGACGCGAGCTGCGCCCGGACGACATCGCAGCAGGGTGCGCCGTGTACCCACCAGGCTCTGGCAGCGCAGCGTGCGAGCCCATGCGCGACCACCGCTGCGCGCCGGGGTGTCACTGCGCCGCGCCCGGAGCTCCAAGTCCATCGACGAGCCTCGTGACCGTCGTTGTTGCGCTCGCAGCGGCGCTCAGCGCGAGGCGATGCGCACGATCTCGCCCGCGGCGAGCACGCGAATCGTAGCGTCGGAGTCTGCCAGCAAATCCGCGAGCGGATCGACTTCGCCCGAGCCGCCCGCCAGGTGCGACCACGCGAGCACCGCCAGCCTTCGCACGCTCGCCGCGCCCGCCGCCAACGCTCGGCGAACGGGCGCGGCCGCGGCGGCGTCGTCGAGCTCGGAGAGCACCAGCAGCGCGCGGATCGCGAGCATCGCGTCGGGCGACGCCGCGAGCGGTCGCAGCGCCGCGACGGCCTCAGCGCGACGTCGTCCGCTTCGTCCGAGCGCCCCTGCCACGCGCAGCCGGACCTCGACGTCGCCGTCCTCGAGAAACGGCAGCAAGCGCGCTTCGAATCGTTCTCCCAAGCCCGAGGCGGCCACGGCGGCCTGCGCTCTCAACGACGGGTCTGCGCCGGCGAGCGCGTCGAGGATGTACCCGGTCGCGGGCTCGTCTCCGCGCGCCGAGAGCGCCCTGGCGAACTCGATCGAGATCGCGTTGGGCGGCTCTCGCAAGAGCGCCGCCATGAGCGTGCGCGCGCGGTCTTTGTTGGCGCTGACGAGCGCAGAGATCGCCATCAACCGAACGAACGTCGTGCGGTCTTGCCGCGCTGGAACGATCGCGTCGAAGCCCGTGGGGCCGAGGGTGCCGAGCGCGCCGATGCACGCCGCGCGGACGGTGTCCTCGGCGTCTTCGCGCACGCATTGGCTCAGCCGCTCGACCACCGCCGGCTCGCCGCGGCGACGACCGAGCCGCTGCGCTGCCGCGCGACGCAGCTCGACGCTCCGCGACTCGAGCGCGCCAACGAGCGCGAGCACGTCGTTGCGTCCCTCGTCCGCCGAGAGTCCGGCGATGCGGCGCTCGGGGTCGGTGCTTCGCGCAGCTTCGAGCAAGCGCGCAGGCGGCGAGCCTTCGCGGCCGTCGAGCTCGTACATCACCGAGGCGGCGCGGTCTCCGACGATTCCGGGGCGGTCGATGAGCAGCGCGAGCACGTCGCGGCCGCGGGATCCGAGCGAGCGAAGCGTGGTGAACGCGGCGTTGCGAACGCGAGGGTCGCTCGACGACGCTTCGCGTTCGAGCACGGCGAGCGCGACGTTGGCGAGCAGATCAGGGCTCGAGCTGCCGCGCTCGCGGGCGTTGTCGCGCCACGACTGCAGCGCGCCGCGCGTGTCGCCGCGTTGCACTTGCATGCGCAGCGGCGACGCAGCGCTGGAGCACGCGGCGAGCGCCGACGCCACGAGGAGTGCGAGGGTGCGCTTCATCACGGTTGCGAGCACTCTATCGCTTCTTCGGCGGCCGAGGCATCTGGCGCGCGGGGCTCGTCGCGTACACCGCCGCGGAGAGCCCGAGCAGCGCGAAGATCACCGCGCCGCTCGTCGGCCACGAGAGCACGAGCTGTGCGGGCAGCTCGAGCACGCCGCCCAGCGAGGTGGTGAACGCCAGCGCGCCGAGCGTCACAGACGCCACCTTCGCGGCGACGCGACGCCAGTTGGTCGCGCGGAGCTCGCTGCTCTTCCACAGCAGGAACGCGATGAAGGCGAGCGGCGCGACGAGCGCTGTGGCGAAGACAGCGGCGAGCAGCGGCTGCGGCCCTCGCGCGAGCGCGCCCAGGTCGATCGCCGAGCGCAGCGCCGTCGTGGCGAGCACCGTCGCGCTGGCCCCCAACAGCGCGACGTCCACTGGTGGAATCTTCACTCGCACGAGCGCGCGGACCGCGACCGGATCACTCGTCGTCGTCGTCGTCGTCGTCGTCGTCATCCGCGGGGAGCGGAGCGGCGTTTTCAGCCGGGACGACCTTCTTGAACGCGCCAGGCTTGGCGGCGATGAGCGCGGTCATCGCTTTGCCTTCCATCAGCGGGTTCTGCTCGACGACGATGAGGCCTTCGAGCGCCTTGATGATCTCGTCGACGACCTCGCGACCCTTCTCGGGGTGGGTCACTTCGCGGCCGCGGAAGCGCACGGTGATCTTGGCCTTGTTGCCCTCTTCCAAGAAGCGCTTGATGTGCTTGACCTTGGTCTCGAGGTCGTGGTCGTCGGTCTTGGGGCGGACCTTGACCTCTTTGATCTCGACCGTCGTCTGCCGCTTGCGCTGGTCGTTGGCCTTCTTCTTCTCTTCGTACTTGAACTTGCCGTAGTCCATGACCTTGCACACAGGGGGCTCGGCCTTGGGGTTGACCTCGACGAGGTCTAGTCCACGGTCCTGCGCCATGCGCAGGGCTTCAGAAGAAGACATGATCCCGAGCTGCGCGCCCGAGTCGTCGATCACGCGCACTTCGGGGACACGGATACGGTGATTGACTCGAACCTGCGGAACGCGGTTGCGATTGTCGATGGGGCCTCGGAACGCGATGGCTGACTCTCCTCAAGGTTGGGGAGCGCGGCCGCGCTCCCACACGAAACAAACGGCGGGTTGAAGGCCTCGCGCTGCGGTGAGCGTCGATGGCCACGGCCCGCGAGACGGGGCGAGAGTGTCTGGCCGAACGCCGCCGCGTGCAAGAGCCCTGCGGACTGTTTCGCCGATTGACCGCGGCGTGGCGGCGGCGCGCGCAACCCGCGGCGCTTTGGCGCAAGGGCTGCGGTCCGCGCGGTGGCGGGACGCCCATCGCAGCCGCGATCACTCGTCGCGCGGCGTTCGCAACGGTCGTCGCGAGGGATTGTGCTTCGCCGGGTCGAACCTGAAATCGGGCAGCGCCACTTCGTTTTGCCCGAGCGCCAAGAGCTCTTCGGGCAGCAGCGTCGCGTCGGGCTCGGGCAGCGACAGCCCGCGCGTCCAGTGGCGAGGGTTGTAGCTCATGATCGACTCGCACTGCTCCATCGACTCGCCGTAGGCGCTCACGTGCGGCAAGCCGAAGGCGTGTCCCAATTCGTGCACGAGCGTCGACTGAAAGGGATACGGCGCGTCGGCGAACAAGCTCGACAGCTCGACGATCACGGCGCCCGATCCCTCGGCGTGGTTGGGGCCAGCGGAGCCGAAGCAGTCTTCGGGCGTAGGCTTTCCACGTGCGAACAAGATCACGTACGTGCAGAGCGACGTGTCGGCGTTGTCCGCTTGCGACGCGAGCACCTCGTCGCGGACGCGCTCCCACGCGCCGTCGCCAGCGTAGTGGTCGATCGAGCGCTCTGCCTCGACGACGACCGTGTCGCCGAGCGCGAAGGTGTCGTCTTCGAGCCACCTGCGATAGCGCTCGCGGGCGAGCTGCAGGTGACGATCGAGCAGCGCGATGGCAGCGCCCACGCGCAGCGCGGTCCGATCGACGTCGCGCGCGACGAACAGCGCTCCGACCACGCGCGAACGCCGCGGCTCGACCGGCTCGTCGTCGCGCGCGCAGCACAGGCGCGGGGCGCTCTCGGCCTCACCGAACGCTGGCAACGCAGAGAAATCGAGCGGATGACCGACGGACGCACACGCGCGATAGAGCCGACGGTCGGTTCCGAGCAGCATCGCGTGGAGGGTGCGCTCGTGCAGCGCGATGGCAGGCGTCGAGCGGGTGATCGCCGCTCCGCCGCGACGAACGAGCGCGAGCTCGACGCCCTCGTGCGACGACGCTGTGTACACGTGACCGTTGTCATCGATGGCGCACAACGCGATGTTTTCTCCCCACGCGCTCAGCGTCGGGCTGCTGGCCGCGCGCCTCGGCATGGACACCGCGCGGTAGCCGATCGAGCGGCCGTCATCGGACGAACCGACGTACACGCGCCGGTCGGTCCCGAGAAACGCGATGTGAAGCCGGGCGCAGGTGGCCGCGATCGAAGGCGGCCCGCTCGCGACGGCGATCGATGCTGGGCCCCGAAATCGCAGTCGGGTTGGGTCCTGCCCGGTCGCGAGAAACAGCGCTCCGTCGCGATCGACGATCGCCACGCACAGCTTGTCGCGCCAGCAAACGACGCTCGGCGCATGATCAGTGAGCGCGCCCGCCACGAGCGAGCGCTCGCCCATCACGCCAGCGCGATCGAGCGCGCAGAGCCAAACGCGGCCCTGCTCGTCGGCGGTCGCGCACCATCGACGGCCGCTTCGATCGAAGCAGATCGCTGGGGCGCGATCGCCCTCGATGCGCGCGCTCGACGCCGCCCACTCGTCGCGCAGCGCGACGGCCGTGCGTGCGCCGCCTTCATCGCCCCAGCTCATCGACAGCATCGGTGGCATCGCGGCGCGAGTGTACGAGCACAGGGCCCGACGTGAACAACGCGTCCGACGGCCCCCCCCCTGCCCTTCGCCCGTCGCGGCTCAGCTGAGCGGGTACGCGGACTCTTTGACCAGCCGCTCGATCACGGTGTCGAGCGCGATCGAGCCGAGCTCACCCTCGGTGCGCGAGCGCAGCGCGACCGCGCGCGCCTCGACCTCTTTGTCGCCGAGGACGCCGAGGTACGGGATGCGCAGGTTGCGCGCGTTGCGGATCTTTCCGCCGAGCTTCTCGTTGGAGTCGTCGACGACGACGCGGATGCCCTTCGCCTCGAGCTCGGCCCGAATCTGGTGCGCGTAGTCGTTGTGACGATCGGCCACCGTGAGCAGCGCGATCTGCTCGGGCGCCATCCACACAGGAAAAGCCCCGGCGACGTGCTCGATGTACACGCCCAAGAAGCGCTCGATCGACCCGAGGATCGCGCGGTGCAACATCACTGGCCGGTGCGCGGTGTTGTCCGCGCCGATGTACTCGAGCTCGAAGCGCTCGGGCAGGTTGTAGTCGACTTGGATCGTGCCGAGCTGCCACGAGCGCCCGATCGCGTCGGTGATGTGAAACTCGAGCTTGGGTCCATAGAAAGCGCCCTCGCCCTCGGAGACGATGTACGCGAGCTTCTTCTCGTCGAGCGCCTTCGAGAGCGCGCTCTCGGCCTGGTCCCACATCGCGTCGGTGCCGAGGCGCTTCTCGGGGCGCGTCGCGAGGCGGATCTCGATCTTGTTGAACGCGAGCGCGTCGTAGACCGCGTAGAAGAAGTCCATGAACTTCGCGATCTCGTCCTGCATCTGCTCGGGCGTGCAGAAGATGTGCGCGTCGTCCTGCGAGAACGTGCGCACGCGCGTCAGGCCGTGGGTGACTCCAGAGCGCTCGTAGCGGTGCAGCCGGCCGAAGTCGGCGATGCGCAAGGGTAGCTCGCGGTACGAGCGGCGCTGGGCGCCGAACATCACGCAGTGGCTCGGGCAGTTCATCGCTTTGCAGCCACACACGTAATCGAGATGCGAGCCGGCGAGCTTCTCTTTCGTCTTGTCGCTGGCCGAGACGAAGACGTCGCTCAGCGGGATTCCGCGGGGCGTGCGGCCCTCGTGGACGTCTTCGGCGGCATCGGCGCCGAACGCCATGAACATGTTCTCGCGGTAGTTGGCCCAGTGGCCCGAGCGCTCCCACAGCGCCTTGTCGAAGATCTGCGGGGTGATCACCTCGCGGTATCCCCGGCGGGCGTACTGCTTGCGGACGAAATCGATCAGCGTGTTGTAGACGAACGCGCCGCGCGGCAAGAAGAACGGCGAGGCCGGGGCCAGGTCGCTCATCATGAACAAGTCGAGCTCTTTGCCGAGCTTGCGGTGGTCGCGCGCCTTGGCCTCTTCGAGCTGCTTGAGGTACGCGTCGAGCGCTTTCTTGCTGGGAAACGCCGTCCCATAGATGCGCTGGAGCATCGGGTTCGACTCTTGCCCGCGCCAGTACGCGCCCGCGACGCTCGTGAGCTTGACGCCCTGCAGAAAGCGCGTGTTGGGAACGTGCGGTCCGCGGCACACGTCCATCCAATCGCCGTGGCGATAGAGCGAGATGTCCTGGTCCGCGGGGATCGCGTCGATGATCTCGAGCTTGAACGTCTCGCCCATCTGGCTGAAGAGCTTCTTGGCTTCGTCGCGCGAGACCACATCGCGACGAAAGTCGTGCGCGCCCGCGATGATCTCGACCATTTTGGCCTCGATCTGAGCGAGATCCGCGTCGGTGAAGTGCTTGTGATCGGGGCGAGCGAAGTCGTAGTAGAAGCCGTTGTCGATCGCGGGGCCGATCGTCACCTGCGTCCCAGGAAAGAGCTTCTGCACGGCGTCGGCCATCACGTGCGCGGTCGAGTGTCGGATGATCTCGAGCGCCTTGGGGTTGTCCTGGCGAAGGACGTCGAGCTTCTCGGGGGGATCGATGGGCGTGTGAAGGTCCACGATCTTGCCGTCGACGATCACCGCGACGACGTCTTTGTCGAGCTGACCGCGCTGCGCGAGGAGCTCCTTCGGAGAGATACGCATAGACTTGTGTCCGTCCTTCCGTGAGCGACGAGCCCCCTACGAGTGGGGCGGTCGCTGGTGTGTGGCTCGGAATGTTCGAGCTTCCACTGTGAGCGCTCGCACGTCGGGCGCGGCCAACACGCCGCGGCGAAGAGCGAACGCCCAAAGCCGGTAGTGTGATCTCCCCCCTCTGTCAACGGCTTCGACGCGACGCCAGCGACGTCCACAGCGCGAACCGTCGGCGCGTTGCCGAGCGCTCACCCCGCGCGCTACCACGCTCGGCATGAGCGAGAAGTCTGTCGGTCCTGCGGTGCTGTTGGCCTTGGCGATCAGCGCGTGCGGCGACCCGAGCGCGCCCGCAGCGGACGCCAGCGGCGACGCGACGCACGACGCGACGAGCGCCTCTCGCGACGCGAGCGCGACCGTTGAAGACAGCGCAGCGCCCGTCGAGGACGCCACCCTTCAGCGCGACAGCGGCGTGCTCGTCGACGACCGCAGCGAGCCGTCGCCCGACGCGAGCGCGCTGCCCGACGCGAGCGCTCCCCCTGCGGACAGCGGCGTGGTGGGGACGCCCGTGGTGATCGACGCGCGAGGGATTCCGGCGGCCGCTGCGCTGTACACGGTGGATCGTCGGCAGTGGGGCGTACGCGAGGTCGGGCGCGCGATCGAGTCGGTGCTCTCGGGCGCGAGCCGACCCGACAACGTGATCGTGTACGTGCACGGCAGGGCGTGCGGAGGCGGCGGAGAGCCCGGCAAATCACTGGACGGAGCGATGCCCGAGCTCGCGCGAGACTACACCAGCGCGCCGATCATGCTGTTCTGGCCGGGGTCGGATGACAGCTGTCCGCTGGGGTTTCCCGAGGCGCGCGCGAGGGAGTCGGGGCCCGCGCTCGCGGCGGTCATCGGGGATTTGTACAACTATCGCCTCGCGAACGCCGCGCGCGTGGCGGGGGTGCGCTTCACGCTCGTCACGCACAGCATGGGGAGCCTGGTGCTCGAAGCAGCGACGGCGGTGCGCGGGTTCGAGACCGTTCCGCAGAGCGCGTTCGAGACGGTGGTGGTCAACTCGTCAGCGAGCGCGGCGAGCGGACACAACGCGTGGCTCGCGCGCGTCGGGATCAGCCGGCTGCGGTACGTCACCGTCAACAACGGCGACAACGTGCTCACCGCCGCTGGCATCGGCCGCGGGACGCGCCTCGGAAAGTCCATCACGGCAATCCCCCTCGCCTCGGGCTTCGACTACACGGACTTCGACGCCAACAACGTCAACCACGCGTACTACCTCGTCGGGGGACAGAGCGGCGCGGGCATGCGCGCGTTCTACCAGCGCGTGATGAACGGGCTCGATTTTGATTTCATGGGCTCGTCCGGCGTCGGCTCGAACACAGCCCGCGACGGCGCTCGCGTGCACGTGTTCAACGGTCGCTGATCGAGCGCCTTCAGCGCCGCTCGAGCAGATAGTAGAAGTGATCCCCGACGCCCTCGTCCGCGTTGATCCCGCCAATGCCCAGGCAGAGGTCGTCCGAGAGCGGCTTCACTTCGTCGTACAGATACCGCCGAAAAAACGGCAATCGGTCACGGTGGTAGCTCATCCGAAAGGTCTCTGTCGGACGCCAACGCGAGCGCCCCTCGGTCGCTTCGAACAGCCCGCCCTGAAGGCACCGCAGCCCCACCCACCAGAGGGTCGACCGAAAATCGATGCCCCACGGCAACAGTTGAAACGCCACCAACTCGAGCGCCACGAACGGCGCGTTGCGCGGCTTGCACGCGGGCGGAAGCCATCGAAGCAACCTCCCCCGAAAGATCCCCTCGGGCCGCGGCCGCATCGGGGCGCTGATGTAGAGCGCGTCGAGCTCGCTGATCGACATGCGCGACAGGTCTCGCGGATTCACGACAGGGTCGAGCATCGTGCTTGCCGCGGACGGGTGCACGAAAAATTCCTGCGGCGGCGTGGGCCACCACTGGACGCGCAGAGAAGCGCTGCGTTGCGCTACATTGCGGCGTCGCCCGCATGACCATGGCACCCATGACCGTTCGCGCCGCGCTCGCGCTCGCCGCGTTGACCCTGAGCGCACCAGCGATCGCGCAGACGGATCCGCGCGTCACCGCCGCGCGCCGCGCGCTCATCGAAGACGCCCAGCGCGCGAGGCAGGCGGGCGATCACCGTCAGGCGCTCACCCTCGCGCAGCGCGCGATCGAGATGCAGCCGAGCCCCACCCTGCGCCGATTCGTCGCCGAAGAGCTGCTCGCCAACGGGCGCTTCGCCGAGAGCGCCGGGATGGCCGAGCTCTGCGAGGGCGACTTTCGGCAGACGCCCGTCTCTCGCGCGCGCAACGAGCACATCGCGGCCTGCCAGGCCGTGCGCGCCGAAGCGAGCGCTCACACCGCGCGGATCGTCCTGCGCTTCGAGCCCGCGCTGCCCGCGGACGGCAGGGTGACGGTCAACGACGCGCCGCTGCCAACCGCGCTTTGGGGCGTCCCTGCGCTGGTCGACGAAGGCTCGGTCGTGATCGAGGTCTCGCACCCACGATTTCAAGTGGTCCAGCGGCAGGTCACCGTCGGCGCGGGCACTACGGTGGACGTCGCCGTCGCGCTCACACCCGTACAGACCACGGTCGCGGTGGTCGAGCGACCTCCGGCCGTGCGACAGCCGCCGCCCGTCGAGCCGCCGCGCCGTGTGCTCTCGCCGCTCCGACGCGTCGAGGTCACGTCGCAGTCTCCGCTGGTCGCGACGGGCGCTGTCGTCGGCGGGCTGGCGGCGGCGACCGCGGTCGGGCTCTACCTGGGCGCGACGCAGGTGGCGGCGGGCTTCGATCGAGCGTGTTTTCCCAACGGAGAAGCGATGTCCGGCGAACCGTGCGGCCAGCGCTACGCGCAAGACCAGTCGACGATCGACGCGCTTCAATGGGGCGCAGTGGCCGGCTTGGGCTTGACCGCAGTCGGAGCGACGCTCGCCATCGTCGGGGCGCTCCATCCGTCGCGACGCACGGTGATGGTGAGCACGACAGGGCGAGCCGTCGTGGTGGGAGGTGCGTTTTGAGAGCGAATTTCCCAGGAGTGCTGCTGCTCGTAGCGGCACAGCTCGGCGGCTGCATCCGGCTGCGCGACCCCAACGCAGCGGCGCGCGACAGCGGCGCCACGGACGTGCACGCAACGGACATGGTCAGCGTCGATGTCCCCGACGACCTCGCGGCGATCGATACGGGCGTCGTGGTGGACTCGGGCGTGATCGTGGACTCGGGCGTGATCGTGGACTCGGGTGTGATCGTGGACTCGGGCGTGATCGTGGACTCGGGCGTGATCGTGGACACCGGTGTGGTGTGCCCGACGCTGTGCGGCCCTGCGGCGATGCACCGGAACTGCGGCGGCGCGTGTGCGACGGACATCACCGAGGACCCGACGAACTGCGGAGCGTGCGGGCAACGCTGCGCCGCCGGTGAGCGGTGTGTCCACGGGCTGTGCACACGGTCCGACTGGCTTTCGACCTCGGGCCTCTCGACGTGTGCAGCGATCGACGGGCGGGCGTACTGCTGGGGAGAAAACATCGCGCAGAGCGTCGCGCCGAGCGGGGCCAACATCGCCGCGCCGAGCCCGACAGCGATCGCGCCGGGCATGGGGCGAACGTTCATGATCGCGCACGGGCGCGAGGCGACCGCGGCGCTCTCGGTGCCTGCTGGACGCGAGCCGAGGGACCTCGGTGATCTTTACTACTGGGGCTCGTTCAACACGATCGACGGCGGCAGCGTAGAGACCTCGCCCACCCCCCGGCGGCTCGTGAGCTTGATCGAGAGCTACGTCGAGGTGAGCGCGGGTCACTCGATCGCGCAGTTCTGCGCGCGAACCGAGGATCGCCGGGTGTTTTGCTGGGGTCGCGACGACCTCGGCGGCCTGGGCAGAGCGCCGGTCGACCCGATGGGTTCGTTCGCGCGCGACGCGGACGAGGTGCCGGCGCTGAGCGGCGCCGTCGAGCTCTCGATGGGCGATCGCTTCGGGTGCGCGCGTATGTGCGATGGCCGCGTGCTCTGCTGGGGATCGAACGAGGATCAGCAGCTCGGACGCAGCACCGGCGCGGCGACGTTCGCCCCGACGCCCGCGCCCGTCGAGCTCGCTGGAGGCGTGCCGCTGAGCGACGCGGTCGCGATCGCAGCGGGCCACAACCACGCGTGCGCGGTGCGCGCCAACGGGACCGTCGTGTGCTGGGGCGGAAACCAGTGCGGTCAGCTCGGTGATGGACGCGCGGTGATGGACGACTGCACGCCCAACGCTGCGGGCGCGATGGTCCCCGACTCGATCGTTGCGCTGACGGTGCGCGGCGTCGGCGGAATGGGCGACCTCACCGGCGCGGTCGCTGTCACCGTGGGGCAGAGCACGTCGTGCGCGATCGTGCGACGGGGCAGAGCGGGGACGCTTTACTGCTGGGGCTCGAACCACTGGTCGCAGATCCGCCCGCTGACGGTGTTCGGCAACTGGACAACCACCCCGTACGAGATTCAGCTCGGCGCTGGAGAGTCCGTGGTGCAAGCGAGCGCGGGCTACGGACACACGTGCGCGCGGCTCGCGTCGGGCGCGGTGCGCTGCTGGGGACGCGCGACGCTCGGCCAGCTCGGCGGACCCACGGGCGACGCGGGCGCCACGCCGTTTTCAGCGTCGCGCGACCGGTAGCCAGCTCACGCCTTCGCCCGAAGAAACAGCGCCATTCGCGCGCGCTCTTCGTCGATCGCCCGCGCGAGGACCTTGTCGCGCTTCTGGCGCTTCGCGTAGCCGAGCTCGACTTCGAGCTGACCGTCGACCGCTGAGACGTTGGCCCATCCCAGGACAGCGTCGCGGTAGAGCATCGGCAGCGCGTAGTACCCACGCACGCGCTTGCTCGCGGGCGTGTAGGCCTCGAAGCGATACGCCCAGCCCCACAAGAGCTCGAAGCGACGTCGGTCCCACACGATCGGGTCGAACGGCGCGAGCCACCGCGCGCGATCGTCGCACTCGTACGCGCGAGGGTCCTCTTCGCGCGGCCAGTACCACTGCGCGCCTTCGACCGTCGCGCTGGCGAGGCGCGACTTCGCGCGGGCGAGCGCGGCTTGTTTTTGTGTGCGCCACTGCGGCGCCCCCAGGCCGAGGTGCGTGAGCAGCTGTCGCAGCGAGGCTTCGGGAAGCGGCGCGTAGCGAGCGACGACGGCGTCGACGAGCTGATCGTGCGCGGCCGCGGGATCGGCAGGCGCGCTCATCGGGGCGCGCGGCGCATACAAGCGAACGCCGCTCTTGCGGCCGGCGACGCGGAGCATCCCGCGGTAGTGCATTCCGTCGAGCAGCTGCGTCGAAGCGGACGAGCGGCCGCCCCACCAGTTGCGGACGGTTCCGTGGGCGAAGTGCGCGTCGACCTCGCGCGGGTGCACGACGCCTCGCTCGCAGACGAACTCGAGCACCGCGGCAGCGCGTCGGGTCTCTGTCTTGGTCCACGCGCGCCGCGGCGTGCGCGGGTGCATCGACGCGTGCAGCGACGGCGTCACGAAGCCGTAGTTGACGAAGTAGTCCTCCTCGATGGCCAACGACGGATACGCCGCCTCGAGGTCGCCCGCGCGGTAGTCGCTGACGCGGTGACGCAGCTCCAGGTCCTGCGCGACCGCGGGCGCGCGAATGGGATCCGCCTGCACGAACCGAGCGCGTTCGAGCGCGGCGGAGAGCGTCACCGGCGCGGGCAGCGAGCGCGCGACGGTGTATGTGCGGAGGGTCGCGAGCGTGAGCGCAGACACAGCGCGCGAGTGTGCCAGCGCTTCGGTGCTTTGGGTACGCGCGCGGCTGCAACGCTCACGGATCCGCGAGCACAGAGCTGCTCACGAGCTCGTCGATCGTGCGCGCGAAGTCCGAGGCGCCGCGGATGTAGTACGCGCGCTGCGCGCTGAGCACCCCGCCGACGCGCCGCTGCGGCGAGCCGCCGGCGAGCGCGATCGCCTCGATCGAGGACTCACGCAACGAGCTGCCAAACGCCATCACGAAGACGCGCACTCGAAAGGCGCGCTGCTCGCCGGGGTCGTAGCAGTCGCCGTCGCGGTTCGTGTCGATGTTGGACTCGTAGCGTCCGCGCAGCGCGACGTTGCTGTGGTTCATCGGCAGCGGATCGTCGATGCGGCCGTTCTGGTCGAGGTCGACGCGCAGACAGCCGAGGTTGCGCGCGTTGAGCTCGGCGCCGATGCTCGTGGCAGAAACGTCGCAGCGGTCCGATGCCGCCACCGAGCAACACTCTTCGCCATCGGTGAGAAGAATGACGTTCATCCAGCGCCGATGGCCGAGCGGGTCGACGTCGGTCGTGCCGTCGAAGCGCAGGTACGGGCTGCGCGTGGGTCGCGCCTCATCACTGAGGTAGCGAGCGGCGTAGCGGAGCGATCCCGCGAGCGGCGTGAACCGACTGGGCGTCTCTTGCCACACGCGCGTGGAGTACACGAGGTCCGGTCCGCCGAGCGCGCCGAGGGCGACGTCCGCAGCGCAGCCCGAGAACACGCCGTCGCCCCACGCGCGCAGCGAGTCTTGCGCGCGCGACGAGAGGGGGATCCACAGGGCTCCGCCGTCTTCGCAGCCGTAGAAGTCGAACGGGTATCCGTCGCCGGCGCTGCGCATCGGCGAGAACTGCGGAAAGTTGTATCGACAGCTCGACGAGCCGCAGCCGAAGTTGCCCGTCCCGCGCAAGAACGGCGGTTGCTCGCCGCACGCGAGCCCGAACGTCTGCATGCCCCAGAGCGCGTCTTGCGCGCGACGGGCGAGGCGATGGACGCCGCACGCGACGGAGTTGATTCGCCGCGGCTCGAAGCCGCACTCGTTGGCGCCTGCGTCGGCGTTGCGCATCGAGCCCGAGCTGTCCACGATCAGCAAGAACGACGGCGCGATGGCCGAGCAAGCGCCGCGACCGTCGCACGTTCCTCCGAGGCAGGCGGTCCCCGCGGGCGCGAACGAAGCGCGAGCGCAGCGCTGCACGCCGCCAGCGCACTCGATCACGCCGGTCTCGCACGCTGTCCCGCGGTTGCAGGGCTGCCCTGCGGGACACGCGCTGCACTGACCGTCTTCGCCGCAGAACAACCCGGCCGCACATGCGCCGCACGAGCCACCACAGCGGTCCGACCCGCATGCTCGACCGACGCACGACGGCGTACACATCGTGAGGCTCGGCTCCGCCCCCGCCTCGTCGGGCGCTGAGCCCGCGTCGCCTCTCGAAGCGACGTCCGAGCGCGCGTCTGCGAACGCGCGCGCCTCGGGCGCCAACAGCTCAGTGCGCGCCCCGCACCCCACGGAGAACAACGCCAACACCACCCCACGGAATTGCATCGCTCGAGCGTGCCACACGGGATCGCGGACCGCCGTCGTGCGGGAGAAATGAAAACAGCGGCGAGCGTCTTTCGATCACTTCGCCGCTGTTTTCACTGTGCAAACTATAGGCGCGCGCGGGATTGAACCGCGGACCCCTACCGTGTCAAGGTAGTGCTCTACCGCTGAGCTACGCGCCTGAAGGGAGCGCGTAGGTAGCGAGTATCCGGGGGAGTGTCAACAATCTATTTTCGAGACCGTCGAGAATTCGTCGCGCGCACCAACGAAGCGCGAGCAGCGCTGCGCTCACGGCAGGTGCTGGCCACCATAGAGAGCTTCGATGCGGTCGGCGAAGCGCTGCTCGATGGCGCGGCGACGGACCTTGAGCGTGGGGGTGAGCTCACCCGCGTCCACTTCGAGGTCCCGCGGGAGCACTGCCCATCGCTTGATCTGCGCGAAGTGCTCGAGGCTCGCGTTGACCTTGCGGACGAGGGCGTCGAGCTCGGTCGCGACCTTGGGATGTTCACCCCACGGCCGATCGGTGCGCGCGAGGCCCTCGCGGCGCGCCCACTGTTCGATGGCCTCGGGGTCGAGCGTGAGGAGCGCCACGAGGTAGGGCCGGCGGTCACCAAGAACGACGGCGCGAGAGACGAGCGGGTGCTGCTCGAACTGGCGTTCGATGGGCTGGGGGGCGACGTTCTTTCCGCCGGCGGTGACGATGAGGTCCTTCTTGCGGTCGGTGATCGAGAGAAAGCCTTCGCGGTCGATGGCGCCGATGTCACCTGTGTGAAACCAGCGATCCGGGTCGAGGACCTCGGCTGTCGCGTCCGCGAGGTTGCGGTAGCCGCTCATCACGTTGGCGCCACGGACGAGCACTTCACCGTCGTCCGCGAGCTTCACTTCGACGCCGGGAATGGGCTGTCCCACCGTGCCGAGCTTGAATGCGTCGGGGCGATTGATGTGCGTCGCAGCGGTCGTCTCCGTGAGCCCGTATCCCTCGAGGATGAGCACGTCACACGCGTGAAAAAACTCGGCGACCTCGCGGGAGAGCGGCGCGGCGCCGGAGATCGCGAAGCGCAGCTTGCGGCCGAACACGTGGCGCACGCGCTCGAGCACGGCGAGGTCCGCGGCGCGATGTTGGGCGGCGAGGACGGGGCCCACGGTTTCTCCGGCGCGGACGCGCTCGCTGTAGCGACGGCCGACGTCGAGCGCCGCCTCTGCGACGCGGCGACGCAAGGGGCTCTCGCTCTGGATCTTCTGGATCACCCCGGCGTGCACTTTCTCGAACACCCGCGGAACGCCGCCGAAGAACGTCGGCTCGACCTCGCGCATCTCGTCGAGCGCCGCGTTGACCGACGTCGCGAAGGCCGTCGAGCAGCCCACGCGCAGCGCCGAGACGAGCAGCGCCTTCGCGAAGATGTGCGCGAGCGGGAGAAACAGCAGCTGTCGATCGGTGGACGTGAGCCCGAACACCTCGCGGACGGCGTTGGTCTCTGCGCTGAAATTCGCGTGCGAGAGCATCACGCCCTTGGCCACGCCCGTGGTGCCCGAGGTGTAGACGATGGTGGCGAGGTCGTCGGGCGCGACGAGCTCTCCGCGGGCGCGGATGGCGCTCTCGTCGCGGTCGAACAGGCGTCGTCCCGCTTCGAGCAGCTCGGAGTACGCCATGACCTTCGCGCGCTCTTCGCGGGCGACGACGTCGTCGAGACGCACTTCGAGGCGGCCCTTGGCGTCGGGCCGATCGAAGCGGCGGCGCGCGTCGAAGTAGACCACGCGACGCAGCGAGCGACGTTGCTCTGCGGTGCTCGCCGCGAAGAGCTTCTCGACTTGCAGCGGGTCTTCGGCGAACACGACGACGCTGCCCGAGTCGCGCAGGACGTGGGCGACGCCTTCGCTGGTGGTTTGCTGGTAGATCGGGACGACGACGGCGCCGGCGCAGACGATTCCCAGGTCGACCTCGGCCCATTCGCGGCGGGAGTTCGAGAGGATCGCGACGCGATCGCCGCGCGAGACGCCGAGGTCTGCGAGGGCGGCGGCGACGCAGAGCGCGCTCTCTTCCCACTCGCGAAACGAGCGAGCGATCCAGTGACCTCCGACGCGGGTCTCGAGCGCGGGGCGCTCGCCGTTTCCCGTGACCTGGCGGCGGAGCATCGCGACGATGGTGTTGCTCATACGAATCGTCGCAGAGTGTAGACGAACCGGCCGGGATGGCAGCGCACTTTGCGCCGCGCGGGTCAATCGTCGGGATCGTCGGGGTAGTGGCTGTGCGCGCTCGGCGAGCGCGGGTATTGTCCCGCGCCATGCCAGCCGGATACGTCGCGTTGGTGTTGCACGGGCACTTGCCGTTCGTGCGTCACCCTGAGCACAAAGACTTTCTCGAAGAGCGGTGGTTGTTCGAGGCGATCGCCGAGTGCTACTTGCCGATGATTCAGAGCTTCGAGCGGCTCGAGCGGGACGGGGTGCCGTTCGAGCTGACGTTCTCGCTCTCGCCGCCGCTGGTCGCGATGCTGAAGGACCCTGTGCTGCGCGCGCGGTTCGAGCAGCACATGGCCAAGATCGATCGGCTCGTCGCCAAAGAGCTCGCGCGCACGAAGAACGACGGGACCTTCGGCCCGATCGTCCGCTGGTACGCGGACCATCAGAAGTCCCTCTGGGACACGTGGAACGCGATCCACGGCGACGTGGTCGGCGCGCTCGCGGCGTGGGAGGCGATGGGCAGGGTCGAGCTGTGGACGTGCGGCGCGACGCACGGGTTCTTTCCGGCGTTGCTGCATCACCCGAGGATGGTGCAGGCGCAGGTCGAGCTCGCGGTGGACTCGCACCTTCGCGCGACCGGCAAAACGCCGCGCGGAATGTGGCTCCCCGAGTGCGGCTTCGCCCCCGGCGTGGACGCGGCGCTGACCAAGCACGGCATCGCGTACACCGCCCTCGAGTCGCACGCGATCGTCAACGCGTCCCCTCGCCCGCGCTACGGAACAGCGGCCCCGATCATCACGCCAGAGGGTCTCGCGTGCTTCGGGCGCGACGCGAGCGCGTCGCATCAAGTGTGGGCCGCAGAGGTGGGCTACCCCGGCGACCCAGCGTACCGAGAGTTCTACCGCGACGTGGGCTTCGACAACCCTCACGACGACGTGCGCGACTTCGTCGCCGCCGACGGAACGCGGCAAAACACCGGGCTGAAGTACTACCGCGTCTCCGAGCGCGGCTCGCGCAAGCAGCCGTACAACCCGTGGGAGGCCGCGGAGCGCACGAAGCTGCACGCGCTGGATTTCGTCTACGCGCGAAGGGCTCAGCTGCGACGACTGTCCTCGCGGATGGAGACCGCGCCCGTGGTGCTCGCGCCGTACGACGCCGAGCTCTTCGGTCACTGGTGGTTCGAAGGGCCGCGGTGGATCGAGAACGTGTTTCGCGCGCTCGAACCCGTGCGCGAGGACGTCGAGCCGACGACGCTCGGCCGCTATCTCGAGCGGCACCCCGTGCACGACGTGGCCGAGCCCGAAGTCAGCTCGTGGGGCGCCGGAGGATACGCTGGCGTATGGCTCGACCCGGGCTCGAGCTGGATGCTTCGCCACGTCGATCACGCATGCAAAGAGCTCATCGACATCGCGCGGCACCACAGCACGGCGGGCGGCCTGCGCGAGCGCGCGGCGAAGCAAGCGGTGCGCGAAGTGATGCTCTTGCTCTCGTCGGACTGGGCGTTTCTCATCAAGACCGGCGGCGCGCCGCACTATGCGCGGGCGCGGTTCGAAGCGCACCTCGCGCGCTTTCGTCGGCTGGGGCTCATGCTGCTCTCGGGGCACATCGACGCGCAGTGGCTGAGCGACCTCGAGGGGCGCGACAACATCTTTCAGCACGTCTCGTTTGATTGGGCGTTCGCCGAGATTTGAGCGACGCGCTCGGGGGCGGCCGGCGCGCGTTCGGGAATTCGCAAGCAGGGGTCGGGCGTGTTAACGACCCACGAGATCGTTTCCACTCCTACGGGGCCCACTGTTGGCGGAGCCAAAGCAGCCATGACACGAGCACTCAACTTCGACGGAGCTTTCACTGCACTTGCGACCCCGTTTCACGACGGCGCCATTGACTTCGAAGCCGTCGACAAGCTGGTCGAGCACCAGGTCGCGGGCAAGATCACTGGCGTTGTTCCCTGCGGAACGACCGGTGAATCGCCGGTGCTCGACAGCGGCGAGGCCAAGGCCCTGATCGAGCGCGTCGTGGCCACCGTCGCGGGCCGCACGCAGGTCGTCGCGGGGACGGGCTCGAACGACACCAAGAAGACCATCGAGGCGACGCGCGCGGCGAAGAGCGCTGGTGCAGACGCCGCGATGGTGGTGATGCCCTACTACAATCGTCCGACGCAGGCGGGGCTCGTCGCGCACGTGCGCGCGGTGCACGACGGGACCGATCTTCCGATCGTGCTCTACAACGTTCCGATTCGCACCGCGAGCGACCTCGGGCTCGAGGCCATCGTCGAGATCGCCAAGCACTGTCCGCGCGTCGTCGCCCTCAAAGAAGCGACGGGAAACGTCCTGCGCACGCAGTCCGTGGTCGCCGCGCTGGGCGATCGCATTCGAGTGCTCTCTGGCGACGACGCGCTCACGCTGGGCATCCTCGCGTGCGGCGGTCGCGGCGTGATCTCGGTGACGAGCAACGCCGCGCCGGGCCCAGTTGAGTCCGTCGTTCGCGCGTTTCACAGCGGGGACCTCGCTGGGGCGCGCGCGAAGCACTTCGCGCTGCTGCCGCTGCACGACGCGATGTTCGTCGAGAGCAACCCCGGCCCCGTCAAAGCAGCGCTCTCGATGATGGGAATCCTCCGCTCCGAAGTGCGCCTCCCCCTCGTCTGGCCGACGGACGCTTCGGTGGCCAAGGTGCGCGAGGCGCTCGTTCGACAGAACTTGCTCGCCGCGCGTTGACCGTGGTTCTCTGCGCACGAAGATGATCCACGTCGCGCTCTCCGGCGCCACCGGCCGCATGGGTCGGCAGGTGCTCGAACAGCTCCTCGCTGCGCCCGATCTCCGCCTCGTCGGCGCCCTCGGCAGCCCTCGCAACCCCGAGCTCGGCACGGACGTCGGCGCGCTCATCGGCCGTCCGACGGGCGTTCGACTCACCGATGACGTGCGCAAGTCCCTCGAAAAAGCGCACGTGGTCGTGGATTTCAGCGACCCTGACGCGACGACCTCGGTCCTGCGCGCCGCCGCCGAGAAGGGCGTCGCGTGCGTGGTCGGCACCACGGGGCAGAGCGACGAAGGACGCGCGGCGATCGAAGAGGCCGCGAAGAAGGTCGCCGTGGTCGCGGCGCCCAACATGAGCGTCGGCGTTCAAGTGCTCGGGCAGCTCTTGCGCGAGGCGATCGCGCTGCTCGGCGCAGAGTTCGATGTCGAGATCATCGAGGCGCACCACAAGCACAAGTCCGACGCGCCGAGCGGCACAGCGCTGCGCCTGCTTGAGATCGCCGCCACCGCGCAAAACGCGGCGAGCGCCGAGGCCGTGGCCAAGCACGGGCGCAAGGGCAAGCACGCGCAGCGGACCAAGGGCGAAATCGGCGTGCACGCCGTGCGCGGCGGAGACATCGTGGGCGACCACACCATCGTCCTCGCGGGCGAAGGAGAGCGCATCGAGCTGACGCACCGAGCGACCTCGCGCGCGGTGTTCGCCGCGGGCGCGCTGCGCGCAGCGCGATGGGTCGTCGGTCAACCCGCGGGCCGATACAGCATGGGACAGGTGCTCGGCCTGCGCTGATCGCGCAGACGAGGTCGCGATGCCCATCGCGCTGATCGCACTGTGCAACGCCGCGCTGGGGTTGATGGTCGCCTGGCTCTGTGACGCCGAGCTTCGCGCGAGCCCGCGCGGCCCGTGGCAGAGCGCCGGCGCGCGCGCGTTGATCGCGCACGAGCTGCTCGTGGTCGCGCCGATGACGGGCTGGTGGCTATGGCGAGCGCCGGACTGGTGCGCGTCGTATTGGTTCAACGCGACCCGCGCGCCCTCGTTGGTGTTGGCGGCGGTCGTGCTGCTCGTGGCGCTCGCGGCGGTCGCCGGCTTCGCGCTCGGCGCTCGCGTCACGACCGCGCACCGGGGCGAGTGGACGCCGCGCGCTGCGGGCGCGCTGGCCGCGCTGGGGCTCGCGGGCGTCGCGATCGCGCGCGCGCGGTTCTCGGTCGTCACGAGCTACGTGCATTTTCGCGGGGGGTTGGGGCCGACGCCGGGAGAGCGGGTGAGCAGCCCGTGGTGGGCGGCGCTGGCGTTGCTCGTGTGGGCGCTCGCCGCGGCGGCGCTGGCGACGGGGCTGCGGTCGCGAACACGCGCGTTGACGCTGCGAAATCGCGGGTGATAGCGTGGCCGCGAAGGACGCGGATGCCCACGACTCTGACGACGTATGTGCGAAGACCGTTGGCGCTGCTGGTGCTGCTCGGCGCGATGCCCGGCTGCGGCGGGGTGCTCTACACGGCGAACGTGCTCGGGGCCAACGCTGCGCTCGAAGAGGCGCGGCTCGCGGACGCCGAGCGGCTCGCTCCGTACGAGTATTATTACGCTCGATCGTGCGTCGAGAAGGCGCGCGAAGAGGCGGGCGACGCAGAGTATCAACACGCCATCGAGCTGGCGGACACAGCGCGAGACCACGCCCTTCGCGCGCGGGATCGAGCGCGGTCGAACGGCGGCTCGACGGCGTCGTCCGGCGGGCAGGCAGAGTCGCGATGAGAGAGATTGCTGTGCCCAACTCGGGGTCGCTCGGGCTCTTCGGAGCCTTGATTTTGTGGGTCGTGCTGATCGCGGGCTGCGAGGCGTCGACGTCGCTGCGCGGCCGGATTTCGTCGGTCGAATCGACGCTGACGCAAGCCGAGCGCAACGGCGCGATGCGCTGCGCGCCGCGCGAGCTCGCAGTGGGCCGCGCCGAGGCGCGCTTCGCGTCGATCGAGCTCGACGAGGGTGATCTGCTGCGCGCGCAGCAGCACTACGAGCAAGCGATGGCCAACGGCAACGCGGCGCTGCGACTGTCGCCGCCGGATCGTTGCCTTCCGCGCGCGCCCGAGGCGCCGAGGCCGCCGCCGCGCCCAGGCGACCGAGACGGCGACGGGTACATCGATCCCGAGGATCAATGCCCGGACCAGCCCGAGAATTTCAACGCGTTTCGCGACGAAGACGGCTGCCCCGACGAGCCCGACGTGGACGGCGATGGCATCCCGGACCAGGCGGATCGCTGCGTGGTCGAAGCCGAGGACCGCGACAACTACCAAGACGAAGACGGCTGCCCCGAGCCGGACAACGACGCCGACGGAATTCCCGACAGCCGCGATCGCTGCGCCAACGACCCTGAGGACATCGATACGTTCCAGGACGATGACGGCTGCCAGGACCCGGACAACGACCAGGACACCGTGCTCGATACGGCGGACAACTGCCCGCTCGAGGCCGGTCCGCCGGACAACTCTGGGTGCCCGCCGGTGTTTCAGCACATCCAAGTCACGCAGCACGGCGTGCGCTTCCACGTGGAGTTCGATTTGAATCGAGCCACGTTGAGGCCGAGCGCGACGGTGGTGCTCGACGAGGTCGTGCGCTTCCTCGGTCAGCCGCACAACCGTCCGCTGCGCTACGAAGTGGGCGGACACACGGACTCGCGCGGCCCGCGGCGCCGCAACGAGCGGCTCTCGCTCGAACGCGCAGAATCGGTACGCTCGTACCTGATCAGCCGAGGGATCGACCCGAGCAGGATGACCTCGCGTGGGTACGGACCGCGGGTTCCGATCGAGAGCAACACGAGCGAAGCGGGACGACAGTCCAACCGCCGCGTGGAGCTCAACGAGCTCGACGAGCGCGGAAACCTTCGCCAGTAGGCGAGGATTGGATACCATCCGCGCTGGATTGCTACCGTATCGACCGGTCGCTGCTCTCGACACCGCGCGGCGCGCGGCGACAGGAGCGACGATCCTCTTCGTGCTGCACATTTACGTGCGGCACTGCACTTTGAGTGACTGACCGCCGCCCTCGCGGCGTGAGTGATGGACCGCCCCGCATGAACCGCAGCGCTTTTCGTGCCCTGTTCGCCGCTTCGATCCTGTGCCTTGCACCCGCGACCGCGCAGGCTCAGTCCCGCGACCGTCAGGTGCGGCAGATGATTCAGTCGGCGATGGAGGACTATCAGAACCTCGACGTCGACGGAGCGCTCAACCGGCTGCGCCTCGCGCTCAACTCGTGCGGGCAGCGCAACTGTACGCCGGCGATGCTGGCGCGCGTTCACCTCGCGATCGGCGTCGTGGCGGTGGGCGGGCAAAACGACTCGAACACAGGTATTCAAGAGTTCGAGCAAGCGCTGCGTCTCGACCCCAACGCCGAGCCGGACGCGATGCTCGTGACGCCCGAGATCACCGCGGCGTTTCAGCAGGCGCAGCGACGCGCAGGCGGCGCGACGGGCAACACGGGTGGCACTGGCAACACGGGCAACACCGGTGGCACGGGCAACACGGGCGGCACCGGCAACACAGGCGGCACCGGCAACACCGGTGGCACGGGCAACACCGGCGGCACTGGCGGAACGGGTGGAACGGGCGCGGTCTCTGGCCCGCTCTTGCACACCGCGGTGAGCGAGCAGCTCGAGAACACGCCGGTGCCCGTGTTCGTCGAGCCCCCTACGGGGATGACCCCTGCGCGCGTGGTGATTCACTACAAGGGACTCGGCATGGCCCGCTACGCGGAGCTCAACGCAGCGCGCGTGGCCAACGGCTTCGGCGTGGAGATTCCCTGCGGACAAGTGATCGCGCCGCACCTCGACTACTACGTCACGGCCCACGACGACGCGGGCACGACCATCGGCACCGCAGGCAGCGAAGACCAGCCGAACCGCGTCGACATCGTTCGCACGCGCACGCGCCCTGCCCCGGCGCTGCCCGGTCGCATGCCCCCAGAGACGTGCGGCGAAGACTGCCCGCCCGGCATGACGGGCCCGCGTTGTCGCGGCGGCGGCGGCGCCAGCGCGCGTGGATCGCGACAGCTCGGTGACCCGTGCGACACGGCAGAGCAGTGCTCCGAAGGGCTCACGTGCCGCGAAGGATCGTGCGCGACGGACTCGAGCGGCGGCGGCGGAGCTCCGACGAGCTTCTATCGCTTCGGCTTCGAAGTGGGCATGGGCGCGGGCTTCGGCTTGCTCATGCCGTCGAACATCGACGTGGGCGACGACTTTCACAACGGCGACCCCACCGAGCGCTCGCGCTATCAGCGCGGCGTCTACTACGCCGAAGGCGTCTACGACGTCGTGTGCAACGCGACCTTCGAGACGTGCGCTGTGCGCGGGACCGCCGAAGCTGCGGCGCTCGAAGCTGCGGGCCGGTCCTTTCGTTTGCTGGGCACCGCGGTCGAGTCCTTCGCCGCGAGCGTGGGCCCGTCGATGCGACCGGTCGGCGACACGTGCATCGCGCCGTTCAACTGCCCGCGCTTGTCGGGCACGGGGCTGACGCCCGGCTACTTCGTGCACGCGGCGGCGCGCGTCAACGTGCTGAAGAACCTCGGGTTCGGCGTGTTCATGCGGCTCAACCCGGACTTCGCCTCGGCCACGCGCCAGGGGCTCGACGCCGCAGGAAACACCGTCAACATCAGCAACAACGGCGTGCTGCCGATGATGTTGCTCGGCGCTCGCGCGTACTATGCGGTGACGGCCAACGGGTTCGCGCGCGAGGGATTCTCCGTGGCGCCCTTCGTGGGCGGCGGCTTCGGCCAGACGCAGTTTCGCCCGTGGGGCACGGCCAACGCCGCGCACGTGCGGACGGGAACGCTCAACTTTCACGCGGGCGCGCGGTTCGAGTACGGCTTCATGCGGATGTTTCACGTGGGCGGCGACGCGTCGCTCAACTTTCAGATCCCGGTCACCGCTCGCGCGCTCGAGTCCTTCGTGGTCGTCTTCGACCTGACCGCCAACATCGGAATGCACTTCTGAGCCGAAGGCACCGTGCGCCCATCGATCGCTCCTCCCGCTTCGCGTCGACGTCCGCTCGCCCTCTCGCTGGCGCTCTCGACGACGCTCGCCCTCTCGCTGCCCTCGGCTGCGCTCGCGCAGCAACAAGATGGGCCCAGCGACGAGCGCGCGCGCGAGTCGCTCCGCTCCGCAGCCGAGGCGTATCAAAACCTCGACCTCGACGCCGCCACGGCGCGCGTGCGCGAGGCCCGACGTCGCTGCGGCCGCAACGGCTGCTCGCGCCGCGTCATCGCTGAGATCGCCGTGATGGACGGCGTGATCGCCGTGGGCGGACGCAGCAATCCCGACGCGGGTCTGCGCGCGTTCTCCGAGGCGGTTCGCTCGGATCCGCGCGTGGTCATCGACCCGCAGCTCGCGACGCCCGAGATCACCGCGGTGTTCTCGCGCGCGCGCAGGCAAGCGCGAGGCGAGATCGCTCAGCTGCTTCACGAGCCCGTGCAAGAGCAGCTCGTGCACGCGCCGATCCCCGTCTCGATCGAGACGGGCCAGATCGCGCCTGCGCGCGTCGAGCTGTCGTATCGACAAGGCGACGGCGCGTGGCGACGTGCGCGCATGGAGCGCCTCGGCCGCGCGTGGGGCGGCGAGGTTCCGTGCGACCAGACGCAGACCGGCGAGTACATCGAGTACTTCGTGACGGCGCTCGACTCGACGGACATGCCCATGGCCGAAGCGGGCAACGACGACACCCCCCTGCGCGTGCGACTCGTGCGGTCGCGCACGCGGCCTGCTCCTGCGCTGCCTGGGCGATTGCCGCCCGAAGTGTGCCGAGATCCCAGCGAGCGCGCTGCCGAGGGCGGGACGTGCGCCAACGACGGACAGTGCGCCGAAGGGCTCGTGTGCAGAGAGAGCGTGTGCGCGCGACCGCCGCCGCCCCGGCCGAGCGTTCCGCTGTTGGCGGTGGAGCTCGGCGGAGGCATCGGGCTCGTCTCGATCTCGGGCAGCCCCGCGTACGACGAGGCCGTGCGCAGCGATCCGATGGACCCGAACTCTCCCGCTGCGTGCGCGATGGTCTCGTGCCCGTCGACGGCCAACGGGCTCTCGATCACGCCGAACCTCTGGTTCGCCGCGCGCGCGCAGTTCGCGCAACGCGTCGGCATCGGTCTGGGATTTCGCTGGCAACCCGACGCAGGCGCGCGCACCACGCTCGCGAGCTTGCTGATCTCTCTGCGCGCGTACTACGCCCTCACAGCGGGCGGCTTCGCGAGGACAGGGCCCATCGCGGCTGTCTATGCCGGCACCGCGGTGGGGCAGATCTCGGCCCGCGCGCCGGGCTACGTCGGGCAGCCCTTCGCGAACACCGGTCACGTGATCACCGGGCTCAACAACCTGCACGCGGGCGCGCGGTTCGAGTACGGCTTCGGGCCAGGGATCCGCGCCGGCGCGGACCTCACGCTGCAGTTCATGTTTCCGCGGTTCGTGTTCTCTGCGGACGTGACGGCGTTTATCGGGATCGCGTTTCTGTGAGAAGAAACACAGGATAAAATGAGCGACGACGAGCGACCGAGCACCGCCCGCACCGCGCTCCGTTGGGGCCTCGTGCTCGCGATCGCAGGCGCGGTCTCGTACGGCGGCGTGCGCGGGCTCGAGTCGTATCGGGCCAACGCCGCGCGGCGCGTGTTCGCCGCGGACTGGGCGCAGTTCGAGGGCTGCCTCTTCGGCCCCGCGACGATCGACGACGGCGCGCTGCCCGACGCCGCGCTCGCCCTCGCCAAGGGGACGGGCGACGCGATGTGGCCGCACTCGTGCTCGCGCGCGCTCACCCGCGTCGCCAACGCGGCGACGGCGCTCGCCTTCGAAAACGCCGGTGATTTGCCGGTCAAATCCGCGGCGACGGCGATGGAGTCCGCGCTCGGCGAGGCCGTGTTCTGGACCACGCACGTGCAAGCGCACAGGCCGCGTCCCGCCACGTGGGTGACCGCGTTTGCGCGGCTGCGACGTGAGGTCCGCGCGTGGAGCGTCCGCAGCAACGCCGTGTTGCCCTCGCCCGTGACGCCGCCCAATCGACGCGTCCCGCGGCCGGTCACCGAGCAAGACGACCCTCCGCCGCCAGAGCCCGTCGCGGGCGGAGCGGAGGCCGACGTGGTCGCTTCAGTGAGCACTCCGACGCAGCTCGCGTGGATCTTTCGCGATCGCCGCTCGCGCTACGCGCGGTGCGTGATGCCCTGGCGCAGCGGCGCGGCGGCGCCGATTCAGTGCGGCGCGATGACCCTCGGTGAGCGCGGCGACCCGCGGGACCTCGGGCTCGCTCCGTCCGATGGCGAATCGATGATCGTCGCGTCGCAGCGGCCTCCGTCGGACCTGCGCGCGCTGCTCACGGTCGACGGCTTCGAGCAGCGGCTCGAGATCGCGGGAACCTCCAGGGCCGATCGCGATTTCGTCGTCGCCGAGGGCGTGGCGTGGGGCGTTCACCGCGCGCGGTTCTCGCTGGCGTTGCGGCGCAGCGGCGGCGCGGAGATGGCGCTTCCTCGCGACGCAGACACCCTGTGGAGCGACAGGGCGATGGGGCTCTCGGGATCGCGCGCGGTGCTCGCCTGGCTGCGCGTGGCACGCGGAGGACGGGGCGCCTTGCGCTGGCTCGAAGCGGGAGGCAGCGCGTCGGCGACGCTCCCGTTGTCCGGCGACTGGTCGAGCTACGACCGATCGCTCGAGCGCTGCGTGAGCGGGACGCGCACCGTGTGGCTCGCGCGCGACGGGCACGAGGGCGGGGCGGTGTTCGCGATGCGCGACCGGGCGCTGCGCGAGCTCGCGCGGCTCGCGACGGGGCTGCGACGAGAGCACTCGCTCGCATGCGCGGGCGATCGCTGGGCGCTCGTCGAGCGGGGGGATGCTCGAATTCGTGTGCGTGTATTCGAAGGCGCCACCGAACAAGCGCCGATCGAGGCCGCGGTCGTGGGCGCGGCGGACGTTCTGTTCACCGGGCAGGGCGCGTGGGTGGCGGACGCTGGCGGCGAGGCGGGCGCGCTGCGGGTGCGCTCGTTGCCGGGGACGAGGACGCTGTTGGCGAGGCGCTCGTACCCGCTGTTGCCGTCGCCGCGCGGGGTGAAGCTGCTCGGGGACGCCGCGCGGGTGCTGGTGCTCGCGCGCGCAGAGCAGACGCACGCGTTCGTGGCGAGCGAGGCGGCGGACTCGTTGGCGGCCGCGGTGCTCGCGTCGGTCGAGGCGAGGCCCGCGCAGCGATGACGGTCGGGGCCGTCCGTTGCGGTCGCGGTCGCGCGGGGCGAGAAAGAGCCGTTCGGCGCAGGGTTGGGGCCGTTCACCGCGAACGGCTTGACACTCTGGCCCGCAAGCCTGCTATCCCGCCAACGGCCTGCGAATGAGCGAGAACAACAAGCCACCGATCGCGATCCTCGGCGCCGGTCTGACCGGCATGTCCGCCGCGCACCACCTCGGCGCCGACGGCGAGCAGTACACCGTGTACGAGAAGCTGCCGCACGTCGGCGGGCACGCGATCACGCTCGAAGAGCGCGGGTATCGCTTCGACCGCACGGGGCACTTGCTGCACCTGCGCGACCCGGACATCAAAGCGTGGATGGCGAGGCTGTTCGCGCCGGGTCACCTGCGGACGATCACCCGTCGGAGCATGGTGTTCTCGCACGGCCGATACACGCGCTACCCGTACCAGGCGAACACCTTCGGGCTGCCGGCGCAGGTGGCGTTCGAGTGCTTGAAGGGCTACCTCGACGCGAAGTCGCGCGTGTGGGAGCGGGCGCCGGAGAACTTCGAAGAGTTCTGCTTGCAGCACTTCGGCGAGGGATTCTCCAAGCACTTCATGATTCCGTACAACGCGCGCCTGTGGGGCGTGCACCCGCGAGAGATCACGGCCGAGTGGTGTTCGCGGTTCGTCCCGATGCCGAAGCTCGACGACGTGCTGGCCGGCGCGGTGGGGCTCAACGACCGCGAGCTCGGGTACAACGCGAATTTTCTCTATCCTCCGACGGGCATCCAAGAGCTGCCCGACGCGATGGCCAAAGAGATCCGCGGGATCCAGCTCGACCGCGCTCCCTCGAAGATCGACTGGAAGAACAAGAAGCTCTTGTTCGCTGACGGGACCGAGCACGCGTACGGCGCGCTGATCACCACGGCGCCGCTGAAGGCGTTGATCGATCAGCTCGTGGACGCGCCCGAGAGCGTCCGCGACGCCGCTGCGAAGCTGCGCTGCAATCGCCTCTGGTACCTCGACGTCGCGACGCACAAGCCTGTGCAGAAGGACCTGCACTGGGCGTACGTGCCCGAAGAGAAGTATCCGTTTTATCGCATCGGCTGCTACTCGAACTTCAGCGAGCGGCTCGCGCCCGAGGGCGGCGCGTGCTTCTACGTCGAGCTCGCCGATCGCAGCGAGCCGGACATGAGCGAGCTCGGGCCGCGGGTCGCGAAGGACATGGTCGAGATGGGGCTGATCGCGTCGGTCGACGACGTCGCGTTCATGTCGCCGCGCAAGATCGAGTACGCGTACGTGGTGTTCGATCACCAGTATTTCGCGGCGCTCGAGGTGATCAAGCCGTTTCTCAAGGACAACCACATCGTCTCGCACGGCCGCTACGGCGCGTGGAACTACAGCTCGATGGAAGACGCGCTCATCTACGGCCGCGAGGCCGCGGCGAGCGCCCGGGAGATGCTTCGATGAGTGCCAACGAAGGCGCGCCGCCGCGCGTATCGATCGTGATCCCTGTGTACAACGAGGAGAAGATCCTCCCGTCCGCGGTCGCTGGGCTGCGCGAGGGGCTCAAGGACTTCGACTTCACGTACGAGATCATCCTCGCGGAGAACGGCTCGAAGGACCGCACGCGCGAGATCGGCAAAGAGCTCGGCGATCGCTACCCCGACGTCTCGATGTTCTCTGCCAGCGAGCCCAACTACGGAAAGGCGCTGAAAGAAGGCATCCTCCGCGCGCGCGGCGAGTTCGTCATCTGCGACGAAATCGACCTCTGCCTGACGGACTTCTACCGCGTCGCCATCGCCAAGCTCGAGCGCAACGAGTGCGACTTCGTCGTCGGCTCGAAGCTGCTCGGCGAGAGCAACGACGATCGCCCGTGGACCCGTCACGCAGCGTCGATGATCTACAACGGCCTGCTGCGCGTGACGCTCGGCTTCAAGGGCACCGACACGCACGGGATCAAAGCCTTTCGTCGCGCCGCCGTGCTCGACACCGTGCGCGCGTGCCTCGTGGACAAAGACGTGTTCGCCAGCGAGCTCGTCCTGCGCGCCGAGCGGGGCGGGATTCGCGTCGCGGAGGTTCCGATCAAGCTCCGCGAGGTGCGTCCGCCCAGCATCAACCTGATCAAGCGCGTGCCCAACGTGATCAAGAACGTCGGCAAGCTCGTGTGGGCCATCCGCGTCCAAGGCTGAGCCTCGGACACAGACTGGACACGCGATCAGTGCTCGCGCTACATCACTCTCAGACGGTGATGGCGGCACAACCTCGAAGCAGTCGGACCAGTCGCAGCAAAGGTGGGGCGAGCGAAGTCGAGTCGTCCGGCGACGAGTTCATCGACCCGTCGTTCGACGACGTGATCGTCGTGGATCGAAGCGCTGATCGCCACGTCGATCGCGGGGGCGAACCGCTGCGCGTGTGCCTCGAGTGCGGCGAAGAAGACCCGTCGACCGACAGCGTCGGCCCGTGCGCGCACCGCGAGATCGCCGCGTTCGCCGAAGCGCCTGACAGCGCCGTCGACGCCGCCGAGCGCGTCCGCCGCGCGATGCTCGAGCTCGCCAAAGCGCAGCGCGCGCTCAGCGCCGTCGCCCGCAGCGCGGTCACAGCGTCCGCCGCGGTCATCGACGAGCGCGCCCCAGCGCCCGTCATCGCGCCAGTCGAAGCACAGCCGTGCGTCGTGTGCGCCGAGCGCGCGGCGTTCGAAGCGCGAGACAACGAGCGCTCGAAGGTGAAGCGCAAGAAGCTCCTTCGCGCAGGCGACGTGCAAGCGGCGTTCGCCTTCGCCGTCGATGCGCCAGCGCCCGAAGAACCGACTGCCCCCGAAGCTGTGGTCTCGAGCGAAGTGCCAGTCGCGCCCGAGCTCGATGCGCCCTCCAGCGAAGCCAACGAGCCCCTCCCTGTGATCGCTGCGCCGATCAGCGAGCCCGATGCGTTGGTCTCGCCTGCGCCAGCGCACAACGAAGACGCCCCGCGCACGCGCGGTCGACGCAAGCGCGCAGCGGCGTAGCGCCCGCTGTCTTCGATTCGTCATCCTTCCCCCAGAAGATCGTGCGCAGTCGCGACAGCCGCTCAGCCCGCGAGCGGGCCGGCGCTCGCGCTCACTGACGCGGCGGCGCCGGGTCGGTGATGTTGAACTCGACGCGGCGGTTGCGCGCGCGGGCGTCGGCGAGCGGGCGCGCCGTGAGCCCAGTGATGGGCTGCAGCGGACGTGTCTCGCCGAAGCCGTGCGCTTCGAGGCGATCGGCAGCGATCCCGTGGCTCGTGAGCCAACGCACGACGCTCTGCGCGCGGCGCTCGGAGAGACCCAGGTTGCGCGCGTCGGGACCGGCGTCGTCGGTGTGGCCTTCGACAGACACCTTGCGGATCTGCGGCGAAGCGGTGAGCGCGTCGGCGATCGCCTGCATCAGCGCGTTGGACGTCGGCAGGATCCGGTCGCTGTTGACCGCGAAATTGATCTGCTGCGTGATGCGGATGTTCGTCGTGGTGACCGAGACGAGGCCCGGGCAGCCGTTGCGGTTGGGGTCCGGGCTCGGAGCTCCTGCTTGATCCGGGCAGTGATCCTGCGGGTCGAGCACGGTGTCGCCGTCGCGATCGGGGATCGGGCAGCCGGCGCGCGCGGGGTCGGGGTTTGCGCCCGCGGCTTGATCGCGGCACTGGTCTTGGGCGTTGAACACGCCGTCGCCGTCGGTGTCCGCGTCGGGGCAGCCGCGGCGCGCAGGATCGGGGTGCTCGCCTTGCGCTTCGTTGACGCACTGGTCTTGCGAGTCGAGGACGGTGTCGCCGTCGGCGTCGCCCTCGGGGCAACCACGGCGGGCCGCGTCGGGGTGCTCGCCAGCGGGCTGCGTGCGGCACACGTCTTCGTCGTTGAAGACGCCGTCGCTGTCGTCGTCGGCGCGGGGGCAGCCGCGGCGGGTGGGATCGGGGTTGGTGCCTTGCGGCTGCGCGGGGCACTGGTCGTCCGCGTCGACCACGCCGTCGGAGTCCTGGTCAGCTGGCGGCGGAGGGGCCTCCGCCGGCCACGGAGTGCGGAAGGTAAACGACGCACCCGCGTGCCAACCCGAGCGCTCGAAGTCTTCGGTCGTGCGCGACTCGTACGAGTAGCGGATGAACGGGCCGAGTCCGATGCTGCGAGAGAGCATGAACTCGAGGCCGACGCCGGCCTGCCACCAGGCCTTCAGCGTGGGCGCGCCGATCGCGACGCCGCCTTCGACGCCGATAAAAGGGTGAAAGATCGACGCGATCGTGCCGCCGACGCGAAAGCCGAGGCCGGCGTTGCCGTGCAGCAACACGGGCGCGGTCGCGCTGCGGCCGAACATCGACCAGACGCCGCCGACCGCATGCAGGCTGAACTGCTCAGTGAGGTGCACGCCGAGGCGGGCGTTGACGATTCCGCTCAGCGTGGGCAGCGAGATCGGGCCCATCGTCGGCGAGACGACGGTCACGTCGGGCTGCGACTCGCCTACGCCGAGGTCAGCGTTGAACACCAGTCGCTGGGAGAAAGACTGTGCGTTCGCGCTCGGGGCGACCGCCACGCCAGCGGCCAGCGCCATCGCTGCGCCGACCCATCGAACCAACCGCTTCGAGTAGCTCATCGGGCGCGGAGTGGACTCGAACTGCCCCGCGATTGCAACGGGTCTGCTGCGCCGCGTGACAGCAAAGCGGCGCGCGGGTTAAGGGCGTTTGGGGAGTCTTTTCACGAATGCGCAGCGACTCGGCCACAGACGCACCGATCGCCGACGGGCCGCGCGCCCTTCGCGCCGCGCTGCCCGCGGTCGTCGCCGCGATTTTGCTGCGCGTGGCGGTGATCGCGTGGCTGCGCCCTCCGGCGGCGTGGGACGGGGCGATCTATGCAGCCCTGGCGGAGGGGCTGGCAGAGGGGCGCGGATTCGTCCATTGGGACGGGAGCGGACGGGCGACGGCGTTCTTTCCGGTGGGGTTTCCTGCGGCGATCGCGCTGGTGATGGGGGCCGGGCTGCGGGCGGTGCACGCCGCGTACGTCGTCAACGTCGCGGCCTCGGCGCTCACGACCGCGTCGGCCGCGGCGATCGCGTGGACCGCGGGCGGAGTGGCCGCGGCGCGAAGGGCCGCGTGGTTCGCGGCGCTCTATCCCGGGGCGATCCTGTGGTCGGCCGCGACCATGACCGAGACGCTGCAGTGCGCGTTCATCACCACCGCCCTCGCCGTGGCCTTGTGGCCCGCGTCGAGCGTCGATTCGCGCGCGCGGCCACTGGCCAAGAGCCTCGCCGTCGGCGCGCTCGTCGCGCTCGCAGCGTACGTGCGACCGCAGGCGATCGTGCTCGCCCCGGTGTTCGGCGCGCTCAACCATCGATCGCTCGGCGCGCGGCTCTCTCACGGCGCGGTCACGCTCTGCGCTGCGCTCGCGCTGATCGCGCCATGGACGCTGCGCAACGCCCGCGCGCTCGACGGCCCCGCCCTCGTCAGCACCAACGGCGGCAGCAACCTGTTGATCGGAACGCTCCCCGACGCCCGCGGCGGCTACCGCGAGCTCACCGCGGCAGACCCGTGCGCCGACGTCCGCGGCGAGCGAGCGCGCGACCGATGCATGTCCCGCGTGGCCGTCACACGAATTCAAGATCATCCGCTCGCGTGGGCGGCGCTCGGCGCGCGCAAGATCGCCCGAACGATGGCGTTCGAGTGGGCGCCGGTGAGCTACGCGCGCAGCACGGTTTCAGAGCGAATTTCCAAGCCGATCGGGCTCGCGCTCGCGGCCGTGTGCACGCTGTGCTGGTGGTGGGCGCTCTTCGCGTTCGCGCGGCTCGCGCGGCGCAGGTCCATCGAGCAGCGGGCGCTCGCGTGGGGCGTCGGCGCGTCGGTGGCGAGCGTCGCGCTCGTGCACGCGGCGTTCATCGCGGACGACCGCTACCACCTGGTCTTGGTCGGAGTGCTCTGCGCCAGCGCGGCGGTCGAAACGACCAGCGCGCGCAAAGCGTGCTCGTCATCGCGACGCGCGCCGAGCGAGCGACCCGCTGACGAAACCTCAGTTGCGCACACGACGGCGTCGCCCTGATACTCCGCGTCCTCGGAGGCAGTGGAGTTTGGTGTTCGACCGCAACGCGCTGCGCGCGCTACCAACCGGCGCTGATCGGCGCTCGTTGCTCGAGGCGTGCGACGAGCGCGGCTGTCTGTTCATCAGCAACCCCGCAGACGGCGTGATCGTGACGCGCGCGGCGGGGTTCATGAGCACCGCGCTCGCCGAGCAATGGGTGCAGTCCGTCGAGCCCGTGTGGAAGCAAGCGCCCAAGCTCTACGTCTTCAACGACTGGGAGAAGATGGACGCGTACGAGTCCAACGCGCGCAAGCGACTGACGGAGTGGGTGCTCTCGCACCGCACGCAAATGGCAGGCGCGTGGTTTCTCACAGGCTCGCGCATGGTCGCGATGGGGGTCGCCGCCGCGGGAGCTGCGACGGCGCTCGCGGGCGTCTCGATGCACGCCTCGCTCGATCGCCGCACCTGGCAGCGACTGCTCGAAGACCGCCTCTCGCAGCGCTGAGCGCGCTCACTGCTCTTTGGGATCGAGCGCGTCGCGCAGCCAATCGCCGGTGAGGTTGAACCCGAGCACGGTCACTGCGATCGCTCCGCCCGAGATCAACGCCAGCCGCGGCGCGCGCAGCAGGTACGCCGTCCCCTGATCGAGCAGCGCGCCCCAGGATGCGCCCGCGCCCGGCCCGAGCCCGAGGAAGCTCAGCGAGGCCTCCGCGAGCACCGCGCCGCCGAGGCCGAAGGTCGCTTGCACGATGAGCGGCCCCATCGCGTTGGGCAAGACGTGCCGAAACAACACCCGCGCCGAGGACGCCCCGAGCGCGCGCGCCGCGGTGACGAACTCACGGTCCCGCAGGCGAAGCACTTCGGCGCGAGAGACCCTCGCGTACGCGACCCAGCCCGTCGCGCTGAGCGCCGCGATCATGTGGCCGAATCCGGGGCGCGCGATGAGGGCGAGCAGCGCGACGTTGAGCACCAGCGAGGGCATCGCTTGCACGGCGTCAGTGATCCGCGCGAGGACCATGTCCGTGCGCCCGCCGGCGTAGCCAGAGACCGCGCCGAACAGAGAGCCGATGACGAACGAGATGCACACCGAGCTCACCGCCACGAGGCCCGCGGTGCGCGCTCCTGTGAGCAGGACGCTGAGCACGTCGACGCCGTTGTCCGCGGTGCCGAGCAAGTGACGCCACGAGCTCGGCTCGAGCTCGTGCGCAAGGTCGATCGCGCGCGGCGAATACGGGGCGATCCACGGCCCGATCAACGCGAGCGCGAGAAACAAGAGCACCAGCGGGACGCCGACGAGCGCGCGGCCTTGGAGCTTCCATCGCTTGTTGTTTGCGGCGCTCACGAGAGGCGGATCCTCGGGTCGACCAGGACGTACGCGACGTCGACGGCGAGCTGCACGAGCACCGCGGTCGCAGCGATGACGACCACGCACGCGAGCACGACGGGGATGTCCCTCGCGGTCAGCGACTGAAGCAGCAGCGTGCCGAGGCCGGGGCGGTCGAACACTTTTTCGGTGATGATCGCGCCGCCGAGGAGGCTCGCGAGCTGCGCGCCTCCGGTGGTGAGCAGCGGGACCATCGCAGCGCGAAGGGCGTGCTTGATGAGCACCGCGGTCTCGCTGAGCCCGCGCGCGCGGGCGGCGGTGACGAAGGGCTCGCGCAGGGTCTCGCGCAGGGCGCCGCGGCCCATGCGGGTGAGGATTCCGGCCATTCCAACGCCGAGCGTGAGCGATGGGAGGACGAGCGCGAGCGGACCTCTCGCGTCGGGCCCCGGAAACGGCAGCAGCGGAACGGCCACGCAGAACGCCAGGATCAACAGCGGCCCGAGCCACAGCGACGGGATCGCGACGCCGACGAGCGACGCGACGCCCACGGCCGCGTCGGTCTTGGTCCGCGGCCGGCTCGCGGCGAGCACGGCGAGCGGGATCGCCACGGCCCACGCGACCAACGCCGAGCTGATCGCCAGCATGATCGTGTTGGGCCACACCTCAGCGATCATGCTGAACGCGCTGCGCGCCGGCTGCCTGAGCGAGTGCCCCATCGCCCGCGCCGGAACGATCAAATCCAGCACAAATTGCAGGTACCGCGACGCAAACGGCTGATCGAGCCGCAGCGCTCGTCGCAGCTGCTCGCGGTCTTCAGCGGTCGCGGTCTCGCCGAGGATGGTGTCCGTCGGATCGCCCGGCAGCGCTTCGAGCAAGAGAAAGCACACCGACACCACCGCGAGCACCGTGAGCGCTCCGCCGAGCGCGCGTCGCAACAGGTACCCGAGGTAGCGCATCGAGCCTTTGAGTCTCCGATCCGTGCGAAGGCGCGCTAGCGCGTAGAGATCGGCAGCGCGCAGTAGCCCACGCGCGTGCGATTGGTGCCGGGTCCGGTGCGGTCATCGACGAGCCGGGTGCAGCCCGCTTCGGTGCTCGCGTTGGCCGGACACGCGGCGGCGATGCCCGCGACGTCCGCCTGCTGGCATCGGTAGCCGCTGCGGCAATCGCCGTCGGTCGCGCACGGGGACATGCAGAAGCGCCGCGCGCGCTGAGGAACGCTGGAGAAGAACTCGACGCAGAGCGAGTCGTCGGGGCACGAGTTGCGGTCGCACTCGGCGACGGTGCAATAGCCGCCGACCTGCGACGTGTCGCAGCGGCGGTCGTTGTTGATCGAGCAGTCGGTGTCGAGCGAGCAGCCGTCGCCGATGCGACGCGCGCAGCCCATGGGGAGGGCGACGACGGCGACGAGCATCGAGACGAGCGCGGCGATCGCGCGCGATGAATAGGCCATGAGGGCGGCGGAATGTAGCGCAGGCGAGCGCTCGACGGTATACGGGCAAAACACTGCAAATGACCGTACTGACAGGACTCGACCGCCTCTCGCAGGACGATTCGGACGCGCTGAAGCTCGTGCGCGGGCGACGGGTGGGGCTCGTGGCGCACCCCGCTTCGGTGACGCGATCGCTCGCGCACGCGAAGGACGTCCTCGTCGCGAAGGGCGCGATCGTCCGCGCGCTCTTCGGCCCCGAGCACGGGTACGGCGGAGAAGCGCAGGACATGATCGGCGTGGACAACGCGAGCGATCCCGAGACGGGCGCGCCGATTCACTCGCTGTACGGCGGGTCGTTCGACTCGCTCTCGCCGAGGCGCGAGTGGCTCGACGGGCTCGACGCGCTGGTGGTGGACCTGCAGGACGTGGGCAGCAGGTACTACACGTTCGTGTGGACGGCGGTGCTCTGCGCGCGCGTGTGCGACGCGCTGGGCATCGAGCTGATCGTGCTCGATCGGCCGAACCCGCTCGGCGGAGCGCGGATCGAAGGCGCGCCGCAGCTGCCGGCGCTGCGGTCGTTTGTGGGGCTGCGCAGCGTCCCGGTGCGGCACGGGATGACCATCGCAGAGATCGTCGAGGACGCGGCGCGAGACGAGGGTCTCGGCTGCGTTCGAACCGTGAAAATGCAGGGCTGGCAGCGCTCGATGCTCTTCGGCGAGACGGGCCTCCCGTGGGTGCTCCCCTCGCCCAACATGCCGACGCCCGAGACCGCGCTGGTCTATCCAGGCGGCTGTCTGCTCGAAGGGACCAACGCGAGCGAAGGGCGCGGGTGCACGCGGCCCTTCGAGCTCTTCGGCGCGGGCTACGTCGACGGCCCTGCGCTGGCGCGGGCGATGATGCGCGACGGGGGCGCGGGCTTCGTCGCGAGGCCGACCACGGTTCGGCCGACCTTTCACAAGTGGGCCGCAGAGAACATCGGCGCGGTGCAGGTGCACGTCACCGACGCGGGCGCGTTCGAGCCGTACCGGGCGTACCTCGCGGCGATCGCGCATCTGCGAACGCGCGAGGGATTTCGCTGGCGAACCGACGCGTACGAGTTCGTCGACGACGTTCCCGCGATCGATCTGCTGACGGGAGACGGGCGCGTGCGCGAGGCGATCGACCAGGGCGCGTCGATCGAAGCGATCATGGCGATCGGCCGCGAGCGGCTGGCCGAGTGGGACGCGACCGCTCGTTGGATCTACCGCTGAGCGCAGCAAAAACAGAACGTGACGCAACGCTCGCGCCCTGCGCTACCTTTGGAGGCGTGAGAGCAACGCTGCGTACTTTGATTGTGTGTGTCTTCGCGGCCGCGTGCGCGCAGTGCTCGCCCCCCGCGCCGAGCTGCGACGGAGGCGGCTGCAACGACAGCGGAGCGCCGCCGTCGCGGTGCTTGACCGCTGTGCTTCCGCAGTGCGACCGCGGGCCCGACGGGTACTCGGACGAGGCGTGCTTCGCGCTCGACGACGCCGAGCTGCGAGCGGCCGCAGTGGTGGACGCGATGCGCGCGCCGGCGATCACTGCGCCGACCGCGATGCAGGTCCTGCCCTCGGCCACGCCGTTTACCTTTCGCTGGTCCGCCGCCACCGCGCTCGCCCCAACACGCACCCCCGCCCGATGGAACGCGATCGCTGACGCCCTCCCCCCGTTGCGAGCGCCGCGCGCGCCGACGGCGCTCGAAGAGCTCGCGCGCTGGACCACGCTCGTGCCCGAAGCGCACGCGCACTGCGCGCCCTTCTCTGGCATCGGCTACGGCTTGGACTTCCGCGTCGGATCCCGCGTGATCCTCCGCGTCGAGCAGTCGACCACCGAGTACACGCCCGGGGCTGCCGCGTGGGAGGTCCTTCGCGGCGCGGGCGCGCCGATCGAGCTGCGCGTCACCGCCACGCGATTTCGCAACAGCACGGTCAGCGACGGGCCCTTCGAGTCTCCGACGCGCGTGACGTTCACGCTCTCGCCATGAGCCGCGCTTCGCTGTTGGCTGCGCTCTCGGTCGCGGCGCTCTCGTGTGGCCCCAAGGTGAACGTCCCGTTCGACGGCGAGGCTTTTCCCAATCGACGGCCCATCGTCGCGTGGCCTGCGGGCGCCGTGAGCGCGGTCACTTCGGACAACGGATCGGACACGATCACCGTGGTCTCGATGGCCGACTTCACCCGCGTAGGGACGTACTCGATCGGGCTCGATCCGCTGGCCAACGACGGGCCACATCACCTCGCGCTCGACCCCGCGCGGCGCGTGCTCTACACGGCCTACGCCTACCCGCCCCCCGAGCTCAGCGTCGGCCCCCACGGAAACCACGGCGCAAGCAACCAGCTCGGCATCGTCGTCGCGCACTCGATGGACGACCTGCGCGTGCTCGGCCGCGCCGACGTCGAGAGCAACCCTGGCGACATCTTGCTCACGCCGGACAAGAGCAAGGTCATCGTCACGCACTTCGAGCTCAACCGGGTGTTGCAGTGGGACGGCGGCGTCGGAGCGAGCGACGGCGGCGACGGCCGCGCGAGCGCGATCACCATCCACGACGCGCAGACGCTCCGTCGCCTCGCGACGCTTCGCCCTTGCCTCGCCGCGCACGGCGGAGTCATCACCGCGAACAACCGCTGGCTGCTCGTCGCGTGCAACGGCCAGGACTCTGTCAGCGTGACGGACCTCGCGAGCCCGAGCTTCTCGACGCGCACCTTCGCGGTCGGCCCCGGCGCCGGAACCATCCCCGACAATCGCTACGGCCCCTACTCGCTGATCGTCACGCCCGATGTGTCCACGGGCTACGCCGCGGACCTCGAAGGGCGCGACGTGCGAGAGTTCACCATCGCCGCCGACGGCGCGCTCACGTTCACCAACGCGCGCTCGGTGCGCGTCAACGGAGCGGCGTTCTTCATGGACTTCGGCCCAACGGGAGACACCCTGCTCGTGCCGACGCAGAACCCCGATCAGCTCGTGGTCGTCGACCGCGCCACAATGACCATCCATCGCAATCGCACGTTCACCGCAGCCGAGTGCAAGCTCCCGCACCAGGTGACGCGCGCGCCCGACGGCCGCTACGTGCTCGTCTGCGAAGGCGTTCACACGGCGACCCGGCGCGAGCCCGGCGCGCTGCTCGTGATCGACCCAGAGACCCTCGAGACCCGCGCGCGCGTCGAGACCGGGATCTACCCGGACGCCGTCGCGTTCGCGCCTGCACGATGAGCGCGATGAGTGCGATCATGAATACACGCGCACGTTTTCAAACCGCGCTCGCGCTCACGGTCAGCGCCGCGCTCAGCTCGTGCGAAGACCGCGTCTCCGCCGAGCAGCGCGGGCGCGAGCTCTTCGCCAGCCCGTCGTTCTCGACCTCGCGCTTCAACCAGTACTCCTGCGCGACGTGCCATCGAAGCGCGCCGAGCGACCGGCCCGACGCGGTTCTGCCAGGAGGATTGCTGGCCGGAGCCACCGCGCGCCCCACGTTCTGGGGCGGCTCGGTGGTCGCGCTCGAAGACGCGGTGGGGCTGTGCTTCGAGAAGTTCATGCGCGGCGGGCGCTTCGACGCGAGCGCAGAGCGCTCCGTGGATTTGTACGCATTTTTGTACTCGATCGAGCGCGCGCCGGGCGCGATCACCAACGCCGTGGCGTTCACGATTCCAGGCGCCACAGTGCCGCCCGGCAGCGGCGACGCAGCGCGCGGACAACGCGTGTACGAGCGGGCGTGCGCAGCCTGTCACGGCGCGCTTCGGCAGAGCGCCCGCGCGATCTCGTCGGCCACGGTCATCCCCGACGACACCGAGCGCGAGCACGGCGCTGCCCTCGGCTACACGCAAGACACGCTTCGACAGGTCTTCGTCGAGAAAGCCCGCCACGGCGCGTTCTTGGGCTTCGCCGGAACCATGCCCCCCTTCTCGACCGAGCTGCTCAGCGACCAAGACCTCGCCGACATGGTGGCCTACGTGTCGCCTACGCTGCGCTGAAGCCGCGCTCTCGTACGGTGATAGCGCGCAAATTTCACCGGCGCTGTGATACGGTCCGATGCCTGGGCACTTCGCTCGGAGGCCTCTCTCGTGACCGTCGGCAACGCAGCGCAACGTTCATCGCCCTGGTCCAAGACGCTCGGTCGCTACGAGCTGCGCTACCGACTCGCATCCGGCGGGATGGCTTCGGTCTACCTGGCCAAATCCAAAGGGCACGCGTCCTTCGAGAAGTGGGTCGCCGTCAAGGTCATCGCCCCGCAGCTCGCGACGGACAAGTCCTTCGTTCGGATGTTTCTCGATGAAGCCCGGCTCGTCGCCAGGCTCAACCACCCGAACATCTGCGCGGTGCTCGACTTCGGCGAAGCCGACGCGACCTACTACCTCGCGATGGAGTACCTGCACGGCGAGTCGCTGAGCACGCTCATCAAGAGCGCGCTCAAGATCGGCGCGCCGCTGCCCGTCCCCGTCGCCTGCCGCATCGTCGCCGACGCCGCGCGCGGGCTGCACGCAGCGCACGAGCTCAAGCTCAGCGACGGCAGGCTCGCCAACGTCGTGCACCGCGACGTCTCGCCGCAGAACATCTTCGTGCTCTACGACGGCGTGACCAAAGTCGTCGATTTCGGCATCGCGCGCTCGGTCGACCGCACCGCCGAGCGCACCTCGACGGGGATGATCAAGGGCAAGCTCTCGTACATGGCCCCCGAGCAGCTGCGAGGCCTCGAGCCGGACCGTCGCGTGGACGTGTTCGCGCTCGGCGTCGTGCTGTGGGAGTGCATCACCGGCAAGCGCCTGTTTCAACGCAACGTCGAGGCCGCGACGATGTGCGCCGTGCTGCAAGACCCCATCCCCGCGCCCTCGTCCGTCGCGCCCGGGATCGCGCCAGAGCTCGACGCGATCATCGAGCGCGCGCTCTGTCGCAACCCCGACGAGCGCTTTCAATCCGCCGGTGAGCTCGCCCGCGAGCTCGATCGCTTCGTCGCCGCGCGAGGGCTCCCCGCAGGTCCCGACGAGGTCTCGGACCTGATGAAGCAGCACTTCGCGGACCGCATCGCGCAGCGCGACAAGCTCTTGCACGCAGACCTCCCGCCGGCGCCCAGTCAGATCCGCGAAGAGGCCATCGCCGTCGCCAGCGCCTTCGGCAACCGCGAGACCGTCACCCCGCCGCCCGCGAGCGGCAACGACGCAGATGACGCAGGGGACGAGACCAGCTCGCGCTCGGCCGTCGCGCGACGACCGCAGTCCACGCAGACCAACGTCAACGCGGACTCCGCCTTCGCCACGAGCGCCACGCCGTCGCTGCCCATCCACGACGCGCCGACGGGCGTCGCCGCCGCGCACGAGCCGGCGCCCGCGCCACCCGCGCAGCAGCGGTCGAACCGCGCGCTGCTCGCGGTGTTCGCGATCGCGCTCCCCGTGCTCGGCGCAGGCGTCGCCCTCGCCATCACCCGCAGCGGTGCGTCGCCGCGCCCGACGGTCACGATC
>JAAFIF010000020.1 GCA_013298625.1 Myxococcales bacterium
CGTACTGACCATCGCGATGTTGGGGCGTGGGCTCGGTCGCTCGGCGCTCGGCGCGTGGGCGCTGATCGGAACCTCCGCCACGCTCATCAGCCTCGCGGACCTGGGCCTGTCGTCGGTGGCGCTCAAGCACTCGATCTGCGACGAGGAGGGAACGGTCGCGGCGCGCTCGGTGGCGCTCTCGCAGTGGACGACGCTGCTTCTCGCGCCGGTGTTCGCAGCGCTCTCGTACTGGGTGTACCTGTCCGAGCTGCGCGGGGCGATCGACGCGAGCGTTGCGTCGAGCCGAGCTCTTTCGGTGGCGGGCGCAGCAGCGCTGTTGGCCGGGTCGATCACCGCGTATTCGAGCGCGCAGCGCGCGTGGCTCGTGGGCAAGGGAGCGACGCGCGCGCTCGCGGCGGCCCGGGCGAGCGGGGCGCTCGCGCAGGTGACGCTCACCGCTGTTGGGCTGTGGTTGCGCTGGGGAATCGCTGCGCCAGCGCTGGGGGTGTTGGGCTCGAGCGTGATCGAGTCGCTGATGGTGGCGCGGTCGGCGACGTGGATCGACGCGCGGGTGAGGGTGGTTCCGCGTGGGTTTCCGCAGGCGAAAGAGTGGCGCGAGGCGGTGAGAGAGAGCTCGGCGGCGCTGGCGATCAACGCGGCGGCGGTGCTCGCGGTGCGCGTCGACGTCGCGGTGCTCGCGCGGGTCGCGCCGCTCGCGGCGGTGGGCGCGTATCAAGTGAGCCTGCGCGTGACGGATCAGCTCTTCACGCTGGTCAAGCAAGTGGGCGCGGCGATGCAGCACCGGCTCGGGACGCGTCAAGGTCGCGACGAGACCCTCACGTTCGGAACGATCGTGATGACCTCGACGTTCGCCTCGGCCGTGATCGCCCTGGCGTTTTGCGGCCGCGCGCTGCTTCGCGCGTGGGCGGGGCCCGTCGTCGACGAGAGCATCTTCGGGTTGTCCCTCGCGCTGACGGGGCTCGGCGCGGTGGTCGCGATGAGCAGCGAGCTCGCGAGCGCGGGGCTCAACGTCGCCGCGCGCTCGCAGTGGTCCGGCGCGCGCCCGCACATCCTCGGGTCCGTCGCCAACGCGGTGATCACCTTGGGCGGCGCTTCGCACCTCGGCGTGTGGGCCGTCGCCGGCGGAACGATCGTCGGCAACACCGTCATCGCCATCCTCACGTACCGCTCGCTGCTCGCGCTCAACCAGACGAGCGCGCGCGCGCAGCTCGTGGCGCTCGCGCCGATCGCCGCGCCGGTGCTGGTCTCGTTTGTGCTCGGAGCGCTGCTAGCCCCGCGCTCGCTCACCGTGCTGGGCTCGCTCGTCGCGTGCTCGATCACTGGGATCGCCGCGGCGGCGACGCTCTGGATCACGCTTCGCCGCGCGAGCGCTCAGGAGACCGAATGCACATCGCTATCGTTGCAGAGACCGTAGGGTACGCAGGGGGGCTCGAGCGCTTCGCGATCGACCGCGCGCAGGCGCTTCGGTCGCGCGGCCACGATGTTCGGCTCTTGCACAACGGGCGCGGGGGACGTGACCCAGAACGGTACAGCCGGGGCTTCTCGTCGGTCCTGCATCGAAACGACCGGGATGCGCTCGCTGGGGTCGACGTGGCCCTCGTGCAGCGGGCCTCGACGGTCGCAGAGCTCGATTGGCTAGGAGAAACGCCGGCCGTCGTCTTCGCGCACGACCACGACCTGTCGTGTCCGCGCTCGCATCGATACCTGCCGATCGGCCGCGAGCCCTGCCACCGGTCGCCGGGCGTGGCGTGCGTCGCGCACGGCTGCGTGGTGGTGCGAGACCGCTCGAAGGGGCGCTTCGCGCTGCGCGTGGTGGATCCTTTCTCTCTGCGAGAGCAGACGATCGCGCTGTCGAAGCGGTACCCCCTCGTGGCGTGCAGCGAGTATGTGCGCGGCTCGCTCGTGGCGGCGGGCGTGAGCGGCGATCGGGTGGGCGTTTTGCACCCTGTTCCACCGCCGTCGAGCGACGCAGCGAGCCCCCGCGACCCGCAGCCCACGCTGCTCGTGCTCGGGTCGTTGCTGCGGGGAAAGGGCGTCGACATCGCCATCGACGCCCTCGCGCATCTCCCTCGAACGACGCGGCTCCGCGTAGTGGGCGACGGCCCCGAGCGAGCCTCGCTCGAAGCGCAAGCGACCGCAGTCGCGCCAGGCCGCGTTGAATTCGTGGGCGCCGTCGCGCCCGAGGCCGTCGTCCGCGAGATCGACCGCGCGTGGGTGATGTTGGTCCCCTCGCGCTGGCCCGAGCCCTTCGGCATGACCGGAATCGAAGCGATGCAGCGCGCCCGTCCCGTCGTCGCCGCGCGCCACGGCGGCATCACCGAGTGGCTTCGCGACGGGCACGGCGTGGACGGGTTCGACCCTGGCAACGCCCGTGCATTGGCTGACGCTGTGCGCCGCGTGCTGCACGAGCCACACGCAGGGCAGAGCGCCCGCGAGTGGGCCGAGCAGCGGTGGCAGTTCGACTCGTCGATGGACGCAATGGAGTCGCTCGCTCGAAACGCAGCGACCGCAAGAAAGGCAGACTCGAAGTGATGCAGTCGATTGAAATGCTCCGCTCGGTCGCAGCGTGCCCTGTGTGCCGCGGCTCGCTCGACGCCGGCTGGCGCTGCGCGGGATGCGCGCGAGAGTTCTCAGTAGTCGACGGGCGTCCCGCGCTGGTGACGCACCCGAGCGCGACCGCTGACGTGGCCAAGGACAACGAGGTCGTGCGCGCGCAGGCGCGGGCGAGGGACGGCTCGAGCCGAGGAGGTCTTCGCGCGTTGGCCGATCGCGTGCGCGAGATGGTGACGGCCGACCTGTTCGCCGACGATCGCACGCAGGTGCGCGCGCTGGTGGACGCGGTCGAAGGGACGCTTCCTGCGGGGCTTCCGGTGGTGGATGTCGGCGCGTGCGAGCAGTACTACCGCCGCGACCTCGAGCGGCTCGGGCCGGTGCTCGCGTTGGACGTCGCGCTCTACGGCGCGACCGACGTGATCGCCGACGCGCACGCGATGCCCTTTCGCGACGGTTCACTGGGCGGGATCGTGGTGGTCGAAGTGCTCGAGCACCTGCGAAAACCCTGGAAGTTCTTCGAAGAGGCGGCGCGCACCCTCGCTCCTGGCGGGGTGCTCTTGGGCGTGGCGCCGCAGTACTGCCCGACGCACGGGTTTCCCAACGACTACTTTCGGTACACGCGCTCGGGGCTCGGGTCGTTGGCAGAGAACGAAGGCCTCGCGGTCGAGGCGATCTGGCCGATCGGCGGCCACTGGGGAACGCTGCTCCACTGGTACTGGGCCAATCGCGCGCGAGAGAACGCGCTGCGCAAGGTTCCGGGCGTCGGCGTCGCGTACCACGCGTGGTTTCAGGGCGTCGCGAAGGCGATGGACGTGCTCGACGGCCACGCGGGCCGCGGCAACGGAGCGCCCACGGCCGAGCACCAGGACCACGTCGGGTGGAGCTTCGTGTTTCGCAAGCGGTGAAAGGGCGACAGGGGGACAGCGGGGACGGGGCAACAGGGACGGTGTTCGATCGTTCACGAAGGCGTTGTGGAAGCGCCAGCAGCGCTCGGGGCAGCGGGCGCGGGGGCATCGGGGACGGTGTTCAAAAGTTCACGAGACCGGGATAACTCCGCGAGATCACACACGCGTAACGCGTGCCAGGGCTCATCCGCGCACGGCCTCGAGCCGGGCGAAGCCGGGACGGTGTTCCATCGTTCGCGCACGCGTCGTGGCAGCGCGCGGCTTGGGACCCTGCGAGCTCCCGTGTGTGATCTCGCGGAGTTATCCGGGTCTCGTGAACGATTGAACACCGTCCCCGCTGTCCCCGCTGTGCCCGCTGTCCCCGCTGCACCATCCCCCTGGCGCCCCGGTATCTCGCGCACGTGTGATCTCGCGGAGTTATCCGGGTCTCGTGAACTTTTGAACACCGTCCCCGTGGCGCCCGTCGTCCCCGCTGCACCGTCCCCCCCAACTGCCCCACCGCTGCCGCTCGCTCAGAGCACCCCGATCGCGTGCATCGCGCGCTGCCACAGCAGCGATGCGTCCAGCCGCGCGTTCTTCTCGTGCGCGTACCACGCGAGCATGCGCAGCTGATCCTCTCCCTCCGTCGCCAGCGCGCGCTCGACCGAGATCACCCCGCGCGGAGCCTTCTGCGCCGCGCGCACCAGGCCAGCGCTCGCGCTCACCATCGCTGGCTCGCTCGTCGTCGCGCCCAACCAGCAGCGCGTCCCCTCGACCACTTGCCACAGCTCGCGCAGCAGCGCGCGTCCGGACGCGGTCAGCGCCGCGATCGGAGCCAACACAAACGCCGCCATCGCCGCCAACAACCGCGGAGCGAGCGCCCGCTGCGCTCCTTCTCGACGCCCGAGCAGCAGCTCGTCGCCCAGCGAGGCCACGCTGCCAGTCGTCCAGTCGTCGATCGCGTCTCCGTCCGCCGCGCAGCGCTCGATCGCGAGCCCTTCGCCCACCATCGTGTCCGCGCGCACCAGCGCGTCGCGCACGCTCGCCGTCGGAGAGACCACCGCGCGCGCGCCGATCACCGCGTTGGGGCCGATCACCGCGCGCTCGCACACGAGCGCGTTGGCCCCGACGAACACGGGAGCGCGCACCACCGCGCCCTCTTCGATCACCGAGCCGCGCGCGGTCCACACGCCCGGAGAGACCTCCGCAGCGTGCACGAGCACGCCGTCGAGCTCACCCATCAGCGCCATCGCGCCGAGCTCGTGCGCGTCTTGCTCGGAGGCGAGCAGCACGCCCCAGCCGTCGACCGTCTGCGCGTTGGTGATCGCGGGCTGCGACGACGAGAGCACGTAGACGTCCGCGTCGAAGAGAGCCTCGTGCTTCGCCGGTGGAGCGAACATCGCTTTGCTTCCCGCGGGGAGCTCGGCGAGCGTGCGAAGGTCCAGCGACCCGAGCACCCGCGAGGAGATCGCGAGAAACGGCCGCTCGCCGAGCCCCGCGCGCTCGGCGAGCGCGAGGCCGCCGAGGGGCTTGGGGCTGAGCACGGTCTCGATCGTCGCGGCGACGGCGTGGTCCGAGAGCGTCTGCTGCATCTCGTTCCATCGCTCGTCAGCGGCGCAGCGCTCGACGACGATCTTCTCGCACCCGCTCGAGACCAGCCACTCGAGCTGCCGAATGAGCAGCGGAGTGCCCGCGACATCCCAATGCGCCGACTCCGGCGCGCCATCCACGAAGATGACTGCGTCCATTGCTGTTTGCTCCCTTTGTTCAACGAATGAAATCGCTGCGAGCGCTCTCTCCCCGAAGAGCGCGCTCGCTCAGTACGCCCCGCGCCCCGACAGCACCGCCGGAACGGTCTTCACCACGATGGCCACTTCTTCTTTGGCCTTCACCTTGTCGATGTACTCGAGGTCGAGGTCCACCTGCTGCTCGAACGTCAGGTCGCTGCGCCCGCCGATCTGCCACAAGCACGTGAGCCCCGGCGTCACTTCGAGTCGTCGCAGCGCCTTCGGTGAGTACAGCGCCACCTCGCGCCACACCGGCGGCCGCGGGCCCACCAGCGTCATGTCTCCGCGCAGGACGTTGTAGATCTGCGGCATCTCGTCGATCGAGAAGCGCCTGAGAATTCGCCCGATCTTCGTCACGCGCGGGTCCTTGGTGAGCTTGAACCGCACGCCGCTCATCGCATCGGGGTTCATCTGCGCCAGCGCGCTCTTCATCGCGTCCGCGCCGTGCACCATCGTCCTGAACTTGAACAGCATGAAGCGCTTGCCGCCGCGCCCGATGCGCTCTTGCTTGAACACAATCGGTCCGCGATCTTGAAGCTTGATCGCGATCGCTACGAAGATGAACAACGGCGTCAGCGCCGCGAGCGCCATCGCCGACAGCGTCACGTCGAGCGAGCGCCGAACGCGCGGCCCCATCGCGGTCAGCGCGATGTTCAACCGCACGCGCGCGCGTCGCATGAACACCCGTCGACGGCTCGACGTTCCGAGCAGCGCGGGAGGAAGGGGGCTCGCTTCGTTCGATGGCTTCATGGCAGTCCTCGGTCTCCGTGGTGAGTGCGTTGCGTTCGCGATGAGCTCTCTGCAACTCGTTCGCCAACGGCTGCCCTGCGCTCACGACTCGGACTGTCCCCGCTCGAAGCGCGCCGGTGAGCCCACGCGATCGGGCCTGTCCGCCAACGACGCGCCCATCCCAATCACCACGCACGCGATCGCGTCGATCCCGCCCAGCCGCTCGCGCACCGTACGCAGCTCGGTCACCACGTGCGCGCCGCTCTCGACCACCACCAACACGCGGTCGACTCCGCGCGCCGCCCGTCGCAACGCAGGCCCCGTCGCGGCCGCATCCCACGCCCGAACCTCGAGCCCCGAAGTAGAACGCTTCTTCGTCTCACTTTGGGACGCTCCCCCCTTCTTGCTCAATTTCGCCGCGAGCTCGCGCGCCGTCGCGCGGCCCGCTTCGTTGAGGCCCACGATCAACGTCGTTCCGTTGGTGTCCGTGAGCGCCTCGCGCACATCGTCCACCAGCGGCCCGAGCGAGCCCTTCTTCGCGGGCCAGTCCGTACAGGCGAGCACCGGCGCGTTGAGCCAAAACGCCACTTCACTGCCGGTAAAAGCCTTGCCCCCGCGAAGACCGCGCACGAGCAACACCATCAACGCGATCAGCGCGCCCAGCACCGGACTCGCCGCGATGATCGGCCTGCGCAGCGACTTCGAAGGTCGATCGGGCGCGACCGCAGCGGCGACCACGCGAAGCCCCGTCGCCGGCGAGCGCTGCGCGTCCTGCGCGCGCGCCCGGCTCGCGAGCACCTCGGCCAGGTGTCGCTCGGCGACGGTCACCGACGCGAGCAACGTCGCGGACTCTCCGTCGAGCGAGGCGAGCTCGTCCACGCGCGACGCGGTCTCGCGCAGGCTCGATCGCAAGATCGCTTCGCGCCGTCGCAGAGAGCTCCCCACGGCGCCCGCCGTCGCAGCGCTGGCCGTGTACGCGTCCCAGTGCGGGTTGCGCCCGATGATCCTACCTGTGCGCACCGCGGAGTCCGAACGAGCGCGCAGCGCGTTGGCCTGCGCTTCGAGCGCCTGCAGGGCAGGGTGCGCGCCAGTCAACCGCGAGCGCGCGACGGTGAGCTGCCCTTCGGTTTCGGCCAGCCGCGTGGCGCCGAACATCTGCTCGCTCTCGGACAGCACCGTCAGCGGATTCTGTGCGCGCGCCGCCGCGCGAAGCGCCCCTTCGCGAGCGCTCTCTCCCTCGGCTTCGGCCCGCGCGAGGTCCGCGTCCGCGCGCAGCCGCGCCGCGTGCTCGATGGCCGCGAGCTGCTCGGCCGGAAGGTTGGCGATCCCGTGCGCGCGACGAAACTCGTCGTACCGAGCGCGCGACGCTTCGAGCGCGGTGCGCGCCTCGCGGGCGTCGGTCTCGATCGTGCGCAGCTGCTCGTCGAGCCGCGCGCGGTGCAGTCCGCGACGGTGCTCGAGAAACACGTCCGCGGTGCTCTGCGTGATGCGTCGGGCGTCCTCGGGGCTCTCGCCGGTCCCGTGCAGGACGATGAGCCGCGTCTCGGTGCTGGAGGTCACTTCGATGCGACGCCCCATGCGCTCGAGGGTCTGTTCGACGTGCAAGCGCTCGCGGACCGTAGCGAGATTGATCGGCAATTTTACGGTGTCTGCGAGGGTTCGAAGCGTGCGCGCCTCGTCCTCGGCGGCCGCGGCGCCGTCAGCAGACGCGGGCTCCCACAGGATCGACAGCTCCGAGGCGTACTCGCGGTGCACGAACTTGCGCGCGCCGAGGGCGCCGACCGTGAGCGAGAGCGCAGCGGCCGCGGCGATCCATCGCCACCCCGCCCGCACCGACCCGAGCACCCGCGGAACATCCACAGGAAACCCCGGTCGCTCATCGCTCGCCCCGTCGCTCGCCGCTGCGGGCGCGCTCTGCGCGGGGCTCGTCGCTTGCGCTTCGAACATCGGAGCACCTCTGCTGCTTACGAGGCGAGCGCGCGCTCGGCGGCGTCGTAGCTCGTGTACACGTCGAAGACTTCGTGCAGGTGGCACACGCGCGCCACCGTCTGAACCGCTGGCGAAAGACCGGCCAACACGATGTTGATGCTCGACGACGCGCGGCGGCGGATCGAGACGAGGGCGCTCACGCCGACCGAGTCGATCGAGGCGATGCCCGACAGGTCGATCACGATCGACTTCGCGCCGACCTGGATCGCGTCCTGCGCGTGAGCGAGCAGCGTGCGGATCGACACGAGGTCGAAGCGCGGTCCGTTTGCGCGGACCCGGATGACGTTGACGGACGAGAGAGACGAGAGCGTTGGTGGCTGCATGGCGAACGGAAGCCATTGCAGCGGGCGTGCCGAGCGTCGCCGTCGACGACCTCGCGCGCCTTGGCACGACGCACGCAACCGCGCGCTCTGCCATGACCATCACGCATGCGTACACCCGCGCTCGCTTCGCGCTCTCGGCCGCAGCGCTGCTCTCGCTCTCCGCGTGCGGAGGCTCGATCGCGACGCTCCCTTCGATGGGCGCTCATCCGCCGGGCAACGAGATGTTCGAGCGCGCCGCGCCCGTCGAAGAGCGCCCTGGGCTCGACGAAGAGAGTCCGCCGCCGTTTTTGCTGGCTCCTGGCGATGTCGTCCGGGCGCGAGCCGTCGTCGGTGAGGGGCTCGCCGTCGACCGCGCGAGCGTGGACGGAGAGGGCAAAGCGCTGTTTCCTCTCGCGGGCGAAGTGCAGCTCGCGGGGCTCTCGCTCGGCGAGGCCACGGGGCGGATCAACACTGCGCTGCGCGCGTACGACCGCTTCGCGACGGTGCACCTCGAGGTGCTCGAGCCCCTCGGGCACAGGGCCACGGTGCTCGGCGTCGTGACGAGCCCGGGCGTGCACCCCGTCGGTCCATCGACGCGCCTCGCCGAGCTCATTGCGCTCGCAGGCGGCCCCGTGGCCAACATCGCCGAGGGCGAATCGCTGGCGCTCGCGGACCTCTCGGCCGCGACGCTGCTGCGCGCAGGACGCCCGCTGCCCGTGGACGTGGGGCGCGCGATCGAAGGGCACCCGCGACACAACGTGCGCGTGCTCGCCGGTGATCTCTTGTACGTCCCCGCGTCGAGCGGGCAGCGCATCACCGTGCTCGGCCAGGTGCGCTCGCCCCGCACCATCGCGTTTCGCCCTGGAATCTCCCTCGTCGACGCGATCGCCCTCGCCGGCGGAACCACCCCCGAAGCGGACAACGGCGACCTGCGCATCGTCCGCGGAAGGCTCTCTCGCCCCTCGCTCTACCGCGCCAACCTGGGCGACGTGTTCAACGGCCGCGCGCCCAATCCCCCGCTGCAGCCCGGAGACATCGTCTTCGTGACCGAGCACTGGCTCGCGACCGCGTCGCAGGTGCTCAACCGACTGACTCCCCTGCTCGCGATGGCCGCGCTCACCGCGGGCATCGTGCGCTGACCCAACGAGCTGCGGGAGAGCCCCTCGTCCCGGTGATCAGCCGGTTCCACTTCGAGACGTCCCCCGTGTCCCGATTCGATACGCACCCTCTCAGGCGGCGTCGAAGAGCGCTCCGTCGAGCCAGTGCGCCGCGTCCGCCGCGCGGTAGACGCGCTTTCCCGTGAGCGCGCGAGAGAGCGCCTTCACGACCGGGTGCGGCTCGCTCGATCCCCAGAACATCCAGTGGTGAAGCACGATCACGCACACCTCCGCACGGTGCGCGAGGCGGTCGACCACCGACGCCACCGCCGACGGGTCGAGCTCGGCGCCGATCGGGCCTCCGCGGTGACGCACCACCCACGCGTCCCCGAGCCGCAGCGTCTCGCTCTTGCGCAGCCGCTCGGCGTAGTGCGCGCCCCACCAGCGCACCGGGAGCTTGCTGCGGTCGAGCCAGCTCGTCGAGAGCACACGAAATCGAGTGGACGCAGCGACGATCGCTCCGTTCGACATCGCGTCCCACGGCGCGACGAAGCCCGAGACCGCCCCGTGCACCGCCGCTTCGAGCAGCTTGCGCCCGCGGTCCATCCTCGCGCCCGCCGCCTGCTCGTCGAGCGCGCCGAACTCGGTCCCCGCCCGCACGCGGCGATGCGTCAGCCCGTGCACCAACGGCTCGACGTTGACCCGATGCGCGCGCAGCCAACGAGCCATCGGCGCGTCCGCCGTGAGGGGCACCACCCGATCGTCATCGGGCGAGTCTTCGCTGAGAAATCGCTCGCGAACCCCGTCGGGCGCGCGCGTGTCGAGCGCCACCTCGGGGATCACCGAGAGGTTGAGCGCGTGCCCCGCGTCGAGCAGCGGCGCGTACGCGCGCTCGAGGCGTTGCGGGTCCGTCGTGGCGTTGGCGTCGTCGTCGCGCAGCAGAAAGATCGTCATGCGCGAGCCCTCTTGCAGCCGCAATGCCGATCCTGCCCCCTCGGGCACAGCCCGTGCTCTGTCCCCGCGCGTAGCCGTGAAATGGATCGCGTTCTTCGGTGCTGTTTTCGTCGGGGTCCCGATGCTCCGCGTGTTGCTCGCGAAGGACCCGCGCGCGCGCGCCTGGGCGATCACGTTCGTGTGCTTCGACCTGTTCAACCCGATGCACATCAACCTGATCTCTCAAGAGAACTACCGCGGTGACTCCCGCGGAATCGAGATCACCACGGTCGACCTGGTCTTGCTCGCCCTCCGCTTCGCGCTGCCCAAGACCAAAGACCGCCCCGCCACGCGGCACGTCTTCGTCCGCTCGCTCTTCTATCTCTCCGTTCTGTTGTCCTTCACCGAGACGCCCGACGTGCTCAAGAGCACGTTCAGCCTCTGGAAGCTCACGCGGCTGTTTCTCGCGTTCGACACGATGGCGCTGGCGTTTCTCGACGTGCAGCTCGTGTCCGCAGCCACCGCCGGGCTCGCGTTCGGCGTGCTCTGGCAGGGCTGGATGGTGCTCTGGCAGAAGTACGTCCAGCACGCGATCCGAACGGTGGGGACCATGCCCCACCCCAACTCGCTCTCGATGATCGTGAACCTCATCGCGCCCATCGCGTTCGCCCTCTGGCTCTCGGGACGCGCCCGCAAATACGCGCCCCTCGTCGTCGCGTCCGCGGGCATCTCTGTGATCGCGTCGCTGTCTCGCGGCGGCATGATGATGTTCGTCATGGCCACCGGCCTCGGCAGCGTCGCGGCCTTCGCGCGCGGCTACGAGAAGCGCAAGGTCAAGATCATCGGCGCGCTGCTCTTCGGCGCGGGCGTCGTGCTCGCGCGCTCGATCGACACCATCATCGAGCGCTTCACGACCGCGCCCAAAGAGAGCGAGCTCGCGCGCGTGCTCTTCAACAAAGCCGCCAAAATGATGGCCGACGAACACATGTTTGGCGTGGGAATCAACATGTACTCCTATGTGCTCGACACCGGCGGCTACGCCGATCGCCTCCACATCGAGCCCGGCGACCGCAACGGAATCGCCCACAACATCTACTGGCTCACCATCGCAGAGACCGGCTACTTCGGCGTGGTCGCGTACCTGCTCGTGATCGCGTCGGTGCTCATCAGCACCATCCGCCTCGCCACGAAGGGAGGCTTTCGCGGCGACATCGGCGTCGGGCTCACCCTCGGGCTCGCCACCATGGTCCTGCAAGGAACCGCCGAGTGGATCGCGCGGCAGACCCCCATGGCCTACGCGTTTTGGACCTTCGCGGCGATGGCCTCGGGCTTGCGGGGGTCCGCTCGCTCATGAAGCCACTCGACCTCGCGCTCGTGAGCAACGTGTTTCCCCCAGAGGTGCACGGCGGCTACGAGCTGCTCGCCATGGACGTCGCCCGCATCCTCCGCGCGCGCGGTCATCGCGTGCGCGTGCTCACGACCGGCGCTCGCTCGCGCGACGATCACCCGGACACGCACAGGGTCCTGCGGCTCGCGCGCTCGTTCGGCACCGCCGCGCGCGCAGACCGAGCGCGGCACCTCGCCGCGGCGACGGTCAACGGACTCGCGTTCGACCGGTTCTTTCGCTCGACTCCGAGGCTCGACGGAGCGCTGATCTTCTCGCTTCGACGCCTCGGGCTCGAGCCGTTGCGCGCGCTCGCGCAGCGGGACATCCCCGCGGTGGTCACGGTCAACGACGACTGGCCCATGGCCTACATCGCCCGTGATGGGGGCTCTCTTCGCAGCAAGGCGCTCGCCCGTCTCGACCGCTCGGGGCTCGCGAAGAACACCTGGGGTGGCTTGTCCTCCGAGCGCGTGCTGTGGCTCTCCGAGCCGCTGCGACGACGGGTCCGCGAGGCCGGCGCGCCGCTCGGCGAGGGCGCGCTCTGCGCTCAGGGAGTGGACGCGTCGCTCTTCGTCGACCGAGGAGATTCACTGGTCGATCGCGCATCGCCCGAGCTGCTCTTCGTCGGCCGGCTGCACCCCGAGAAGGGCCCCGAGCTGGTCTTGCAGGCGCTCGCTTCGCTGGTGCGCTCGGGCGTGGACGCGCGGCTCCGCGTCGCGGGCGCTGCGTATACAGAAGCGTACGGAGCGTCGCTGCGGGCGCTCGCGAGCGAGCTCGCCGTGAGCGAGCGCGTCGAGTGGCTGGGCGCTGTGCGTCGCGAGGGGCTTCCGGCGCTGTACGCGCGCGCCTCGGTGTTTGTGTTCGTCTCGCGCACAGAGACCGAGGGGATGGGGCTCACGTGGCTCGAGGCGATGGCGTGCGGGGTGCCGGTCGTCGCGCTTCCTGCGGGCGGAGCGCGGGCGTTCTTCGACGCGCACGGCGGCGTCGAGCGCGTGGATGGGGTTGGGGCTGCAGAGGACGGCGACGCGATCGCCGCTGCTGTGACCCGCGTGATCGACGATCCTTCGCGGCAGCGCGCGCTCGTCGCCGCGGGAAGGGTGATCGCCGCAGAGCACGCCTCGCTCGACCGCTACGTCGACGCGCTGCTCGCGACGCTGCGCCCGTCCGTCCCACTTTGAAACACCGCGCCCGTCGCGCAGTGCTCCACTGCGAGACGAACGCAGAAAAACCGCTGCGAACCGCGTGAGAAAACCTTCGGCCCGATCGTTGCTCTGTCCTCCCGCGATGATCGAGCGCGCGCAGCACAACTCATCGCGATCGGTGCTCACGCTGGTGTTTCGAGCGCGGTACACGACGCTCGACGAGAGCGTGGACGCGATCGAGCAATGCCTGCCGTTCGCGTATCGCACGGACCTGACCCGCATGGGCATCGCCGAGGCCCTCGCCAACTCGATGATCCACGGCGCGCTCCGCGTGCCGTCGCAGCCGAGGGACGAAGGGCGGCTCGAAGAGTGGCTGGCGCTCATCGAGCGCGCCGAGCGCGAGCGCGAGGACGAGATCGTGGCGGTGTGCATCAACGCGCACGGGCCAGGGATCTCTCTCGAATTCTCGGACTCGGGCCCCGGCTTCGACTGGCGCGCCGCGCCCATCCGCGAGGGCCGCGGGCTCTCGATCCTCCACACCGTCTTCGACGCAGTCCGATGGAACGAAGCTGGCAACACCCTCTCCGTCCACCTCCTTCAACCCGCGAGATCCTCATGAACCAGCTCGACACCACGTCCGAGCCCGCCCGCGAGCGAGCCCTCATCGTCGACGATCTTCGCGTCAACCGCGCGATGCTCAGGGCGCTCATCCAACACGAGAGCGCTGGGATCATCGTCGACGAAGCGGCCAACGCCCCCGGCGCGCTGCGCTTGCTCGCACAAAAAGACTACGACGTCGTCCTGCTCGACCTCAACCTCGGCGACAGCGGCGACGGCCTGCACGTGCTTCGCGCCATCCGCTGTTCTCCTCGCTTCACCACCACGCCGGTGATCCTGGTGAGCTCTCGCGAGCCGGACGACTCGTTTATCGCCAGCGCCCTGCGAGATGGAGCAGACGACTACGTCTCGCGCCCCGTCGACGCCCGCTTGCTCGCCGCCCGCGTGGCCAACGCGCGCCGCATCCGTCAGCGCTACGTCTCGCTGCGCAACGACACGATCTCTGCCCTCTCTCGCGTCGGCGAGAGCGAAGAGCAGCTGCAAGCCGCCGCGAACGCTCAGAAGGCCCTCTTGCCCAAGGTCCCCGTGGCCACGCCCACGATGACCGCCACCGCCGCGATGCTCCCGCTCGACGCCGTCAGCGGCGACGCCTACGACGTCAGCACTTCGCCGAGCGGAATCGTCTCGATGGTGATCCTCGACGTGACGGGCCACGGCAACGGCGCGGGCTTCGTCGCCGCCTCCGTGCTCGCCGCGGTCCGCCAGGGCCTGCAGCTCGAAGTGCCGCTCTCGTACCTGTTCACCTCCATCGAGTCCCAGGTGCTCGGCGGCTACAACGAGCAGCCGATGCCCGTCGCGCTCGCGGTCGCGCGCTTCGATCCGCGCAGCGGTCAGCTCGAGTTCGCCAACGCGGGGATGCCCTCGGGCATGTTCATCGACTCGCACGGAGAGCGCCGCGCCATGGTCTCGACCGCGCCGCCCGTCGGGATGATCCCCGGTCGACTGCCGCGCCGCGACGTCGTGTCCGTGCCCGACACCGCCGTGCTCATGATGGCCAGCGACGGCCTCTCGGGCCCGCTCGGAACGGGCGACGGGCTCGATGATTTGTGGCCACGAATTCAATCGTTCGCGTGCGCAGAGGCCCTCTCGCGCTCGGACAGCTCGCTCGTCGAGGCCCTCGTGCGCGAGCACCTGTGGTCCTACGGCGCGCGCCCCAACGACGACGCCACGCTGGTCGTGGGCGCCTTCACTCGACCGAAGAACCAGCCAGGAGCTCGCCGATGACCACTGTAGCTGTTCCGCTCGCCGCGACGGATTTGGGCCGCTCGGGCTTGGGTCGCTGGGCGCGCGAGGCGCTGCCTCGGCTGCGTCGCGAGCTCGAATCGCGCGGTGATTCGCTGCTCTTTCTCGCGACGCCCGCCGAGCGCGAGGCGTACCAGAGCACCATCGGCGACGCCAGGGTGCACGCGCTCTCACCTCGGCTCGACGGCGCCGCAGAGAGCGCCCTGTTCTCGCTGTTCGGCGTGGGCTCGATCGCGCATCGCGCCGGCGCCGACGTGCTCTTGATGCCGTCGGGCAACCGTCGAACGCCGTTTCGCGCCCCGATCCCCACGATCTCGGTCGTGCACGACCTGGCCACCGCGCGCTCGTCCGCGCGGCACGGCGCGCTTCGCCACTGGTTCGTGCGCAACGCCGTCACCCGCGCGCTCGCCACGGCGGACGCGCTCGTCACGGTCAGCGCCTCGACCGCAGAAGAAGTCCAATCACTGCTCGGAAAGGACACCCCCCCGCTGTTCGTCGCGCGCAACGGCGTCGACACGGACCGCTTTCGTCCCCGTCGCAGCGACGACGACGTGGTGATCGACGCGCGCCGCGCGCTCTCGCTCGGCGACGAGCCGTTCATCTTGTATCCCTCGCGCCTCGAGCACCCGGCGAAGAACCACCATCGACTCATCGACGCGTATGCCCGATCGGCCGCAGTAAACACGCATCAACTTGTTTTTGTGGGCCCCGACTGGGGCGCCGAGCCGCGCCTGCGCGCGCAGGTCGAAGCGCTCGGCCTCTCGCGCCGCGTGCTCTTCGCGGGCGCCGTCAGCGACGCGTGCCTCGAGGGCCTCGTCCCCGCCGCTTCGCTCGTCACCGCGCTCGGAACCGCCGAAGGCTTCGGCCTCCCCGCCATCGAAGCCCTCTCGTGCGGAACCCGCGTCCTCGCCGCACGCGCCGGCGCTCTTCCCGAGGTCGTCTCGCCCCTCGGCGTCCTGGTCGACCCGTACGACACCGACGCCATCGCCCGCGAGCTCGACCGATGCCTGGCCGACCAATTGCTCGAGCGAAGGGTGCGCTTCGAAGGCCCGCGCTTCGCTCGCGCGTTCAGCTGGGACCGCGTCGCCGACACGCTCGCGACCCTCTGCGACCGCTACTCGCGCGCCCCGTCGTCGCGCGCCAACTCCATCGACACCACCGGGAGGCTCGGCCGTGGCATTGCTTGAATCTCGACCCAATAAACCAAGCTTCGTCGACGTGCTCGCCGGGCGCGCCCCGCTCGTGGGTGCGCGCTTCGCCAGCGAATTCGCTGAAGGCTGGGTCTCTCCTGCGGACGCCCGCCTCGCGCTCGGGCTCGCGTACGAAGACGCCGCCGCCATCGAGCGCGACTACCTCTCTGCGCGCTCGTCGCGCCGCGACCTCGCCCTCGTCGCGCGGACGCTCGTGGCGCGCGCGCTGGCTCCCGCCCGCGAGGGATCGCTCGAAGAGCGCCCGTGGGTCGTGGCGTGCGCGGTCGACAACGTGACCATCCCCGAGGCGATCGAGCGCATCGTGGCCCCGCCCCGTCGGGACCGCGCGCGCATGGTGCACTTCGTCCACCCGCACGCGCTCAACCTCGCGACGAACGACCCGTCGCTTCGCGCGCGGCTCGCGTCGGCGGACCTCGTCCTGCCCGACGGAATCGGCCTGCAAATCGGCGCGCGAATCGTCGGGACGCCGCTCAAGCACAACGTCAACGGGACGGACCTGTTGCCCTTGCTCTGCGACGCCCTCGCCGAGCGCGAGATCCCCCTCTCGCTCGTCGGCGCCGCGCCCGGCGTGGCCGCCGCGTGCGCCGCGCGGTTGAAAGAGCGACACCCGTCGCTCATCGTGGCCGAGGTCGAGCACGGGTTCATCCAAGGCGCCGAGCGCGACGCGCTGATCGAACGACTCCGTCGCGTCGGCGGCGTGGTGCTGGTCGGCATGGGGACGCCCATTCAAGAGCGCTGGGCCTGGGAGCACCTCGCGGCGGTCTCGGGCATCACCGTGCTCACCGTGGGCGGGTTGTTCGATTTCTACTCTGGGCGCATTCCCCGCGCGCCGATGGCCCTTCGCGAGGTCGGCCTCGAGTGGACCTGGCGCCTCGCCCAAGAGCCCACGCGCCTCGCGAAGCGCTACCTCCTGGGAAACCCGGTGTTTCTCGCGCGCTCGCTCAAACAGCGCGCCTTCGGCTCGACCGCCGTCCCGCGCTGAGTGGTGTTCAATCACGCGCGCGGGGCGCTACTCTCGCGCGCATCGCATGAGCCGCCGCGCCACTGTACAGCGCACCACCCGCGAGACGTCCATCGAGGTCACGATCGACCTCGACGGCCCCGCGCGCTGTGACATCCAGACGCCCATCCCGTTTCTCTCACACATGGTCGATCAGCTCGGTCGCCACGGAGGCTTCGACCTGCGCGTCCGGGCCACGGGCGACGTCGAGATCGACGGGCACCACACGACCGAGGACCTCGCCATCGTGATCGGCCGCGCCCTCGGCGACGCGCTCGGAGAAAAGCGCGGAATCCGCAGGTACGGCGAGGCCACTCTGCCCATGGACGAGGCCCTCTGTCAGGTCGCCCTCGACCTGTCGGGCCGCACGTACTTCGTCGACCGCCTCGCGCTGCCCAAGGCCAAAGTGGGCACCTTCGACGTCGAGCTCGCCGGGGTCTTCTTCGAGGGCTTCGCCCGCGGCGCGCAGTGCAACCTGCACGTGCGCAAGCTCGACGGCGACAACCTGCACCACGTGATCGAGTGCGCGTTCAAGTGCCTCGCCCGCGCGCTGCGCGAGGCGGTGCGCGTCGAGGGCACCGAGGTCCCGAGCACCAAAGGGACGCTCAGCGAATGATCGCCCTCGTCGACGCAGGGTGCGGAAACCTCCGCTCGGTGCAGCGCGCGCTCGAATACGTGGGCGCAAAATCAATCGAGATCACCCGCGACCCCGAGCGCGTGGCGAGCGCGGATCGCGTGGTGTTTCCTGGGCAGGGAGCGTTCGGCGACTGCGTGCGCGCGCTCGACGCCGACGGGTCCGCGCTGCGGCAAGCGATCAACCAGGTGCTCGTTGATTCGACGCCGTTTCTCGGGATCTGCATCGGGATGCAAGTGCTCTTCGAGAGCAGCGACGAGGCCCCGGGGGCCGTGGGCCTCGGCCACTTCGACGGCGCCGTTCGACGCATCCCCGACGGCCTCGTCGAGCCCGACGGCGCCGCAGTGAAGGTCCCTCACATGGGGTGGAACCTCGCGCGCACCCAACCCGGCTACGACCGCGCCCTCGGCGAAGACCGCTGGTACTACTTCGTCCACTCGTATCACTGCGTCCCGCGCGACCCGTCGGTGGTCGCCGCGCGCAGCGAGCACGGCGTCGAGTTCGCCGCCGCGGTCGCGAGGGACAACGTGCTGGCAGTGCAGTTTCACCCTGAAAAATCCCAGCGCGCAGGGCTCTCTCTGCTCGAGCGCTGGCTCGACGCGAGCGGCGCATGAAGCTCTACCCGGCGATGGACCTGCTGCAAGGGCAGGTCGTGAGGCTGCACCAGGGCGACTACAACAAGGTCACCGAGTATCCGCACGAGCCCCTGACGCTCGTGGACCGCTTCGTGCGCGCGGGCGCAGAGCGCGTGCACATCGTCGACCTCGACGGCGCGCGCGACGGCGTGGCGTCGCAGGCCCCGCTGATCGAGCGGCTCTTGCGCGAGACCGGGACCCGCGTGCAGGTCGGCGGCGGCATTCGCTCGCTCGAGCAGGCGCGCGCGTACATTCGCGCAGGCGCAGACCGCGTCGTGCTGGGGACAGCCGCCGTGCGAGACAAAGCGTTTCTGCGCGCGGCGTGCGCAGAGATGCCCGTCGTCGTCGCCGTCGACGCCCGCGATGGAATGGTCACCACCCACGGCTGGACCGAGGCCACCAACGTCACGGCGATCGAGCTCGCGACGGAGGCGATGGGCCTCGGCGCCGTGGGCGTCTTGTACACGGACGTGGCGCGGGACGGGACGGGGGTCGGCCCCAATATTCAAGCGACTGCTGCGCTGGCTCGCGCGGTTCCGTCGCTCGAGGTGATCGCGAGCGGGGGCATCGGGTCGCTGGCGCACATCGAGCACCTCGCGCGCGAAGGCGTGATCGGCGCGTGCGTCGCCGGTCGCGCGCTGCTCGAGGGCGCGTTTACGTGTCACGACGCCTTCGCGCTACTGCGCGCGCTCGGCTGAGGGCCCGAGCGCGACCCACGCGATCACCGCTGCGAGCGATGCGCAGACTGCGGCCGCGTCGAAGACGAGCGTGAGCCCGCCCGCGCGCTGCAGCGGAGATGCCACGGCGAGGCTCAACGCCGCGGCGATGCCGAAGGTGCTCGTCGCGAAGAAGCCCTGCGCGCTCGCGCGGATCGTCGGCGGGGACTCGCGCTCGACCGTCTGCACCGCAGCGAGATAGAAGCACCCGAAGGTCAGCGCGTGAAAGAGCTGCAGGCCCACGATGGCCGCGGGGCTCGTCCATCGACCGAGCAGCGCCCAGCGAAGCGCGCTGGCGGCGAAGGCGAGGGCGAGCGCGCGGTGCGCTCCGAGCCTGCGCAAGAGCCCCGCGCCGAAGAGCATGAAGGCCACTTCGGCGACGCCGCCGACGGCGATCGAGAGGCCCGCGACGGTCCCGCTGGTGCGCGACGCGGCCCACGGGGCGTAGAGCATGTCGTACGTGCCCAAGCCGAGCTGGTGAAGCGCCGCGCAGCCGAGGAGGGCGACGTAGCGGGGCTTGCGGAGGAGGGCGCCGACGTCCTTCAGGTAGCTGGTGCTCTTCGGCCCTGAAACCGCTGGCAACTTGAATACGGACACACCCGCGAGGACCGTGGCCAAGAGCGAGAGCAAGAGCACGGCGCGCCCGGCGTGCAGCTGGTGCAGGGCGCCCGCGGCGAAGGCGCCGGCGCAGTAGCCGACGGTGCCCCAGAGGCGGATCTTTCCGTAGGTGGTGTCTTCGCGGGCGGCGGCGTCGAGGGCGAGGACGTCGCAGAGCGAGACAGCGGGTCCGCGCAAGACGACGAAGGCCAGGTACGCGACGAGCCACGTCCACCCTGCGGGCACAAACGCCATCCACGTGAAGAAGACCGCGGTCGGAACGCTCGTCCACAACAACACGTCCCTCGCGCTCGACCGCCGGTCGACGAAGGCCGTCCACGTTGGCGCGCTGAGCACCCGCACGAGCCTCGTCGCCGCGAAGAACAGCGGGACGCTCGCGGGCGCGAGGCCCGCTTGCCTGAGAAATTCAGCGGCGAACGGGCCGAACAGCCCGAACGACGAGAACATCCAGAGGTACAGCGCCGAGACATACAGCGCGTCGCGCGTGCGAGGTCGATCGCTCACCGAGAAGTCCCGCGCGTGTAGCACAATCGAGGGCAGCTCCCCCGATGTTGCAGCTCGATCAACGACCGCGACGGCTTCGTCGCCACCCCTGGATCCGCGACCTCGTTCGCGAACACTCGCTCTCGGCCAAGGACCTCATCTGGCCCGTCTTCGTGATCGAAGGCGAGCACCGACGCGAGGCCATCCCCAGCATGCCCGGCGTCGAGCGCCTCACGATCGACCACCTCGTCGAGGCCGCCAGCGAAGCGAAATCCCTGGGCATCACCTCGATGGCGCTGTTTCCTGTGACGGACCCCGCCAAGAAGGACCCGCGCGGGACGCTCGCGCTCGACCCCGAGAACCTCACGTGCCGCGCCGCTCGCGCCCTCAAGCGCGCGCACCCCGAGATCGGCTTGATCGCCGACGTCGCGCTCGACCCGTACACCTCGCACGGGCACGACGGCGTGGTGATCGACGGCGACGTTCACAACGACGAGACCGTGGCGATCCTCGCGCGCATGTCCGTCGTCCTCGCGGGCGCGGGCTTCGACGTCGTCGCCCCCTCGGACATGATGGACGGCCGCATCGGCGCCGTGCGCGCCGCGCTCGAACAAGCAGGGCACCACAACACGCTCATCCTGTCGTACGCGGCGAAGTACGCGAGCGCGTTCTATGGGCCGTTTCGCGACGCGGTCGGCTCAGCGAGCGCCCTCGGCGGCGCCGACAAGCGCACGTACCAGATGGATCCCGGCAACTCCGACGAGGCCCTTCGCGAGGTCGCGCTCGACATCGAGCAGGGCGCGGACCTCGTGATGGTCAAGCCCGGAATGCCCTATCTCGACATCGTCCGCCGCGTAAAAGAGCGCTTCGGCGTCCCCACCGTCGCCTATCAAGTGAGCGGCGAATACGCGATGCTCCGCGCCGCGAGCGAGCGCGGCTGGCTCTCGTGGGACAAGTGCATGAGCGAGAGCTTGTTGGCCTTCAAGCGCGCTGGCGCCGACGCCATCCTCACGTACGCCGCGGTCGAAGCCGCGCGCTGGCTCGCCAAGGGCTGAGCCGCTCAGCTCAGTTCTTCATCGCGCCGCCGCCGTGGCAGCCGCACGCGGTTCCGCAGCCACCGCCGCCGCCGCCGCTGAACTCACGGGGCGCGCCCGTGTTCACCATCGGCGCGGTCAGCACGCGACGCACCGGAGCCCCCGTCACAGGGTGCTTCTCGATGACAGGGTCGCTCATTCGCTGGCTGACCTCGAAGCGCTCTCCGGGTTGTCCGTCTTCGCGAATCGTCTCGTACACATAGGTCGGCATGGGATCGAATACCTCGCGACCGAGAAATAGCACTCCCGCGCCGAGAGAGCAGTCCCGTTGGGACGAGGCCTTCGCGGCGTTGCCCGATCGCCTCGGCCGCGCGTGCCCGGGCTTCGTCGCGATGGGAGCGCCATTTCGTACGGCAAAATGCATGATGACCTACGGTCAGTACGGTGGTCGCCCGGCGATCGCGAAGCTCACGGGCCCTCGGGACGGACCGTGGCGTTGGTACTTCGACCGCGAGCTCGCGCTCTACCGCTCGTTTGCGCGCGAGCCTGCGCCGGTGCGTCTCGCCGCGCTGTTGGCCTCGGACGAGGTCGAGGGCGTGATGGTCTTCGAGCGACTGCGCGGCGAGTGCGTGTGCGAGACGCGGGCTGCGCGGCGCTCGTTGGGACCGGCGCTGCTCGAGGCGGTGCTCGACTCGCTCGATGCCTTCGCGACGCTCTCGCTCGAGGACCCGCGGTGGCCCACGCTCGCACCGGAGAGCTCGGTCACGCGCGCGCTGCGCGATCGACTGCTCGAAGACCCCTCGGCGCCGATCGAGTGGGTGTGCGAGGGCCTCGCGCTCTCGGCGCGGCGCGGGCTTCTGCCCGAGCGATCGGCGCTTCGCGCGGTCGAGCGCGTGCGAGAGCACCCTGTTGCGCGCGCGAGCCACGGGGATTTTCTCTTGCGCAACGTGATGGCCACGGAGGAGGGCGTCGCGTGGATCGACCTCGAGTGCGCGGGCGCTCACGCGCAGGGGTGGGACCTCGCGCTGCTGTGGGTCAACGTCGTGGATGAAGACCGCGCCGTGATCGAGCGACGGGTCGAGCGGCTGGGCTCGCCCGCGGCGGAGCGCGCGTGGGCGGCGTGCGCGCTGTTCGCGATCGCGCGCGAGCGGCTGTACCGGGCGCGGACGCGGGTGGACGAGCGAGAGCGGGCGTTCGAGCGGATGGTGGACGTGCTCACCGAGCGGCTGGGCTGAGGAGCGGGGACGGTGTTCAATAGTTCACGAGTCCGCGATAACTGCGCGAAATGCGGGGGCAGCAGCCCGCGCGAGCGGGCGGGAGGAGCGGGCGACGGGAGGAGCGGGGCCGGTGTTCAATCGTTCACGAGTCCGCGATAACTGCGCGAAACGAGCTGGCAGCAGCCGCGGCTTGGGGCGGTGCTTGGCGACGGGGCCGGTGTTCAATCGTTCATGGACGAGATGAAGGTCGGCAACGGGGCCGGTGTTCAATCGTTCACGAACTGGCCGAGCGTCGGCGCATGCCGCGGCTGCTGCGCGCTCGATTCGCGCAGTTATCGCGGACTCGTGAACGATTGAACACCGTCCTCGCTCCTCCCGCCCGCTCGTCACCGCCCGCTCGCGCGGGCTGCTGCCCCCGCATTTCGCGCGGTTATCGCGGACTCGTGAACTATTGAACACCGTCCCCGCTGGCGCGCACCCTCTCTGCCCGATGTCCGTTCGCTCTCGCCTCGCTCGCGCGTCCCGTCCGGGCGCTTCCCTCGAACGCGTGCTCGGCTCGCTTCGCTATCGCACTCCGTACGCGATCGAGACCTTGCGCGTCTCGCCCTGCGGCCGCTGGATCCTCGCCTCCCTCGCGGGCTCGGACGGACGACACTGGCTCTTCGACGCGCGCACCGGCGCCGTGCGCAAGCGCATCGAAGCCGTCGACGTCGCCTTCGATCGCCGCGCTGCGGGGGACTATTTTGTCCTTCGCGGCGACGAGCTGCAGCGCTGGTCCGCGACGCTCGGTCACCAGATCGACACGGTGATGCGCTGCGCGGACGTGTGGGGCGCCAACATCGACCCCTACGGTCGCGGGCTCGTCGTGGGCGCAAAGGGCTTCGTTCGCCGCGACGGAACCACGCTGGCGCTCGAAGGGCTCGGCGATCAGCCGCGCGGAGCCTTCACGCGTCATGAATTCGTGTGCGCGACGGCGGGCGCTGGCTTCGCGCGCTACTCGCTCGAAGACGGCGCGCGCGTCGCGATCGAGAGCGTGTATGCGCGGGACGACAACGACTACCTCATCGCGATTTCGCCCGATGAATCTCGGGTCGCCGTACGCACGAGCGCGGGGCTCTCGCTGGTCGACCTCGAGGCCAACAAGACTCGCTCGTTCTACGACTTGGGCTTCGACGACCGCGGGCGCTGGAGCAACCCCGTCGCGCTCAGCGACGATCGATGCGCAGTGAGCGCGCCCGAGGGCTTCACGCTGATTCATCGACAGACGGGGCGGCGTCGCGTGACGATCCGCACGCCGAAGGCCGTCGCGCAGCTCGCGTTTTCGCCAGAGAAAGACGGGCTGCTCTGGTGCTCGCGCAACGACGACCTCCGCTACTCACCCGACGGCGACTGTCTGCTCGCGTGGAACCCCGAGAAACGCGTCCGCGTCCTCCCCGCCGACCGCGGCCACGTGGACCGAGTCGACGGCGTGGCGTCGGCCACCCTCGCTGGGCGCGAGACCGTGTTCACCACGGCGTGCGACGGGACCGTGAAGCGCTGGCCTCTCGACGAGCGAGGCCCGAGGGCGGTCGACTGCGTGTCGGTCGTCCCGACCGAGCGGCTCGAGGTGTCTGGCGGCGTGTTGTGCGTCAGCGAGAGCGAGTGCGACGGCGCGGGAGGCTTCGCGCGCTTCGCTGCGGTCGACGAAGAGCGCTCGGACGACGCAGCGCTGCGCGACCTGCGAAGAGAGTTCTACCGCGACCGAGACGCGGGCAAGTTCGTGTTTGCCACGGGTGAGTGCGCGCGGCTCAGCGCGGACGGAGCGCGCCTCGCGCGGGTCCTCGGGGGCTACAGCGACGGCGGTCAGCGCGTGGCGCGGGTCACCGTCGAGCCCGTGCGCGAGGGGGGCGAGGGCGTCGAGCTCGGCGTGGTCTCGACGCGCGGGGACGACAGGCTCGTGGGGATCGAGTGGCTCGACGCGCGACGGTTGATGGTGCTCATGGCGCACACCGCGGACGTGTTCGACGTCGATGCTGCGAAGCTCGTGCAACGGTACGAGCACCCCGAGTGGCGCGCGGGGACCGTCGCCGCGCCGCTGACCGATCGCGAGTGCCTCCGCTTCGACTGGAACGGCAACCTCGACCGCCTCGACCTCGCGCGGGACGTCGTGCTGGCGTCGGTCGAGCGGACGGTTCCGTATCGCTATCCCCTGGTGATTCCGACGCTGATCCTCTCGCCGGACCGCTCGCTGGCCCTGGTGAACAGCCGCGGCGGCGCGCACGTGTACCGCACGGACACCCTGCGACGCGTCGCTCGCCTGCGCTTCGCCAAGAACGCCGGCCCCTTGTGCGCGGCGGCTTTCACCGCGGACAACACGCGCGTGATCGTCGGGTGCAAGCGCGGGGTCGCGTTGGTTTACACTCTGTCAACTCGCTGATGCTCACATCCCCATCGGGCTGGTCCACACGTAGCCGGCGATGCCCTCGTTGATGTACCCGCCCGACGCGATCGCGAGGTCTCGCTCGGCGATGCTGGTCGTATAGAAGTGATCGCCGTTGCTGTTGTGAACGGTGCGGTAGAGCGCGACCGCTCCGCACACAGGAGAGGTGGCGATGAAGCCCATCGGCCCTTCGATCGTCACGCCCTCGCAGTTGGGGTCGGCCGTATAAAAGTGCTTGCTCCCCGCGATGCACCGCATGAACTGAACGAGCCCCGGCGCCGCCACTCCGTACAGGTAGTAGAAGTTCGTGTGCTCGACGGTGAACCCGCAGCACATCGCCTCGGCCAGGCTGGTCGTATAGAAATGCTCGCCGGTCCCTGCGTTGAGCGATCGGTGCACTGCCACTCTGCAGCCCGCGACGTCGTCGCACACGCCGTTGCAGTTGTCGTCGGCGAGGTTGCAAGCTTCGACCGGGCGACGGCCGCACATCCCGCAGTGGTTCGGGTCGGTGTTGAGGTTGGCCTCGCAGCCGTTGGCCGCGTTGCCGTCGCAGTTGCCGAAGCCCGCGTTGCAGCTCGCCACGCGGCACGCGCCGCCCGAGCATCCCCCCGTACCGTTGGCCACTGAGCACGAGCGATTGCAGGCGCCGCAGTGCGTGTTGCTGCTGTTGGTGTCTTGCTCGCAGCCGTTCATCGCGTTGCCGTCGCAATCGCCGAAGCCCGCGTTGCACGCGCCGATCCTGCACGTCGAGCTCTGGCACACGCCCGTGGCGTTGGCCCTCGCGCACGGGACCGCGCAGGCGCCGCAGTTGTTCGCGTCGCTGCGCGTGTCCACCTCGCACCCGTCGCCCGCGAGCGAGTTGCAGTCGGCGAAGCTCGGGTTGCACGCCATCAGCAAGCACCGGCCCGCGCTGCACGTCGCGCTGGCGTTGGCCACGTTGCACGTGCGCCCGCAGGCGCCGCAGTGCATGGGGCTCGCCGTGAGGTCTTGCTCGCACCCGTTGCCCACGTTGCCGTCGCAGTCGCCGCGGTTGGCCATGCACGTGCTCTCGCAACGGTAGTTGACGCACGTCCCGATGGCGCCGCCGAGGCCGACGCACGGAAGCCCGCAGTCGCCGCAGTTCATCGGGTCGCTGCGCGTGTCCACGCACCGTCCGCTGCAGCGCACTTGCCCGAGCGGACACGTCGAGACCCCTGTGTCTCCAGGGACGACGCCGGTGTCCGCGGGCGAGACGCCAGTGTCCGACGGCGTTGCGCCGGTGTCCGTCGCGACGCCGCTGTCCATCTCGAGCGCGCCTGTGTCCCGTCCTGCGTCCGAGCGGATCGCTCCATCGGGCCGAACGGAATCCGCGCCGACCGCGCACGCTTCGAGCGATGCGAGCAGCGCGCACACAACCAACGACGGCGACGAAGCAAGCGTGATCCGCGACATGCGCTCCATTGTCGCATCGGAAACACGTAGCCGTCACCGCGCTTATCCCCTGTCGCAACGCCCGCGCCGATCGAGGACAATTCGAGGCCGAACAACATGAAGGCAAAGGCACTGCGCGCCGCGCTCCAACGCTCTGCAGTCGACGTCGCTCGCATGGCTCCTCGCGTCTTGCGCGAGCGGCTCATGTGCCCCGCGCGCACGTACGACAACGCGAGCCTCGACGAGACCGCGCGGCTCATCATCGGAATGCAATCCACCGCGAAAATCCCAGCTTGGAGCGACCTTCCCATCCGCTCGGCGCGCGAGCTCTTCACCGAGTCCGGCTCGATCCTCTCGCCTCGCTCGGCGCCGCTCGAATCCGTGCGCGACCTCGCGCTCGACGGCCCAGCGGGCCCCCTCGCGACGCGCGTCTATCGACCCTTCGGCCTGCGCGGCGCGAGCCCTGCGCTCGTGTACTTTCACGGCGGCGGCTTCGTCCTCGGCTCGATCGAATCGCACGACGCCGTGTGCCAGACGCTCGCGGCAGCGGCGGGCTGCCAGGTCTTCTCGGTCGACTATCGCCTCGCGCCCGAGCACCCGTTTCCCGCGGCCAACGAGGACGCGATCGCGGCGTTTCGCGCGGTGGTTCGCAGGGCCGACGAGCTCTCGGTCGACCCCGATCGCGTCGCGGTCGGCGGCGATTCGGCGGGCGGCTACCTCGCAGCGCAAACGGCCATCACGGCGATGCGCGACGGCGACGCACGACGGCCAGCGCTGCAGCTCTTGTTCTATCCCGCCGTGGATTTCACCATGCAGAGCGCGTCGATCCGCGCGCTCGGCGAGGGGCTGTTTCTCGAAGAGCGCACGATGCGTTGGTTTCTCGATCACTTCGCGCCCGCGGGCCTCGACCGCGCGAGCCCCGCGCTCTCTCCGCTGCACAACGGCGTCGAGTCGCTCTCTGGGCTGTGCGCGGCGCACATTCAAACGGCGGGCTTCGACCCGCTGCGCGACGAGGCCTTCGCGTACGCGGACAAGCTTCGCGCCGCGGGCGTGAGCGTCGAGCACGAGCACTACGCCACGCTGCTGCACGGCTACCTCAACATCGCCGGCGTCGTGGACGCCGCGGTCGCTTCGTACTTCGACGCCGCTGCGGCCCTTCGCCGCGCGTTCAAAGCAAAGAGCGCATCATGAGAGAGATCGAAGACCTCGCAGAGTTCGACCGGGCGCTCGCCGAGCGGCGAGAGAACATGGTCGTGCAGGGCGTCGACCTGCGCGCGCGAACGACGGCGCTGGTGTCGCTCGAAGGCGCGCACGTGTTCGTGGGGTGCGCGCTCGAAGCGCCCGCGCTCGCTGCGCTGTTCTCGCGCGGTCACGTGGTGCTGCCGCCGATCGAGGGGCTGCCGTTTCAGCCGTTTCGGCCGGCGTTGTACACGGCCGACGAGCTGTATCGCGCGCTCGAGCGCGACTACGAGCAGACGCCAGACTGCGTGGCGTATCGCTGGTATCGCGAGGCGCTCGCGAAGGGAGCGCTGCTCGGGCAGATGGCGATGGCCCTGCACGATCAGTCCATCACCGACGCGCTCGACGAGCTGCTCGATGGCCGCCGCGTCGCCGCGGTGATGGGCGGTCACAAGATGATGCGCGGGACCGACGAGTACCGCGACGCGGTCCTGCTCGGCCGCGCGCTGGCTCGCGCGGGGCTCGTGGTGGCGACCGGCGGAGGCCCTGGCGCGATGGAGGCGGCCAACCTCGGAGCGTTTCTGTCGGAGCAGCCCGAGGGGGCGGTCGACGAAGCCATCGCGATCTTGTGCGAAGCGAAGGACTTTCACGACTCGATCGGCGCGTGGGCGGCCGCTGGAATGCGCGTTCGCGAGCGATTTCGCAACGCGAATAGCTCCGTGATCTCTCTCGGAATCCCCACCTGGTACTACGGCCACGAGCCGCCCAACGTCTTCGGCTCGCACATCGCCAAGTACTTCTCCAACGCGATCCGCGAGGACGGCTTGCTGCTCCGCGCCGACGCGGGCATCGCGTTCTTGCGCGGCGCAGCGGGGACCGTGCAAGAGCTCTTTCAAGACGGCGCGCAGAACTACTACGCGGCCAAGGGCAAGGCCGCGAAGGCCGTGCTCGTGGGCAAGACGTATTGGACCGAGACGATGCCGGCGTGGCCGCTCGTCACGGCGCTGGGGCGCGGGCGCGAGATGGGCGAGAAGCTCTCGCTCGTCGAGACCGTGCACGAGGCGGCCGCGATCCTGACCGGGTGAACCAACGCTCGATCCGCGAGTGCATCACGCGAGGCCCATGCCGTACCATCGCCGGCTCGGAGGCTCTCGACGATGAACGAACTCACGATCAATGGGGCGCGGCTGTGGCAGTCGCTCATGGACCTCGCGCGCATCGGCGCGACGGCGAAGGGCGGCGTCTGTCGCCTCGCGCTGACGGACCTCGACAAGCAGGGCCGCGACCTGGTCGTGAGCTGGGCCAAAGAAGCGGGCCTCTCGATCACGACGGACAAGATCGGCAACGTGTTCATGCGTCGCGCGGGCAAGAACAACGCGCTCGCGCCGGTCGTGTGCGGCAGCCACATCGACACGCAGCCCACCGGCGGAAAGTTCGATGGAAACTACGGCGTCCTCGCGGGCCTCGAGGTGGTTCGCACGCTCAACGACAAGGGGATCGAGACCGAGGCGCCCATCGAAGTGGTCTTCTGGACCAACGAAGAGGGCTCGCGGTTCGTCCCGGTGATGATGGGCTCGGGCGTGTTCGCGGGGGCGTTTTCGCTCGAGACCGCGTATGCGGCGAAGGACACCGCGGGGCGCACAGTGCAGGGCGAGCTCGAGCGCATCGGCTATGTGGGCAGCGAAGAGCCCGGCAAGCACCCGATCGGAGCGTATTTCGAAGCGCACATCGAGCAGGGGCCGGTGCTCGAAGACGCCGACGTGACGATCGGCGTGGTGAAGGGAGTCCTGGGGCTGCGTTGGTACGACTGCGTCGTGCACGGAATGGAGGCGCACGCCGGCCCCACTCCGATGCCCCTGCGCAAAGACGCGCTGCAAGTGGCCACGAAGATCATGCAAGAGGTCGTGGCGATCGCGCATCGCTATCCCCCATACGGGCGCGGGACGGTGGGGTTCGTCGAAGTGTTTCCGAACAGCCGCAACGTGATCCCGGGCAGGGTGAAGTTCTCGATTGATTTGCGCAACGTGGACAGCGAGCGGCTCGACGCGATGGACCGCGAAATCCGCGAGTTCATCGACAGCACGTCGAAGGCCACGGGCCTCGAGATCACGATTCAGCAAGTGTCGTATTTCGCGCCGTGCCCCTTCGAGCAGGGCTGCGTCGACGCGGTCGCCTCGGGCGCCAAGAAGTTCGGCTACTCGTCGATGGACGTGGTCTCTGGCGCCGGCCACGACGCCGTCTACATGGCCCGCCTGGCCCCCGCCGGGATGATCTTCATCCCGTGCAAAGACGGGATCAGCCACAACGAGATCGAAGACACTCGGCCCGAGCAGGTCGAAGCTGGCTGCAACGTCCTGCTGCACGCCATGCTCGACCGCGCCAATCGCGCTGGCTGAGAGCGAGTCGGGGGCGGGAGTGGGCTCGCGTCGTGGGCGCTGGGCGTCAGCGCGGGGCCGTCAGGTGCTGCTGCCGCTCGTCCCGCTGCCAGAGGTGCCCGAGGTGCTCGGGGCGGCTGGCGCGCTGGCGGGGCTCGCGACGGGGGTGGCTGCGGGGGTCGCGCTCGATGAGCTCGAGGCTTCGCTGGATAAAGAAGAGCTGGCGCTCGATCCGCCCTTCTTGTTGCTGTTGCCCGAGTACAAGTCTCCGTACCAGCCGCCGCCCTTGAGGATGAAGTTTCCCTGGGTGATCTGGCGACTGGCCTCTTGCTTGCCGCACTTGAGGCACTCTTTGATCGGGTCTTCGCTCATGCGCTGAACGCGCTCGAACTCGGCCCCGCACGCTGCGCATCGGTAGTTGTAGGTCGGCATCGTTCAAACCTGTGATGGTTCTGCCCGGAGCACCATCCGGGCGGAGAATTCTCGCGACAGATAGAGCGAGCCGCCCGCGCCGTCAACGCGCCTGTGTGAGCCCGCCGCGCATCCGATGGGTTCGCGCCAGGCGCGACCGTCGTGCGAGGCGCCAACGGGTGCTCGCGAGCGTGGGTCGGTGATCGCTGGTTCGAGGGGGCTTCGCGCGCACGCGGGGCGCTCCCCTCTGCGGTGATGGCGCGATCAGCGCTGGTTCTGCCGACGCGCTTCGGCCTGAGCGAGCACTTGCTCGAGCTCATCGGCTTCGTCGGTCTTCGTCGCGGCAGGCGCCGTCGTCTCGATGCGAACGCCGGCCTTGGGCGCTTCAGCTTGCGCCGGAGCCATGCCCATCTTGGCCTTGAGCTCGGCCAGCGCCATGTCCGCGCCGCGGTTGCTCTCGAGGTCCTTGAACTTCTTCGCGAGCTCGTCGCCCGTGTGCGACTCGGCGACCTCGGCCATGGCGTCCGCTTCGGACTCCATCTGCACGATCTTCTCTTCCATGCGGTTCATGGTCTCGAAGGCCGCGTTGTCGTTGAGGCCGGCCATCGTCTCTTGGATGGCCTTCTGAGCCTGCGCGCGCTTCTGCCGTGCGATGAGCACGTTCTTCTTGCGCTTGGCCTCTTCGATCTTGTTGTTGAGCTGCTGCAGCGAGCCGCGCAGCTTGGTGACCGCAGCGGCCTGCTTCTGCCACTGCCGCTCGTACTCCGCCGCGAGGTCCGAGATCTCTTTGTTGCGCGAGAGCGCCTCGCGCGCGAGGTTGTCGTCGCCGGCGCGCACGGCCATCATCGCCTTGCGCTCCCACTCTTCTGCGGCGGCTTTCTCGGTCTCGAACTGCTTGCCGAGCCGCTTCTCGTCGGCGATCGCGAGCGCGACTTGCTTCTTCGCGTCCGTGAGCTGCGCGTTCATCTCGAGGATGACCTGCGAGAGCATCTTCTCGGGGTCTTCGCTCTTGGAGATGAGGTCGTTCAGGTTGCTCTTGATGAGTTGTGCCAGGCGGCCAAAGATGCCCATGTCACCCTCTCTTCACGTGGTGCGGTCAGTTGGTGCGGCCGTCGCCACGGAGGCCGGGCACGTGCTGCGTGGTTGCGAGGCCCATGTCGTCCAACACGGCCTGCAGTTCGTTTTCGTCGAGGTTGGGAAGCGGCAACGCCGCTTGCAAGTACACGCCGTCGTCTTGGAGGGCGAACGCCGCGTGGAGCAAGCCTGTTCCGTTCAAGCGTAGCAGCTGCTCGAAGAGCTTCTCGCGCTGCGCGCCGGAGAAGTGCGAGTGGTCGAGCACGTGAAGCGAGAAGAGCACCACGGCGTCTTCGACCTTGATCGCGAGGTTGTGCAGCCCCGACGCGTCGTCGGTCACGATGAACATCCCGCCGCCAATGTCCTGAAAGGGAACATCAGCATCCTTCAGAAATCGCTCGACATCTGCGATTGTGCGCATGCGCTACTCGCCTCCTTCGCTCACTCGAAACTGTGGTAGCGGCGGCATGGTAGCACCCGATTCGCCGCGCGCGACGCAGTTTGTCCGAGGGCCTTCAAGCCCTCGTGCGAAACACGCTCCGCGTGGAGTTTCCCAGGGTCTCGATCGCGACGCGCCGCGGGAGCAAGCGCTCCATGGCCGCGTACGCGAGCTTGTTCCACACGCCTGCGATGATCGACGGGCGGCGGCCGAGCGCGCTCAGCGCTTCGCGCGCGACGTCGTCTGGCTCCATCACCGGCGGAGCGAAGCGCATCGGCGCTCCACCCGCCCGCAGCCACCCCGGCGTCCGCGTCGCGCCCGCGCACACGCCGAGCACGTCCACCCCGTGATCGCGAAGTTCGTCCCACAGCGATTCGGCCAACACCAGGTCGAACGCCTTCGTGGCTGCATACGTCGAGAACAGCGCGGATCCCTGCCGGCCGGCGAGCGACGACATCAACACGATCGCGCCCTTCTTTCGCGCGACCATCCTCGGCGCCATGGCGTCGATCAACCACAGCGGCGCGCGGCAGTTCACCGCCAACGCCTTCATCTTCTCGTCCCTCCCCACCTTCAAAAACTCCCCAAACGGAACGACCGCCGCGTTGCACACCAGCACCCCCACCTCGCGCTCGTCCGCGATCGCGCACAGCGCCTCGAGCGAGCGCTCGTCGCTCAAGTCCCCGACGACGGTCTCGACCGTGACCGCAAATTCTCTGGCGAGCTCTCTCGCCACGGACTCCAACGGCTGCGCCTTCTCTGCGCTCAACACCAGGTCGTGCCCCGCCATCGCCAGCCGCCGCGCAAACGCCAGCCCGATCCCTTCGGATCCGCCCGCCACCATCGCCCAGCGTCCGTACTTCTCTCGCCCGCTCGTCGCTCTCACAGCAGCGCACGGTACTGCATCGCTCCGTCGCTCCGTTGGACCTTCGTGAGCACCGATCGCCCCAATTCCCGCGCTACCTTCACGCTCGCTGCAGGAAGAGCCTTCGTCCTCGCGTTCGTTCGTCCTCCGCTCAACCATCGCCATGAGACTCCCCTCGACGTTCGCGCTCGTCGCGCTCTTCGCCTGCAACCCTCCCGCTGCGACCACGGCCCCCGGCGCGCGCAGCGCTCAGGCCGAGCCCGGCCGCTCAGCGGGAGCCTCCGTTGCGCTCGCCGACGTCGCCCTCGTCGACGCGACCGCCGCCCTGCAAGACGCACCTTCGTCGCTCGCCCAGCGCCCGACGCCCGACGCCGCGCCGCTCGCCCTCGACGCCGCGACCGACGCCACTCCACCCGCGGACGACACCGACCGCGATCGCCCAGCGAGCTTCTCGTCCCCAGCTTCGCTCGCAGAGCTCGCACGCGACCCGCGCTGGCACCCCGAGCGCGCCGTCTCCGAGCCCGTCGAAGACCCGCTCGCCTGCGCGTTCGCCACCAGCTCGCAGTCCTGCGTCAGCGAGCCCTGTCACGAGGGCGTCGGCGAGCCGTGTCGCGCCCAATGTGCACGCACATGCACGCGTTGCGACGCGAGCTGCCGCCCGTCCTGCGTCGCCTGTCACCGCGCGTGCACCACGGACGCGTGCCGGATGGACTGCGCGCGCACGTGCGCGGGCTGCCTCGACGGCTGCCGCGCCGCCAAGGATCGCTGCGTTTCTGGCCCGTGCACGCGGCGACAAGAGGCGTGCTTTCGCGAGTTCGGCCGAGGCTTCGTCAGCCAGTGTCTGCCACATTGCCGCGAGTGCTACGCCCAGTGCGAGCAGCGCGAGGACACGTACCCGTGCATCAACCGCTGCGCCCGCGCCCGGTGTTCTGCCTCGCAGACGGGCTTCTGCGTGATGGTTGGGCCCCGCGATCCCCTCGCGCCCACCGAAGGCTCGTGAGCGCTCAGCCCTCGGCGATCGCGTCGTCGACGGGGCCCATGCGCACAGAGCCCTCGATCGCCGCGCCCTTCTCGATCGAGACCTCGGGGGCCGCGAGCGAGCCGAACACCTTGGCCGACGCGTACACCTCGATGCTCTCGGTCGCGCGGATCGTCCCCCGCAGGACGCCGCCGCGCACGATGAGCACGCGCACCGTCACCGTCGCGTCCACGTCGGCGCCGTCGCCCAACACCAAGACGCCGTCCGAGCGGACTTCGCCCTGAAATTTTCCGTCGATTCGCGTGCGGCCATCGAAGACCAGCTTGCCTTCGAAGCTCGTCCCGCGGCCGAGCAGCGTGTCGAGCTCGAGCACGGGCTCTTCGTCGAGGTCACTCATCGCGGTCTGTGCGCGTGCATAGCACACGGGCGCGAGAAGCGTGCATGACGGTATCTCGTCACTGGTGCCAACGGATTGGCGCTCGCGCTACGCTTCGCGTCGTGAAGAGCGAAGACGACTCGATGGCCGAGCGGCTCGCGCGCAACGTGCGCGCGCTGCGAGAGGCGAGGGGCATCACGCAAGTGCAGGCGGCGAAGGCCGCGGACGTCCCGCGCGCGACGTGGGGGCACCTCGAGTCGGGGACGGCCAACCCCACGCTCAACGTGCTGCGTCGCGTGTCGCAAGCGCTGCAAGTGACGATCGAAGAGCTCGTCGCGCCGCCGAGGGAGTCCGCGAAGAAGTTTACGGCGGACGAGCTCCCGGTGCGGGGCAGCGCGCTGGCCAAGGTGCGCTCGATCGTCCCAGAGCCGCTGAGCGGAGTGCAGTTCGAGCGCATCGAGCTCGCGGCGCGGGCGAGGTTTACGGGCGTTCCGCATCGAGGGGGGACGCGAGAGTTCTTGGCGTGCGAGTCCGGCGCGATCGCGGTCTTTCTCGGCGGAGAAAAGTGGGCCCTCTCTGCGGGTGAAGTGCTCTGCTTTCGCGGCGATCAACGGCACAGCTACGTCAACGAAGGCGCCGAGCGCGCCGTCGGGTTCAGCGTCGTCGTGATCGGCTAGCGCGCGCGCGGCTCGGTCACGGGGCCGGTCAATCAGCGTCGGGGTCGATGCCCAACGCTCGCAGCTTGTCCGCGAGGCGTCGGGCTCTCTCTGTCTCGCTGTCCGCGCGGTCTTTCTCTCGCTCCGCGCGCTCTTTCTCTCGCTCCGCGCGCTCTTCGCCCGTCTCGATCAAGCGCCCTTCGCTGTCGACCCAGCGCAGCCACGCGTCTTCTCGGGCTTCGAAGGTGCCTCTCCACAGCGCGAGGCCAAGCTCGAGCTTGTCGAACCACGCGTGCTTGAGCAGCTCGTACTCCCCCTCGCGCAGCGCGAAGCACTGCAGCGTCGTGTCCGAGAGCTGATGCTGTGGATCGAAGACAACGTAGTACGCGACCGAGGCGCGCGCGTACTGCCGGAGCTTCGCGCTCAGCTCGAGCCCCGCTCGGTCCGAGACGATCTCGACCGCGATCTCTGGCGGCTTGCCGAACTCCCACGTGAGGTAGCAGCGGTTGCGCTTCTCCCACCAATCCGCGGGCAGCTCGACGTCGAGGCTCACCATCACGTCCGGGACGACCGGCGGACGATGAATCGCGCTGTACAAGCCCACGTTCGCGGCGGCGACGAACGAGACGCCGCCGGGGGCCTTCCACGACGCGTACAGAGATTGCGTGAGGAGCCGCTGAGCCTTCTCCGACGCCCAATTGTCCACAGCCGCCCCGTCCTCTGTGATCAGCTTCGAGACGTCGGGTTCGGGAAGCGAAGCGACTCGCGTTGCCGTGGAGTCTCCGACGTCTGCCATCGCGATCACGGATCGTAGCACCAAAGCTCCTGCGCTCGATCGCCGCTGCCGTTGGCCTCCGGCCCTGAGCGGCCATTCGCGCCGTCCACGGAGACGCCGTCGCCGACGCTTCGATCGGCGTTCTGTCTTCTCGGTCGCGAGCGCGCACACGAAATCATCGCGGGTTTCTTGGACCTACATTTCCCGCCACTGACACTACGGCCTATGCGCCGTGTGAAACGCTCTGCCTCGATCTCGCTCGCCTCGATCGCCGTCGCCTCGATCGCGCCCTCCGCGAGCGCGCAGGTGACCTTCACGCCCGCCGCCGAAATCGCGCGCTCGCCGTCGCTCTCGGGCGTGACGTTTACGCCGGGCGCGCGAGGACCCGCTGAAAACGCAGCGCGAACGGCGCCCACGACCGTCGTCGCTCGCGCCGAAGAGCCCGCGCCGACGCCCAACGCGCGGACCGAGAGCGCCCCGACGCAGGACAATCCTTGCGCTCAACAGCAGCGCGCGGTCGCCGCCCCTGTGAGCGACGCGCGAACAGCGCACGTGGCCACCCCAGAGCCCGTTCGAGAGGCGCCCGCCAGGGTCGAGCCGCTGCGCGTGGTCGATCCTCCGCGCGAGGTGATCGAGCCCCGCGAAGACAGCGCGACGTCGTGCTCGTTGGTGCACGGCGTAGAGGAGCTCTCGCTCGATGAATCCACGTCGAGCCGAGACGCGTCGCAGCGCGCGTTGGAGCTCTCGCTCGCTTCGTTTGGCCGCGACGTGGTCGCGCTCGTCACGCTGGGCCGCAACGGAACGGGCCGCGACGGCATGACCTTCTCGCAGTCGCGCCTCGCGTATTTCGCCGCAGATCGACCGGCGACCGTCTCGCGCGCGCCGGGCTTCGAGCCTGGTGCTGTCGTCGCGCTCGGGCCCGAGGGAAACATCTTCGTCCTCTCGTCTCCGCGCTTCGACGTGCGCCATCAGCGCGCGGCGCAGGACCTCGAGCTCACCGTCCTCGACCCGCGCGGCGCGGTGAGAGTCGCGCGTCGCGCCATCGAGTCGACCCGCGGAATGTCCATCGACTCGGCGCCCGTCGCGTGGCGCGGCGGCCTCGCGGTGGTCCTCGGCGAGAGCACGGTCACGGGCGTCGAGCGCGTGTTCGGCCCTGTTCGCGAGCGGGTGTTTACGTTTGCGCTCGACGGCTCGCCGCGGGTCGCGCCGTGGGTGCTCACGGACGCGCAGAGCCCTGACGCGGTCGGGCGGTTTCGCGTGGGGCTCGGGCGAATCGCTGGCGGAGACGCGCTGGCGGCGGTCTTCAGCGACGGACGATCATTGCAGGTGCGTCGCTTCGCAGGGGGCGCCCCGAGCGAGGCTCCATCGCGCGTCTTCGACGGCCACGCGTGGGCGCCCGAGGTCTCGCACGACGGCGCGTCGCTCATCTTTCGCGAAGGCGGAACAGACGGCCGCCCCGTCCGCCTGCGCGTGGCCCGCTGGGACGGCGCCAACCCCATGGACGTCGGCCAGGGCTGGGAGCCGCTCGCGTCCGTGCACCGCGGCCGCGTCCTCGTCGCCGGCGCCCTGGTCGCCACGGACGACGGCCGCCGCACGACGGCGCTCTTCACCGAGGGCACGGGCCGCGAGCGCCCGCGGGTGATCGTGGCTCCGACCGGCGCGCACGCGCGGCTCGACGACGCGGTGGACGTCGCGATGGCCCCGACCGACGACGGCGCGCTGCTCGCGTGGATCGAGAGCGCAGAGCGCGCGCAGCCCGACGCGCCGCGGCGCCTCGCCTACGCCCGCGTGCGCTGCCGCTGAGCACACGAATTCAAGCGCTGGCTCAGTCTCGGGCGCTCGCGTCCATCGCGCCGGCGTCCCCCGCGGGGCCGCTCGGCAGCGTGCGCATGTAGCCCTTCATGCACTCGATCTCTTGCGCCGTGAGCCCGGGCATCCCGAGCGGCATCCGAAGCCCGCAAGGGGGAGCCTCGAGCAGCCGGCCGAAGAAGACTCCGTCCACCGTGGCGCCGTTGACCGTGACGAGCGCCCTCGGGGCGCACGCCGCAGACGTCGCAGCCACGCCGATCAAGCGCGATCCGAGGTTGGCCGACTCGAGGTCCAGCGCTCCTGCGCGGGCCATGGTCGAGTGACAGCCGGCCGTCGCGCACTTCGGCACGATCAGGTCTCGGTGCACGTCGTTGACGCCGGTCGGGCACGCGCCGGCGCCGCCCTCGTTGGCGGTCGCGTCGGTGCGCGTCGAGCCCTCGCGCGAGCTGCGAAACATCTCTTCGTCGATGGAGCCTGGGCAGCCGCTCAACACGGCCGCGAGCGCGAGTGACGCGAGCGGAGAAAAGCGCCTCATGCAGCGCGTTATACCAGAAGCCCGTCGCGCCCCGCGCTCGCGTCGAATTTCGCGAAGCGTCAGCCGATGACAAATCGCGGTGAACAATGGCAAAACCTCGCGCCGTGAAGCTCCTGCCAGACCGCAACTCAGACCGCCCCGGCAACGACCCGATCTTTGCGCTCAACGCGCAAGCGCAACAGCGCAAGGCCAAGGGCGACGCCGTCATCAACGCCACCGTGGGCGCGCTGCTCGAAGACGACGGGACGCTCGCGGTCCTGCCGACGGTGATCGAAGCGCTGCGGCAGGTGCCCGCGCAGAAGGCCGCTGGATATGCGCCGATCGCTGGAGACGCTGCGTTTCTCGAGGCGGTTCGCAAGGACCTGCTCGGCTCGTCGTCGCTCGCTTCGATCGCGGTCAGCGCTGCCACGCCAGGCGGCACCGGCGCGCTTCGCCATGCGATCAGCACCTTCACCGAGCGCGGCCAATCGGTGGTCACGTCGAGCTACTACTGGGGCCCGTATCAGACCATCGCCGACGAGCACGAGCGCAAGGTGACGACCTTCGCGATGTTCGACGAGCAGGGCGCGTTCAACGTCGAGGCGATGAAGCGCACGCTCGACGAGGTCAGCGCTTCGCAAGGCCGTTTGCTGGTGTTTCTCAACGACCCTTGCCACAACCCGACGGGCTACTCGATGTCCACGGGCGAGTGGGAGGCGGTGCGCGACGCCCTGGTGGCAGTGAGCAAGAAGGTCCCGACGACGGTGCTCGCCGACGTGGCGTACCTGGCCTTCGCCAAGGACACTCAGGGGTTTCTCAAGTACCTCGAGCCCATCGCCGAGCACGGGATCGTGTGCTTCGCGTGGTCGGGCTCGAAGGGCTTCGGGCTGTACGGCCAGCGCGTCGGCGCGCTCATCGCGTGCACGCAGGACGAGACCCAGCGCAGCGCGGTGCAGCGCGCGCTCACCTACGCGTGCCGCGGCACGTGGAGCAACTGCAACGCCTCGGGGATGGAGGCGGTCCGCCGCTGCCTCACCGACGCCGAGCTCGACCCGAAGGTGCGCGGCGAGCGCGCGCGGCTGACGGCGCTGCTCGACCGCCGCGTGCAGGCTTTCAACGGCGCGGCCAAGGGAACGAAGCTCTCGTACCCGCGCTACGACGGAGGCTTCTTCGTCACGGTGTTCGCCAAGGACCCCAAAGGGGCGATGGACAAGCTGATCGAGCGAGGGGTCTTCGTGGTTCCTGGCCCGGGCTCGCTGCGCGTCGCGCTCTGCAGCGTGGCCGAGAAGGACATCGCCTCGCTCGTGCGCGCGCTCGACGAATGCCTGTGAATCCACGGACGAACCGCTGAATCAATCGGAGCCAACGATGCAAGTTCTCAAGAGCTACCTGTGCGGAGAGTGGGTCTCGGGCGAGGGCGCCGGACAGACGCTCTACGACCCGAGCACTGAAGAGGCCCTCGGCACGACGTCGACCGAAGGGCTCGATTTCGGCGCGGCGCGCGAGCACGCGATCACCAAGGGCGGCGCCGCCCTGCGCGCGATGACCTTCGCGCAGCGAGGCGAAATGCTGCTCGCCCTGTCGCGGGCGATCCACAGCAAGCGCGACGAGCTCATCGAGATCGGCATGAAGAACGCCGGCAACACGCGCTCGGACGGCAAGTTCGACGTGGACGGCGCGTCGGGAACGCTCGCGTTCTACGGTGAGTTCGGCAAGTCCTTGGGCGACGCGACGTTCTTCACCGACGGCGACGCGATCAACCTCGGACGCTCGTCGCGCGTCTCGGGGCAGCACGTGCTCGTGTCGCGCAGGGGCGTGGCGGTGCACGTGAACGCGTTCAACTTTCCTGCGTGGGGGTTGGCGGAGAAAGCCGCGTGCGCGCTGCTCGCGGGGATGCCCGTGATCTCGAAGCCCGCGACGGCGACGGCGATGCTCACGGCCAAGATGATGGAGGCGCTCGTCGCCTCTGGAGCGCTTCCCGACGGAGCGCTGCAAGCGATCGTGGGACCGACGGGCGACCTCATCGATCGCCTCGGGCCGCAGGACGTCCTCGCGTTTACGGGCTCTGGCGCGACCGGCGCCATGCTGCGCTCGAAGAAGAACGTCATCGCCAACGCCGTGCGCGTCAACGTCGAGGCCGACAGCCTCAACGCCGCCATCCTGGGCGCCGACGTCGAGCGCGGCAGCGAGACGTACCAGCTCTTCATCAACGACGTGGCGCGGGACATCACGCAGAAGGCCGGGCAAAAATGCACGGCGATCCGCAGGGTGTTCGTCCCGACCGCCATGGTCGAAGCGGTCAACGAAGACCTCGTCGAGCGGCTGTACGGCACCGTCGTCGGCTCTCCCTTCGCCGAAGGCGTGACGGTCGGTCCGCTCGCCACCGCCGCGCAGCTTCGCGACGTGCGCGTGGGCCTCGAGCTGCTCGTGAAGTCCGGCGCGAAGGTCCTCACCGGCGGAAGCGCCGCCGTGCAAGGAAAGGGCGCCCCCGAAGGAAAGGGCTTCTTCGTCGCCCCCACCGTGCTCTTCGCAGAAGATCCGCACGCGGCGAGCGCCGTGCACGAGCACGAGGTGTTCGGCCCGTCGACCACGGTGCTCCCGTACAAGACCGCGGACGAGTGCATCGCGCTCGTGGCCCGCGCGGGCGGCGGACTCGTAAGCACGGTCTACACCGATGACCGCGCGGTGAGCGCCGAGCTCGCCTTGGGGATCGCCGCGTATCACGGGCGCGTGTGCATCGCGAACGGCCGCATGGGCAGCGGCTGGCTCGGGCCAGGAACGGTGCTCCCGAGCCTCTTGCACGGCGGCCCCGGTCGCGCTGGCGGCGGCGAAGAGCTCGGCGGAGTCCGCGGGATGGGCCTCTACCTTCAGCGCGCAGCGCTTCAGGGCTACGGCCCGCTCATCGAGGGCGCCGTAGCGAACGCGCGCAAGGTCTGAGCGATTCTGGCTGCTAAATTCCAGGCCATCCGCGGTCGGTCCAGCGCAGCTGGCCGAGCGTGATGACCCGCACGCCGCCGGCCTGCCCGACCACGTAGCGATCGTCGTCGAGCCACGCAGCGTCGTGAAACACGATGGGGACTGGGACGTTCTCTGCGCTCTCTCGCAGCGTGCGCGCGGTCGGATCGAACAGCAGCGCGCGCTGCCCTGCGGTGCCCGCGACGAGCGCGCCTCGGTCGTTGACGCCGCCGGTGCTCAACACGCCGACGTAGCGCGCCGTCGCCGTCACGCGGCCCGTGCCCATGTCCACCCACTGCAGCGAGTGCTGCGCGCCGCCGCTCGGGTGCACGCGAAACCCGTGGACGACCGCGACGCGATTGCCTGGAGAATACGCGACGAAATCAATTCGCTCGCTCTGGTCTACGCACGTGAGCCGCTCGACCGCGAACGGCGGCTGCGCCAGGACGCGCACGAAGCAGCCGCCCTCGGGGTGCTCTGCGCCCATGCGCAGGTACACGTAGCGGCTGTCCGCGCTCCACGCGAGGTCTTCGAACCACACGTCGCGCGTCGAGCTCGCGCGCGTGGGCGTCGCCCGGCGCCCGCCGCGCACGTCGAGGATGTGCAGGACGTAGTTGCCGACGACGCCGTCGAGTCGACCGACCATTCCTGTGAAGGCCACGCGCTGTCGATCGGGCGAGACCGTGGGCCCGTACGCGGCGACGGTGTTCGAGACCTTGCGCGCGTTGGCGCCCTCGCGCGAAGAGATCCACAGGTCGTCGCCGACGTTGAACACCGCGGTGTCTTGCGCCGTGGCGAAGCGCAGGTCGTTGTTGGTCGCGAGGTTCATGAGCGCGTTGAAGTGCCTCGTGACATCGGTGCGGTGCTCGCCCGCCGCGGCCGCAGCAGAGACAGCGCGCGCCGCGGTGCGCCCGAAGAAGACGTCCGCCTCGAGCCCGTCGCGCGCTTGCAGCGTCCACTCGCGGATCACCCGGTTCGACTGGATCTCGATCGCGCGGTAGCGAGGCAAGAGGTTGCGGTCCTGCGTGTTGCGGATGCGCACGATCGCCGTCGCCCGGTCTTGCGTCACGCCGATGACCTCGGTCTCGGCGCTCGCTTGCGGGTTCGCGCTCGGACGGGCGTTGATGGGGCGGCGACCTGCGTACGCGCGCAGGGTCACCGCGGCGAGGCTCACGAAGAGCGCTGTGGTGACGAGACGACGACGGTTGTTCATGACAACGAAGAGCGTAGCGCCGCGCGCGATCGTTGAGGCCGACTCCAGCGAGCGCGTGCAGTCTTTGCGTAGAACTGATATCGCCGCGAAAGAAACGATGGCTGGAGGAATCGCTCCCAAGCTGCTCTGCGAGCAGGTCGAGAACACCGCGGCGTGGTCGCTCGAAGGCCCAACGGACACGCCCGATCTCTCGTGGCGTCGCGCGCTCGTCCGCGGCCGCGAGCTCGAGCCGGTGTGGACCGAGCCCGAGCACCGCACGGCGTACTTCGAGCTCATGCTCGCTGCGCACTACGCGACGGTGGCGACCTTCGTCCCGACCGACGTGGACACGAGGATTCGCTATCACGCCTGGCAAGAGTGCCGCGAGCGCGCGCAGCTCGAGGCGATGATCGCGCTCACCGACCACGCCGCGCAGCACTGGAGCGCGCCCGCCATGAGCGCGCGCACAGTGGACGTGGGGCTCGGCCCGGTGAGCGGGCACGATGGCGAGTGGTTCAGCGTTCGCGCGGGGGCGCTCGGCCGAGCGATTCATCTGCGGCACGAGGACCTGGCCGAGCACCTGGCGGCGACGATCGACGCAGAGCTCGATCGCGAGCGAGAGAGCTTCGAGCTCGCGCTGCGGACGCGCGGCAAAGAGATCGACGCGCTGCGCATCGGCTGCGCGATCGCGCACAACCTCGGGGACCTCTCGCGCGTGGTGGTCGACTGGGTGGCCAAGGGGCCGGTGGCCGAGCGCTACGTGCTGCGCTACGGGCGCCTCGGGCACGACGACGCGGCCAACCCAGTGAAGACCTTTCAGCGCGTCGGAGCGCTCAACAAAGCGGTGACCGCGCTCGAGAACCACCGGTTTCTGGCGCTACGAAAGCCGCGCGGGCTGCGCAAGCATCGGGCGCTGCTGCTGCCGATCGGGCCGTTCTTCGACGAGTGGGGGCGGACGATCGCGACGCACGCGAGCCTCGATCGCGCGGCGCGCGCGGAGGTGCTGAGCGTGCTGATCGACGCGCACGAGGCAGACCCGTCGCAGCAGGGCTATCTGCGCGCGATGGCGGGCATTCACAGCGGGACGCGCGGAGGGTTGGACGACCTCGCGCGGGAGCTGCCAGCGAAGCAGCGTCGGGCGGTGAGCGGCGGGGCGATCCGCGAGGCGCTGGGCGTGAGCCCCGAGCGGTTCGAGGCGCGGATGGTCAATCGTCTGCGGCAGGCGTTGGGGAAGTGATCGCGGGGGTGATGCCGCGCATCCTCGCGACGAACATCGCGGAGAATGGCTGATCGCGCGCGGCGAACGCTTCGAGCAGCGCGCGCAGCTGCTGGTCGAACCAGCGTGGGTCGAGCGAGCGCGGGTCTGCGCGGAGGTCCTCGCGACGTTTGCGGTAAACAGTGAGCCGCTTGAGGCGCCGATACGCGAGCTGCTCTCGATCGAGGTCGTGCACTCCGATCGTGCTCTGGCCGAGCGGAGAGCCGCGGTAGCTGCGAATTAGCTCGTCCTCGAAATCGAGGTGGTCGGTCGGATCGATCGCTTCGTTCGCAGGGTCGATCGCCGTGGAAATGCGTTCGGGAGTGAGCTCCTTCTTCGCGTTGTTGCAGTCCTTGCACGCCCAATAGAGGTTCGCCCACTCGAACGCCCTCTCAGCGGGGGTGACGCCCAATCTGTGCTCGACGTTGCCTTCGGACTCGGTGATGGCTCCTTCGCAGTACGAGCACTTGTTGAAGCTCATGCTGCGCAGCGCGCGCTTGATCTCCGCGTGGCCGTACTTCGATGCATCGGGGCGCTTGCCGCCCGACGCCTCGAGCTTCTCGGTCCACTCGCGCTGCTTCTCGCGAAGGATTCGAGGGATTTCGGGGCGGATCAACGTGCGCATCACTCCCCTCCCTGCGCTCCTTGCGACGACTCTCGTCGCGCGGCGATGCGCTCGTCGAGAGAGAAGATCGAAAACTCTTCGGGGTTGAGTGCTTCGAGCCGTTGCTCGATCGTTCGGCGCTTCTCTGTGTCGTTCGCCTCGAATGCTGCGTGTCGCTCGCGCAAGAGTCGGGAGATCACCTCGGAGTAGGGCTGCGTCATCTCGAACGCGCGGCTCATCAGGATCTCGTCGATCGGCTTGCTGCTGAAGTCTTCGTCGATGTGCTCGACCACGCAGGCTTTGCGATCCTCGCGCTGCCGGCAGGCGTACACGCGCGCGCCGGGCATCGACGCGAGGACGAACGGCGAGTGGGTCGTCGCGATGATTTGGACGCGAGGAAAGATCTGTTTGATCGTCGGTAGAACCCGCTTCTGCCACGCTGGATGCAGATGCGTCTCGACCTCGTCGATGAGGAGAATTCCTGGTGTCTCGGTGATCTGTGCGGGCGGTGTGCCGACGAGCAGCGAGAGGCGGTACATGCGATCGAGCAGCGAGAGCATTCCGCCGAGCAGGTGTTGATTGGCGCTGCTGAGGCTCGACCACGGGACGAGCTGTCCGGCTTGGACGAACATGGTCTCGTAGGTCGTTCGCTTGACGTGGCTGAACTCTCCGCCGTCGATGAGCGATGCTGCTGCGATGCGCCTCGCAGCGTCGAGCATCGCGACGCCCAGCGCACGCTCCGCTGGGTCTTTGCTGTCCGCGAGGTAGTCGAAGCGCCAGAAGATTTCTGCGAGTTGATGCGCGTGATGTTCGCCCGAGAGCGAGCGACTATAGTGTTGGTACGCTGTCTCGTTGCGTTGCTGCTGGAGGCTCTGCACCCGGTAGTGGCCAACGACCCGCGATGGCATCCAATAGTCGAGCAATCCTGGGAGATAGCCCGCTCGGGTTGCGGGTTGATTGTCGAACGGCTTGAGGCTGGCGGGGCCTAGCCTCTGCAATGGCTGCCGCTCTGTCGTTGCCCGATAGCCCCGGAGCGGAGCGCGCAACAGCTGTAGTTGGATCCAGCCATCACGCTCGTTCCGGTGAATTGGACGGATGTCGTCGGCTACGATGAACGGCTCGCCGAACATCCAGCGAATCGCGTCGAGCAGCAGGGTCTTGCCTGTACCGCTTTGGCCCGTGATCAAGGTGACGCCAGCGGGTGCGAAGTCGATGCTCGCGCTGTCGAAGGGGCCGATGTCCTCGAGGTACAGAGCTTGAAGCTCCCATCCTTCGAGCGTTGTCTGCGTCACGCTGCTCATCGCTCTCTGCAGTGTAGCGCACGCCGCTGCGCCCCTCACGCGATGGCGCGTACGCTCGTGTGGGTCTCGCTCGCATGGGAGGTCGCGCGCACGCGATCGGGAGAAACTTTGCCTCTCGCGGCCCGCGCGGATCGCTGGCAACTCTCGGTCGATGCGCACGCTCGAGAGACGCACGTACGCTTCGCTGACGGCCCTCGCGCTGCTCGCGATCGGGGGCGACGCACGGGCGCAGACGCGGCATCGACGGCCGCTCGATCCGGCGCCGAACCTCAGCTATCACTTCGACAACAACCGCGGCGCGGCGGGGTGCAGCGATTACAACTGCGGTGCGCGCTGCTACGACACGCACTCGGGCACGGACATGCCGGTCGGGCTCGGCACGGACGTTCGCGCGTCGGCGGACGGGACGGTGATCGGGACCAACAACGGCTGCGCGAACTACGGGAGCGTGGGCAACACGTGCGGCGGTCGCTGCGGCAACTACGTGCAGCTGCAGCACGGGGACGGGTCGGTCTCGATCTATTGCCACATGATGCTCAACTCGATCGCGGTCTCGCGTGGGCAGCGCGTCTCGTGCGGGCAAGTGCTGGGGCGCTCGGCGAGCTCGGGCAGCTCATCGGGGCCGCACTTGCACTTCGGGTGGAGGCCAGGCGGGACGACGGTCTATCAAGACCCGTTCAACGGTCGGTGCTCGGGCGCGCGCAACGTGTGGACCCAGCAAAATCCCTATCCGCAGATGCCAGGCAGCGCGTGCGAGGGCCCGCCTCCGCCGCCTCCGTGCACGGCGCGCGTGGGGCCGTTTGCGTGGAACTGCGCGGGGCCGATCGAGGGGATGACCTGCACGCAGATCGTGGAGACGAGCGACCCGCACACGTGGACGGACAACTACTTCTGCTCGGATCAACAGCGGCAGCTTCGATGGTCGAGCGCGGGGCCGATCGAGGGGATGACCTGCACGCAGATCACCGAGGGCTCCGAGCCCGCCGCGCACGCGTGGAACGACAATTTTCTCTGCGCTCCGTCGTGGCTCCCGTATCGCTTTCGCTGGTCTTCGGCCGGTCCGATCGCGGGTCTTCAGTGCCTCCCCTGGGCCGAGCCCGGCGACCCCCACACGTGGAACGACAACTTCTTGTGCTGGGAGCGCGCGAGCCAATGCCTGAGCCGCTCGGGGCCCTTCGCCTTCAACTGCGCGGGCCCCGTCGAGGGCATGGACTGCGTCGCGCTCGACGAGAGCAGCGAGCCGGCCGCCCACACGTGGAGCGACAACTTCGTCTGCGGTCCGCGCGGGATCGGCCTGCGTTTCTCGAGCGCAGGTCCCATCGACGGGATGGACTGCACGGCCCTCTCGGAGGGCTCGGACCCGCACACGTGGGAGGACAACTTCGTCTGCCTGCCGCGGGACAGCGGCTACACCCTGCGATGGAGCTCATCGGGGCCCGTCGCGGGCCTTCAGTGCTTGCAGCTCTACGAGCCCGCGGACCCGCACACGTGGGAGGACAACTTCTTGTGCTGGTCTGGCGGCGCGAGCTCCGTCGACGGCGGCGCGAGCGATGGCGCTGTCGATGCGAGCGCGCTCGACGCGACGGCCGCGATCGACAGCGCTGCGCCTGCCCGTGACGCGGGGACAGCAGACCGCGATGCCAGCTTGCCCATCGACGAAGTGTGGATCGAGCAGGGCGCGCAGGGCGGCTGCGCGTGCCGCACCTCCGCGGCTGCGGGCGCTCGAGGCTCTGCCCGTGCGTGGGTCGTGCTCAGCGCGCTCGGCCTCGCGCTCGCCCGTCGTCGCGCAGGCCGCCGCAAGTCCCTCGAATAGCGACCTTCGTCACTGTCATTCGCCGCTGATTTCTCGGACCATCGTGCTTCTTCTTCGAAACCTTTCTCCGCCAAGGATCACCGCATGCGAAACGCTCGCCTCGCGCTCGTCGCGCTCCTCGTGAGCTGCGCCCCTGAGCCCTTCGACAGCCCTCGCGCCACGGTGCTCTCGCAGAGCGCGCTCGCGTTGCGCGCGGCGGACGAGCTCGTCGTCGACCTCGCCGCCAACGGAGACTCGCTCGTCGCGCGAGAGACTCCGCCGCTGCCCGACTCGGACATCGATCGTCTGCTCACCGTGCGCTTGCTCTCGTCTGGCGGCGCGCGCTCGTGGCGCTTCGAGGGCGAAGAGATCCTCGACGCGCGCTTCGTCTCGAACGGCGCCGCGGTGCTGGTCATCACCCGCGATCACCGGCTCGTGCGCGTCGATCAGCCCTTCGCGCGCGACGCCGCAGTGATCGAGATCGACCGCGACGTGCTCGGGCCGCTGAGCCTGGACCGCGAGGGCCGCTCGGTCGTGTACGTGCGCGGTGAGATGCCGGACTATCAGCTCGTTCGAGCAGACGTCGAGCGAGCGACGACGCAGGCGATCGCGCCGTCGTTGGTGCCCGCGTGGTGCCCGACGCTCGCGCCCGACGGAGGCGAAGTGCTCGTCGTCGCGAGCCCCGACGGGACGCCCGGGCTCTACCGCGTGCGCGAGGGGCGCGCGCCCGAAGCCGTCTCGCTGCCCGCCGAGACGCCGCTGCCCACGGGGCCCGCCGCCGCGGTGATCGTCGGGCGCACGATGCACTACCAGAGCGACGGCGCGGTGGTCTCGCTCTCGCTCGATCGCTTCACGCACAGCCAGCGGTCTGGCGCGTCCCTGCCGGTGCTCAGCGCGGACCGGGCGCGGGTGCTGGTTCACGACGGGGCGCGCCTCGCGGAGCTGGCGCCGTGAGCGCCGCTCGCTCGCTGCTGGCGGCGATCGCGCTTGTCACCATGACAAGCACGGCGTCAGCGCAGGTTCGGCATCGTCGTCCGATGGGCCCAGCGCCCGCGGTCAACTATCACTTCGACAACAACAGCGCGGGCGGCTGCCGCGACTACAACTGCGGCGGCCGCTGCTACGACGGCCACTCGGGGACGGACTTCGGCATCGCCCGCGGGACCAACGTCTTGGCTGGCGCGGACGGGACCGTGATTGCGACCAACAACGGCTGCGCGAACACCGGGTACGTGGGCAACCCTTGCGGTGGTCGCTGCGGCAACTACGTGCAGCTCCAGCACTCGGACGGCTCTCGAACGATCTATTGCCACATGGAGCTCAACTCGCTCGCGGTCTCGCGCGGGCAGCGCGTGCGCTGCGGGCAGACGCTGGGCCGCTCGGCGAGCTCGGGCAGCTCATCGGGGCCGCACTTGCACTTCGGGTGGCGTCGCTCGGCCAGCGCGGCGTCGCAGGACTCGTACCGCGGTCGTTGCACGAGCGCGCCGGGCGCGTGGGTCGATCAAAACGCGTACCCAGAGAGCCCGGCGGCGACGTGTCAGTGCGTCCCCTCTCCAGAGACCTGTGATGGTCGCGACAACGACTGCGATGGACGCGTGGACGACGGGCTCTCGCGCAGCTGTTACAGCGGTCCGATGGGCACTTCGGGGCGAGGCGTCTGCCGCGCGGGGACGCAGACGTGCGCCGCGGGCCGTTGGGGCGCGTGCTCGGGCGAGGTCACGCCGCGCGCCGAGAGCTGCAACCGCATCGACGACGACTGCGACGGAGCCATCGACGACATGGCGTGCGCGATGGATGCCGGTGTTGGCGACGCCGGGCGCGACGCGGCTGTGGACGCGCGCTCGGACAGCGGCGGTGGCGCCGCGCGCGACGCCGGCCCAGACGCGCGCGACGATGCACACGACGCTGGCGGCGCCGACGAAGACGCAGCCGTCGACGAGGACGCAGAGTTCGACGACGTGAGCCTCGAAGACGACGCGGACGTGGCGCCAGACCGCGTCGACGTCTCCGCTGGCTGCGGGTGCCGAACGACGCCCGCGCACACGAGCGCGCACCGGTGGTGGCTCGTCCTCGCGGTGGCGGCCGCGCTCGGCGGACGACGTCGCGTTCGGCAAAATCGCTGACGTCCTTATCGTCCTGCGCGAGCGATCGCTTCGTCACGCAACAAAAGAAGAAATTTCCGCATCGACGTTCGCCGCAACAAACGTTGCGATGGTGAACACGTGTCAGTCACCCAAGTCTCTTCATCCATCCCCCACATCTATGACGCTATCGCCGAGCAGTACGACGATCACTGGACGCGGCACGTCCAGACGCAGCACGCGAGGCTGACCGCGGATCTCGAGCTTCGGTCGGGCGAGCGTCTCGTGGACATCGCGGCGGGCGCTGGGGTCACTGTCGAGATGCTCAGGCACACGCACCCCGCGCCGGGCGTCGCCGTCGATCCGTCGTCGGCGATGCTCGAGAAGGCTCGCCAGCGCGCCGCGCGCGAAGGCTTCGCGTTGACGGGGTTGTGCACGACGGCGCAGGAGTTCTTGCGGGACTGCGACGAGCAGTCGTTCGACGTGCTCTCGCTGCGCTTCGGGCTCGCGTACGTGGACTGGGAGCGAGACCTTCCGACGCTGGCCAAGCCCGTGCGCAAGGGCAGCGGGCGCATCGGGCTGCTCACCAACCTCGCGACCAGCGCGCCGCAAGCGCTGCGGACGTACCACGCGTTCATGGACGAGCTCGGGATGGAGAAAGCCTGGCCGCCGGTCCCGCGAGACACCGCGCAGATCGCGTCGCTGCTCGAAGCGGGCGGCGTCGAGGTGGTCTCGCAGTGGAGCGAGCGCGTGCGGATCTGGTTCGACAACGGGATGCTCGCCGCGGATTGGCTTACGCAGAGCGGCTACATCGCGAGCAAGGCGCTCGATGAGTTTCCCCCAGAGCTGCTCGCGATGCTGAAGCCCGTGTTCGCCAAGAAGCTCGAGGACGACTATGCCGTGGACGGGCGCGTTCCGTTCGACTTCGACATCGGCGGAGTGGTCGGCGTCCGACGCTGAAGCCGCTCAGCGCGCCGGCGTTCTCTCTGCGCGATCGACGAGCGACACGAGCAGCACCGCGAGCCACAAGAGCCCGAGGTGCCCGAACAGCGCGCCCCCGCTGCCGAGGCGAAACACCCGGCTCGCCAGCGGAGGCCCCAGCACCAGCCCCGCGGCGTAGCACGCGTTGACGAGGCTGTTTCCTCGGCTGTACTCGCGCGGCGGCAGCGCGTGCCCCTGCAGCGCGAGCCCGAGCGGCCACGCGGCCGTGAGCGTCGCGCCCGCGACGAACACCGCGACGCACATGGCCCAGTACGACGTCAGCTGCGCGAACAACCCGATCGCGACGAGCCCCACCGCCACCGCCACGCGCAGCACGGGGCGCGGGCCGACGCGGTCGCCGAGGCGGCCTACGACGGGCGAGAAGAGCAGCATTCCACCGGCAAAAACAGCGGGCAACTGGATCGTCGCGGCCTGCGACAAGCGCCGCTCTTGCGTGAGATACAACGGCAGAAACAGCAGCAGCGCCGACTGAAAATAACCGTACACGAACACCGCGACGATCGACGTGGGCAAGCGACGAACCACGGCCCAAAGGGACATCGCCGGCGCGCTCGCAGACGCAGAGACGTCGCCCTCGTCGCGCTCGTCGCGGCGCTCGATCGGCGAGAGCGCAAGCGCCACGGCTGCGGCGAGCACGCTCACGATCGCCGCGACGTCGAAGAGTCGATCGATCGTGAGCGCGCCGCCGAGCAGCCGCGCCCCGAGCGGGCCGAGCACGTAGCCCACCGAGAGCGCCACGGCGTAGAGGCTCGTGACAGAGGCCTTCTGATCGGGCCGCGATCGCGCCAAGAGCGTCGTCTCGGCAGAGACCCACACTCCCACCGAGAACGCTCCGTCGAGCGCGCGCAAGAGCGCCACGGCGCCCTCTCCGTGCACCCGCGGGAGCAGCGCGGTCACCAACGCGTACCCGAGCAGCGCCACGGGCATCACCGCGCGGGCGCCGAAGCGGCGAACGACGGAGCCAACCGGGATCGACGCGCACACGATGCCGAGCGCGTACCAGGCCGCGAGTGCGCCGATCGACTCGGCGCTGTGACCGCGGCCATGGAGGTACAGCGAGAGGATCGCCAGCGTGCTTCCGTACGCTGAGCCGAGCATCGCGCACACGATGTAGACGAGCCGAAGCTGCCGGTCGCGGAGCAGTGAGAGCAATCGAAGCGCCGGGGATACCGCAGTCCCGCGAAGATCGCGAGCCGCGAGCGACGACGCGGCGCGGCGCTCTGATGATTCGATGCCGTGACACGACTCGGGAAGCTCGGCGCCGCTGGCGCGCGTTCTCGTGTACCTCTGGCCGTGATCTCCGTGGCAATCTCAGCGCAGCGCGTGAACACGGCTCGTGCCATGGCTATGGCGCTGTCGCTCGCGTGGCTGTCGTCGACGATCGCCTCGGTGCTGGGCGATCACCGTGGCCCACGTGCGCCACAAGCGCATCGCCGAGCGGACGATCCCATCGTCGCCGCGCCGGACGACCGTGTGCGATCGAGCCAGTGCGTCCGCTGCCACGAAGAGCAGGTGCGTCAGTGGCGCGCTTCTCTGCACGCCCGCTCGTGGGAGGACCGCATCTTTCTCGCGGCGTATCGAGAAGAGCCCATGGCCTTCTGTCGCGGCTGTCACGCGCCGCTCGGCGACGCTTCGCGCGAGCCCGACGCGTTGGCGCGCTCCGAAGGCGTCTCTTGCTCCTCGTGCCACGCCGAGTCCCGCGCGCACCTCGCGTCGCCACGCACGGCGCGGGCCACGCGCGACGAGCACCGCGGCGCCGCGGCGTCCGAGCGGCTCTGCGCGGGATGCCACCAGTTCGATTTCGTCGTCGATCGCGGCGCGGATCGCCCGCTGTGGCACAGCCCCACGCCCATGCAGGACACCGTCCGCGAGTGGCAGCGGGCGTCGCGCTACGCGCGCGAGCGCGGCGGTGTCGAGCGCGACTGCGTGCAGTGTCACATGCCGTCGGGGACGCACGCCACGCGGGGCGTCGAGCAGCGCGAGTTCGTGCGCCGCGCGGTCGCCGTGACGGTGCGCGCGTGTCGCTCGGGCGCGGTGTGGCGCGTGCGCGCGACGATCGGGCCGACGGACGCGGTCGGGCACGCGGTTCCGACTGGGGATTTGCACAGGCAGCTGCGGTTGGTCGTGTCCGACGGGCGCGGACGAGAGGCGTCGCGGGTGTTCGCGCGGCGCTTCGAGCGACGGCTCGAGATCGATGATCGCGGAGGGGCGTTCTTCTCTCGCGTCGAGCGCTTCGACGGAAGGATCGCGCCGCCTGGGCCCGAGTCCGAGGACACCGTCACGCTCGAGCTCGCCGCGACCGACGCTCGACCCCCGGCGTGGCGGCTCGAGCACTGGCGAACGGACCCCGAGATCGCCCGCGACCAGGGCCTGTCGACACACGAAATCAACACGACCCTCGACGAAGGACAGGCGCTGCCATGCGACGCTCGCTGATCACCGTTGGCACGTTGCTGTGCGCGCTCTCGTGCGAGCGCCCGCGACCCGTCGTGCGCGCAGAGGACGCCCGTCGCCCGTCGGCCGTCTCGGACGCTCGGGACGGCGTCGAAGAGGTCGCAGCGTCCTTCGATCGAAGCCCCGCGGACGCCGCTGCGCCGCTCGACGCAGCGGCAGAAGAGAGCGCCGAGGCCCCAGAGCCTCCGACGGTGTCCAACGACGATCCCTACGCTGGGAGCTGCTTTCGCGTGGACATCGACGACCCGACGCCGATGCCGACGATCACGGTGCCCGAGGTTCCTCCCGAGCTGCGAAGCGAGGTGTCTCGGCTGCGTCCGCTGGTCGCCCGGTGCATGCGCTGCTTTCGAGCCGAGCGCGTCGCTCACGTCCGCGAGCCAGACTGCAGCGCGTGGGCCGGCGAGCTGATGCGCAGCGGTCTGGCTGGCATGCACGCGGTCGGACAGCTCGCGTTCGATGAGCAAAACGGGCGCATGTCTGCGCGCGAGCGAGCGTTGACGCAGGTCGCGATCCGCGTCGGCGGGATGCCAAACATTGTTCGCGGAGGAGGCAACACCGTCGAATCCGCAGCGGTCATCGCGCCGCTCTTGGCGAGCTACGACGCCCGAGAGGTGCTGCCGTACATGCTCGCCGCGCTCAATCGCTTCATGTACTGCCAGCCTCCTCGGCCCGCGAACGCCGACGTGCTCGAGGAGTGGATGGCGAACATCGCGGGCTTCGTCGGCTTCGATCCCGCGCCCGTCGCGCCGTGGCAAGAAGAGCCCGCGTCCTACGAGCGCCGCAGCGAGCTCGCGTACGACGCGTTCGACCGCTGGTTGCGCTGGCACCGATCGCACCAACACGAGTCGCTCGAGCAGTGGCGCGCTCGGGCGCTCGAGCACAACCGCCGCGCGCTGACGAGCCCGCTCGTGGTCGTCCGCGTCGACGCGATCCTCCGGCTGTCCGGTGAGCGCGCCGCGCCCGAGGATCGCGAGGCCTCGCGGCAAACGCTGCTGCGGCTGCTCGAGAACCGTCGCGTGCCCAACGCCGCGAAGCGCTACCTCCGCGGCTACGCGGCGCGCCAAGGGTGGCAGATCGACGCAGAGGCCTCGGACGCTGGCGCGACGACGGGCGGCGACGGGGGAGAAAATAGAGGCACATGAAATCAAAGCGACCCTGGATTCGCGCGCTCTTCTCGCTGTGCGCTCTCTCGGCAGCGTGCCGCGAGCAGCCCCGCGCGCCGATGGTGCAGTCCGAGCGCACCGACGCCGCAGTGAGCGCCTCGCTCGACGTCGCCATCGCTGACGGGCGAGCCTCGGACGTGGGTGACGCCCTCGTCGCCGACGCGTCCGAGCCGCTCGTGATGCCCTTGCCCGACGCTCCGACCAGCGCGCGGCGCGAGGAGGCGAACCCCGTGGGCTGCATCGAAGACCGCGGGAGCGCCGGGCGCGTCGAGCTTCCGCAGGTGCCTCCCGAGCTTCGCGCAGACGTCTCGCGGTACCGGCTCGTCGTCGCGCACGCGATGCGGTGCTTCGAGGGGTATCGCGTCGAGCACGTGCGCGCGCCGGACTGTCGCGCAGCGGTGACGACGCTCACGCGCGGTGGCGCCGCGGCGATGCACGCGCTCGGGCAGTTCGCGTACGACGAGCAGCGTCGACAGCTCACGCAGCAAGAGCGCGCGGCGACGCGGGTCGCGGTGCGCTTCGGGGGTCTGCCTCGTGTCGCTCAGGGCGGAGGATCGATCTTCGACGCGGCTGCGACGATCGCGCCGATCATGGCCACCTTCGACGCGCCCGAGGTGGTCCCGTACATCCTCGCGGCGCTCGAGCACTACGCGCGATGTCGGCTCGCCAGTGACTTCGCCGTGCAAGGCTTCGTGCGCTGGATCGAGCCGCTCGGGAGCGTCACCGGCTGGGACCTCACGCCGCTTCCGCCGTGGCAGCTCGACGCGCTGACCATCGATCAGGCCGATCAGTTCGCCGGCGACGCGTACGTCAACTGGGTGCGTTGGTATCGCGCACACAAAAACGAGTCGCTCGCGCAGTGGAGGGCGCAAGGGACCGAGCGCGCGCGAAGGGCGCTCACAGGACGGGCGATCCCCACGCGCGTCGCGGCGATCATTCGGTTTTTCCGCACGTCCGCGAGCCCCGACGACCGCGAGGCCGCGAGGCGATCGTTGACGGAGCTGCTCGATCAACGCCGCGTGTCGAACGAAGGTCGACGCTTTCTACGGACCCTCGCGGAGCCTGCGGCGACGACCCGATGAGCGCTGACACGCCGGCCGTGGACAGCGTGTAGGTGAATTGGGTACAAGCCTACGCATGTCGAAGTTCGCGCGGTTGGGGTTCGCTGTGGCTGCGGTGTCGATGGCGATGGGATGCGGAGCGGTCGAGCTCGACGGCGCCGACGAAGCATCGGTCGACGAGGCTCGGACGACGGGCGAGCAGTACTTCTCGGTGCGTCGCGACACGCGCCGCTGCGCTGCGCCGTTGTGCGGCGGCTACTGGCTCGCGCGCGTCGGGGCCAGCTCGACGTTGTGCAGCGACGGTCGTCGCCTGCCCGAGTGCTACGTGCCCGAGCTCTCGGTGAGCGGAATCTCTGCAGCGCAGCTCGATCACGTGCGCTCGTCCGCGCACTTCAGCGCGCGGCGGGTGTTCGTTCGCGGACGCATCGAAGCCACGCGCGTGAACGGCACGCAGGCGTGGGTGGCTCCGTCGACCGCGGCGTCGATGACGACCACCCTGCGCCTCGCGTATCGCCCCACGTGCGCGCCCAACCAACGCTGCGCGGGCTCGGTGTCCGAGGCGCTCTCGAATGGCAGGACGACGATCCTCTCGAGCGTTGATTTCGCGCGCGCCTCGGGCAGCGTCAGCGAGATCGCCGCGGCGACGGCCGCGGCGGCGACGTCGATCGGGGTCATCACGCAGGGGACGCTCAGCGCGACGTCGGGCGGCAACGTCCTGCGCGTCAGCGATTTTGCAGCGCCGATCGTGGGCGAGTCGGGCGGCCTGTGCGCGGCGGACCTGCAGCGCGCGCTCGGGACGCTGACCGAAGGGCTTACGTTTCCCAGCGAGTCGGACTACCCGTTCGAGTTCGTCGAGCGCCCGAGCACGGGCAGCGGAGCGATCACGGTCGCTGCGTTTCGCGCGGCGTTCGGCGTCGCAGCGACGCAAGCGGTCGAAGTGCGCTCGCTCGAGCAGGTGTTCAGCTGGATCGCCACTGAGCGCCCCGACATGACCGACGAAGAGCGCGCGCTGGCCCGGCGCTACGCCGCGCTGCGCGACGCGCTGACCGCGAATTTGCAGGACGTTCAGGTGTTTCGCTACGGCACGATCCAGGTGCAGGTCTACCTCGTCGGCCGCACCCGCTGCGGGGCGATCGCGGGCCTGAAGACCGTGTCGATCGAGACCTGAGCGCCGCGCTGGGCGATTCGTTGAGAACACGACGCTCGCGCGCCCAATCGCTCAGCAACGGATGTCTTCGTTGCGCTCTCTCGTCGCGCCGCTGTGCGCGCTGCTCGTCGCTTGCTCGCCGGCCACGCTCGCGTCCCCCGACGACGCGAGCGCTGCGCCCGACGTAGCCTCATCGCAGCCCGACAGCGGCCCGGACGCGGCTGCTCCTGACGCGCGCGCGCCAGCCACAGACGCGGCGACGCCCGACGCTCGCGTCGAATCCGCGCCAGTGATCCCCTCGTTTTCGCACGGTACCGCGCCGGGCCTCTGCCTGCCCGACCCCGCTGCGCTCGGAACCTTCGCGACCCAAGCGCCGCCCACGCGCGGCTTCGTTCGCTTCGTGACGCGCGCGGTGATGGCCGACGACCGCGCGAGCCCGTCGTACAGCGATGGCTTCAACGGCGACGCGACGATCAACCTCGTCACGCCGCGCGGAGGCCGCTGGAGGATCACCGCGCGCGGAGAAAACCTCGGTCTTCTTCACGCGTTTCGCGGCTGCGCTGGATCGCCGACGACAGCGCACGCGCAGCTCAACGGCGATGGAGTCATCAACGAGCTCGAGCTCGACCTCGACTCGCAGCGCGACGAGCGGTGGTTTCTCACGGTCGACGGCTGCGCCGCGGGCCGCAGGTGCCCGGTCGAGATCGTCGCCGAGCGCATCGCGCCCCTCTCGGGCTGCGCTGTCGGCGTGTGCGAGACGAGCGAGCAGTGCGCGCTCGACCCTCGCGACGACGAGCGTTTTCTCTGCTCTCGTGGCCCGACGCGGGACGAGCTCTCGTCGGCCACCGTGCGCGACCTTGTCTTCGCGCGAGACACCAGCGGCAACGCGATCATCACCGGCTCGCTCACCGGCCCGGCGCGCGAGTGGAACACAACGATCCCCGTGTACTTCGTCCTCAGCCCCCCAGGGTTCAATCGAACCGGTCATCATTCGGGCGAGGTGACCGTGCGCAACGGCAGGATCGTCGCGAGCCCGCAGACGCAGATCCCGCTCGAATCCACGCTGGTTCGCTTCTGGTTGATCGGCAGCGACCAGGCGCGATGGGGCTTCAATCCTCCGCCCGTCGCCGACGCGACGACGTCGGTCACGCTCTGGCAGCGTCGAGCCGAAGGTCAGTCGTGCGACGAGAGGGACCTCGCGACGCTGTGCGCGCTCGGCCACGTGTGCCGCGACGGAGCGTGTCGTCGCGCAGCGAGCGTCGCGCTCGATCGGTTGGTCGCGTATCGCGACGGCGCGCGCAACGAGCTGCGCGCGCGCGTCGAAGGCACGCGGGCTGGCAACGAGGCGGTCGCGCTCGATTGGCAGTGGCTCGACGCCTCGGGCGCTGTGAGTCACCAGCGACGCAACGGCGCGTCGTCGTCGCCGCGGTGGGTGGTGCGCGAAGAGAGCTCTTTCGACGCGCAGTGGTTCGAGCAAACGCCGGACGCCGTCGTCCCGTCGCTGCGCGCGCTGCGCGTGAGCGCGGACCCCGCGGTGAGCCTCACCGTCGCAATTCAGCCGACGATCGTCGCGGGCCCTGCACAGGCGTGCGACTCGCTGTCGCGCTCGTGCAGCGCGGGGCTCGTGTGCGAGCGCGGCGCGTGCATCCCTGCGGCGGTGCCCGCGTGCGAGAGGCCTTCGTTGGCTTCGCAGTGGGCGCCGAGCGACGCGGGCGAGCACGTGGTGTGGTCGTCGCAGCGACCGATGCGCGAGTCGACAGCCCCTTCATGCGGATCGATCACCCACGGCAACGCGTCGATCACCACGGACTTCGTCGCGCCTGTGACCGGCGAGTACACGATCGACGCGAGCTCGCTGCCGAGCGAGGGCTCGCCGGTGATCCTCGAGGCGCTGCAAGGATGCCGCTCGGAGTCGTGCGTGGACTCGACGGCGCCGTCGATCACGCGCAGGCTCTGGGCGGGGCAAAGGCTGCGGCTCCGCGCGTGGTTCTCGAGCCGGTATCAAGGGGCGCAGCTGCGGGCGCGCCTCGCGCCGAGCGCGATGTGAGCCGATGTTTGCGGGGCTCGCGGCCTACTGGCACGTGAGCTGCGCGCGTCGCGCGGTCACCCTCGCCACGAGCGTGGCGTCCGAGCTCGCTGCTTCGAGCGCTTGCGGTTCGCGCTCGCAACCCCAACGCGAATCGCGCTGCGCGCCGACGTCCCACAGCCGCACGGCGTCCGCGCCGCGATCGCTGTCGCGCAGCTCGTTCATCGCGCGGTCGAGCATCGAGCGCAGCAGCTCGGGGTCCTCTGCGCTGGCGCGGACGAGTCCTTCGAGCAGCGCAGCGGACGCGTTGCCTCGGCTGCGCGCGAGCGTGGCGGCGAGGTCTCGCGCCGCTTCTCGCACGATCGTCGCGGCCCCCGAGCGACGGGCTCGCGCGATCGCCAGCGCAAACGCGCTCGCAGCGTCGGGCTCCCTCGACTGGTTGAGGCGCACCCAGCCGAGCTTGTACGTCGCGTACGGCGCGACCGGGCTCTGCTCGTCGATCGCCGCGCGCTCGAAGGCCACCGCGGCCTGCTCCCACTCTCCGCGCACGAAGTAGTGATCGCCAAAGAACACCCACGCGTGCGCGGTCCACGGCGACGACGGAAACCTTCGAATCATCGAGAAATACGCCTCGCGCGCTTCTCTCCTCCAGCTCGCCAGGGCCGCCGCGAGCGCGTAGCTCGCCTCGTCCGAGCGCGGCGCGTCGGGATGCTCGCGCAGCCTTCGCTCGAGCACCGTGATCGCGAAGGTCATCGCGCGGTCGTACTGCGCCAGTCGTTGCCGTTGCGGCTCGCTCGCGCGCGCGAGCGCCGCGGGGTCTCGGGACGGCGGGACGACGTCCGTCGGGGCGTCCTCGGCGCCTTCGACCGGCGCGGACGCAGCCCACGGGACGCGCTCGTCCGCGCCGTCGAGCGCAGCGCGTTCGTCGTCGGCGAGCTCGAGCGCCGCGCGCGCGATGCGAAGCAGCGCGTCGGGACGCTGCGGATCCGCTGGGCGCAGCGAGCGTTCGAGGGCGACGAGCGTTGTCAGCGTGAGTCGTGGCGCGGGCGCTTCGGCTCCGACCGCGGTCGCTGCGACGGCTGCGCTCGTCGGACCCGTCACCGACGGTCGAGCGGCTGCTCGGTCTGCGCAAGCGGCGACCATGCAGAGAGCGAGGACGAGTGGCTTCAAGATCTCCTCCGAAGGGGCTGCGCTTCGAGTGTGCCCGACGGTGATCGACAACGCACGCGTCCCTTGACCGCGCGCTGCAACCGCGCGAGGCCTATGACGTCCATGCAGTTTACCGTGTCGCTCTCGACGGTGTTTCGCTGTTCGCTCGAGCGCGCGTTCAAGGCGCCGATGTTGTGTGACATCGCGAGGGTGCACACGGGCTACCTCGTGATGCCGAAGGTCACGCACTGCACAAATGACGAAGCGTGGGGACGAGTGGGGTCATCCAAGCGCGTGATCGGCGCGCGCTCGATCGCCTTCAGGGGCGGCGAGGCCTCGACCGATCGCGTGCTCGTGCGTGACGAAAACGAGTACTGGAAGATCCAGGTCGACGACTTTCAAACGTGGATCGTGGGGTTCGAGCGCTTCGTGGGCGAGTGGCGCGTGACCGAGCTCGCGCCCAACGAGGTGCGCGTGGACTACACGTACACGCTGCACGCGGGCGCGCCGCTGTTGGCGCCGCTGCAGTGGCTCTTCGCCAAGGGATTTTGGCCGGTGTACATGAAGCGCGTGCTCGAGAACGTGCGGGTGTTGGCCGAGGGCGACGCGCCGTTCTTGTACGCGTGATCGCGGCGCGTGAACCGCGCGCCTCGCGGAGCGCGGCGCGTGAGTCGTTGTATCGTCGACGCTGATGTTCGTGGAGAAGTCTGGGAGGATGCGTCGCGTCGCGATGCGTTTTGCGGCGGCCGCGGCGCTCGCGTTGACGGCGTGCGGTGAGCCGATGCAGCCATCTGCCGACGACGCAGACATCGCGCGCGACGCGACGGCGTCCGTCGACGCAGCGACGCTGATGGACGCGGCGCTGATGGACGCGGTCGGGCGCGACGTCGCCTCCAGCGACGTGGGGCTCGACCGCGCTCTCGAGTCCGACGTCGACGCTGCCGACAGCGCCAACGTTGACGCAACGAACGACATCACGGCGGACTCCGCGTCGGACGCCGCGCAGCACGCCGCGCAAGACGTCGCTCTCGATGCCGCGCCGGACGTCGCGCAAGACGTCGCGCAAGACGTCGCGCAAGACGTCGCGCAAGACGTCGTGTTGGACGTCGCTCACGACGCACCCTCGCTCGACGCGGACGCGATGGAGGGGCGCGACGCCTCAGAGGACGCGACCGTGGCGCTCGACGTTGGCCCCGACGTCGTATGCGGGCCTGCTGAATCGCTGTGCCGCGAACGATGCGTGAATACTCAGTCCGACCTCGCTCACTGCGGCGGCTGCGACGAGGCTTGTCCGGCGGTCGCCAACGCGACGTCGCGCTGCTCCGCCGGTCGCTGCGCGCTCGACGCGTGCGCTGCGGGGTTCGCGGACTGCGACGGCGCGGCCGCGAATGGATGCGAAGCCGACCTTCGGGAGAACGTCGCGCATTGCGGCGCGTGTGGCGTGGCGTGCGGATCGATCGCAAACGGGACCGCGACGTGCTCTGCGGGGCGCTGCGTCGCGGCGATGTGCGAGCGCGGCTACCGCGCAGTCGGCGCTCGATGCGTCGGCGAGGGCGGCGTGCGACCGCTGGCTCCGCAGTCGCTCGCGAACACGTCGCTGCTGCGGCCGACGTTGCGGTTCGTGCTTCCTGCCAACGCCGACGGCGCGGTCGTTCAGCTCTGCTACGACCGCGCGTGCACGACGGAGATCGCGCGGTTGTTGGTCACCGGGAGCAGCGCGCGACCCGCGGTGAATCTACCGCAGAGACGGCCTGTGTTCTGGCGAGCACGGGCGCGAGTGGGCGCTGAAGAAGACTACGAGTTCGGCCCCACATGGCTGTTTCATACGCCTGCCGCGGATGCGACGAGCGGCGTGGACACGAGCGCGCAGCCGCACGTCGACGTCAACGGTGACGGCTACGACGACGTGGTCGTAGGGTCTCCGAACGCGCCCGCTGCGGGCGTCGCGACCGCGGGCTACGTGCAGGTGTTTCACGGCTCGAACGTCGGACTCGCGGCGACGGCCGCGCGCACGATCAACGGAACGGCGGTCGGTCAGCAGCTGGGCCGAACCGTCTCTGGCGCAGGCGACGTGAACGGCGACGGCTTCGGCGACGTGTTGATCGGAACTCCGCGCGCAAGGGTGTCGGGCCGCTTTGAGACCGGGAGCGTCGGCGTCTATCTCGGCGGCGCCGCGGGGCTCGCCGCGAGTCCCGTGCGTGTGATCGCCGGCGTCGCCGACTCGGACAACTACGGAACGGCCATCAGCAGCGCAGGCGACGTCAACGGCGACGGCTACGCGGACACGCTCCTCGGGGTGCCCAACTCACAGACCTCGGCGTCGCTGTTCGGCGGTCAGGTGCTGGTTTACTACGGCAGTCGAACAGGCGTTGAACTGACAGGGTTCACGTTGTTCGAAGGCGACGCGCAAGAGCGAAGCGGCTGGGCCGTCGCGGGCGGCGCGGATTTCAACGGCGACGGCCTGGCGGACATCGTCTACGGCGCGCCCAACGCGCACCCGGGAGGGCGAGCGAGCGCGGGCCGCGTGTACGTCGCGCTCGGCGCCCCGATGGGGCTCCTGCCCGCGACGGTTTCGAGCGTCGATGGCTCGGTGGCTGGCGATCGATTCGGCACGGCGATCGCCACGGCGGACATCAACGGCGACGGCTTCTCCGACGTGATCGCAGGCGCGCCGTTCGCGCAGCGCGCGGGGCTCTTCAGCGCAGGCGAAGCGAGCGTGCACCTCGGCGGAGCGACTGGCGTCGCGACCTCGCGCTGGTGGACGTACAACGGCACCGCCGCGGGCTCGGGCGCTGGCTCGGTGGTGTCGGGCGCCGGCGACGTCGACGGCGATGGAGACTGCGAGGTGTTGGTCGCGAGCCCGGGCCTCACGATCGCGGGTCGAATGTTCGCTGGCGAGGTGCGGCTCTTCTCGTCGAGCGCGACCGGCGTCTCGACGACCGCCGCGCAGGTGTTCGAAGGCGCAGCGCAAGAGAGGCTCGCCAGCGCCTTGGCTTGGGCGGGCGACGTCAATCGCGACGGCTACGCGGACTTCTTGATCGGCGCTGGCTACGCGTCTCCTGGCGGGCGCGAGTTTGCGGGCGCAGCGAGGCTGTACCACGGCAGCGCGTCAGGCGTCGTGCTCCCGGCGGCGACCGTGATCGAAGGGCCGAGGATGTACGACTACCTCGGAAGCTCTCTTGCGCTTTGGCGACGACCGCGCGCGGTGCGGTCGTGTGGGCGCTGAGTGAACTCGAGGCGAGCGCGCGGCGTATCCTCGGCCGTGATGATCACCTCGAGACGCACGGCGATCGCCGCGGCGATGATGCTCTGCTCCGCTGGCTGCGCGAACACGAGCGATGCGATGCGGCGAGACCTGCACGTCGCCGTCGAGCCTCCGCCGCCGGGCGACGTTCGGCGCCCGCCCGATGAGCAAGAGCAGCGGCAGCAGGTCGTCGCCCCCGTTCCTGTCTCTTCGTGGCCCGCGCCGTTGAGCGCGTTTCAGTCGTCCGGCGGTGACCGCAGCGGCGAGTGGGTCGACCCTCCGCCGAACACGCCGGACAACGCGCGCGAGCCGCTCTCGCCGCGGGAGTTGCGGCACGCCCGCGGGACCCCGATGCCGCAGTCGTCGTCGGTCGCGGGCGCGTTCTACGGCGAGGCGATCAACCCCGACGCGAGGCCGAGCGACAACTGCGGCGGAACGCACCTCGCCATCATGTACGTCCCCGCTGCGAGCTACGTGCTCGCGCGGCTCGCCGTGCACGCTGCGGTCACGCGGCTCGGCGTGTTCGAAGACGACGGCGGCCGCCCCGGCCGGCTGCTCGCGATCGGCGACGCGCGCCCCTCCCAAGACCCAGGCTGGAACGAGGCCGCCCTCGATCACCCGCTGCCGCTTCGCGCCATGCATCGCTATTGGATCTACAAATCCAGCGGCGGTTGCTCGGCCTCGGACGGCGCGGCGATGCCCCTCTACTACGGCCACTTCGACGGCTCAGGAGAAGCCGCGTGGGAGGGCCCGCACCGCGGTCACGCGTACGTCCTGCGCATGTACGGGACGCGCAGCGCGGGCCCGTGAGCGCTCGCTACTTGAACTGCTTGGCGAGCTTGAGCCGCTGCGTCTGGTAGTTGCTGCCCATCCCCTGGCCGTACAGCTTCGCGGGGACCTCGCTGTTGCGAAAGAACACCAGGCGAAAGAGCGGGTGTCCGTCTTCGATCAAGAACGGGACGTCGTGGTTGCGCACCTCGAGGACGACCGCGGCCGCGGTCTCTGCCGGCGACTTGCCCTGCGCCCAGCCGAAGCCCGAGTCGAAGAAGCCCGCGTAGTGCGTGCGCATCTCGCCCGAGCCCGCGTCGAAGGGGACCATCTCTGCGCACAAGTGCGGCGGCAGTCGAACGAGCTCGCGCGAGGCGAAGATGTAGAACTCGTCGGGCTCCAAGATCACGGGCTCGTCCTTGGCCCAGGCGACGCGCTCCCAGAAGCGTTCGCGAGGCAAATCCCTGGACGCGAGATCAATGGGCCGCGCCGTCTTGCGCGCGCGGTAGCCCACGATGTCCCCTTGCGCGCCGCGCAGGTGCACCGAGAGAAAGAGCCCCTGTCCGAGGCGCAGCGAGCGCGTGTCCAGCGGTCGCCCCGCGCGGTCGATCACCATGGGCTCTTGCTCGAGCTCGGTGCGCAGATCCGCGTCGTCGAGCAGCGAGGGGCCGCACTGAAAGCGAATCTGCGACAGCGTGTCGCCCGCGCGCGCCACGATCGGAAACGACCTCGCGACGACCTCGATGTACAGCGCTCCGCGGTAGCCGTCGGGCACCTCGTCGAACGCCACGCCGTTCTCGGTGACCAACCGAGTGAAGACGTCGAGCCTGCCGGTCGAGCTCTTCGGGTTGGCCCGCGCGCTCACGCCCTCGGGCAGCGCGAGCGACTCTTCGCAGCGAAACAGATAGACCGCGTTGCGCTCGAGGACCATCCCCTCGGCGCCGAGCTCGAACGAGTGCCACCCGAAGCGCTCGAGCTTCTTCTCGATGCCCTCTTCGCCGGGCAGCATCGAGCACTGCAGCCGCCAGCCGCGCTTGGACAGCCGCAGGTCGAGCGAGTTGGGTTGAATTTGTGTGCTCGTCACGTCGACGCCCGTCGCGACGACGCCCTCGCGCAGCGCGCGCTCGATCCACTGCGACGGCTGGATTCCTGGCCGCGTCAGCTCGGCCAACGTCGATGCGCGCGTGGCTGTCGTCGGTCGGGGCGCAGGCGGATCGTGAGGAGCCATGGTCATGGTGGGACGCGAGCGTATTTCGTCAGTCCATTTGCAGCGAATCTGCGGAAAATTGGACCTCGCGAATGAGCCGTTGTACCCGCGCGCTCGCGTGAGTGAAGGGCTACCATCTCGGGCATGGACAGCACCTCTCCTCTTGCTTCGATCTTTCGCTCGATCCTCGCGGCGCTGCCCGCCCTCTCGCTCTCTGCGTGCTCCTGCAGCGAGTCGCGGGTCGTCGTCGCGATCTCGCAGTCGCAGATCCCCCCCAACGCGTCGAGCTCGCCTACGTCTCGCGAGCTCACTGGCGAAGAGTGCAGAAACCTCTGTGGCGGAAGCGGTCGCGACTGTCGCATCGTCGAGATCTGCACCGGCGTGTCCGCAGCCCGGTGCGTCAACACCGTGGAATTTACACAGGCGGACGCCGGTGCGCTCGAGGCCGGCGCGCCCATGCGCGTCTGGGGCGTCGAGTGCACAGTCAGCCATCAGTGCATCGGCGGAAGGCGCCCAGACGGCTTCGAGATCGACCCTTGCGAAGAGCGCTCGGTGGGCGCGTACCTCGCGCGACAAGCGGCGCTCGAGGCAGCGTCGATGCCTGCGTTCGAGCAGCTCGCGCAGCGGCTCGCGGCGCTGGACGCCCCGCCCCAGCTGGTCGAGCGATCGCTCGACGCCGTGGTGGACGAGTTTGCGCACTCGGTCGCCATGAAGAGCCTCGCGGCGCGCGAGCGGGCAGAGGTGCCGTCGTATTCGCAGCGGCCTCACGCTGAGCAGTCGCTCGAAGAGCTGGCGACGGACAACGCGGTCGAGGGATGCGTGCGCGAGACGTTCGCCGCGTTGCTCGCGGTGCACCAGAGCGAGCACGGCACGGACCCGTCGATCCGCGAGGCTTTTCGCTCGATCGCCGCGGACGAGACGCGGCACGCTGAGCTCTCGCGCGACGTGCACCGATGGGCGATCGCGCAGCTCGGCCACGATGAGCGCGCGCGGGTCGAGGCCGCGATGCGCGTCGCCATCGACGAGCTGCGACGCGAGTGCGCGCAGCCCGCGTTGACCCAGCGCGACCGCCTTCGGCTCGGGTTGCCGGACGAGCGCGCGATGCTCGCGATGCTCGCGCAGCTCGACCGCGCGCTGTGGAGCTGCTCGGGGTTCGCGCTGGCTCGGGCGTAGTCGCGACGAGCGCGCTCAGCGCGAGAGCCACTCGCTCGCGCGTCGCGCGACTTCGTCGGGGCGCTCTTGCGGCAAAAAGTGCCCCGCGCCTTCGATCACCGCCTGCTCGAACGCCGCGTTGAAGTGCGCTCCAGCGTCGTCGCACGCGTCCAAGCCGATGCACCCGTCGTCGCGGCCCTGCATGTGCAGCGTGGCAACGTCGATGCGCTGCGCGAGCGGGCCGCGCAGCCGTCGCAGCGCTGCGAGCGGCGGCCGAGTCATGGCGCGGTAGTACTCGATCGGCGCGCCGTCGCTCTCGCGCAGGCAGCGGTGCAGCGCCTCGCGCGCTCGCGCGGGCAGCGCGTAGTTGGGAGACCAGTCGCGCCACAGCCGGTCGATCAGCGCCTGGTCCATCACGCGCGAGGCGACGCCGGGCGCGATCGGCAGCTGAAAGAACAGCATGTACCAGCTTCGACGGAGCTGCGTGGCCGTGGCGAGCGCCCGCAAGAACCTCAGCGGATGCGGGACGGCCATGGTCACCGCGCGACGAACTCTGCTCGGCGCGCTCGCGCAGAGCGCGTAGGTGATGACCGCGCCCCAGTCGTGTCCGATCACGTTGATGGCGCTGTCGGGATGGACCACATCGACGATCGCGAGCACGTCCTTCGTGAGCTGCTCGAGCGAGAACGGTCCTTCGATCGGGCTCGGAGAGTAGCCGCGCAAGAACGGGGCGATCACGCGGTGCCCCGCGGCGGCGAGCCGGTCGAACAACGGCGTCGCGGTCTCGGGCTGATCCGGAAATCCGTGCAGATACAGCACGCTTCCGCGGTCTGCTGCGCCCGGCGCGCGCTCGGTGATCACCAGGCAGAAGCGCCCTTCGCGGGTCTCGATGAACCGTCTTTGCATTCGTCGGTCAGCGTACGACGTTCGGCGGCGCGGCGCGCTCGTCGGTGACGCGACACTTGTACGCGCCGAGCAGCAGGTACTCGGGCGCGCATCGGACGACCTTGCCCTGGCCGCGCGAGAAGATCTCGAAGCGCTGCTCCCACGGGCGGCGGTCGTAGCGAGAGAGCTGGCACTCGGCCTCGGAGGGGCAGGCCATCGCGAGCCTGGCGGCCTTGACGACGGCGGTGTTGTCCGAGGTCACGTTGTAGACGCTGAGCCCCGCGGCGCCGAGGACGACGACCATGACGATCTTGCCGACGACGTCTTTCGCAGAGGCCATGAGCGCGACGATAGCACGCGCTCAGTCGCAGCAGAGACGCAGGCGCTTGCGTCCGTGGCAGCCGACGGGGCCGTCGAACACGCCGTCGAGGGCGGTGTTGCACTGCGCGCAGCGGCCGCGCTCGTCCGCGCGGTACGCGAGGATCTCGAACCAGTCTCGCTCGATCACGGCGGCGCCACAGTGGGTGCAGTACGTGGTGTCTGCTTCGCGGTCGTGGACGTTGCCGACGTACACGTGAGCGAGGCCCTCTTCGCGCGCGATCTGCCGCGCGCGTCGCAGGGTCGCGGCGGGCGTCCGCGGGACGTCGCTCATCTTGTAGTCCGGATGAAACGCGCTGAAATGCAGCGGAACATGGGGCCCCAACGCCTCTCGCACCCACGCCGAGAGCGCGCGCAGCTCGCGCTCGTCGTCGTTGTGTCCGGGGATGATCAGCGTCGTGAGCTCGAGCCACACGTCGGTCTCGGTCGCGAGGTACACGAGCGTGTCTTTGACCGCGTCGAGCGACGCGCCGCAGAGCGTTCGGTAGAAGCGGTCGGTGAACGCCTTGAGGTCGACGTTGGCCGCGTCGATCTTGCTGAAGAAATCCCGGCGGGCTTCGGCCTTGATGTAGCCCGCGGTGACGGCGACGGTCTTCACCCCGAGCGCGCGGCACTCGTCGGCGGTGTCCATGGCGTACTCCATGAAGATCACCGGGTCGTTGTAGGTAAACGCCACGCTGCGCGCGCCCGAGATCAGCGCGGTGCGCGCGATGGACTCGGGCGACGCTTCGGAGGCGAGCGTGTCGACGCTGCGAGACTTCGAGATGTCCCAGTTCTGGCAGAATTTGCAGGTGAGATTGCAGCCCGCGGTGCCAAACGAGAGCACGCTCGAGCCGGGCAAGAAGTGATGCAGGGGCTTCTTCTCGATGGGGTCGATGCAGAAGCCCGACGAGCGGCCGTAGCTGTCGAGGACGATCGCGTCGCCCTCGCGCTTGCGCACGAAGCACAGCCCGCGCTGCCCGTCGTCGAGCGCGCACTCGCGCGGGCACACGTCGCATTGGATGCGGCCGTCGGCGCGGCGAGTCACGTAGCGGGTCGCGATCGCAGACATCTCACCGCCCGATGTAACTCCGAACGCCGCCGCGGCCAGTGCCGCGCCGCGATCGCGCCGCCCGCGGCGGGCCGTGATTGTGCGGCCATCGCACGGGGGAGGGCTTCATCGCGCCCGGCAATTGTGCTACCCGCTGCCACCCTCTCATGCCGCTCAGTGTCGGAATCGTCGGGCTGCCCAACGTCGGCAAGTCTACCCTGTTCAACTCGCTCTCTTCGGCGAAGGCCGAAGCGGCGAACTATCCGTTCTGCACCATCGAGCCCAACGTGGGCGTGGTCACCGTGCCCGACGCGAGGCTCGAGGCGCTCGACTCGATCGTGAAGGCGGCGAGGATCGTTCCGACCACGTTCAACTTCGTGGACATCGCGGGGCTCGTGCGCGGCGCGTCCAAGGGCGAGGGGCTCGGCAACCAGTTCTTGAGCCATATTCGCGAGGTCGACGCCATCGTCCAAGTGGCCCGCTGCTTCGAAGACGAGAACATCGTCCACGTCGAGAACCGCATCGACCCCGTCGGTGACATCGACGTGATCACCATGGAGCTGTGCCTCAAAGACCTCGACACCGTGCAGAAGCGCCTCGAGCGCGCGCGCAAGCTGTCGAAGAGCGCCACCGCCCCGTACGAGAAGCTCGCCGCCGAAATCTGCGAGGCGCTCGCTGCCCACCTCGACCAGGGCCGCCCCGCGCGCAACTTCACGCTCCCCGCGCACAACGACGCGCCGATCATCCTGCGCGACATGCAGCTGCTCACCGCCAAGCCCGCGTTCTACCTCGCCAACGTGGACGAAGGCTCGCTCGGCAACCTCGACGGCAACAAGCACTACCGCGCGCTCGCCGACCGCGCCGCCGCTGAAGGCGCGCCCATCGTCGCCGTGTGCGCCGCGCTCGAAGAGCAGATCGCCGCCCTCGAGCCCGCCGAGCGCCCCGAGTTTCTCGCGGCCTCGGGCCTCAAAGAGCCCGGCCTCAACGCCGTCATCCGCGCCGGCTACCAGATCCTCGACATGCAGACGTACTTCACCGCCGGCAAGGTCGAGGTCCGCGCGTGGACCATCAAGCGCGGGACCAAGGCCCCCCAGGCGGCCGCCGTCATCCACACGGATTTCGAGAAGAAGTTCATCAAGGCCGAGGTCATCTGGTGGGAGGACTTCGTCTCGCTCGGCGGAGAGTCCAAGTGCCGCTCGGCCGGCAAGCTCGCCGCTGAAGGCAAGGACTACGTCGTGCGCGACGGCGACGTGATGCACTTCCTCACCGGCGCCTGATCGCGCTCGCAGGGGGCTCGGCGTAGGGGCGCCGAGAAAAATCGTCGCGCGAGCAAATCCTTCGGCGACGACGTCCGTCGCAGTCGATCACCGCTCGCATCGCAAAGGTGATTCGTCGCTCGATTCGCTGCCCATCGCAGCGTCGAGCGGTCGCTTCGTCGTGGTGCGAATTTGTTGATTCACACCGCTGAAGGAGCCCACGCTCATGCGTCTGCGCATCAGTCGTCTCGCGCCCGTACAGGGACGCGTCGGCCTCGCCATGGCCTCGCTCTCGACCCTCGCCCTCGTCGCGGGCTGCGTTCGCCCCGCGCGCGTGAGCACCGCCGTCGTCGCGCAATCGACGCAGGCGCAGCGCTCGGTCAGCAGTGCAGCGGTCACGGTGAACACCGGCCCCGTCGTCGCGAGCGCGCTTCGGGTCGCGCCCGAGGTGCAGTGCGCCCCGCCCGCGCAGCGCGCAGCGCGCACCGTCGCGCAGCCCGAAGCCAACCCCAACGCGCGCAGGGCGGCGCAGCGCGGGCTCTCGTTTGTCTCGCGCGACGCGGTCCAGTGGCAGTCGCAGCAACGCTGCTTCGGCTGCCACGTGCAGGCCGTCACCCTCGAGGCGATGTCCGTCGGACGCGGCCACCAATACGACGTCAGCGACAGCGACCTGCGCACGGTGCTCTCGGGCATGCTCGACATCGCGGGCGGTCACAGGCAGCGCGCGGGCCTGGGCGTCGGCGCGAGCGCTGGCATGGCCGCGACGTCCAACGCCTTCGGAGGCGCGGCGTTCGCGCGGTTCGACGTGCTGGTGGACGGGCGCGTGCGCGATGATTTGATGGGCGTCGCGCGAAAGCTGCTCGAGTTTCAGAACGAAGACGGCTCGGTGCGCTCGGACGACACGCGGTTTCCGGTGGTCGCTGGGGCGATGCAGGCCACGACGCAGGCGATGCAGACCTGGCGCGTCGCCTACGATCGCAGCGCCAACGCCCAGTGGCTCGACCCGATGCGCCGCGCCGAGGCGTGGCTGCAGCGCCGCGCGCGGCAGATCGCGGACCAGCCGACGACCAACATCACCGAGATCAACTACGCGGTGTTCGGGCTGATCGCCGCGGGCGCTTCCCCTGCGGAGCCCGTGCTCGTCTCGCTCGCCAATCGCCTGCGCGCGCGGCAGAACGCGGACGGCGGCTGGGGCTTCGTGGCGACGAGCACGGGCGCGGCGCGACCCGCGTCGCCGCAGCCGTTGGCGCGCGGATTCGATCGCGCGATGAACAACAGCAACAACGCCGTCGAAGGGGTCTCCGAGAGCGCGGGCAGCGCCGAGTCGAGCCCGTTTGCGACAGGGCAGACGGTGTATGCGCTGCGGCTGCTCGGCGCGGGCGACGGCGATCGCGCGGTCTCGCGCGCGACGAGCTTCTTGATGGAGCGACAGCAGCCCGACGGCGGTTGGTCCCACGGCGGAGCGGGGCGCGCCGAGGCGATGTGGGCCGTGTTCGGCCTCGTGTCCGTCGATGTTCTCTCCGTCGACGTGCGCGGCGTGCGCGACGGGCAGCACGCGCAAGGGACGCTCGAGCTGCAAGGGATCGCCGCGGACAACGGCGGTCAGGGCGTGGCGAAGGTCGAGTTGGTGGTGGACGACGTTCCTGTGCAGCGGTCGTGCGGAGAGCGCGCGGCGTGGACGCTGGACACCACGCGGCTCGCGTCCGGCGTGCACTCGGTGGACGTGGTGGCGACGAACGGGCGAGGGCAGCAGTCGCGCCGTCGGGTGGAGTTCTACACGGGGACGCACTATCTCGCGCAAATCGCAGCGAGATATCAGTCCGGAGCGACTCAGCTCAGCTGGCGTTCGGTCGCGCCCGCGGCGGTGCGCGGCGAGGTGCGCGTGCGCGTGTTCTCGACGCGGCTCGACGGCGGCAGCGCGGTGCGCGACCGCGAAGTGTGGTCCAACACCATGCCCAACGTCGAAGGCCCCATGTCCCTCGCGTGGAACGGCCACAGCAGCGCCAACGCCGCCCTCCCCGAGGGCAGGTACGTGGCCGAGGTCGCCTTCGTCTCGGGCGGCGCCGTCGTGCACACGCAAGAGACGCTCTTCGCGCACGAGAGCCCCGAGTCGCAAGCGCGCCGCTACGCTGCGGTCGAAGGGACGCTCGCGCTGCCCGAGTCGGGCAACGCAGCCAACACGTCGGTCGAGCTCGTCGACGCGCAGGGCAACGTGGTGCAGCGCACGACGACCACCGCGCAGGGCACCTACCGCTTCTCCAACGTCGACTCGGGCAACTACCGCGTGCGGGTCAATCGCCAGGGATTTCGCTCGTCCGAGGCCGCGGTCGAGGCCGTCGCTCCGGCGTCGGCGAGCCCGGCGCGCAGGGCCAACACCGGCCGCGCCGACATGCGACTCGCGTACTGAGCGCGACTTCTCGTAGTGTTTCGCTTCGTGATGAAGCGTCTACTCTCGGTACTCACGGCGTGCGCCGCGCTCGGGGCGAGCGCTGAGGCTCCGGCGATCCCGCTGCCGATCAACGTGCGAACGCACACGCTGGCCAACGGGCTGCGCGTGGTGCTCTCGCCCGAGCGGTCGAGCCCAACCGTCGCGATCGCGGTCTACTACGACGTCGGCTCGCGCGACGAAGAGCGCGGGCTCTCGGGCTTCGCGCACTTGTTCGAGCACATGATGTTCGAGGGCAGCGAAAACGCCCCCAAAGGCACCTTCGACCGCCTCATGGACCAGAGCGGCAACCCCGACGCCAACGGGACGACCAGCGAAGACCGCACCAACTACTACGAGACGCTCCCGTCCAACGCGCTCGCCGTGGGCCTGTGGCTCGAGGCCGACCGCATGCGCGCGCTCTCGGTCACCGCAGAGTCCTTCGAGAACCAGCGCGAGGTCGTCCTCGAAGAGCGCAGGCAGTCGTACGAAGACCAGCCGTACGGGCTCGCGATGCTCCGCCGCGACGCGCTCGCGTTTGGCGAGTACTACCCCTACGCGCACACCGCCATCGGCGAGCCCGAGGACCTTCGCCGCGCGACGTTCGCGCAGGTCGTCGCGTTTCATCGCCGGTACTACGTCCCCAACAACGCGGTCCTCTCGATCGCCGGAGACCTCGACGAGGCCGCGACGCTCGCGATGGTCAACCGATACTTCTCGGTGATTCCGCGGGCGCCGGCGCCGGATCGGCCCGTGTTCGGCCCGCCAGCGCCGATCGAGCGGCCCATCAGCGAGACGATGGTCGACCCGCTCGCGCCGCGGCCGGGCTTCTGGGTGGTCTATCGAACGCCCGCTCGACGGCACGCCGACGCGTACGCGCTCGAGCTGCTCGCGACGATCCTCGGGCAAGGAGAGAGCTCTCGCTTGTACCGATCGCTCGTCCGCGAGCGCGAGCTGTGCAACTCCGTCGAAGTGGGCGCCGAGCTGCGCCGCGGCGCGGGGCTCTTCACAGTCTGGAGCGTCGTGGCCGACCGCAAGACCAACGCCGAAGCGCTCGCCGCGCTGGACCAGAACATCGCGCGCGTCGTCGCCGAAGGCGTCACCGCGGACGAGCTCGACTCGGCCAAGATCCGTACGCGATCGAGCTATCTCTTCGGCCTCGAGTCCAACGCCGCCCGCGCCCGCGCCCTGGCCGAGCACTGGATGTACGACGGAGACCCGTCGCTCTTGCGCACAGAGCTCGATCGCTACCTCGCCGTCACGCGCGAGGACGTCCAGCGCGTCGCGCGACAGTACTTGGACGCGCAGCGGCGCGTGGTGCTCGAGGTGCAGCCCCGCGCGCAGCGCCGCGGCAACGGCCGAGGTGCACGATGAGGTCATCGCTGTTCTGCTCGGTGATCGCCGCGACGATCGCCCTGTGCTCGTGCCGAGAGACCCCCGCGTCGACCGATCTAAACGCCGCTCAGACCGCGGGCGGAGCGGCGCTCGCCAACGTCCCCACGACCACGCCCGACGCCGCACCCGAGCCCTCTGACGCCGCTGCGCCGCTCGCTGCCGCGGCCCCTGCTGTGCAGCCCGAGCTCAGCGCCGCGAGCGCGGTCCGCTGGCCGACGATCCACCGAAGCTCGCTCAGCAACGGCGTGTCCGTGGCGTTCGTCGAGCACAGGACGCTGCCGGTGTTGCACGTGCGGGTGATCCTGCGCGGCGCCGGCGCGCTCTTCGATCCTCCCGCGCGCCCAGGGCTCGCGGCGGTGATGGGAGAGCTCTTGCGCGAAGGCGTGCAGGGGATGGACTCGCGCGCGATCGCGGCGGCCTTCGACGGCGCTGGCGCGCGGCTGGGCACGGACACCGGCGACGACGCGCTGACGCTCTCGCTCGACACGCTGCCCGAGCGCGCAGAGCAAACGCTGGCGCTGGTCGCGAAGCTGCTCAGCGAGCCGACGTTTCCTCGCGACGAGCTCGATCGATTGAAGCGCCGCGAGCTCGACCGGCTCGCGCAAGAGATGGCCGAGCCCGCGTGGCTCTCGCAGCGGCCGTTCTACCGGGCGATTTACGGCGAGGCGCACCCGTACAGCCGCTTCGACACGAGCCCCCAGGCGCTCTCGGCCATCACGCGCGACGAGGTCGCTGCGTTTCATCGCGACCACGTGAAGGGCGGATCGATCACCGTGGTGGCCGTCGGCGCGGTGGCGCCCGACGCGTTCGCGCAGCTCGCGCAGCGGGCGTTCGCGCCGATCGCGCAGGGGACCGTGGCGCGCCCCCAGATGCCGGCGATCCCGGCGCGGGCCGCGCGGCAGGTGTTCATCGTGGATCGCCCCGCGAGCGCGCAGGCGTTTGTGCGCGTGGGCCGCGTGGGGCCGAGGCGCAGCGACCCGGTGTGGCCCGCGCTCGCCGTGGCCAACCAAGTGCTCGGCGCCGCGCCGTCGTCGCGCTTGTTCGTTGATTTGCGCGAGCGACGCTCGCTCACGTACGGGGTCTACTCGCGGGTGAGCGCCGCGGTGGACGAAGGCGTCGTGGCGGCCTCGGGCTCGACGCGGCTCGAGCGCGCAGGGGACTTCGCGAGGGGCTTGATCGAGCACTTGGATCGGATGGCCACAGAGAGCGTGCCCGAGGACGAGCTCGCGCGGGCGCAGCGGGTGGTGCAAAACCGGTTTCCAGTGAGCTTTGCCACGGCCAACGACCTCGCCGCGCGCGTGAGCGAGTCGGTGCTCTACGGGTTGGATCAGAGCTATTTCGAAGGGTACCCAGCGCGCGCCGCCGCGGTCACCAGCGGGGCCGTGCGCGAGGTCGGCCAGCGGTTCTTCGCGACGAGCGCGGCGGTGATCGTCGTCGTCGGTCCCGCGCGTCGGCTGCGACCTGTGCTGCGTGAGCTCGGTCCGATCACCGTGCTGCGGCCCGGCCAGTAGCCCACGAATTGTGTGTCTGTATTCAACTCGCGGGGAATTTTACAGACACCACGGCGAACTCCACCTCGTTGCCGTCCGGCCGCTTGAAGACAAACGAGTCCCCCGCGCGCTTGTGCATCATCGCGCGGCCGAGCGGGCTCTTCCACGAGATGCGCCCCTCGGAGGGCTCGCTCTCGTCTTCGCCGACGAGCTGCCACGTCTTGCTCTTGCCGTCTTCGTCTTCGAGCGTCGCGATCGCGCCGAACATGATCTTGTCGCCCGTCTGCGTGGTCGGGTCGATCACCTGCGCGTTCTTCAATCGTTGATCGAGAAAGCGCAGCCGAGAGTCGATCTCGCGCAGCCGCTTCTTGCCGTAGATGTACTCGGCGTTCTCCGAGCGATCGCCCTGCGCCGCGGCGTCGGCGACCTCGCGCACGACCCTCGGGCGCTCGACCTTCAAGAGCCGCTCGGACTCGTCGACGAGCTTCTGGTGGCCCGCGGGGGTCATGTAATTGCTGCGTTCCATTCGCGGCGTAGTATGCCCGAGTGACTGTGTTGCAACGCTCGTCTTTCTCTCGCGCGATGATCGCTCTCGCGTGCGCTTCGGTGTCCCTCGGCGCGCAAGGGTGCGCCACGCTTCGGGTGGATGTCCTTCGTCAGTCCGCCGCGCGCCCCAGCCAGGTCGCCGCGTACTTCACCATCGAGCGCATCGCCTCGCGGCAAGCGGTCGGCGGCCTGCCCGCTGAGCGCTTCTCGGTCTTCGAAGACGGCACCGCGGTCCCTCCGCTCGAAGCGCGGCTCACGCTGCTCGACCCCACGACGGTCGCCGCGCACTACACGATTGTGCTCGTCGACGCGGGCGGCGCTGCGGTGCGCGCCGGGCTCATGCCATCGATCACCGAGGGCGTGCGCTCGTTCGTCGAGCGCTCGGGAGACCGGCAGCGCATCGCCGTGTATGCGTTCGACGGCGAGTCCGTCCCGAGGCTCATCGCTGCCCGCGCGCCAGCGGCGCAGGTCGCCCCGCAGCTCGCGCAGCTCGCGACGATCGAGCCCCGCGACTCGTCCACCAACCTCAACGGCGCGGTCGTGTGGGGACTGCAGCAGCTCGATCGCGAGCTCGCCGCCTCGACGCAGCCGCTCAAATTCGGGACGCTCGTGGTGTTCACCGCGACGCGCGACATCGCCAACCGCGTGACGGCGCTCTCGCTCAACGACGCGGTCACGACGACGCAGCACGAGGTGTACGCCGCGGGCGTCGGGCGCGACGTGGACGCTCGCTTGCTCTCGTCCATCGGGCGGACGCAGAGCTTCTACGACGCCAACCCCGCCTCCGCGCGCGTGGTGTTCGACCGCGCTGCTGACCGCGTCGCCGCCCGCGCCGCGCGACACTATTTCCTCTCGTATTGCTCGCCGTTGCGCGCGGATCGTCACCGCATCCGCGTCGAGGCGCGCGAGGACGGAGGAGGCTTCGGCAACGCCGAGTTCGACGTGGACGCCACGGGCTTTCGCGCGGGCTGCGACCCGAGCGCCACGCCGATGTGGGGGCAGCGCGCAGAGCCTGCTGCCCCGCAGCCGACGCCGACGGACACGACGGTCCCGAGCGCGACCGAGCCCGCAGCCAACGCTGCTCCCGCGGCGCAGTGACGCACGGTCCGCATGGCGCTGCGTCGCTCGCTGGGTGAAACTCCAGGGATGCGACTCGCCGCTTGCGCTTGTGTGTCCCTCGTCGTCGCGGGCTGCAGCTTGACGGGAGAGCCGCGATTTCGCAGGCCGATCGAGGTTGCTGGCGCGGACGGCGCGGCGGTGATGGACGCGGCGCTCGGCGACGGCAGCGCGCAGCCCGACGTGGTGATCGAGCCCGATGGCGCGATCGAGGACGTCCCGGTTTCGCAGCCCGACGTGGAGATCGAGCCCGACGCGGGCGTGGTGTGCCCCTCGGGCGAGACCCAATGCGACGGGGTGTGCGTCACGGTCACGAACAACACTACGCACTGCAATGGCTGCGGAATCGGCTGCGTCGCGCCCGCCAACGCAGCGCCCACTTGCCGCAGCGGCGCGTGCGGATTCGAGTGCCTCCCTGGGTGGGAGAACTGCAACGCGCTCGCGGGCGACGGCTGCGAGGCGAGGTTGGGCACCGATGCGCACTGCGCGCGATGCAACGATCGGTGCATGGGAACGGCGCACGCGCCGAGTCGCTGCAACCTCAGCGGGGTTTGCGTTCAGTCTTGTGAGCCTGGCTGGATGAACTGCAACGGAGACTGGCGCGATGGCTGCGAGGTCCCGCTCGGCACGCTCGCGAACTGCAGGACTTGCGGCGAAGTCTGCGCAGCGGGTACGCGCTGCAGCGCTGTTGGATGTGTCGTGAACTGCCCGATGGGGCAAACGGTGTGTGGCGCGACCTGCTTCGACACGAACAGCTCCCCGGCTCACTGTGGCGGATGCGGTATGGCGTGCCCTGCTCCACCGAACGCAGCGCCGCGGTGCGCGATGGCAGTCTGCTCATCGGAGTGCCTGTCGGGCTGGGGCAACTGCGACATGAACGCCAGCAATGGCTGCGAAACTCCGACGGGCGCGAACGTGATGCACTGCGGTCGCTGCAGCAATCCGTGCGCTGGCGCCCCCAACGCGCGTCCTGTGTGCAACGCGGGGGTGTGCGGGCTCGAGTGCAACCGTGGTTGGGCGAACTGCGACGGAAATCCCACCAATGGCTGCGAGACGTTGCTCACGAGCAACAACAACTGCGGGGCGTGCGGTCGAAGCTGCAGCCTTCTGCAGATTTGCGAGGGCACAACGGAGCCGGCGCGGTGCGTAGGACGCACGCTCGGGCGCGATTGCCCCGTGCTCAATGTGTTCTCCGAGAAGGTGCAATGCGGCGCTGCGTGCTTCGACGTGCGCATCGACCCTGCGCACTGCGGCTCGTGCAGCACGTCGTGCACCCGCTCAGGAGGACTCGAGGCTGCGTGTCGCGACGGGCGTTGCGCGGTGTGCCCGATGGGGTCGACGCGTTGCCCGTCGACCGGGCAGTGTTGTCGCGGCGGCATCGGTCCGTGCTTGGGCACCTGCGTCGCGCCGACGATCTTGTGATCCCCGCAGCGTTCACAACGGCGCTGAGTTGTGGTGCACTCGCGATCCGTCACGGCGCTCGCGGGTCGACGCGCCCATCTGCAACACCCACTAGAGACTCCGAGTCGAGAGCGTTCGAATCGATACAGCCTTCGTGCCTCGAGCACATGGACGTCGTCGCGACGTCCAGGACCTCGAAGTAGGTCGTTCATCGCAGGGTAGCCTGTTCTTGGCTGGCTTCGCCCGATGGTGATCGCCGACGTCGAGACCTCTGAGCAACCGACGCTGGACCGTCGATGGTCTCGACGTCGGCGATCACCATCGGGCGGCCAGCCTGTGAGGCTACCGATGCCCCAAGTGAGTTTGGTGTACTCGGCTCGAACGCTCTCGACTCGAATCTCTGGTGTGCACGTCCCGCGCGATAGCGGCCGCTTTGCTGCTACGATGCGAGCTGCATGAGCGATGGGGTGATCGAAGCGGTCTCGCTGCACTGGTTCGTCGATGACTTCGCCGGGCGCGAGGTGCTCGACCTCGCCTTGCGCTGGCTGCTCGTGACCGCGCCCGCAGTGTGCGCGACCGACGCGAACGGCCAGACCGTCGTGTACGCCGAGCGCGCCGCGCTCCCGCTCGAGCACGAGTGGATCAACGCGCGGTTCGCCTCGGGCCGGGTGCTGCGCGCGGCGACGCCGATCGACGTCGAGCGAAGCGTGTTCAACGAGCGGTTCGACGTTGTGACAGCGCTGCTTCGATCGACGTACTTCGGCGAGTCGACGCGCGTCGACCCAGGCAGCCCTGTCGGCGGACCTGTCGGCGGCGGCGGCCAGGGCCCCGCAGAGGCACGTGTGTTCGCGTACGCGCCCGCGCGACGAAAGAGCTGACCGACGCTCAGCGCTGATCGAGCACGGCGGCGGCTTCGTTGCGCAGCGCCCAGGCCTCGTTGGCGGCGAGCCCCAGCGAGCGGATTCCCGGAAGGATCACGGTGTCGAGCCGCTGGTACCACGCGCGGGCGTAGGTCTCTGGCGCGACGAGGCCGAGCTGATCGCCGCCGTCCGTGCGCGTCTTCGCTTCGGGCAGCGCGTCGCCGTCCTTGCGCATGCGCCGCCCGTGAATGCGATCGTAGTGCGCGAACGAGAACGCCAGGTCCGCGCTCAGCCACTCGCGCTGCTCTTCGTTGAGCGCAGGAACGATCTCTCGCGCTAGCGCCCACCCGAAGCGATCGTGCAGCACTTCGTCGCGGTAGAGCGTGTCGAGCACCTGCGAGACGCAAGGGTCTTCAGCGGCGTCGGCGAGCGCGCGCAGCAGCGCCACGCTGGCGCACTCGCCCACGCACATCATCGAGAGCGTCCATCGCGCGACGAAGAGCTCAGCGGAGAGGCCCTCGTCCGAGAAGCGCAGGTCCGCGCGCGAGACCGTGGCGTCTGCGGATCCGCCGAGGCGATCTGCGAGGTTGGCGCAGAGGTCGACGTGCCGCGCTTCGTCCGACAGCAAGCGCGAGGCCGCGCAGGACACCTCGAGGGGGAGGCCCGCCTCGGGCAGCCGCGCGATCAGCTCGCTGAACACGACCATCGATCGGTACTCGGCGACGACGCGGGCGCTCCACGCGCGGCGAAGCTCTTCGCGCACCGAGTCCGTGAGGCTGCCTGCGTCGAAGCGATCCCACGGCGGCACCGTGTGCGGGTCGTCGCAGTAGTGCCGGTGCATCGAGCGAAAGAGCGCTTCGTTGCTGCCGATGCGGACGCGCGCGGCGCTCATTGGGGTCAACCGTTGCCCGGCGGCGTGCGGCGCTGCGAGGGCGCTGGGAGGTTGGGCGTCGGCACCGCTGCGTTGGCGGGGCGCTGCGGTTGCGGAGCGTTGACGGTCTGGCTGTTGGGCGTCGCGTTGATGACCTGGGGCGCTGCGGCGTCGTCCGCGCGCTGCGGCTGCGGGGCGTTGACGCTCTGGGTGTTGGGCGTCGCGTTGATGACCTGCGGCGCGGCGTCAGCGAGCTGAGCGACGGTGCCCGCTTCGGGGTGATTCGCCGGGAGATTTGCAGGCTCGTTGGTGTCCTGGCCCGGCGCAGAGCGGCCCTGCGGGAGGTTGGCGAGCTCTTGCGGCGTCGGCTGCGGCACGGGCGAGTTGGGGGTGGCGTGCACCGGCTCGTTGATCGTGTGCGGCATCGGGTTGTTGGGCGCCGAAGTGGGCGGCTCTTTCTTGCACGCGACCGCGCCGGAGGCGACCGTGGCGAGCGCTGCGGCAGCGATGTGCGCGCGGAGTTTGGCGAGGGTGTCGGGGTCGATCGGCGGGGTCATTCGTTGGAGCCCGAGAGACTATCACCGCTTGCGGCGGCGGTCGCGGCCGGGCACCTTCGCGCGGCAATCTCATGGAACGGAGCGGTGATTCGAGGCCGATCGGCGTGTTCGACTCGGGCCTCGGCGGGCTGACGGTGGTGCGCGCGATCCGCGAGCGCTTGCCGGGCGAAAACGTGGTGTACCTCGGGGACACGGCGAGGGTTCCGTACGGGACTCGGTCGAGCGAGACGATCGTTCGGTACGCGCGCGCCTGCGGTCGATCGCTGGAGAAGCACGGGATCAAGATGCTGGTGGTGGCGTGCAACACGGTCTCGGCCGTGGCGCTCGACGTGCTGCGGGTCGACTTGGACATGCCCGTCCTCGGCGTGATCGAGCCCGGCGCCAACGCCGCCGTGGCCGCGACGCGAACCGGGCGCATCGGCGTGATCGGGACGGCCAGCACGGTCGCGAGCGGGGCGTATCCGAGAGCAGTCTCCGCCCGCGCGACGAAGGCCGAGGTGGTGAGCGTGGCGGCGCCGCTGCTCGTTCCGCTGGTCGAAGAGGGGTGGCTCGAGGGAGAGGTGCCGCGCCTGGTGGTCGAGCGGTACCTCGAAGCGCTGCGCGGCGCGTCCATCGATACGCTCGTCCTCGGCTGCACGCACTACCCCATGCTGCGCGCCATCATCGAGCAGGTCGCCGACCGCGTGCTGGGGACGCACGCGCGCGTCGTCGACTCGGCCGAGGCCACGGCCATCGAGCTCGAGCAGTTTCTCGCAGACAGATCGCTGCAAAACGCGCGCTCATCCAACGGAACGCTCGCGCTCACGGTCACCGATCGCCCCCGCAGCTTCACCGAGGTCGCCGAGCGCTTCCTCGGACACGCAGTGGGCGAAGTCGAGGTCGTCGACCTGTAATCGCGCTGCCTCTACGCGCGCTGCTCGGCGCGCGCGACGGACTCGGCGCTCGGCGCCCGAACCTCGCTCGCCTTCGCGTCGCACAGCGTCCGCGAGATGAACAAATGGTGCCAGAGCTGGCACGCGACCACCGCGGTGAGCGCTCCGTCCATCACGATCCGCCTGGGCGTCCGCAGCGGAAGCTTCTCTTGCCAGCGTCGCTCTCTCTCGACGTGGACCGGATCGAAGAGCCCTGTCTCTCGCAGCGATCGCGGCGAGAGCAGCTGATCAACCCACGCGGGTCTCTGCGGGCCGAAGAGCACCGACGACAACGAGGCCCTGAACATGGTCTTGCGTCGCGCGGCCACCGTCGCAGGGAGGTGACGCTTCGCGACCTGCCGCAAGAGCCACTTCTCAGTGAGACCCTTGAGCTTGTACTCGGGCGCGATCGATCCGCAAAAATCCACGACTTCTTCGTCGAGAAACGGATAGCGCGCCTCGATGCCCGAGCGCATCGCCGCGCGGTCTCCCTTCGCCTGCAACAGCAGCCCCGGCAGCATCAGCCTGTACTCGGTGTAGAGCGATCGGTTGAGCGGGTGCAGCGCGCGCAGCCGCGCGGGGTCGACGTCGATCTCGCTCCACGGGTCGTGCCCAGCGAGCGTCGCGCGCAGCTCGCGCGAGTACAGGTCGGCGCGGGCGCGCGCGAAGGGCTCGTACACGTCGCACTGCGCGGTGCGCGCCGCCGCGAGCGGGCCCGAAGGCGCGCTCGCCTCGCCGCCGACCAGCGGAAACACGAGGCCCCGCGCGAGCTTCGACGGCAGCCCCGCGCCCCAGCGATCGAGCGCCGCCAGGCTCTTCTCGACGCGAAACCACAGGTACCCCGCGAGCGCCTCGTCCGCCCCTTCGCCGGTGAGCACGGCCTTGAATCCGTGTGCGCTCGCCCGGTGCGCGAGGCGAAGCAAGCACGCCGCAGAGGTGTCGATCACGGGCGCGTCCGCCGCGAGGTGCAGCGCTTCGAACGCGTCGGCCACGTCGCGCGGCGCCATGCGCACCACCGTGAGCTTCGAGCCCATCGCGCGCGCGGTCTGCGCGGCGAGCGCGCTCTCGTCGGTTCCGGTCTTGTCCGAGCCGACCTTGTCGAAGCCGACGGTGAAGGTGTCCGGCGCTCGGCCGAGCGCGCGGGTCGCGAGCGCGAGGACCGTGCTCGAGTCGACGCCGCCCGAGAGGTACGCAGCGACCGGAGCGTCCGCGTCGACGCGGCGGGCCACCGAGCGAGCGAGCAGCGCCTCGAGCTCGTCGACGAGCACCGACGGGTCCGTCTCGCGGCGCTCGCGCCCAGCCGGGGCGAACTCGAGCTCGCTGTGCCTGCGCACCACACGCGATCCGTCGCGAACGACCAGCGATTCTCCTGGCGCGATCGCGGTGATCCCCTCGAAGAACGAGCGCCGCGCGGGCGCCGAGAAGAACGCGAACAAGTGATCGATCGCCCGCGGGTCGACGGCGATCGGGAGCATCTGCGACGCAAGGAGCGCCTTCGGCTCGGAGGCCCAGAGCAGCCACTGGTCGACTTCGGCGACGTACAGCGGGCAGATGCCAGCGCGGTCGCGGGCGAGCACGAGCGTGCGGTCCCGCGCGTCCCACAGGCAGAGCGCGAACTGCCCGCGAGCGTGGTCGAACATCGATTCGCCGTGCGCTTCCCACAGGTGCGGCCACAGCTCGGTGTCGCAGCGAGAGCGCACGGCGTGTCCGCGGGCGATCAGCGATTCGCGCAGCGCGCGGCGCTCGAACAGCTCACCGTTGCAGCACGCGATCACGTCTCCGCGCTCGTTGCGGACCGGCTGCGCGCCGTGCTCGGGGTCGACCAGGGCCAGCCTGCGCGCGCCCATCGCCACGCCCGGCGCGCGGTAGTATCCCTCGCCGTCGGGCCCGCGGTGCTCGAGGGCGGCGGCCATGCGGGCGAGGGTCTGTGCCGAAAACAGGCGCCGACCGTGAAGGTCCAGGGCCCCGACGATGCCGCACATGCGCGACGTCCCTATCAGAAACCAAGCGAGCTGGCATCGCGCGTCCGTCTGGCCATCACGCGCGCGAAGCCTATTTTCGCGGCCTGTTCGCCGGCGCAAACGTTGGCACACCCCGCGCACCGTTGGCACGATGAGTGGATCGCTCGGCGAGGCGCGTCCTGGCTCAGAGTGCTTGCTCGGTTCTTTGTGGCATGCTTGCCGACCACCGATGAGCCGCGGATACGTCGTCAACTGGGTCACCGTACGCAACACCATCAACGCAGGCGACAAGGTCGAGATCGACGTCGAGCTGCTAGGGATCATCGCCGAGGGCGACATGAACTCCCTGTTGCAGCAAGAGCTCGCGCAAGACGGATGGAAGCGCGAGTCCGACGGGACGATGGTCCTCGAGAAGGACGGCGTGCGCGCGGCGCTCGACAGCGAGTGCAAGAAGATCACCGTGACGCTGAGCAAGAAGCGCGAGGTGATGGCCCGCGGCGTGTCCGATCAGGACGCGAAGAACGCGCTCTCGGGCGTGGCGGCGGCCGCTGAAGAAGCGCTGAAGAAAGAGCTCGTCAAGGAGCTGACCAAGGTCGAAGGCGACGTGCGCGCGGGCGTCGACAAGGCGATCCAGCGCGTCTACGTCGAGGCGCTGAAGAAGAAGGCCGCGTCGATCGGGACGATCGAGGGCATGCAAGAGAGCCGACGCGAAGACGGCGAGTACGAGATCACCATTCGGGTGCGCACGTGAGCACGTCTGCCAATCGCACGACGCCGATCGCGCAGCTGCCCAACGCGGTGCGCGTCGAGGACGCGGTCGAGGCCGCGTGCACCAACGACATCACGTTTATCGAAGAGCGCCTGCGGCGCGGCTCGAGCGTGCTGGTCGAGTGCGACAAAGAGCTCTCGCTGTTTTTGTACCTGGCGATCCGCGCGCGGCTGCGTCGGCAGAAAGACGGGCCGAAGCTGGTGGTGATCGACGGGCGACCGCGGCCCGATGACCCGCCCGGGTCGAACCTCGGGCGGATGATCCAGCAGCTGACGGACGCGATCCGCGGCTCGGTCGAGCGGACGATCATCGTCCTGCTGCACTTGGACGTGCTGACGACGACGCACACGGGGCTGACGCTCGAGGCGCGCGAGTCGATTCCGTTGCTGTACGAGAACCCCGAGGCGGTGCTGCTGGGCTTTCGCGACCCGAGCTTCGAGATCCCGAAGGTGATCCAGGGCGTGTTTACGGCGCGCAGAGAGATCACGGGCATCCCGCGCGAGGCGCTGTCGAAGATCGTGACGCAGCGCGAAGCCAAGTCGATGCACGCGACCGAGTTCGACCCGTACGGGCTCTACAAGTACACGTCGGGGCTCAACCCTGTGCGTTGCCGAAAGCTCTTCGCGGACCTCGCGCTGCGACGAGAGGCGCCGCCGGGCAAGTCGATGTCGCAAGAGGTCTACCAAGAGATTCGCAAGCAGACGGTGACCGAGGACATCGAGCTGCCCAACGTCGACATCGAGAACGACATCGGCGGCTACGGCGAGGTGAAGACGCGCATGCGCGAAGAGGTGATCGACCTCGTGCGCAGAAAAGAGACGCTCGCGTCGACGCAGGACATCGACGTGCTCGAGTCGCTCTTGCCGCGCGGCGTGATCTTCTACGGGCCGCCCGGCACGGGAAAGACCTTCTTCGCGAAGGCGATGGCGACCGCGCTCAACGCGAGCGTGATCGTGGTGTCGGGGCCCGAGCTGAAGAGCAAGTGGGTCGGAGAATCCGAGGAGAATCTCAGGCGGATCTTTCGTCAGGCGCGGCAGGCTGCGCCGTCGGTGATCATCTTCGACGAGATCGACGCGTTCGCGCACCAGCGCGGGACCTACGTGGGATCTGGCGTCGAGCACTCGATGGTCAACCAGCTGCTCACGGAGATGGACGGGTTTCGCAAGAACGAGATGGTGTTCGTCGTGGCGACGACGAACTTCCTCGAGTCGCTGGACGGCGCGCTCATGCGACCGGGGCGCTTCGAGTTCATGATCGAGATCCCTGCGCCGGGCCCGGAGGATCGCGAGGCGATCATTCGGATCTACAACAAGAAGTTCAACTTGGAGCTCACCGAGGCGGCGATCAAGCACCTCGTGCGCAGGACCGAGGGGATGGCCGATCGCGAGAAGGGCATTCCCTTCGCGGGCGATCACATTCAGGCGGTGTGTCGCGCGCTCAAGCGCCAGGCGATCCGGCAGGGCTCGACGGCGTTTACCAACGATGACATCGACAAGGCGCTGCAGCGAAAGACCAAGCGCCCGGTGGTGCTCTCTTCGCACGAAGAGCGCGTGGTGGCTGTGCACGAAGCGGGGCACGCGCTGGTGGCGATGCTGCTTCCGAGGGCGACGCCGCCCGAGCGCATCTCGATCGTCGCGGACATGGAGGGCGCCCTCGGGTACGTCCTGCGGCAAGCGCGCGCGCGGCCGTACGCGATGACCGAAGAGGACATGCGCGCCGAAGTGGCCGTCGGCTTGGGCGGGATGGCCGCCGAGAAGATGGTCTTCGGCGAGTTCTCCATCGGCGCGTGGAACGACCTGCAGCAGTCCAACGGCATCGTGCGCGCCCTCGTCGAGCAGTACGGGATGTCTCGCCTCGGCGTGCGCGTGATGCTCGAGGACGAAGACGGCCCGCAGGGGCGCCGCGTGGCCGACTCGCGGCTGCACGCGCGGGACCAAGAGATCGACCGGATCCTCGCAGAAGAGCGCGACCGCGCCGAGCGGCTCTTGAAAGAGCACGAGCACTTGCACAAGGCGCTGGTGGACCTCTTGCTCGAGAAGAAGGTGCTCGACGCATCGAGCATCAAGAGCTTCGTCAGCGAGAAGAAGCCCGAGCTGTCGCAGGGCGCGAGCGACGCGGTTCGCTCGACGGAGACGGCGACAGAGACGGCGACGGCGACGACCCCGGTGGACCCGAGCTCCGTGGCGAGCGCGGGCGGCGCTGGGGCCGAGTAGAGTGAGGAGAACCCATTGGCAGACGTGACGATTCGCTTCAGGCACAACCCCAGCACGGGCAAGCGCGAGCTGGTGATCAACTACGAGAGCGACGACGACGCGCTCCCGCACGAGCACGAGCGTGATCATCGCGCGCTGGTCGAGAAGGTGCTCGGCCGCGCGCTCACGGACGAAGACAACCTGGTGATCGAGCGCGTCAGCAAAGAGAAGACGAAGCAGAGCGAGCGGCCCGAGGACGCCCCAGCGCAGCGCGCTCCGCAGGCGAACAAGGGCGGGGGCTGAGCGTCGACGGACGGATCGAAGCGGCGGTCGGGGGATGGCGGCCGCGGTCGAACGCGCGGAGCGCTTGATCGGTCGAGTTGAGCGTTTTGGGCGCTTATGACGGATTGGGGCTCGGGACGATTTTTCGAAACTTCGCTGTAATGCCGGGCGTACTGATCGAGGTGTGAGCGTTTTGTATCGCTCTGGTAGCTTTTACTAGCGTCACAAAATCGCTCACGAGACATCGAAAGAACACCGCCGATGAAACAGCCCCAACGCTCTCTTGTTCTCTCCACCTTCGTCGCTGTGCTCTCGCTCGGAGCCGTCGCGAGCTGCGGCCGTCCCGCGGGGACGCCTGCGCCGATGGTGCCTTCGCGCATCGTGGGCCACTGCGAGTACCGCAATAACTTCTCGGGGATGATGGAGTGCCGGGACTACCTGGGCGACGGCTGGACCGACGCGACGGTGACCGCGGACTGCCAGCGTCGCAACGTGATGCCGGTGCTTGGCTCGGGCTGCGCGCCGGCGAGCTCGCTCGGGCAGTGCATCTTGAACGCGGATCGACCGAACGTGACGCGGCTGACGTTTCCGGGCAGCGACACGTCGCAGTGCGGAGCGGTGCAGAACGGCTGCGAGTTCTGGGGTGGAGGCTTCTTCGTCGGCAGCAACATCTGCGGCGGGATGCCCACGACCAACATGCCTCCGGCGACGTTGCCGGTGTTTCAGCCGCCCGAGCTCATCTGCCGCGCGCCGCGCGAAGGCGAGCCCGCGGGCCGCGGCCCCAACGGCCAGGTCTGCACTTGGAACGCGATTTCGGGCGCCACCGAAGAGGGGCGTAACTTCGCGAACTACGGCAACTGCGACGTCGTTCGCACGCAGCGCCCGTACTGGCCTGCGCGCCCTGCGGCGGCGCGCACGAGCCCCGACCCCCGCATGAGCGATCCGACGTACCGCGCAGAGCTCGCGTGGGTGAAGAGCCAGATCGAGTCGTCCGGATGCGTGTGCTGCCACAGCGCGAGCCTCACGCCGTCGGGCGCTTCGAACTGGGACACCGAAGCGGCGGGCAACTTCATGGACACCTTCCACGACACGGGCCTCGCGCTCGGCGCGGAGTGGATCGACTCGACCTCGCTCGGCGCGTACCCCGCGGCGGAGAACAACGGGTTCGGCCGCGTGGGCATCCCCTCGACGGATCAAGCGCGCATGGCGCGGTTCTTCCAGGCTGAGCTCGCCAACCGCGGTCGTACGCGGGAGAGCTTCGCGGGCGCTGTTCCGTTTGGTGGGCCGATTTACACGCAGATGACGTTCAGGCCGTCGGCGTGCACCGGCACCGACGGCATCGCCGCGGACGGGACCATCTCGTGGGGCGGCGGCGCGGCGCGCTACGTGTACGTGCTCGAAGCGACCTCGGCCAACCCCGGCGTCCCGCCCAACCTCGACATCCCCGCCGGAACCATCTGGCGCGTCGACGTCCCCTTCACCGGCATGCCCATCAACACCGGCATCCGCTACGGCACGGTTCCGATGGGCACCACCCAGCGCTTCCCCGCGATGAACGCAGCGCCCGCCGCGCTCCGCGCCGGCACGCAGTACTACCTCTACGTCATGCAAGACGTCGGCATCCCGATCACGCGCTGCACGTTCACCGCGCGCTGACCGTGCTCAACACGTAGTCCCGAAACGCCTTCACCCTCGGGGGGATCGATCGCTGCGCCGGGTACACCAGCCACAGCGCGCTCGTCGTCTCGTGCGTCCATCCCGGAAGCACCCGCACGAGCGTCCCTGACCGCACGTCGCTCTCCGCATAAAACGCAGGCAGCAGCCCGATTCCCGCGCCCGCCCTCAGCGCGCTGCGCACGAAGTTGAACTCGTCCCCAGAGATCCTTCCGCGCACCGTCACGCGCTCTCGCTCGCCGCTCTCGCTGCGCCGCAACGCCCACTGCGACCGCTCTCGAAACAGCACGCAGTCGTGCTCTCTCAGCGCCTCTGGGCTGCTCGGCGCCCCCTTGCTCGCTAGATAGCTCGGCGCCGCGAAGAACCCCAGGTGCGTGTCCTTCAGCTTCTTGGCCACCGTGTTCGGGTCGTGCTTGCTCGTCGCCCGCAGCGCCACATCGAAGCCCTCGGTCTGCAAGCTCATCATCCGCGCGGACAGATCCACCACGACTTGCACCTTCGGGTACCTCGCGCAGAAGCCCACCAGCAGCGCCGCCAAGAGCTCTCCCACGTCGGGCGCCGCCGTCACGCGCAGGACGCCCTGCACGTCGTTGCGCCCCGCGCGCAGGGTATCTTCTGCGTCCCGCAGCCCCGCCACGTGCGGAGCCACCTTCGCGTAGTACGCCCTCCCTGCGTCGGTCAGCTTCGTGTTGCGCGGCGAGCGCGTGAGCAGCTTCGTCCCGAGGTGCTCTTCGAGCCGCGTGATCGCCCGCGAGACCGTCGACTTCGGCAGGCGCTTCTGCGCCGCCGCCGCGCTGAGCGATCCCGCTTCAACCGTGAGCGCGAAGAGCGCGATGTCATCCAGCGTTGCGTCCATGCAACCGTGGGCGACATTCTGCCCGATGGGTGCGCGCGCGCAACGCTCGTCCTGCGCTCAGCCGCCGTAGCGCCCCGCGCGCTCGACGTGTGAAGCTCTCGCGCCCATGGCCCTCCCATCCGTCCTTCAGTCACGGCTGCGCCTCCCTGTGATCGGCGCGCCGATGTTCATCGTCTCGACGCCCGACCTCGTGATCGCGCAGTGCAAAGCGGGCGTCGTCGGCTCGTTTCCTGCGCTCAACGCGCGGCCCAAAGAGCTCTTGGACGAGTGGCTCACGCGCATCACCGAAGAGCTCGCCGCGCACGACCGCGCGCACCCCGAGGCGCCGAGCGCCCCCTTCGCGGTCAACCAGATCTCGCACAAGAGCAACGACCGGCTCGAGCACGACGTCGAGCTGTGCGTGAAGCACAAGGTCCCCATCGTGATCACCTCGCTCGGCGCGCACGAGCACATCTACCGCGCCGTGCACTCGTACGGCGGCGTGGCGCTGCACGACGTGGTCAACATCACGCACGCCCGCAAGGCCGTCGAGAAGGGCGCAGACGGCTTGATCGCCGTGTGCGCCGGCGCCGGAGGGCACGCAGGGACGCTCTCTCCCTTCGCCCTCGTGCAAGAGATCCGTCAGTGGTTCGACGGCCCGCTCGCGCTCGCCGGCGCCATCGCCAACGGCCGCTCGGTGCTCGCCGCCCGCGCGATGGGCGCGGACCTCGCGTACGTCGGCTCGGCCTTCATCGCGACGAAAGAGGCCAACGCGACGGACGCGTACAAGCAAGGGATCGTCACCGCCAACGCCTCGGAGATCGTCTACACCAACCTCTTCACGGGCGTTCACGGCAACTACCTCAAGCAGAGCATCGTCAACGCGGGGCTCGACCCCGACAACCTCCCCGTCAGCGACCCCAGCAAGATGAACTTCGGCTCCGGCGGAAGCTCTGCCGCGAAGGCCTGGCGCGACATCTGGGGCTGCGGTCAGGGCATCGGCGTGCTCAAGGACGTCCCCTCTGCGGGCGAGCTCGTCGAGCGCTGGAAGCGCGAGTACGACGCCGCGCGCGCAGCGCTGTAAACCCGCCGCGCGCGCCGCGCTCTGAGCGCGCTTCACAGCCGGGCGAGCACGCTCTCGGGCACGCGCACGAGCTTCTTGTCGCGGTCGATGCAGACCATCTGCACGAGGCCCTGCACGAGCAGCTTGTCCCCGCGGTAGACGTCCTGGTTGAACACCAGCCGAAACTCGCTCTCTCTGCGCGGCGTCGTGCGGATCTCGAGCGAGTCTCCGAAGACTGCGCCTTCGCGAAAGGTCAGCTCGCACTTGTACACGACGAAGCCGATCCCGTCGTCGTTGAGCAAGCGCACGAGCTCGCTCACGCCGAGCAGGTGCTCGCGCGCGCGCTCGAAGTACTTGAGGTAGTTGGCGTGGTAGACGAGCCCCGAGTGATCGGTGTCTTCGTAGTAAATTTGCACGCGAAATGCGTGCGGTGATCCCGCGCTCGGGTGGGTCATCTCAGCGGCCGCACTCGCTCCAGCACACGCCGCAGAAGCCCATGCGACAGCACGCCGAGGGGGTCTGCGGGCTGCCGTTCGAGCAGCGGCGTGCGCGCGGCATGCGCATGCGTCGCGCGCAGTCGGCGTCGGCGCTGCAGGTGATCGCCCCGCGCTGCGCGAGGAGCATCGAGTGCGAGCTCTCGGCGGCGCACGCGGAGCCGAAGAGCGAGAGGGCGGCGAGGACGAAGGTCGGGAGGTTGATGCGCTTCACTCGGGCACGATACCGCAAAACTCCGCGGGGCCGAGGGCCGCCACCACGCGCGCGACCGACCGTTTGCCCAAAACCCGAGGAGCGTTGGGTAAGCTCGCCGCCATGTCGAACCCACGCGCGGCGTCGCTCTGTCTGCTCTTGGTGTCTGTGAGCGCCTGCGCTGGCGCGAGCCGCGTCGATCGCGCCGCGGATCGCGCGTGCGCCGCGGGCGGAGAGCTCTCGCCGGGCAGCGACGAAGAGCGGACGCTGTACGCGCTCGGCGTCGTTCAAGGGCAGCGGCTGCACCAGTTCAACCTCAATGGCCGCGAGGCGGCGTTGGTCGCGAGAGGTATGCAGGACTCGATCAGCGGCGGAGCGCGCTCGGTCAACATGCGCGAGATGATGCCGCGCATCCAAGAGCTCGCGGAGTCCCGTGGCCGCGTGGTTCAGGGCGAGAACCTGCGGCGCGGGGCGGCGTTCGAAGAGAGCGCTGCACGCGAGCCTGGCGCGCGTCGCCTCGGCTCTGGCCTGGTGTTCAGGAGCGTCGCGGAGGGAAGCGGCGCGTCGCCCACGGCCCGGGACACCGTGACCGTGCGCTACCGCGGGACGCTCATCGACGGAACGGAGTTCGACGCCTCCCGCGACGGCCCCGCGACGTTCGCCCTCGAAGGGGTGATCCCGTGTTGGACCGAGGCGCTCGCGCTGATGCGCCCCGGCGGCCGCGCGCAGTTCGTCTGCCCCGCGGCTCTCGCCTACGGAGAGCGCGGCAATCGCACGGTTCCTGCCGGATCGACGTTGGTCTTCGAGGTCGAGCTCGTCTCCGTCGCGCCGTCGCGCGCCGCAGCGACCGAGGCCGCAGCGCCCGAACGCTGAGCTGCGCCCGCGCACGGCGTGACCGCGCCGCGCGCTCGATCACCCGCGAGTCACCGCAAATCTCGCGCAAAAATGGGGGGGTGACAGCACCAGCGACGGTGGCATTATCCGCGCCCTTCGCGCCCCCCCCCCTTTGTCGTGGGGCGCCGATGATTCGCATTGAGAGAAAGTCCCGACGATGAACAAGCAGTGGATGGTGCTCGGATTGGTCGCGCTCGCTTCGGTTGCGGGCTGCAAGCGTGGGATGCGCGGTCGCGGCGGCCGCGGCGGCGGCGGAGCGGTGGCAGTCGGCGCCCCCACCAATGACACCGAGCGGACCCTGTATGCGCTCGGCGTGTTTCACGGGCAGCGGCTGCAGCAGTTCAACCTCAACGGCCGCGAGGCGGCGCTGGTCGCGCGGGGCATGCAGGACTCGATCAGCGGCGGAGCGCGCTCGGTCAACATGCGCGAGATGATGCCGCGCATCCAAGAGCTCGCCGACTCGCGCGCCCGCGTCGCGTCGCAAGAGAACCTCCGCCGCGGGACCGAGTTCGCCACCCGCGCCGCGGCCGAGCCCGGCGCGCAGCGCACCGCCTCTGGGCTGGTGTTCAGAAACATCACCGAGGGCACGGGCGCATCGCCGACGCGCGAAGACACGGTGACCGTGCACTACCGCGGGACGCTCATCGACGGGACCGAGTTCGACTCTTCTCGTGGCCGCGGCGAGCCCGCGACGTTCTCGCTCGGGGGAGTGATCCCCTGCTGGACCGAGGGCGTCGCGCTGATGAAGGTCGGAGGCCGCGCTCGCCTCGTGTGCCCGCCGGACATCGCGTACGGCGACCGCGGACAGCGCCAGATCCCCGGCGGATCGACGTTGGACTTCGAGGTCGAGCTGATCTCGATCGCCCCGCGGCCCGACGCGGACGCGGGCGCTCCGTCGCTTCCGTCCATCGTCAGCCCCAGCGCGGACCCGCACGGCGCGCACTGAGCAAAGCGAGCAACGGGGGGGACGGGCGAGTGTGAAGAGTCCCCGCTGGCTCAGTTAGGCCTGCGGGCGCTTCATCGTGCGCTTGCCGACGATGATCCCCACGAGCTGCCCGACGCGCTTGAACACGCTCTCTTGCACGTACGGAATCCCATGCTTCTCGCACACGGCCTTCACCTTCGGCGCGAGCTTCTGGTACTGCCGCGGCGGCAGGTCTGGGTACAGGTGGTGCTCGATCTGGTAGTTGAGAAATCCGTGGAGAAAGTCGTTTAGATCGCCGCCGGTGCGAAAGTTCACCGAGCTCAAGATCTGGCGCAGGTAGTACTCGCCGCGGCCGCGACCCTGGCTCTCGAAGCGGTACAGGTCATCACCCGCGTGGTTGGTCGCGATGACGACGAACGTGTGGACGTTGGTCATCGCCTCGGCGGCGAGCGAGTTGGCGAGCACGTTGACCGCCGCGCTCGCGCCGAGCACGCCGAACGCCGCGGGGATCGCCGCGAAGCGAAGGCTCGCGTACGGCAGGATGCACGTGCGCAGAAAGAGCCGCCCCTCGGAGCTCAACGGGTTGAACGCCGAGAGGTACGAGCCTGGCCCGCGCGCGTCCGCGGTGCTCGGGTCGCTCGGCGGCGGCGCGCTCGACGCTCGGCGCAGCTGCGCGCGACGCAGGATCTGAAAGGTGTTGGGCGCGTAGTAGCTCCACTTCCACGTGAGGGCGTAGAAGCCCACCGCCGCGTACTTGAGCGCCATCGCAACGCTGCTCTCTCGCAGGCCCGCCGTGTTCTGCTCGACGAGGTCGGGGTCCGCCATCTCGCTCGTCCTGAAGTGATGCAAGACGTTGTGCTCGTAGTCCCACGCCTCGGGCAGCAGCCAGTCGAACCAGTCGAGCATGCGGCGCTTGCCCTTGGCGAACCCGCGCGAGGTGTGCTCGTCGGCGACGCCGTCGACGCGGTCGAGGGCCTTGTGCATCGTGTGGTGCGCGACGATGGTCCAGCGCGCCATCGAGCCGGTCGAGAGCAGCGCAGCAGAGACCACGTTGGGCGCGATCCACGCGGTGGCGTAGCCCGCGGCGGTGCACGCGCTTCCCCAGCGCTCGAGCTTGCGCAGGTGCGCGACGTCTTCGGGTCCGACGTCTCGCTCGGCTTCGGCGCGCAGGGCGTCGAGGTCTCGCGCGAGCGCTTGTCGATCGACGTGCGCGTAGGGATCGTGCGGCGCTTGGCTGGGTTGCAGCGGCTCGGTCGTCATGAAGTTCGCCGCACGGTAGCACCCGTCACGGGGCGGTACGTGTAGCGAAAAGACTGCGCGAATCGCGGTGACCTCGCGCGCTCGCGACGGTGATGAATCGATGACAGAGGGCGCGTGCGATTCAATCGTCGAGGTCAGAGCACAGGGGCGCAGAGAACTCGTACACTGCGCGCTCGCGCGAAGCGCCCGACGGGATGACCCGACGGCGTTCGGCGTGAGCCTAAGGAGGCGTGTTCTCGATGATCGAACAGTTGTTCTCGATGTTCTCCTCGTCGCGTCAGGGACAGGGGGCGCTGCAGCAGTTGATGGGGCAGGGCTACTCGCAGCAACAAGCGACGGGAATGCTCCAAGCCGCGCTCCCCGTGGCCGCGCAAGCGATGTCCAACGCGGCGCCGGGCATGATGGGCGGCGGAGCGCAGCAGGCCGCAGGGCAGCCGGGCATCGGGCAAGCGTTGCTCAACATTGGCGACAGCCACTACGCACAGAACTTTCTCACCGGCGCGGTGACCGGGCTGCTTCGCGGCGACGGCTTCATGGGCGCCGCGGTGGACGGCCTGCAGGGCGTCGTGGGCGGGCACGTCGCTGAAGTGATCGCGTCGCGCTTCGGGCTTCCGAGCCGCGTGGCGGGCGCGGCGGGCGCGGTGATCACGCCGTGGGTGATCGATTTTCTGTGGGAGAAAATGAAGGGCGGAAGCGCGGGCGGCGGCTTCGACCTCGGCTCGATGCTGGGCGGCGGCGCGGTGGGCGCGGGCGCTGGCGCGATGTTGGGCGGCGCGTTCGGCGCGCCGCAAATGGGCGCTGGCGGCGGCGGTTATGGCGGCGGGTTTGCGCCTCCGGCGGCGAGCGGCTGGGTTGTTCCGGGCGGCAAGGGCGACGCGGGCAACAAGGCGACCGCGGGCTACGGCGGCTACTCGTCGGGCTACGGCGCGCCGATGGGCGGCGTGTTCAAGGACACGAAGAAGTCCGTGAAGTGATCGCGAACCACCAGAATATTTACAGGAAATACTGACATGCACCACACCGACCACTTCTCTGTCTTCGACGCCGCGAGCAACCCCTGGGAGGCCAGCTGGGCCGCGCTCACGCAGGCGGCCTTCGCGCTCGACGCCGTGTCCGACGACGAGTCCATCGCTCCGCTGCTGCGCCGCGTGCAGGCCTCGCTGCGCGAGTGGAGCGAGATCGAGTCGCAGCGTTTGCGCCTGCGCACCGCGGCGCTCGGCGTGACGGCGCGCATCCGCGTCGCCGACGCAGCGCTCGATCACCGCATCGAGTCCATCGGAAGCTCCGTGATCGAGTCGCACGGCGGCAGCGACGGAGCGCGGTACAAGTCGCTGTTTCCCGAGCCTCACGAGGGCATCGTCGCGCTCGGGCTCGACTCCGAGGTCCCAGCCGCCACGCTGGTGCTCTCCGAACTCGAGCGCGCGCAGGACCTCCCGTCGGACCTGACGGCAGAGATCGAGCCGCTTCGCACGGCGCTGCAGGTGAGCAACCGCGCCCTCGTCGACCGCGGCGAGGTGTACTCGGCCCTCGGCTCGCTGCAGGCCCGCGTCGAGTCGTGGCTCGACAGCGCGGCGATCCTGCACGATCACGTCCTGTCCGAGCTCGGCCTGATCGCCAAGCAGCGCGGCCTTCCGCTGCGCTGGGTCGACGCGCTCGCGGGGCTGTGAACGTCTGACGGTCCCCGTTGGGTTCTGCGCGAAATCGCAGTACACGCAGCGGGGACCAACATGACATTCGACCCCTCGCTGTGGGAGCCCGTCGCGGGCTTCGATTTTACGGACATCACGTATCACCGCGCGAAGGACACGGGCTGCGTTCGTGTGGCGTTCAACCGCCCCGAAGTGCGCAACGCCTTTCGTCCCAAGACCGTGGACGAGCTGTTCAACGCCCTCGACCACGCGCGACAAGCCAGCGACGTGGGCGTCGTGCTCATCACCGGAAACGGCCCCGCCCCCAAGGACGGCGTCTGGTCCTTCTGCTCGGGCGGCGATCAGCGCATCCGCGGCCGCGACGGCTACCAGTACGAAGGCGAAGGGCCCGTGACCGCGGCGGACCGCGCGAAGCTCGGACGACTGCACATCCTCGAAGTGCAGCGGTTGATTCGCTTCATGCCCAAGGTCGTGATCGCGCTGGTCAACGGCTGGGCCGCGGGCGGCGGGCACAGCCTGCACGTGGTGTGCGACATGACCCTCGCGAGCAAAGAGCACGCGAAGTTCAAGCAGACCGACGCGGACGTCGCGAGCTTCGACGGCGGCTACGGAAGCGCGTACCTCGCGCGCATGGTGGGCCAGAAGCGCGCTCGCGAGATCTTCTTTCTCGGCGACGAGTACTCGGCGCAAGAGGCGTTCGACATGGGCGCGGTCAACGCTGTGGTCCCGCACGCAGAGCTCGAAGCGCGCGGGCTCGAGTGGGCCAAGAAGATCATGGGCAAGAGCCCCACGGCGATTCGCATGCTCAAGTACGCGTTCAACCTCTGCGACGACGGGCTCGTGGGCCAGCAGCTCTTCGCGGGTGAAGCGACGCGGCTCGCGTACGGGACGGACGAAGCGCGCGAAGGGCGCGACTCGTTTCTCGAGAAGCGCCCGAAGGATTGGGCGAAGTTTCCCTGGTATTACTGAGCTCGACGACACCGCGCCCGCGACGGGCGTCGAAGACGCGCGGAGCGGATCAGCGCGGTTGAAATCAAGTCAAACCAAGACCGCGCACCGAGAAAACTACGACCCCCGTCGCGGTATTGGTTTAGAGCCCGTAGCGGCGACGAAGGTACGTGCGCACCGTGTTCTGCTCGGCGATGGTGAGCGTGCGATTGAAGATCAGCACTTCGTACATGCTCCCGGAGTACTTGTTGAAGTCATCGAGGCCGCGCCCGATCGAGCAGTCGACGGCGCGGTTGACGAGGGCCGTGTTGCTGTCGCTGCTCCAGTGCGTCCCCGTCGAGTTGGTGCGCGTGATCGTCCGCCCAGTGCTCGACTGCGAGCCGATCAGCACGCGCACGCCCCCCGTGTCGCCGTCGAGGTTGAGGTCGTTGTTGTAGTGACCGAGCCGGAGCTGCGTGCCCGACGACATGCCGAAGTGAAACGCTCCGTTCGTGTCGAACACCGAGCCCGGTCGACACGCGAGGGGATAGCTCTGGCCGAAGTGTCCGGGGTCGTCCACGACGTAGACCGTGTAGGGAGTGTTCACGATCGAAGCGAGACCGAGGGAGAACTGTCGGTTCTGCCCAGGGCCAAAGAGGCTCAGCGTGGGGGTGCCTGACGCATCGAGGTTGATGATCCCGTTGATGAACACGCGCTCTGCTGTGCCGTCGGCGTTGGGCCGCCACGCGAGCGGTGGCTGCCCCGAGGGGAGCGCGGGGTTCGAGACGTCGGCGAGGTTGTTCCAACGCGAGATGCAGCGCTCGATCGCCCAGCCGGTGCAGTCCGTCATGGTCAACGACCCCGGCTCGCGCGCCGAGAGCCACACGCGAAGGCCCGGAATGCTCGCGGGCGTCTGCGTCTCGCAGCCGTTCGAGCGGATCCCGTCGAGGTCGCGCCACCCTGCGTTGCAGGTCGAGTAGTCGCATCCGCCCGCGCCGTTGCAGATCGCCGCGGCGTTTTGCACGTTGCACGACGCGCAGTTGGCCGTTCCCCCGCAGCCGTACTGCGGGAGCGTGGTCGAGACGCACTGATTGCCGCAGAGCTTGTAGCCCGCGCGGCAACTCGCGACCGCGCATCCCCCGCCGAGGCACATCATCGCGGACGCTCCCGTCGCGAGCGCACAGGACGAACACGACGAGCTCGTGCACCCGTAGCCAGGGTCGTTGATCGCCACGCACTGCGTCCCGCACAGCTTGTACCCCGCTGCGCACGTCGCCGGAACGCACCCCGACGCCCCACACGCCATGCTCGTCGCGTTGGCGCTGAGCGCGCACGCAGTGCACGTCCCGCAGCCAAACGCAGGATCATCGGGTCGAACGCACTGCGCTCCGCAGCGATTGAGCCCAGCGTTGCAGCGAAAATCGCACACGCCGCCGCCGCACGTGGGCGCCGCGTTGGCAGGCGCGCTGCACGCGTTGCCGCACGCCCGGCAGTGGCTCACCGAGTTGTTGAGGTCCGCTTCGCAGCCGTTGCCGAGGTTGACGTCGCAGTCCGCGAAGCCCGCGTTGCAGCTCAAGCCACACAGCCCGCCGGCGCACACGGGGTTGGCGTTGGCCCCGCCGCCGCAGCGATTGACGCAGCGGCCGCAGTGCTCGGTCGATCGGTTCAAGTCCACTTCGCAGCCGTTGCGCGGGTCGCCGTCGCAGTCCCCGAAGCCAGGGTCACAGCTGATTCGGCAGCCGCCCGCGGTGCACATCGGCGTCGAGCGCGGGCCCGATGTGCACGCGGTTCCGCAGGCGCCGCAGTTGCTGTTGGTGCTCAGGCTGGTCTCGCAGCCGTCGCGCTCGTCTCCGTTGCAGTTCGCGGTCCCTGCGGTGCACACGAGGGGAGGGCGCGCGGCGTCGACGCCCGTGTCCGCGACATCTGCGGGCGCAATCACGCCGGTGTCGAGCTCGACCGACGCTTCGATGGCTGCGGCTGCGCCGTCGCTTGCGTCCATCGCCGCGTCTTCGACGATCGCGCCGCCTTCCATCGCGCGATCGGCTCGCTCTGCGTCGCGCTGCGCGATGGCCCCGTCCGGTCGGGATGCGTCGTCTTCGAGTTCGATCGGTTGTCCGCAGGCAGCGAGCGAGAGGACCGTGGCAGAGAGAAAGAATCGCTTGGTGAATTGCATAACGAATGTGCTCCGCGTGTGTGGAGTGTTGGGGACAGTGCGGCGCGCGCTGATCGAGCGCAGGAGTTCGCCGCGCGGGCCCCTCATCCACGGCGGCGTTGTTGGTGTTGCGCGAGGAGAGATTTTTTTCTGCGGCGGGGGCAGCGCGGCGAGTGGAGTGCGCCCCACCCGCGTGATTGCTCCCGCTCACAGCGTGAACGCGAGGGTGACTCCTGCCGCGCGAATCGCGGTGAATCCATCGGGCCGGTATTGGTCGGTGAAGCGCACGCCGAGGCCGACCAGCCGCGAGAAGTGCAGCGTCGCGTCGGCGCGAAAACCCGCGTACGTCCCGCCCACGTGCGCCACGCTGCTGCCGCTGTTGCTCGGCGTCGAGTACACAGAGAGCCCCGGCGTGTAGTGAGCGCTCGCGCTGAACGAGCTGCCGTTGGCCGAGCCGAGTCGCACGCGCATCCCGAGCTCCGCGGTCACGGTCGAGGCGAGGCCGCGCGGTCCGCCGAAGATCATGTGCATACCGCCGCCCACCGACGCGAACGTAATGGACGCGAAGCGCGCGGCGTCCCAGCGAAGGACGTCGTACGTCGTCGAGAGATAGAACCCGCCGCCGTTCGGCTCCATCGTACGCTGATCGAGCCCCATCGATCCGCCGAGCTCGAGCGAGACGCGAGGAAAGTGCCGCTCGCTCGGCTCGCTCTCTTCTGGCGCTCGGTACGTAGAGACGATCACCGCGCGGCCGTCGGCGTCGTGCGTCTCGTCCCCTGCGGTGCGCGCGGCGCGCTGCGGTCGCACGAAGCTCGCGGTGCGCGCTTCGCCGGTGGTCGCGTCGCCCGTCGGGCTCGCTCCGGTGCGCCGCGCGCGCAGCGACGCTTCGAGGTGCTCGCCGAGCTCGATCAAGTCCTGCGCGATGCGGTAGCGGCGAGCGATGGTTCGATCGATGCGCACAGCGCGGCGCGCGAGACCAATGGCCAGGCCGAAGCGCGCGACGGCGACTCGTTGCTGATCCGCGGGGAGCGCGACGAGCGTGTCGACGTTGGCGGCTTCGAGCTGGGAGGTGATGCCGTTCCAGAGGTAGCCGGCGCACAGGGCCATGGCGTCGGTGTCTTCGCTGCTCTCGATCGCGGTGACGAGTCGGTTGATCACGGTCTCGTCTGCGCTGAGCCCGAGCGCGACGGATCGAAGCGTCGCGACGACGACCTGCGCGAGGTCCTTGCGAACGTTGCGGTCCCCTTCGAGCCCGCGCGAGCGACGAACGTTGTTCTGCATCGCTCGGATCGCCGGCGCGATGGGCTCGATGAACGCGATCCCCTGCGCGCCCTCTTGCGGAAGCAGTCGAGAGCTCACGATTCCGACGAGCGCCCCGCTGCCGTCCACGACGGGTCCTCCAGAGTTGCCGGGGTTGATCGCCGCGGCGAGCTGCAGGCGTCCGTCGTTGGTCAAACGCGAGATCTCTCCGCTCGCGGCGGCGGGCATGCGCTCGTGGGGCGTGAGGGGATAACCGGTGATTCCGATGCGGTCGCCGAGCTGCACCGTCGGCTGCTGCGCAGGCAGCGCCACGAAGTGCGTGAAGGTTCGTCCCGCGCGGAGGATGGCGATGTCTCGCGACGGGTCCGTGTAGACCACGTCTGCGGGATAGCCTTCGTTTCCTCCGGGCATGACGACGGCGATCTGCTGCGCGTCGGCGACGACGTGCGCCGCGGTCACGATGAATCCGTCGGGGTCGACGACGACGCCCGTTCCGTGACCCGCGCTGGCGACGGCGATGGCGCGCTGACGGCCGGTCTCTTCGTTGCGGTGCAGCTCCATGGCCATGCCCGTGAGCGCGAAGATGCGGACCGTCGCGCGGTCGATCGGGCGCATGCGAACGAAGCCCGACTCCCCTGCTGCGGGCTCCTCTGCGGACTGCGCGAGGGCTGTGCTGCTGTGAAGCGCGCCGGCAGCGACGGCGGTGTTGAGGGCGACCGAGAGCGTGAAGAACAGAGACGAACGGGTGGACATCAGTGAGGGCTCCTTGCGTTGCGCGGGGCCCTATCCACGGGGTGTTCTCGACGTTGCGTGGGGCGTGAGATTTTTTGTCGAGCGGCGGGTGCGGTTGGGGCTCCGAGGCGCGCGAGGGGCCTGCAGAGCGGGTTGGCGGCGTGTCAACGCAGCGTGAACGGGGGGATCAGATGGCGCTGCGACTGTGCACACGGGGGCGGCGGAGAAGGGCGCAAGCGGTGCGATCGCGAACGGCGCGGGGCAACGGGCGTGATGGGACACAGGCGCGAGGAGAAGGCGGTGGACGCACGGCCAGAGGGAGCGTTGCCGGCGGTCGCGGTGGACGAACGCGGTCGCGGAGGACGAACGCGGTGGCCGTGGAGAACGCGGTCGAACGCGGTGGGCGCACGGCCAGAGGGAATGCGGCGGTCGCGGTGGACGAACGCGGTCGCGGAGGACGAACGCGGTCGAACGCGGTGGGCGCAGTCGGCGCGGTGGACGCGGTGAACGCGGTCGAACGCGGTGGACGCACGGCCAGAGGGAATGCGGCGGTCGCGGTGGACGAACGCGGTCGCGGAGGACGAACGCGGTCGCGGAGGACGAACGCGGTGGCCGTGGAGAACGCGGTCGAACGCGGTGGGCGCACGGCCAGAGGACAAGCCTCCGGCCTTTGCGCGCCGGAGCGGCGCGGAGCGGGCTCGGCGGGCGCCGGGCCTATCCTATGGGCGAATGAGTCACTCTCTGTCCCGAGTCTTTGTTCATCTCGTTTGGACCACGAAGAACCGCACGCCGTGGATCGACGCGGATTTGGATCCATCGCTCCGAGAGATCTACGCAGCGCGGAGCGCGAAAATGTCTGTCGAATTGCTCGCGTTCGGGGCGTTCGACGATCATGTTCATCTCGCGATTCGGTTGCCGCTTACTCGCAGCGTCGCGGAAGTGGTGCGTGCGTATAAGAGCGAGAGTTCCGTGGTTCTCTCGCGTTCCTCGGCGCTAGCATCGTTTCGTTGGCAGACTGGGTACGGGGCGTTCAGCATCGATCCCGACAACTGCGAGCCTGTTCTGCGCTACGTCGAGACGCAACGTGAACACCATCGCCTCTGCACCGACAACGTTCTGTGGGAGCAAACCGGGCGAGATGACGAGCCGATAGGATAGGCCCGGCGCCCGCCGAGCCCGCTCCGCGCCGCTCCGGCGCGCAAAGGCCGGAGGCTTGTCCTCTGGCCGTGCGCCCACCGCGTTCGACCGCGTTCTCCACGGCCACCGCGTTCGTCCTCCGCGACCGCGTTCGTCCTCCGCGACCGCGTTCGTCCACCGCGACCGCCGCATTCCCTCTGGCCGTGCGTCCACCGCGTTCGACCGCGTTCACCGCGTCCACCGCGCCGACTGCGCCCACCGCGTTCGACCGCGTTCGTCCTCCGCGACCGCGTTCGTCCACCGCGACCGCCGGCAACGCTCCCTCTGGCCGTTCGTCCACCGCGGCCACCGCGTTCGTCCACCGCGACCGCGTTCGTCCACCGCGACCGCCGGCAACACTCCCTCTGGCCGTGCGCCCACCGCGGCCACCGCGCCGACTGCATTCAACGCTTCCACCGCGTCCCCGAGGTTCGACCGCCGCGTCCGACCGCCGCGTTCTCTCTCGCGCCTTTGGCCCACCGCGCCGTTCGCTCCTGGCCGGGCCTCGACGCGCAGAATGGAGCGCTGCGTCGACGGACAGTGATCGTTCACATCGCTCGCTGAGGTATGGTCCCGCTCGCCATGGCGCAGAACGTTCACGACAACATCCTCGGTGCGATCGGAAACACCCCGCTCATTCGCCTGAACCGCATCACGCAGGGCGTGAGAGCGACGGTGTGGGCGAAGGTCGAGACCTTCAACCCCGGCAACAGCATCAAGGACCGCATGGCCTTGAAGATGGTCGAAGACGCCGAGAAAAAAGGGCTCTTGAAGCCCGGCGGAACGGTCATCGAAGGCACCAGCGGAAACACGGGCATGGGCCTCGCGATCGCCGCGATCGTGAAGGGCTACAAGTGCATCTTCACGACGACGGACAAGCAGTCGAAAGAGAAGGTCGACGCGCTGCGGGCCTTCGGCGCCGAGGTGATCGTGTGCCCGACCGACGTCGACCCTGAAGATCCCCGCAGCTATTACTCGGTCAGCTCGCGGCTCGAGCGCGAGACGCCCAACTCGTGGAAGGCCAATCAGTACGACAATCGCTCGAACGCGCAGGCCCACTACGAGAGCACGGGCCCCGAGCTGTGGGCGCAGACCGAAGGCAAGATCGATCACCTCGTGGTGGGCGTCGGCACCGGCGGGACCATCTGCGGGACGGGCAAGTACCTCAAAGAGAAAAAGCCCGGGATCAAGGTCTGGGGCATCGACACGTACGGCTCGGTCTTCAAGAAGTACAAAGAGACCGGCGTCTTCGACAAACACGAGATCTACCCGTACGTGACCGAGGGCATCGGCGAGGACTTTCTCCCAGAGAACGTGGACTTCTCGGTGATCGATCACTTCGAGAAGGTGACCGATCGAGACGCCGCCATGATGACCCGCGAGATCGTCCGCGCCGAGGGCATCTGGGTGGGCAACTCGGCGGGCTCGGCCATCGCGGGCCTCATGCAGATCAAGGACAACTTCAAAGAGGGCGAGAACGTCGTGGTGATCTTTCACGACCACGGCACGCGCTACCTCGGCAAGATGTTCAACCCCGACTGGATGCGCTCGATGGGCTACGTCGACGTCGACGGAGGCACCGCGCGCTCGCTCGTGAAGAACAAGAAGGTCACCGACGTGGTGGGCGTCGAGGACACCGAGACGGTCGCGTCCGCCGTGCTGCGAATGCGCGAAAATGACTTCTCGCAGATCCCCGTCCTGCGCTCGGGCCGCATCGTGGGCTCGCTCAGCGAGGCGCACGTGTACTCGAGGATGATCGACGACCCGAAGGTGCGCGAGCAGCCCGTGCGCGCGATCATGCAGAAGCCGTTTCGCTACGTGGACATCGAGACGCCCGTGAAGCTGCTCGCCTCGATGATCTCGCCCGAGAGTCCTGCGGTGTTGGTCAGGGATTTTCCTGCCAATCAGACGTACATCCTCACGGGGTACGACGTGCTGGCAGGGCTGTGAGGCACTCGCGCGCGGCGCGCTCTCCGCTGGCGTACGCGCCGTGGACGGTGGCCGCGTTGGTGCGCGACGTCGCTTCGCCTGCGAAATAGAGCGCCGCGCCCACGGGAGATCCGAGCGCGTCGCGGTCATCCAGCGTGGCGCCGACGCCCAGCGACGAGAACGCCCCTCGCGCAAACGGGTCCTCGCTCCACCGCGAGCGGCGCACGCTCACGGGCTCGGTCACCGCAGCGCCGTAGACCGTGCGCAGGGCAGCGAGGGCGTCGGTGACGAGTGCTTGCTCGCTCTGTCGATCGAGCGCCGCTGCGGCGGCTCCTGCGTGGACCGCGAGCAAGACGGGGCGGTTGCAGTACGTGGCCACGTCGATGAGCTGCGTGAAGCGCCCGCGCTCGTGGTCGTCGGCGAGCCTCCCGATGCGCTCGTCGCGCGGCTGCCAGAACACCGAGCGAAACTCCAGGTAGACCTTCGAGAGCGCGCCCGTGTGCAGCCGGCCGATCGCGGCGCGCTTGTCCTCGGGCAGCGCTGGCTCGAACGCGATCGCCTCCGCCGCGAGCACCGCGTGCGGAACGGTCACGATCGCCGCCTGCGCCCGCCACAGCCCTCGCGGTCCCTCGACCTCGACCCCTCGCGGCCCGTGCGCGATGCGCCGGACCACGAAGCCTCGCTCGACGCGCAGCCCTCGCGCGAGGCGCTCTGCGATCGCGCTCATCCCGAGCGGAACCCTCCCGTCGGGGCCGAGCTCTTGCGCGCCGTCGTCGAAGTGCGCGAGCGACAGGTCGTCGACGTTGGCGCTGTGCGCGTGCTCGATGTGTGTGGCGATGGTCCACGCGAGGCCCTGTCGATCGACGGGCGAGCGGGACTCGAGCGAGAGCCCTTCGCGCAGCGCCTGGCCGAGCGAGCGGTCTGCGCGCGGCGCGAGCGCGCGGCGGGCGACGGTGATGGCGCGGTCGATCGAGGCCTTCCACCGAGCGCGCTGGGGGTTCGAGTGCTCGCGGCCTTCGAGCCCGTACAAGCGCTGCGAGCTGTCCGTGGGGCGCACGTCGATGGCCCACTCGCTGGCGCGCGCTGCGACGGGGTTGTAGGCGACGTCGTAGAGCCACGTGGGGCCGAGGTCCATCGCGAAGCCCGAGGACTGCACGCTGTGAATGCGTCCGCCCACGCGGTCGCGGGCCTCGAGGACGACGACGTCGAGGCCGCGCTCGCGGAGCAGCTCGGCCGCGCGGAGGCCTGCGATTCCTGCGCCGATCACGAGGACGTCCGCGCGGTGCGCCGGCGGAGGCAGCGCGCGCGCGTCGCGGTCGATCGCGGGTAGCGTGGGCGTCGGCTGCGCGTTGGCGGGCCGCATCGGATCGACGCGCGGCTGCTGGCAACGCAGCGCGAGGGGCGAGAGCGAGAGCAGCGAGAGCAGTCGTCGACGGTTCAGTGCGTGATGCATGCGCGGAGCTTCGAGAGCGCAGCGTGCACCGCCTCGGGCCCGCGGTGAATTCCGATGCACTCTTTGGGGACGGTCTTGCCGTGGAGCATCAGCTCGTCGAGCTGCTCGAGCGCGAGCAGCGGAGACCAGTCGCGGAGGTTGTTGCAGTGGTTGATCCCGAGCTTCTTCAGCGAGGGCAGCGACCGCAGCGCGCGCACGTCGACGAGCGCGTCGTCTTGGTGGAGGCGCAGTTGTTCGATCGTGGGGTGCTCGTGCAGGGGCTCGATCGTCGGGATCGCAGTAGACAGGGTGTTCAGCGAAACGAGCCCTGGGGAGGGTTGAATTCCATCGAGCGAGACGAGGGATTGGCAGAAGGCGAAGTCTGCGGCCCAGCGGTCGAGGCCTTTGGCTTCGTCGACCATGGCGCGCAAATCGATGTGCTTCTCGCCGGAGCGCGGGCTGAGCGTGGGGACGCCGGCGATCGTGCCCTCGCGACGAATCCTGAAGCGCTTGCGCTCGACGCGATCGGTGACGGCCCATCCGAGGCGAGGGCGCACGGTGCCGTTCGGGTCCTGCGCGACGCCTGTAAATCCTGCGACGAAAGACATCGGACGCGGCTCGCCGAGCAGCACCCAGTTGAACGGGGCCGTCGAGAGCCCAGGCGGCAGCGCGCTGATGCCGACGCCGTCGAACGCGTGCTTGGCCCGGTGCTTTCCGAAGAACGCCAGGGCGTTGCGCGAGGCCGTCCCGCGGTCGCCCAGAAACGGGATGAACGCGTTGATCCACCCCGAGATGCGCGGCCCCCCGGAGGCGTCTTCGCGCTTGTAGATCTCGCGCCAGAACTTCGTCGAGACCTCTCCCGACGCGGCCTTCACGAAGCGATCGAAGACGGCGTCGAGGGACTCTCTCCACTCGCGCAGCCCGAGCTCGTCGAGCAGCGCGGTGCGCTCGCGCAGCTCGCTCCACTCGTGCGGGCTGCCTTCGAGGGTGATCGACGGGATCCCGCACATCGTGCAGACTTCGAACTCGAAGTAGCTCTGCATCGCGCCGAGCAGCGAGATTTCACAGGCGATTTGGCCAGTCTCGCACGCGCCGCTCGGGGCGAGAAAGCTCTTGGCTCGCTCGCTGCTGCGCGCCCTCACGCCGTCGCCGAGCTCGCGCACCGCGCCGGCCCAATCGTTGTCGGCGCTGCCTGGGATGAACTCGTCGCGCTGGATCGTCACCAGCTCTTTGCCCTCGTGCGCGACGAAGAGCCTTCGGTAGCGCTCGGGCTCTTCTTCGACCACGCGGGCGATCGCTTGAAGGACGCAGAGCCAGAGGTGCTCGGGCGCGAGCGCGAGGGGGCGGTGCTCGGCGTACGCGCGGTGGACGGCGGCGAGCAGGCCGTGGACGGGCTCGGACTGGACAAAGACGAGCGGGTCTTTGTCCAGCGATTCGAGCTGGGAGATTCCGCGGGACTTCCACACGGCGCGCGGGTCTGCGGGCTCGATGCGGTCGAGGCAGGTCTCGACCGAGTCCACTGCGAACGTGTACGCGCGTCGGTCGGCGCCGCGAGAAGCGGGCGCAGACTTCGCTCCGATCGGCCAGAAGCTCATCGAGCGAGAGCGTAGCGCACGGGCGCTCGGCCGCGCGGAGGAGGCTGGGCAAGTGTCGTGAACGACTGAGCGCAACGCCCGCGGGAGTTCGAGCATCAGTAACTTTCGCAGACTCTTGTCGTTGAACGACGCCAGTCGATGACGGGCGAAAGTCGGTGACGGGCGACACTGACGAACGATAGTTTTCCGCAGAAATGCTGCGGTATTGACGCGAACGCCCATCGTCGCGCACAAGGACGTCCACGACGAGACCGTGCATCGTTTGCGTTGGGTAACCAAAGCCGTGCGCGCGCGTAAGCGCTTCGTCGAAAGAGTTGCTGGAGGAGCAGATGAGCCAGGGTTCGAGTGACGGAAGTGCGATGGTCCCGCAGTCGGCGGAGGGCGCTGCGGACAGCGGCTCGCGCATCGCGGGGTTCTACAAGCTCCCGACCGACGAGAAGATCCGTCAGATCGCTGCGCGCTGCGGGCTCGACGCCGAGGATGTGCGGGCGCTGCACGCGCACGGCGCGCTCCCGAAGGACATCGCCGAGCGCATGATCGAGAACGCGATCGGCACCATCGAGATCCCGCTCGGGGTGGGGCTCAATTTCTTGATCAACGGCAAGGACTACCTCGTCCCGATGGCGATCGAAGAGCCGTCGGTGGTCGCGGCGGTCTCGTTCGCGGCGAAGATCGTCCGCGAGGCGGGCGGGTTTTCGGCGGACGTCGATCGCCAGGTGATGATCTCGCAGGTGCAGGTCACGGAGTACGGTGACCTCGCGACGGCGAAGAAGGCGATCGAGGACAGCAAAGAAGAGCTGCTCGCGCTGGCCAACAGCTTTCATCCGTCGCTCGTCGCGCGGGGCGGAGGCGCGTTCGACATCGAAGTGCGCTCGATGCCGGCGCCCGAGGGCCCGGACGGAGAGCCCATTCTGGTGCTGCAGCTGCTGGTCGACACGCAAGACGCGATGGGCGCGAACATCGTGAACACGATGGCCGAGGGCGTCGCGCCGATGGTCGAGCAGCGCACGGGGGGCCGCGTGTTCTTGCGCATCCTCTCGAACCTCGCGGACCGACGCTGCGCGCGGGCGACCTGCAAGATCCCGTTCGGGCTGCTCGAGGACTTCGGCCAGTCGGGCGAGCGCATCGCGTACGGCGTGTGGCAAGCGTCGCGCTTCGCCGAGGCGGATCCGTACCGCGCGGCGACGCACAACAAGGGGATCATGAACGGCGTGGACGCGGTGGCGCTCGCGACGGGCAACGACTGGCGCGCGATCGAAGCGGGCGCGCACGCGTTTGCTGCGCGCGACGGGCGCTACAAGCCGCTGTCCGTGTGGCGGATGGAAGCAGGGCACCTCGTGGGCTCGATCGAGCTGCCGCTGCAGGTGGGCACCGTGGGCGGCCCGATTCGCGTTCATCCGACGGCGAAGTTGGCGCTCAAGATGTTGGGCAATCCGGGGGCGCGAGAGCTGTCGCTCGTGATGGCCGCCGTCGGGCTCGCGCAGAACTTCGCCGCGGTCCGCGCGCTCGGCTCGGTGGGCATTCAGAAGGGCCACATGGCCATGCACGCGCGCTGCGTGGCGGTGACCGCGGGCGCGCGCGGCGAGCTCGTCGAGCGCGTGGCCAAGCGCATGGTCGAGAGCGGAAACATCAAGGTCGAGGCGGCCAAGGCGTTTCTGGCAGAGATCGTCGCGGGGGCATAGATTCGTTAACTCTCAGGGCGTGGGCGGGGGAGCGCTCGGGAGCTTCGTTGCGATGAGCCATTGCGGCTCGCGCGGCCGCGCGCAACACTCGCGCGCATGGGTTGGACTGAAGGAGTCCTGATCGTCGCGCTGCTGATCGTTCGGCTCTATTCGCTGGGGCTCGAGCAAGTGCGCGCGAGGATCATCGCGGGCCGCAGCGATTCGGACGACGTGCGCGTGGTGAACACGCGGTGGCTGCAATACCTGTTCGCTTCGTCCGTGGGCGCGGCGCTGTTGCTCGCGACGGCGTCGCTGTTGGCGGCGGCGGGCAGCGGGCACTTCATGGCGGGCGTGCGCGTGGGCGCGGTGCTGTGGGCGACGGAGGTGCTCGTGCACGTTCCTGGGGCGATCGAGCTGCTCAAGCGCTTGCGGGCGGGGGCGCCCATCACGATCGAGGCTGCGTTTTCGCTGCCAGCGGCGACGTGGATGTCGACGTTCTTCTCGATTCCCCTCGGGGCGTTGATCGGGCGCTGGCTCAGCGGGGCGTAAACTGGATCCACGCGCCCGTGGGCGCCGCGTCGGCGCGCTCGAACGCAAACGGAGCGACGTTGGCTCGGGTAAAGTCCACCAGGCCGATCGTGGCGCTGTCGCCCGAGTGCCGGGTCCCGGCCATCCGCGGCATCATCGAGCAGTAGTGAAACTCGATCACGTTGGTGGTCTCGAAGAGCTTCACTTGAAAGCGCAGGTAGCCAGCGGCGTCGATGGTGTGGGCGTCGTTCCACTCGATGACGAACCAGCGCAGCGGGGCGACGCCGCGCACTTCGACGCGGATCGACGCGGGGAGCTCGACGGAGAGATCGTCCCAGAACGCGCCGAGCATTCCTTCGGGCGCGAGCGGTGACGGGAGCCTCACGTTGTCGGGGTCCGTCGAAGGCGTCCCCATCTCGCTCGGCCACAGCTGCGCGAACCCGTTGGTGCTCACGCTGTAGTGGGTCGCCGCGCGACCGAAGTACGTGACCGCAAACGGCAGTTCGACCGGTGATCTGCTGGCGAAATCATCGCCCGTGATCGTCGTTTCCATCGGCGCTGTCATCGCCTCGCACGACGCCCCCGTGGCCGCGCCCACCACGTTGTACCCGCGCGTGACGCTCGCGTCGTTGGCAGCATCGCCGCTCGTCGCGTCCGCGCTCGCCTCGCTCGCTGCGTCTGCGCCCGCCGCTCCGCTGTCCTCTGCGCTCGCTTCGGCGCCGGCGTCGACGACGGTGCGATCGACGCTCGCGTCGCCGGGCGTCGCGCTGTCGATCGGTCCGCTGTCTCGCTGAGAGAGCACGGGCGGCGAGCACGCGCCGAGCAGCGCGAGGGCGAACACACAGCGACCCAACGGAAATCTCATCGCGCGACGGTGTCCGCGCGTCGCAAGGCGCACAAGATCCACGCGATTATTCGCTGGTTATTCGGCGCCGCGAGCGACGGTGTCCGCGCCCGCAAACGCGACGACTCCGTGCGTGGTCCAGTGGATGTACTCTCGGCTCACTCGACGATGACACTCCGTGCGTTCGCTGGGCCTTCTCTCGTGGCGTCGCTGCTGCTCGCGTGCAGCGGGCCTCCGCCGTGCTCGATGACGATCGTGGGCTGTCCTGCGGACGCAGCGCGCGCGGACGGCAGCAGCGCGATGGACGCGAGCGGCGCAGACGCGATCGAGCCCGGGATGGACGCGCCGAATACGAGCGACGGGCCGCGCCCGGACGCGCCGCTGGTGGGCGCGGGGTGCAGCGCGGACCTGCGCGAGGTGCTCGACGTCAACGGCAGTCCCATCGGGCGCTGCCCCGATGATCAGGGCTGCTCGATGGGGCGTTGCATCGCCGCGTGCGACGCTGCGAGCGCGAGCCGCGGTTCGATCGCGTGCGAGTTCTTCGCGCCGACACCGCCTGCGTACCCGCCGGCGCTGCCGCCGTGCCACGCGATGTTCGTGACCAACACGTGGTCGAGGCCCGCGAGGTTGACGGTGACGCGGGGAACGATGAACTACGACGTCTCGCGGTTCGGACGGCTCGTCGAGAACGGGCGTCCGGCGAGCATGTGGGCGCCGATTCCTGCGGACGGGATTCCTGTGGACGGGGTGGCGGTGCTCTTTTTGTCGAGCGACCCCAACAGCGTGATGCCCGAGACGGACACGCCGCTGCGGTGTCCGATCACGCCAGCGATCAACGCGTCGACGGTGATCGCGGGGACGGGGCAGGGGCCTGCGTGGCGCGTGCAGAGCGACGTCCCGATCGGCGCGTACGACATGATGCCGTACGGCGGCGCACCGAGCTTTTTTCCCAGCGCGCAGCTGGTGTTTCCGACGTCGGTGTACGGGCAAACGTACGTGGTGATGAACGCGCCGGTCGGAACAGCGACCTCGCCCGGCCCGCAGTGGTTTCAGATCGTCTCGACCGCGGACGACACGATCGTGCGCATTCGTCCGACGCAGGACTTCGCGGCGCGCGCGCCGTTGCCTGCGCTCACGCGGGGCGTGACGACGTCGATCACGCTGACGGCGGGACAAGTGGCGCAGTACGAAGTGCGCGGCGACGCGGACCCGTCGGGGACCGTGATCGTCGCTGACCGTCCTATCGCTGTCTTCGCGGGAAACCGTTTCTTGCGACTGCAGCCGATGGAGGCCCCTGGCGGAGACTCGACGCACCAGCAGCAGCTGCCGGTCAACGCGCTGTCGAGTGAGTACGTGGGCTCCCCGTACGAGACGCGTCGTCGCGACTTGATGCCCGAGAGCGTTCCGTATCGTGTTGTGGGCGCGGTGGACGGGACGACGCTGACGTTCGATCCGCCGATCGCCGGCGCGCCGGCGACGCTGTCGCGCGGACAAGTGGCGGACTTTCGCGCGGACGCTGCGTTCATCGTGCGCAGTCAGGACGGGATGCACCCGTTTTCGTTCGCGCAGTTGATGACCAGCTCGACGGTGCCGAGCGGCTCGCGCCCGGGCGCGCTCGAGCCGTACCAGGGGCGGCTGCTGGGCGACGAAGAGTTCGTGATCGTGATGCCTCCCGCACAATTTCTGCGGCGATACGTGTTCTTCTCGGACCCGACGTACCCGACGACGTCGCTCACGATCGTGCGCGAGCGCCGGATGAACGGGACGTTCGCGCCGGTGAACATCGGCTGCATCGGCGACGTGACGGGCTTTCGTCCGGTGGGATCGAGCGGGCGCTACGAGTTCGCGACGGTGGACCTGCTGCGCGCGGGCGTGTCTGCCACGGGCTGCACCAACGGCCGTCACACGGCGATGAGCGATGCTCCGTTCGGGATCACGGTGTGGGGGATGGATTCGTATTCGTCCTACGCGTATCCCGCGGGCGGCAACGCGGCGGTGCTCGCGGACATCCCGATTCCGTTGTGAGCGACGCGCGCGGGCGCAACGGGGAGTGCGGTCGGCGCCAGCGCGATCGAGGGGGCGGAGAAGAGCGGGGGCAATGCTGCGCACGACGGTCACGGGCGCGTCGCGCGCGGCGCGGCGTGTTGCAGCGCGACGGGCGTTGATGACGTGGGTTTGGGGTTGCTCTTGGGGGAGCACGGAGAAGAGCGTTCGAGCGGGAAGGGTAGAGCGGGTTCACGGGCGTGTGCGATGGGTGCCGAGACTCTGCCTGGAAAATCACAGGCGAAGCGGCCCGCAGCCCAAGGGGGCGGGCAGCAGCGCACCTTCGGTGCGGGGCGCGGCGGTCTCGCGCCCGCAGCTAGCCAATGGCGAACATTCGAACGCGCGCGGCTCGTCCGCGGTCCTCGCTGAAAACTCAGTCCTCGACTCGGTCACGACCATCGCTCGATGCAGCAGCACCGCGACGGTGACCGCGTCGAGGATCGCGTCTTCAGTGAGGACCGTGGCTCGGGCAACGACAGTCCCCGCGGATCTCCACTGGCTAGCTGCGGTCGCGAGACCGCTGCGCTTCGCCCGAAGAGAACACCCGTAACGATGCGGGCGCTGATGCCCGCCCCCTTGGGCCTCATGGTTACCCAAATCTTGTGTGGAAAATCACAGGCGAACGGCCCGGAGCCCAAGGGGGCGTGCTCTCATCTCGCAGCTGCGTCTCTACGTAGAACTTGGGCGACGATGACTTCCTCAGCCCAGGCTGTTGCCTGGGCGCACGTTGGCT
>JAAFIF010000135.1 GCA_013298625.1 Myxococcales bacterium
CTCCAGAGCGGCTCCAGCGGCGAAGCGATCGGGCCGGAGAAACGCAAAAGGCCCGGTTTTCACCGGGCCTTGCGTGGAGCCACCCATCGGGCTTGAACCGACGACCTGCGGTTTACGAAACCGCTGCTCTACCACTGAGCTAGGGTGGCCTTGGAGGGCGCCGTTATTATCACGCTCGCGGGCGGGCGCAAGAGGGTACTTCGACGGGTGTGGAGATTTGTGTCGAACTGCGGCAGGACTGCGGGCCGTGATCGACCTTCGAAGTGACACGGTGACCAGGCCAGGGGCGGGGATGCGCGCGGCGATGAGCGCGGCGATCGTGGGCGACGATGTGTTTCGCGAGGACCCGACGGCGCTCGCGCTCGAAGAGCGCGTGGCGGGGCTGCTCGGCAAAGAAGCGGCGCTCTTCGTCGCGTCGGGGACGATGGCCAACCAGCTCGCGCTGTTGGTGCTGACCCAACGCGGTGACGAAGTGCTCGTGGGCGAGGGCGCCCACTGCCTCTGGTACGAGACCGGCGCCGCGGCCGTGCTGGGGCAGCTGCAGCTCACGAGCATCGGGACGGGCGGCTTCTTCACGGGCGCGGACATCACCGCCAACCTCCGCCCTCCCGCCGACTGGAACGCCCGCGTCACAGCCGTCGCCCTCGAGAACACCCACAACCGCGCAGGCGGCCGCATCTGGCCCGCTGAGCAACGGCGCGCGGCGATCGCCGCGGCAGCGGGCAGCGGGCTGCGCGTGCACCTCGACGGCGCCCGTCTCTGCAACGCGTCGATCGCGACGGGCGAGTCGCTCGCGTCGCTGTGCGCGGGCGTCGACACCGTCTCGCTCTGCTTGTCCAAGGGGCTCGGCGCGCCGGTCGGCTCGGTGCTCGCTGGCCCCGCGTCGCTGGTGACCGAAGCGCGTCGCTGGCGAAAGCGCCTCGGCGGAGGGATGCGTCAGGTGGGCGTGCTCGCCGCCGCGGGCATGTACGCGCTCGACCACCACGTCGCGCGGCTCGCCGAGGACCACGAGCACGCGAAGCTCTTGGCGCGCGCGGCGATCGAAGCGGGAGCTCCAGTGACAGAGCCCGACAGCAACATCGTGATGATCGACCTTCCGGGCGCGTCGAGCGCCGAGGTGTTCTGCGGGCGACTGCGCGAGCGAGGCGTGCTCGCGTCGGCCTTCGGACCGTCGCGCGTAAGGCTCGTCACGCACCTCGACGTCTCGCGCGCGCAGGTCCTCGAGGCGTGCTCGGCGCTCGCGCAGCTCGTCGCGAACGTGTGACACTGATGTCCGTCGTGAACGTGCGTTGGTCTCGTGTCCTGTCGCTGGCCGCGCTGCTCGTCGGGGGGTGCGCGTATCAACGACCGCGCACGTTTCTCGCGCAGTTTGCCGCGGCAGAGCGGGCGCAACGCAACGGGCGCTCTGCAGAGGCGGCCGCTGCCTTCGATGAGGCGGCGCGGACCACCGCGCGCCCGCTCGACCGCGACGAGGCCATCTATCGCGCGGCGCAGGCGTACCGAAGGGCGGGCGACGTCGAGACGGCGCTCGCGCGCTTCGAGTGGCTCGCGACGCGCGGCGACGACTCGGCCAGGCGAACGCGCGGCGAGCTCGAAGCGGTGCGCATCTACTTCGACCGCGGTCAGTGGAGCCGCGCCGAGACCGTCGCCATCGAGGTCGCCGCGCGGCAGCCTGCGATGGGCGCGGGCCGACGAGCGATCGAGCTCGCGTTGATCGAAGCGGACGTGCGAGACCCGAGCGGCGCCGCGGCCGAACGCTTCGCCGAGCGAGCGTGGCAGCGGCTGTCGAACACCGAGCTCGCCGCGACGCTCGACGTCGAGCGCGCGCGCCGGGCGCGACGCGCGGGGCGGACCAACGACGCTGTGGCGCTCTACGAGCGCGCGTTGCGCTGGAGATATCCGCAGAACCCGCGTTGGGACGACGGCTCGCTCGAGCTCGCGCGGGTGCACATCGACGCGGGCCGACTGCCGCAGGCGCTCTCTGTGATCGAGCGCGCGCTCTCGGTGCGCGAGCAGCTGGTGCTGATCCCGGGGTCCGCGGTTCGGCCGCAGTTTCCTCAGCTCGCGATGGAGCGGGGCAGGGTGCTCGAGGCCATGGGCGAGCGCGCTCGCGCGGCGGACGCCTTTCACGATGTGTACGTCGGCTTTCGCGACTCGACGCTGCGCGACGACGCGCTCGAGAGCGAGTCGCGCTTGCGAGCGGCGCTGGGAGAGCGCGATCGCGCTTGCTCGCTGGACGCTCAGCTCGCGCGGGAGTTCGCGTGCACCCGCCGAGGCCGCGCCGCGCTCGATCGCGCGCTGGCGTGCGGGTCGATCGCCGACCGCGCCGCGGCGCGCTGCGCCGAGCGAGGCGCGCGAGAGCGAGACCGCGCGACGCCCGAAGACGTCGACGCTGACCGTGGGTCAGTCAGCGAATCTGCAAGCCAATCGGCCCCCTAGTCGCGAGCGCCTCCCCCCGGGGAGGGGCTCAGGGCTCGTCTTCTTCTTCTTCTTCGAGCTCTTCTTCGTCGTCGTCTCCGCCGCCGAGGTCGAGGTCGTCGTCGTCGTCCACGGCGCCGGGCTCTTCGTCCTCTTCAGCGTCGTCGTCTTCGACGCCTTCGAACTTGAGCTCGATGCCGACGTCGGCGAGGTGCGACTCGAGCAGGTCGAGCAGCTCGTCGACCTCTTCGCCGCCCCACTCGTCGAGGGCGTCGCCGAGAAAGTCGTAGAAGTCAGTGTCGATGCGTCGCTCGATTTCTTCGACCTGCTCGTCGCTGAACACGTCGAGCACATCTTCGCGCAACGTCTCGGTGTCACCCTCTTCGATCGCGTCCGCTGCGGACGTGCGAATCTGTCGTAGCGCGCGCTTGTCGAGAACGATCTCCATCGGTCCGATGTCCTTCGAGTGAGTTTCTGCCGTCGCAGCGTTGGGGGTGGAGGTGGTCGCTTCACCAGTCCTCTCGGGAGTCCTCGCAACGAGCGTCGTTGCTGCGATCCCGCTGCCCACGTGCGTCAGGCGGTCGGGCGAATAGCTTGCTCGTCCGGGCTTGTCAACGAACGCTGTCGAACACGGTTTCGCCTCGCCTGTCCACAACTCCATCGGCAGAAGACCGTTCGCCGTTTGACGCATCGTGTGCGCGCTCGCTCCTTGACCCGTGTGCCCTGCTGGTAGTGGAATCGCGCGGCGATGAATTGCAGCAACTGCGGTCGCCAGAACCCGCCAACGGCGCTGTTCTGCCTCGACTGCGGCCAGAAGCTGCGGGACATCGGAGCGCCACCGCCGGCTCAGCCTGCGGCCGCTCCGGCTGCTCCCGCATCGGGGCCGTTCGCTCCAGCGCCCGCACCCGCACCCGCGCCACAAGCGCCAGCGCCAGCGCCAGCCGTTGCCGCGCCGGTGCCCATGCCGCCGCAGAGCGCAGCGCCTGCCGCGCCGACGGGCGCGCTCGAGCGTTGTGGGCGGTGCAACACGGACAACCCCGCAGGGATGCGCTTCTGCCGGATGTGCGGCAACACGCTCGGCGCCCAGCCGCCGGCCGCAGCACCGGCCGCAGCGCCCGCGCCAGCGCCCGCGCTGCCGAGCAAGTGTCCGCGCTGCGCGTCGATGGTCGAGCGCGGCGCGGCGTTCTGCGGCGTGTGCGGCTTGTCCACGACGGACATGTTTCCTGCTGTGAGCGCGGCAGCGGTCGGGGCCGCAGCGGGCGCTTCGCCGCAGCCGCAGCAACCGGCGCCAGCGCAAGCAGCACCCCCGCCTGTCGCGCCGCAGCCAGCACCCCCGCCTGCTGCGCCGCAAGCGCCGATGATCCCAGCGCCCGCGCCAGCACCGCAGTCGCCTCCGATCGCGACGCCGTTCGCGCCCGTGTCGATGCCGATGAGCCCGCCCGCGTCGCAGCCCGCGCGCACGGACGCGTCTGCGTCACCCGACGCCGCCGTCGCCCGCATCGTCACGATCCTCAAGGACGGCAGCGAGGGGCAGGTCTACCGCATCTCCGGTGCGACGACGGACATCGGCCGCACCGAGGGCAACATCCTGCTCGCGGACGACCCGTACCTGTCGCCCCGCCACGCGCGCATCACGGTCCGCGACGGCCAGTACTACCTGCGCGACCTCGGCTCGGTGAACGGGATCTTCTACAAGCTCCGCGAGGCGATGTCCCTCACGAGCGGCGACGTCGTGTTGCTCGGACAGCAGGTGCTTCGCCTCGAAGTGCTGAGCGAGCACGAGACGTCGTTCGGGCCTGTCTCGCACTACGGCGTGATGGTGTTCGGCACCCCTGAGCAGCCGCGGATCGCGCGGCTCGTGCAGCTGACGACCGAGGGCATCCCGCGAGATGTGCACCACTTGTTTCGCGAAGAGACCGTGGTCGGACGAGAATCGGGCGACATCGTGTTTACCGACGACGCGTTTTTGTCCCGCCGGCACGCGACGTTTCGCGTCGACCGCGCCAACCGCCGCGTGGTCGTGAGCGACCTCGGCAGCTCCAACGGCACGCTCGTACAGTTTCGCGGCGAGCGAGAGCTGCAAAACGGCGACGTGTTTCGTCTGGGACATCACTTGTTTCGCGTCGACCTTCCGGGTCGCGCGCGCGCCGGGGGAGCGGCGCCTCGATGACCGACGCTTCCGACAACACCGCGGCCCCCAAAGAGCCCGAGACCACAGCTTCGCCCGCCCCCACCGGCGCGGCAGAGCCCCCATCGGGCCCGACCGCCGCTGCCGACACGGCCGGTCCGAGCATCGAGATTTCGAGCGAGAGCTCCGCGTCGCCTGCGCCCTCGACGGCGGTCGAGACCGCGCCCGTGGGGACGCCTGTCGTCTCGTCGGGGCCCGTCGAAGTGCGCCTGTTCGGTCGCACCGACGTGGGCATGATCCGCGAGCACAACGAAGACAACTTCTTGATCGCGGACCTCACGCAGCGCCTTCGCAACGTGAAGCCCGAGATCCGAACGCACACCGTCGGAACGGGCGGCACGCTCTTCGCGGTCTGTGACGGGATGGGCGGCGCTGCGGCCGGCGAGGTCGCGAGCCAGATGGCCGTCGACACCATCTACGACCTCATGCAGAACAGCGGCGAGCCGCGGTCGAAGGACCAGTTCGCGCGCAGGATCTCCGAGGCCATCGGCGAAGCAGGCGCTCGCATCTACCTCGCGGCGAAGACCAACCGCGCGCAGCGCGGGATGGGCACGACCTCGACGGTGGCGGGCGTCTACGACAAGACGCTGTTTCTCGGTCAGGTCGGCGACTCGCGCGCCTACCTCGTCCGCGCCGGAAAGATCAAGCAGCTCACCAAGGATCAGTCGCTCGTCGCCAAGCTCATCGAAGCCGGCCAGCTGACCGAGGCCGAAGCCGAGAACTACGAGCACGGGCACATCATCCTGCAAGCGCTCGGGACGTCGGACTCGGTCGCGGTCGACCTGTCGTTCATCGACCTGCGCGACGGAGACGTGCTGATGGTCTGCTCCGACGGGCTGTGCGGGCTGGTCAACAGCGGGCAGATGCTCGACGTGCTCACGACCAGCGAAGAGCCGATGGACTGCTGCAAGCGGCTCACGGACCTCGCCAACTCTGCCGGCGGACACGACAACATCACCGTGATCGTCGTGCGCTTCGGCGGCGGGCTGCCCAAGCTCGAGCCGGGCGACGAGGTCTTCGGCTACCAGCCCTGGATCCTCAGCGACGAGCCGCATCACGACGGCGACGCGAAGGTCGCCTCGCGCATCAAGGGCGCGGACGCTCCTCCGCCGGGCAAAGACGTGAAGAACGCGGTTTCGATCCGGCCGCCTGCGCCCGCAGCGCCCGACGCTGTCGCGCCGGCCGGGCGTGACAAGCGTCCCGCGCAGCGCGCAGGGGACGACGAAGAGATCACGCTGCCCGTGTCCAACGGTCCGCGCTACGCGCTCGTGGCGTTCTTGCTCGCGCTGGCGGTGGGGCTCTTGCTCGCCGCGCTCTACCTCATCAAGTAACGCAAAGGGGCGCTCGGTCTCGGCGCGTGCTGTCGAAGGGCTGCGCGTGCGCTACGATCGCGAGCCTCTGGGATAGCGAGCGATGCTGCGATTGATTCAAGAGTTCGGCGCCCACGCTGGCAGACAGCTCACGTTCAATCAGGACCGCGTTCGGCTGGGGAGGCACCCGAGCAACGAGGTCGTGCTCGACGCCAACGTCGACCTCGACGCGAGCGGAAATCACTGCGAAATCCGCCGCGAAAACGGGCAGTACGTCGTCGTCGACATGCAGTCGCGCAACGGGACGTTCGTCAACGGGACGCGCGTGGCGACGCAAGCGTTGAGGCCGGGTGACCTCATCGAGTGCGGCCGCGGTGGCCCTCGGTTTCGCGTGGACATGCAGGGCGCAAACGCCGCAGCGCAGACGGGGCCGTTCGGCTCGCCGCAGCCAGCGCCGCACAACCCCTTCGCGCCCGCGCCCGCTGCGCAGTCTGGCCCCTTCGGCGCGCCGCCCGCGTTTCAGCCCGCGCCCGCGCAGCAACAAGCGCCGCAGTCGTCGATGATGGGTCCGCCCGCAGCTCCGCCGGCGCACGGACCGCCGAACAGCGTCGGAGGCGCGGTCGCCGCGCAGCTGCCGCCCGGCGCCAAGGTGGGCAAGCAGACCGTCGCGCTCATGATCGACCAGGCCCTCTTGGCCTCTGAAAAACGCCGTGGAATGAGCGGCGGAGCGAAGATTCTGGTGCTCCTCGGCGTGCTCTCGCTGCTCGGCGCCGTCGGCGGCGGCGTCGCGTACGTCGCCACGAAAGAGCCCCCCGCCACGGGCAGCACCGAGCCGCCTTCGCAGGGCGGCGGTGAGCAAATCACCTCGCAGTACGAGTCCGCGATCTATCTCTTGGCCGCGCAGGTGCCCGGGACGCCGAACCCGCGCGGCTACTGCACGGGCTTCGCGGTCACGAGCGATCTCATCGCGACCAACGCGCACTGCATCGACGCCGCGCGACAGTTTCTTGAGCGCGGCGCCACGCTGATCGCCATGCGCAGCTCGGGGCGCGGAGAGCGCGCGGCGGTCGTTCCGGTGTATCGCGACTCGCGGTTTCGCAACGCGACCTTCGGCAGCGAAGGGTCGGGCTTCGACGTCGGAATCGTGCGCTCGTCCGCGCCGCTGCCGTCGCAGGTGCGTGTGGCCCCCGACGCCGAGCTGCTCGCGCTGCGCGCGGGCTCGTCGCTGTTCGTCTACGGGTTTCCTGGCCTGACCATGAACGAGACCTCGCCCGTGGCCACCATCACGCAGGGCGTGCTCAACCGCACGACGGACTTCTTCGAACGCGCGGCGGACCCGCAGGGCGCCCAGAAGATCCAGCATAGCGCGCAGACCACGTCGGGCTCGTCTGGCTCGCCCATCTTCCTGGCGTCTGGCGCGGTCATCGGAATCAACGCCGGCAGCCTCTCGGACGAGGAGCGCCAGCGCATCCTCGACCCACGCACGGGACAGACTGTGTCCGTCGAAGTCAACCGAAGCAGCAATTTCAAGTACGGAATGCGCGCCGACATCATCCGCGCCGCGGTCGCCCAGGTTGGGGAAACTCTCCCGTAAAGTCCGTGTCCGTCGTGGCCGAGTTTTTGTAGAGTCAACGCGTAGGGTCCCACCCGTTGAAGCGACGCGCTCAGCGTCCCGACGGCGACGAGGCATCGATGGCCAAGCTTTTGATCGTGACGCCCGAAGGACAGCAAGAGCGCGAGCTCGTCGCGGTCAACAGCGTCGGACGTCACCCCAACAACACCGTCCAACTGCTCGATCGCATCGTGTCGAAAGAGCATTGCATCGTCGAGCTGCGCTCGGGCCGCTATGTCCTGCGCGACCTCGGCAGCCTCAACGGCACGTACATCAACGGGCAGCGCGTCGCCGGTGAGCAGTGGCTCAACGACGGTGACGAGGTCGCGCTCGGCAACACGCGCATGGTGTTTCGCGACGGCAACGCCGCGCCCGTCGCCCCCGTCGCGCCGGTCTACAACCCTGGGACGTCGCCGTACGGACCAGGAGGCGCCGCGCCGCCTGCGCAGCCGCCGCAGCCCTCGCAGCAGCCGCCCGTGGTCCCGTGGGCCAGCGGCGCCATGCCGCAGCCGCCGCAGAACTATTCGCCGCAGCCGCCTGCGCCCGCACACCAACCGCAGCCGTCGCAGCCGGCGCTCCCCGTGGCCAACCCCGCGCTCGCTCCTTCGGCGGCGCCCAATCGGCCAGCGGGCATGACCATGCTCGGCGCCGTCGCGCAGTCGAAGGTCACGATCACGTCGAACATGCTCGAGTCGCACGTGCGCTCGAAGATCGCGGCGGCGGCGCAGCAGTTTCTCCCCGAGAACCGCATCGTCGACGTCGAAGCGCTGCGCAAAGACTACGAGAAGCTCCGCATCGCGTACGAGCTGCAGCGCGCGATCGGCGCAGAGCTCGACCTCGACAAGCTCCTCGAGAAGATCCTCGAGCGAGCCTTCGACCTGCTCGCCGCCGACCGCGCCGCGATCTTGCTCTACGAAGACAACCGCGAGCTCAAGCCCCGCGCCATCCGCACGCGCAAGGGCGTCGACGAGCCCTTCGTCGTCTCGACCACGATCCTCAATCAGGTCGAGAAAGAGCGCGTCGCCGTGCTCTCGTCGGACGCGATGCTCGACCCGCGCTTCTCGCAAGCGCACTCGATCATCATGCAGGGGATCCGCAGCTCGATGGCGGTTCCGCTGCTGTTCAAGGGAGAGCTACAGGGCGCGCTCGTCGTCGACTCGCAGATCAGCACCAACGCCTTCGGCGACAAGGACCTGCAGCTCGTCACCAACATCGCCAACCAGGCGGCGCTCGCCATCGCCAACGCGACCCTCGCGCGGCAGATCCAGCGTGACGCCGTCGCGCGAGAGCGCTTTCAACGGCTGCTGTCGCCGCAGGTCGCGCAGCTCGTGCTCGAGGGCAAGGTCGAGGTCAAGCAGGGCGGCGTGAGCACCGAAGCCACGATGTTCTTCTCGGACATCCGCGGGTTCACCTCGATGTCCGAAGGCATGAACGCCGAAGACATCGTCGCGATGCTCAACGACTACTTCGAGCGGATGGTCGAGGTCATCTTCAAGTACGAAGGCACCCTCGACAAGTTCGTCGGCGACGAGATCATGGCGCTCTTCGGCGCGCCCGTGAGCCACCCCGACGACCCGATCCGCTGCGTGCGCGCGTCGCTGGTGATGATCGAGTCGCTGCGAGAGTTCAACACCGAGCGCGCCGCGGCCGGCAAAAACGGCTTCGAAATCGGCATCGGGATCAACACTGGCAAGGTCGTCGCGGGCTACCTCGGCAGCAGCAAGGCTATGCAGTACACCGTGATCGGCGCGCCCGTGAACCTCGCGGCGCGCCTGTGCTCGCAGGCGAAGGGCATGCAGATCGTGATCTCTGAGCCCACGTGGCTGCGCGTTCGAGACTACTTCGAAGTGCGCGAGCTCGAACCGGTCAAGCCCAAGGGCATCGCGCAGCCGGTGCGCATCTTCGAGGTTCTTCGAGAGAAGGCGTGATGGCGGAGCTCGAGTTCGAGAAGCCGCTCCGAGAGTTGGAGCGGCGCATTCACAGTCTGCGCGCGACGGGCGGCAGCAACACAGGGTTCGACCACGAGATCGCGCGGCTCGAAGACAAGGCGCGCAGGCTTCAGCGCGAGATCTTCTCGGCGCTCTCGCCGTGGCAGAAGGTCATGCTGTCGCGGCACCCCGACCGGCCCTACACGCTCGATTACGTCTCGCGGTTGTGCGAGGACTTCGTCGAGCTGCACGGGGATCGGACGTTCTCTGACGACCGCGCGATCGTCGCGGGCTTCGCGAAGTTTCGCGGCAAGAGCGTGCTCATCGTGGGGCACCAAAAAGGCCGCGGAACGCGCGAGAACATGATGCGCAACTTCGGGATGCCCAACCCCGAGGGCTACCGCAAGTCGCGCCGGCTCATGGAGCTCGCCGACCGCTTCAAGCGCCCGATCATCACGTTCGTCGACACCTCTGGCGCGTACCCCGGCATCGGCGCTGAAGAGCGCGGACAGAGCGAGGCCATCGGGCAGTCGCTGCTCTCGATGGCCGAGCTCGGCGTGCCCGTGATCACCGTCGTGATCGGCGAGGGAGGCTCTGGGGGAGCGCTCGCGCTCGCCGTCGCCAACAAGGTCCTCGTGCTCGAGTTCGCGACGTACTCCGTGATCTCTCCCGAGGGGTGCGCCAGCATCTTGTGGAAGGACGGGTCGCAAGCCTCGCGCGCCGCGTCCGAGCTGAAGATCACCGCGCCAGACCTCCTGCGGCTCGGCGTCGTCGACGGCGTGATCGACGAGCCCGCGGGCGGCGCGCACCGCGATCACGACCTCGCCGCGCGCACCGTCGGCGACTCGATCGCCGCCGCGCTCGACGAGCTCAGCGAGCTCACCCCGGGACAGCTCCGCGAGCAGCGCTATCGGCGATTTCGCGCGCTCGGCGAGTTCGTCGAGCACAGCTGAACGCTCAGCATTTTCTCAGGGCATCTGCGGCAGAAACGGGCACGAGTCGTCTTCGAGGCAGTGATGCACGGGGGACGTCGCGTACAACAGCTGCCTGCCCTCGGTCGCGAGGTAGCGCGCGACGAGGTTGGTCATGTAGTTGCCGATGTCGAAGGCCTGCGAGGGGTCGCTGGGCAAGAAGACGTGCGTTCCGTTCGGGACGATGTAGGCGTTGGCGTAGGCCGAGACGGCCTCGCCGGCGCGCGGTGACCAGCGCTGCTCGAGGTCGTTCTCGGCGCCGCGATCGCTGATGACGACGCGGGTGAGTCGCATGCGCGGCGTGAGCGTCACCTCGCCGAAGCCCTGTCGATTCTCGTCGAGGTCCCACGCGTCGAAGACCATGTTCGCGCGGCCCATCACCGGGTGTCGGTTGAGCTCTGGGATGCCCTCGATGACGAATGTGTCGACGAGGATCTGCTGCATGCTGCGGCCTCCCCAGTTCATCGCGCGCTCCGGCGGCATGACGTACTGATCGAGCTCGGTGCCCGTCGCGCGCGTGAGAAACGGGACGAGCCCCGCGGCGCGCGCGAAGGTGATCCCCGTGCTCACAGGGACGATGTCGTCGCCCGCGGTGGTCGAGTAGAAGATCGGCCGCGTGCGCCCGTCCCACGGACGAATGGAGTAGAGCGGCGCGTAGTTGACCGGGTCCGCTGGATCGAGCCCCGCTTGGGCGAGCGCGAGAAATCGCCGCAGCGCCGCGGTCTGCCGCCGGAGCCCGAGGCCCGCGACCGGCGAAGCGAGCAAAGGCGCAGGACTTCTGCGCTGAATCGCGTTGGTGCGCGCAGGGCTCGTCGGGCTCGCGTCCGGCGGAACGTGTCCGCACGAGATGTCGCAGTCGCCCTCGAACACTTGAAAACTGGTGATCTCCGCGCGCCGCGCGGCGTCCGTCCGCACGTCGCAGCGCTCGTAGTTGGTGACGCCCGCGCCGCGAAAGATCGTGAGCACCAGCGGGTCGCCGCGGTCCGTGGCGAACGGCATGAACAATCGCCCCTCGGCGTCGACGCGCGCGCAGCGCCGAGTGAGCGTGGCCTGGTTGAAGACCAGCACGTCGTCGCCGGGCATGATGTCGGGCCTGCACGCAAACTCGAGCTCGCCGACGTCGGTGCCGTCCTGAACGATGAAGCGCAGGGACATCGCGTTGGCCGCGCAGCTCGTCTGCGTTCGCGTCCCGCGCGGGCCGCGGTCGGAGCCGCGCACGCCCGCGATCACGGGCCCGAGCGAGGGCATCAGGACCGCGCCCTGCACGGCGCCGATCATCGAGCGCGAGGAGATGTCCATGAGGATTCCGCCGCCGGAAACGGGCGCGACGGCCGTGAAGTTCGGGTCGACCGCGCCGAGGACCGACGAGGTGATCCCGCCGAGCGACGGGCCCCAGAGGGCGAGGGGCGTGGGCGTTCCGTCGGGGCGCGTGCCGGCGATGTCGATCACGCCGTCGCCGTTGAAGTCCCCCGGTGCGTCGTTGCGGCCGTCGCCGTTGTGATCGTCTTGCCCGGGCTGCGACCACGACGGGTCGCGCATCGCGCGGACGAGCTGCATGTAGTCGAGCACCGTCTGTCGCACCATGTCTCGCGTGCGAAAGATCTGTGCGGTGAGAAAATCTCCGCCAGAATCCACGGTTCCGTCGCCGTTGACGTCGCGCGCTCGGCCCTCGAGCGCAGCGTTGGCGAACGGCCCGAGGCACAGCCCGCTGAACAGCGCGCGCGCCGCCGTGGTCTGCCCTGCAGAGAGCGAGAACCCGTGCGACGGCGCGTTGACGGTGATCGACGCGTAGCCCTGTCGCGCGAAGAACCCCGCGTACGCGAGGGACTCGTAGTTGCCCACGCTGTACCCGTGCGGGTGCAGCGCGATCGGAAACGGCGGTCGCGCCGTCGCCGTCGTCCGCGGGACGAACGCCCACAGCTGCACCTTGTCCTTCGCCACCGTCGCGCTGCGCTCGGTCGCCGCGAGGTCCCATTGGATCGTCGCGGGGTCTCCGGGCTGCTGCTCACGAAACAGCCACGGCGAGTCGTACGTCGCCACCGCGGCGTACTCGATCCAATCGAACGACGCGATCAGCGCCTGCGCTTGCGGCCCGTCGAAGCCGAGCGCCGGAACGAGGTCCCGCGCGATCTGCTGCAGCTGCGCCCGCGTGATGATGTACGGAGTGTTCGTGGCCGGGCAGCCCGAGCCGGGGTTGGTCGCCGCGCGCGCGAGGCGAAAGTTGGGCTGCACCGTCGAGAGCACGCGCAGGCGCCCCTCGTTGCGCAGACCCTTGTACGCGTCGATCATGTCGGTCACCGTCGTCTGCGTGGTGAACATCCACGCGAACGCGACGCGCGTTCCCTCGCTGCCGCTCCAGCGAAGATCGCCGTAGAAGCGCTGTTGCAGCGTCGGGTTCGCGAAGAAGCCCTGGAGCGGCCGCAGCGACGCGAGCTGATTGGGGTGGCCGATCGTGGCGAACGGAGAGCGCACGGGGCCCGACGCCGCGGTCAGTCGCGACGTGAGCACGACCGCGTACTTGTGCCGCTCGCGCAGCGGGATGAGCGGCCGCAGCACGAGCGTGTGCGACTCGGCGTCCCAGTGCCCTGCGGTTTGCCCCGACGCGAGCTGCGGCGCGGCGCGCTGGAGCACGCCGTCGAAGTTGGTGTCCTCTTCGATCTGCAGGACGCCGTCGCCGTTGCGGTCTTCGTTGACCGTGGAGAAGAGCAGGTTGTTTCCGCTCGCGCGCGGGTCGAGCGGCATTGGCTCGCGCGAGTCTCTGCGCGAGACGGGATAGTGACCGTTGCCCATGTCGAGCGGGACCGGGATGCCCGTCTCGAGGTCGATCACGTACACGCTGTCGTCGGTGAAGTCCGACGGATCGATGGGGTGTCTTCGCGCGAGCTCGGCGAGGTTGACGTCGCCTTCGAAGCTCACGCTGATGGGCATGCTCGTGCCCCAGCCATCCATGCGATCGAAGGACACGCGCAGGTTGCGCTCGAGCAGCGTGGGCGAGATCAAGCTGGCGTTGACGCGCACGCCGGTGGGCGAGCTCGGGTCGAACGTCACAGCGTAGTCGTTGGGCAGCGGAACCTCGGGGAAGGGCGTCGCGCCCGGGTCCCAACGCACCTTCGGCCCGTGCCCGTCGACCGGCGCGTAGTCCCGCTGCGCGAGCGGCTCGCCGCATGCCTGGCTCAGGGTTGCGCTCGCGATCGCTGCGAACGCAAAGGCGAAGTGATTGTGTGTGCGCATATTCGAGTGCCTCTTCGCGCTCATGGTCAATACTCCGCCCCGAGCCGCACGACGCCGAGGTACCGCGTGGGCAGCGGCTGCCCTGCGCCGTCGTCCCACGCGCGACCAGGAAACATCACCGCGCCCTGCGCGCCCCACACGAGCTTCACGCCGCCGGGCAGCGTGTTGCGGCCGTGGAGGCCGAGGTCGAGCTCGAGCCCGAGGTCGCGCGCGAGGGGGTTTCCGCCGCGGTAGTTCTGGGCGATTCCGAAGATGGTGCTGCGCACGGGGTCGACGAAGTCGCTGGTCGAGACGGCGATCACGGCGCCGGCGCGCACGTCCATCCAGCGCGTCACGTTGACCGTCGCTGTCGGGTAGAAATACGCCGCGTTGGTGACGGCGCCCGACGAAGGCAGCAGCTCTGCGCCGCGCGGCGGCTGGCCGACCACGCGCGGGTCGGCGCTGATCGACGCGCTGCGCGCCGTGTGCCACGCGAGCACCTCGGGAAACAAAATCAGCCCCACGCGATGCGCTGGGTTGAACGTGAACCGCTGCTGCACGCCGTCCTGCGGCTGCGCGTCGCCCGAGGCGTAGCCGCCTTCGAGCACCACGCGAAAGGCTCCTTCGCGCTCGACGCCGAGCTGCGCTGCGCCGCCGTGCTGAAAGACGTCGTGGCCGTTCGGCTGAAACGCGTTGCGCACGAACGTGGTGTGCCCTGCGGCGAGCGCGAGTTCGACCGCGGCGAAGACCTTCGCGGTCCCGTCGGGCGAGGGCCACTCCCACCGCGCGAACACGTCGGCGAAGCCCGCCATGAGCGCGTCTCCGATGCGATTGGTCTGCCCGCGGTAGACCGCGTACGCGCCGACGCGCTTTCGCTCGCACTGATCGCGGCACGCGGGATCCTGATAAAACGCTGACAGAACGGCCTGCCAGCCCCAGTCTCCGCCGAGCGTCCTGCGCGTCGACTGCTCGACCGAGGTCGCGCTCGCCAAGGGCGGCGGCCCGAGCTCGATGGGAACATCGTAGAGCGCGAGGCTCGCGAGCCGATCGCGAAACACCAGGTCTCCCGCGAGCGCGAGCACCAGCGGCGAGCGAGCTCCGCCGGGGCGCGTGGCGAAGGCGATGCGCTCGACGATGTCTCCGTTGCGGTAGTCGCCGAACACTGGCGCGCGGTCTCCGTCGTTGGCGACGATCCCGAGGCCCCAGTGCGACTGCTGATGGCCCGCGCGCAGCACGCCGATGCGCGAGGTCCACTCGACGTACAGCGCGCGAAGATCGACGATCCCGTGCGAAAACGGCGACAGATCCGTGGACCTGCTGTCTCGCGAGAGCTCGACTTGCCGGGTGCTCTCTCCGAGGATGATCGCGCGGGTGACGTCCAGGTTGGCGCGCACCGCGAAGACGTCACCGACGGTGAGCCAGGGTCTCAGTCGAAACCACTGCTCGGCGTAGTGCGTCTGGTTGAGCGTGCTCGGCGTGCGCTGGCCCGGCGTCGTGGGCAGCGTCAGCTCGTTGTTGAACCACGCTCGGATCTGCCACTCGCCGTTGATCGACGCGCGAAAGAGCATCCCTTGCGGCTCGCTTCGCGGCGGCGCTCGCTCGGTGTCCCGCTGTTGAACGGGCGGAGGGAGCCTGCGCGTCGCGCTCGGTTGAGCGCTCTGCGCGTGCGTCGGGCGGCTCGAGGCGCCCAGGCTGAGCGCTGCGATCGACGCTGCGATCCGCGCGAGAGAAGAGCGTTTGACCACTGGGCCGAATGTACGACGAACGGCCGCCTCGCCGCCCGGTGAATCACCGTTCAGTGTCGCCGCTCTGCTATGGTCTCGCTGTGCGTGCTCGCCGATCGCTCGTGGCTCTGCTGGCGCTCTCGGCCTGCTCGACGCCGACGCCTCGGCCCACCGAAGACGTGGTGATCGACGGGCGGCAGGCCATGGACGCGGCCGCGACCGACGTTCCGCCGCCGATCGACCCGTGCGGTCCGACCGTGTGCGGCCCTGCCGAGCGCTGCGGTCCGACGGTGGACGGCGGAGCGGGCTCGGGCAACGGCGTCGACGACGACTGCGACGGGCTCGTCGACGAGGGCTGCCTGTGCGCGCAGGGCTCGATGCGCGCGTGCTTCGCGGGCGCGAGCGATCGTCGCGCTGTCGGGCGCTGTCGCGACGGCTCGATGACCTGCGGCGAGCTCGGGCTGTGGACGGACTGCACCGGCGGCGTGGGGCCTACGGACGAGCAGTGCAACGGGGTCGACGACGACTGCGACGGCATGGTGGACGAGGGGCTCGAGGGGTGCGCGAGCGCGCTGCGCTGCCCGGCGTTTCTTTCGTTGCAGCCGTTGCAAGAGCTCGTGGTGGACGGGGCGATGATCGACCCGAGCGCGACGGGCTTTCGTTGGGCGCTCGAGTGCCCGTCGAGCGTGACGAGCTGCCCTGCGATCAGCGATCCGACGGCCCGTTCGCTGCGCGTTCTGCTGACGCAAGCGGGGCGGTACTCGCTTCGCGCGACGGTCACGCGCGCCGACGGAAGCTCGGGCGAGTGCGTGACGCCCGTGTACGTCGAGGGCTCGGGGATGCGCGTCGAGCTGTCGTGGGACACGCAGGGAGGGATCGCGAGCGCGGGGGCCGACTTGGATTTGCACGTCGCGGTGATCGATCGCGCGAGGGTGACGCCGTCGGCGTGGTTCACCGTGGACGACTGCTACTACGCGACGTGCAAGGCGCCGGGCGGCGTCGTGAACTGGTCGCGCGGCGCGGGAGACGCTCGCTTCGCGCCGACCGCGGACGTGGCTCGCTGCGCCAACGCGCCGCCACCGTGGGGCGATCGCTTCGTCGCCGCGGGCCGCTGCTGGAACCCCCGTCTCGACACGGACACCACCGAGTGCGACCCGGCCGTGCGCGACCCGCGCGACCCGCGGTTTTGCTTCGTCGAAAACGTGAGCGTGGACGCGCCGCCCGAAGACGTGACGTTTCGCGTGGCGGTCAACTACTACCGAGACCACGGGACGTGCGCCGATGGCGTCCCGGGCAACGACGTCTCGCGGCCGCACTTGTTCGTGCACTGCGGGGCGGGCGTGCGCGCGGAGCTCGGCGCGATCGACTCGGGGGGCCTCGTCTCGATGCGCTGTCAGGACAACGCGGGGATCGGCAGCGCCAACTGGACGTGGCTCGCGGCGGACGTGCGGTTCGTGACCAACGCGTGCGGGGTGAGGGACTGCATGGTGGTGCCGTTGAGCGCGCGACGGCTGAGCGTTCCGTTTTGCGATCAAGCGAGCGCGAGCAGCGATTTGTGCCGCGATCGCGACTTCAGGCTCTTCGTGCGCAGGGCCGGCGCGCGCCCCGTGGACGCCGACCTCGCCGAGAGCTTCTGAGCGCTCAGTCTTCTTCTTCGCTGAGCGCGGGGTCGCGCGCGGGCATCATGCGCTCGGACGTCTGCTCGTCCATGACCGCGCGCACCGCGGCGGCTTCGCGAAAGCCCATGCGCAAGCGGTCCATCACCGCGAGGCGCTGGCGCTCTTTGTACTTGGCGTGCGAGGCCTCGCCCTTCTCGTTGAGCACGTCCGTCGCCTGGTCGACGATCTGAAACTCGACGAGCACGAACACGACGCGCCCGAGCGCGGCGGCGCTGGGCGGCGCGAGGTCGAGAAAGCGGTCGGGCATGCGCACGGGCAGGTCCACGACGAAGTGCACGACGCGGTAGTTCTTCGCGCTGAACACGTTGTCGGGCAGCTCTTTGGACTTGTCGCCCGGCAGCCCTTGGACGAGCGGCTCGATCTCTCGCAGCCGCGCGTGCTCGTCGAAGATCTTGTCGAAGTCGAGGATCGTGTTCGTGCTCTCTCCCGGGATCGCGTAGTTGAAGGGAAAGAGCTTTCTCGCGAGGTAGTTCACCACCGGCAGCAGGTCGTCGCGCGTGCGCGTGACGATGCGAAACCGGAGCTTGTCGTAGATCTGGGCGGCGATGGTCTCGCGCTTCGAGAGCAGCTTCGTGTAGAGCGAGTCGCGCTGCTTGCGGCCGCCGAGAAACTCGACGATGGGCAGCCCCGACTCGAGCATCCCGCCCACCACGCGGTAGACCTTCTCTTCGACCAGGCGAAAGATCTCCTGG
>JAAFIF010000154.1 GCA_013298625.1 Myxococcales bacterium
TCTGCGCGGGGGCGGGGCGCGCGGTAGCGCGGGTGGGGGCCGCGCTCTCTCGCGCTCGCAGCGCGGGTGGGGGCCGCCCGCTCTTCGCTCACTCGCAACGCGGGTGGGGGCCGCGCTCTTCGCTCGCTGGCTGCGCGAGTGGGGGCCGAGAGCGATCACCCGATGATCATCGACTCGCTGAGCAATCGGCCCTCTTTGAAGCGGCGAAAGTTCCATCGGTCGAACAGCTCGGTGCTCTCGTCGGTGGCGAGGTGCTCAGCGAGCAGCCGCCCCATCACCGGCGCCATCATGAACCCGTGGCCCATGAAGCCGCACGCCATCACCAGGTTCTCGCACTCGTCCAGGTGGCCCACGATGGGGTTTCCGTCCGGCGTCAGGTCGTAGCAGCCAGCCCACTGACGCAGCACCTTCACCCGCGACATCGTCGGGACCGCCCGCACCAACGACCGCGCGTACGTCGCCAAGAACTGCGCGCTCGAGCGCTGGTTGATCCCGTGCGGAACCGGCTCGACCGAGATCCCGCCGACGATCTCGCCCCGCATCGACTGCGAGAAATACAGCCCGTCCGTCAGGTCCGCCACCAGCGGCCCGAGCCAGGGCTTCAGCGGCTCGGTCGAGCAGATCTCGTGACGGTGCGGCTTGTTCGGCAGCTCGATCCCCACCATCCGCGCGATCGCTGGGCTCCACGCGCCCGCGCAGCACAGCACCGTCTCGCACTCGACCTCGAACGCCTCTCCCTCTTCGTCGATGGCTCTCTCTCGGTCGTGATCGATCAGCGGCCCCGCGCCGCCCGCGCTCGTTCGCTCGTCGCGGTCCTCGGCGACCAGCGCGTCGTGGCGCGTCTTCTTCAGCCGCACGCCCGCGATCTTCGCCCCGCGCATCGAGAACCCCTCGACCTCGGTGAACGTCGCGATCTCGACCCCAGCGTCCCGCGCTGCCTTCGCGTAGCCCCACACGAACGGCCAGGGAAACACCACGCCGTCGCCAGGGTTGAAGCTCGCCAACTCGACCCCCGTCGGGTCGATCTCGGGCACGATGTCCCGCACTTCAGAGGGCGCGAGCAGCCGCGTGTCCAGCCCGCAGTCGCGCTGCAGCTTCGCGCTCGCCTCGAGCATCTTCGCCCGCTGCTTCGTGCGCGTGAGAAACAGATAGCCCCCCTGCCGAAACCACACGTTGATCTGCATCTTCGCCGCGAACTCGCGGCAGATCTCGATCGACTCGCGCATGAGACGGATGTTCGTCTCGCTCGAGAACTGCGCGCGAATCCCGCCGCCGTTGCGCCCCGACGCGCCGCCGCACAGGTAGCCCCGGTCCACCACCAGGACGTCCGTGATCCCGCGCTTCGCCAGGTGCCACGCGGTCGACAGACCCATGATCCCCGCGCCGATGATCACCACGCGGTAGCGCCGCTTCGTCAGCGCGCTCATCGCTCACCGTCCTCGTCGTCGCTCGCCACGCGATCCACGCTCACCGCGTCGCCCAGCGTCGCGAGCAGCCCGAGCGGCATCGGGTGCACCGGCGGCCGCGGCGTCACCGGCGCCTGAGGAAACGCCCCCGTCCGCTCTTCGAGCACCCGCGAGCACGCGACGAGGCACTGCTTCCCCTGGCACCAGCCGGTGCCGAAGCCCGTGAAGCGCTTGAGCGACTCGATGTCGCGCTGCCCCGCGTCGATCGCATGCTCGACCTCGGCCAGCGTCACGTCTTCGCAGCGACAGAGAAGAACCTTCGCGCTCACGCTGCACCTCCGCGACCCACGAATGCAACCACCGCCTGCACTACCGCGAGCTCGCGCGCGCTCGACCGACCGCCGAGCGCCACCGAGCCCGCCGCGAACACGTCCCGTCGCTCGGTCCTTCCGCTCTCGTCTGCGCGCACCGCGAAGCAGCGCCGAGCGCCGTCCCGCGCGGCCTCGACCCCCGCTTGCCCCGCCAGCTCGAAGGCCGGCGTGCGCACCGTCACCGGCACGATCGCGTCACACTTGATTTTGTGGGTCTCGCTCGCGCCCCGCACGACCGCCCCCGTCACCGAGCCGAGGCCCGTCGCTTCGACCAGCGTTTGCCCTGCAGAGAGCCGCTCGACCCGAGCCCCTGCCGCCGAGAGCGCGTCGCAGAGCGCGTCGTCGTCGGCGTCCGTTCCGCACACGAGGACCGCGTCGCCCACGCGCACGCCGTAGCGCAGCGCCCGCGCCGCGGCGCGCGCCGTGTACACCCCCGGCATGTCGTTGTCGCCGAAGGGCGCGATCGACTCGTGGCAGCCGTTGGCGAACACCCGCGCCTTCGCCCGCACCCACAGCGCGCGCTCGCCGCTGATCACGATCGTGCCGTCGTCGAAGGTCGCGCACGCGCTCGCGCCGAGCCGAACGTCCACCCCCGCAGCGCGCGCCCGCGCGAGCAGCGCGTCGCCGTACGCCGGTCCGCACACGAGCTTCGCGTCGAGCGCGTGCAACGAGAGCGAGTCGCGCACGAGCCCTCCCGCCGTCGGTTCTTCGTCTACGGCGAGCACCGAGAGGCCCGCCTTCGCGAGGGACTCGGCGATCGAGAGCCCCGCGGGACCGAGCCCCACCACGAGCACGTCGCGGTCGATCTCTTCGGGGCCGAGCGCGCTCGAAGGCTGCTCGGGCAGCGTCCCCAGCCCCGCCATCTTGCGCGCGAAGCCCTGCATCGCCTCGTTGATGGCCGTCCCGTAGCGCACCATCAAGTGATGGTGGTCGAACTGCTTCGGAAAGAACCAGTCCGTGATCCGCATGAAATCCACCTGCGCGCTCGGAAACGCGTTTTGCGCCCGCACCACGCGCCCGTCCCGCGACGGCACCGTGCACGCCATGCGGTTCGGCTCTCCGTCGATCCGGCTGAGACATCCCTCGCAGTTCGCGCGCAGGCACGACGGCCCCCGCGGTCGATGAAACTTCACCGAGCGCGAGAGCGTGTCGATGCCCGCCGCGAGCAGCGAGATCGCGATCGGCTCGCCCTCGCGCGCGGCGATCGCGCGCCCGTCGTACTCGATCGTGCACGGGCCGCTGGCCTCGGGGGATGCGTACTCATACAGCGCGCGCAGGACCGAGCTGTCTCGGCCCTTGGTGACGGCGCGCACGTCGATGCGTCGGGGTGCCATCGGGGATTTGCTCGCGCGACGATATCGCCCGCGCTCTGTTCTGCGTAAGCGAGAACTCAGCGCCCCACGGCCGGTGCCGCGTCGCGCCAACGCAGCTCGACGCGCTCGAACCCCAGCGACGTGAGCGTCGCCCGCAGCGCTCGCTCGGCGTTGTCCCTGCCCCGCGTCAAGACGCCGGTTTGCAGGGCAGAGTCTCGCATGGCGCGCTCGGCCTCTTGCCGCGCCCGCGTCTCGAGGTCGTCCGAGCGCACCGCCAACGTGTCGGTGTCGCGGCGATACGTGCGCGTCCGCGCGTTGTCGAGCGACGCGTGAAAGAGCTCGACCGCAGGCAGCTCCATCGTGACCGACCGATGCTCCCAGTCCGCGCGGACGTCTTGCGGACGCACCTTCGCGAGGTCCACCCCGGCGCTCACGTCCGCCGCGGCGACGAGCAAGATCCGGTCGTTGGCGCCCACGAGGCCGAACAAGTGCGTCTGCTCGTCGGTGAGCTCGATCACGCGCTCCATGTGAAAGCTCACGGTCTCGAGCCGAGCCAGCGCGCGCACCGCCACCAAGACGTCCGGCCCCTGACGCACCACCGTGCGCGTCGCGCTCGCCGAAGGGACCGACGCTCTGATCGAGCGCACGACGGTCACGATCGTGATCGAGACGATCAGCGTGCACGCGACGAGCGCGATCCACGCGTACGGAAGCTTGTGCGCTGTTTGCGCAGGGGGCTGCGCGCCAGGCTTCGTTGGCTCGATTTCGGGGTCGCTCACGCTCTGCGCCAGAGTGATAGCGCGAACGCCCCGGCCGCGCCCCCCGCGCCGGCGCGGCTCAGCGACGAGCGCTGCGCTTGCGACGCGCGCCGTACACGAGGGCGAGTCCGCCCATCGCGATCAGCGCAGTCATCGCGCGCTCGCCGTTCGCGCCGCCCGCAGCGGGGACGCGGCAGGCGCAAGCGCCGTCGCCAGAGAGGACGCCGACGAAGGGCGCTCCGCCGTCCATCGCTCCGCCGTCGACGTTGGCCGCGCCGTCGGTCGCTGCGCCGTCGCGAACCATCGCGCCGTCGGTCACCGCACTGTCGCGAACGACCGCGTCGGCGCTCGCGTCGCGCTGGCCGCCGTCGGGCGGCATCGTCGCGACGCACAGTCCAACGCTGGTGTCGCAGATGGGCGTCGGGTCCATGCAGTTGTCGCTCGCCATCGCCGCGGGCATCGCAGGGTCGACGCGCGCAGCGCCGCTCTCGCGCATGTCGCTGTCGGCCACGCAGTCGTTGTCGCTGTCGGTGTCGAGGAAGTCGGGACGGTCGCCGGCGCCCGCCATTCCGTCGCTGTTCGCGGGCATGGCCGGGGTCGCGCCTGCTTCGACGGTGTCGGGCACGCCGTCACCATCGCTGTCGAGGTCGAGGTACGCGGGGACCATGTCCATGTCGCCCGGGGTCATTCCTTCGAGCGTGTTCTCGACGCGCGTGGGGATTGCATCGCCGTCATCGTCGGGGTCGAGGTAGTCGGGCAGCATGTCGCCCGTGCCCTGTCCCATGGGGACCATGGCGTCGGTGTTGCGGGGCATCATGAAGCCGCCCGCGCCGAGCTCGTCACGAGTGTTCACGCCGTCGCCGTCGTCGTCGGGATCGCGCGCGTCGATGGTCCCGTCCATGTCCGTGTCGCGGGTCATGAAGGCGGGGCCGGCGCCGACTTCGCTGCCGTCGGGGATGCCGTCCATGTCCGTGTCGGGGTTCATCGGATCGGTTCCGATGCGGGTCTCGACCATGTCGGGGATGCCGTCCATGTCCGTGTCGCGATCGTTGGTGCACGTGCCCGTCGCGATCGCGCAGATCGGCGCCGCCGCGGGGCAGTTGCTGTTCACGTTCATCGACGGAACCGCAGGGTTCGTGCGCGCAGCGCCGGCTTCGCGCGGGTCGCGATCGGGCACGCAGTCGTTGTCGCTGTCGAGATCGAGGAAGTCCCTCGCCGGGTCCATGTCGCTGTTCGCGGGCGTCGCAGGGGTCGCGCCGGCTTCGACCAGGTCGAACACCGTGTCGCCGTCGCTGTCGCGATCGAGCCACGCCGCGAGCATGTCCATGTCGGGATCCGGGGTCATCCCCGCGAGCGTTCGCTCGACGCTCGTCGGAATGCTGTCTCCATCGTCATCCGGGTCGAGGTAGTTCGGGTTGGCGTCGGCCGTCCCTTGTCCCATCGGGACGGTCGCGTCCGAGTTGAGCGGCATCGCCGCCCCGCCCGCGCCGAGCTCGTCGGCCGTGAGGATTCCGTCGCCGTCGTCGTCGGGGTCGAGGTAGTCCGCGCGCGTGTCCGTCGTCACGCCAGGGGCCGCGACGCCGTCGGTGTTGCGCGGCATGTACTGCCCGCCAGGCCCCACTTCAGTGCGCGTCGGGACGCCGTCGTTGTCGTCGTCGGGATCGAGCGCGTCGATCCGCATGTCCATGTCGCTGTCGATCGGCGCCGTACGCGGCGTGATCACCATGGCGCTCGCGTCGTTGCTGTCGACGCCCGCGAGCAGACCGTCGCGATCGACGTCGGTGTTGCCGTCGAGCCGTCCGTCGCGGTTCGCGTCGAGCGCGGCGTTGCCGTTCTCGACCACGTCGAAGATCCCGTCGCCGTCGGCGTCGAGGTCCAAGTGGTTGGGCGTTCCGTCGCCGTCCGCGTCGACGCGATCGTCGACGCCGTTCATGTTGGCGTCGACGAAGCCCGCGAAGGTCGGGTCGCGAAAGTCAGGGATCCCGTCGCCGTCCGAGTCCCGCGACGGGTCGCGCCCGTTGCCCTCGGCCACGTCCGTCACGCCGTCGTTGTCGTCGTCAGCGTCGTTGGGGTCCGCCACGCCGTCGCCGTCGGTGTCCGCCACCATGACCACGGTGAAGTTGTTCGTGTTGCTGCGCACCGAGTACACGCGCTGCACGGGGTCGTGCGCGATGGCCGAGACCGAGTGCATTCCGAACGACAAATCGCTGGTCGGAGTGAAGGTCCAGCTGCCCGCTGCGTCCGCCGTCGTCGTCCCGACTTGCACTCCGTCGACGAACACCAGCACCGTCGAGCCCGCAGGCGCCGTGCCCGACAAGACCGGCCGGCGGTTGCCCACCATCGAGCCGTTGGCCGGCGTCACGGTGACCGGCGCCGCGAGGATCACGAAGCCGCCCGGAGGCGCGGTCTCGGTCACGCCCACGATGTTGGGCGACGTCGGAGACGTGGGCGTCGCGCCGTAGTTCACGCCGTCCGCGGCCATCGCGTTGCCCTGCGTGCCCGCGAGGCCGTTGTTGACCGAAAGCGTGCATGATCCTGCACGCATCACGGCTTGCACGAGGATGCGCCCGCCGCCGCCGCCGCCGCCGGGTCCGTGCTCGACGAAGCCCGTGCTGCCGCCGTTGCCGCCGGCGGCGCGGATGGTCCCGCACGCGGCGTTGGCGCGCAGACGAAGGTAGATGCTGCCGCCTGCGCCGCCGCCGGACTGCGCGTCGTTGGCGGATGCGGCCGCGACGGGGAGGCTCTGGCCGTCGGACACGATGTTTCCCGCGCCCGCGAGCGAGTCGGCGCGGACGAAGATCAAGCCGCCGCCAATGCCGCCGTTGGTGCCGACGCTGTCGTTGCCGTCGCCCGCGCCGCCGCCGCCGCCGAGCGAGGCGTGGTCGAGCAGCGAGTACACGAGCGCCGTGCCGCCGAAGCCGCCGACGGCGCGGCCCATGTCGTCGCGCCACGTGCGTCCGCCGATGCCGCCGCGTCCGCCGTTGCCTCCTCCTCCGCCGCCGCTGTTGTGACAGATGCCGCCGCCGCCGCCGTTGGCGAGGTAGCCGCGGCCGCGACGGACGCCAAACGCGCCGCTCTGCGCGCTCTCGCCGCTGAACTGCCCGCGGTCCGCGCTCTCTTCGAGCGCGGTGCAGCCGAACTGCCCGCTGTTGGAGTTGAATACACCCCCACGAAATCCTCGCGAGCTGGCGTTGATCGCGCCCGCGTTGGTGATGGCGCCGGTCGCAAGAAAAGCGACGACGCCGCCGGTGGTGCCGTTCCACGCTTGCGCGGCGAGGGTCGAGCCCATCGCGATGGTGACCGTCGTGTACTCAGGGACGCGGATCACCTGCGTCCCCGCCGCGTCGAACGCGTTGACGAGCGGCTCGTCCAGCGTGAGCGTCGCGCCCGCGGTGGACGCGATGCGCGCGAGCTCCCAGCGGCCGACGGCGTTGGCGCTCAGGTCGATCGCGGGCGCGGGCATGCCCATCGGAGGCGCCGCAGGGACGCTCATCAGCGGGCCCGTCGCGCGAAACACCATGACCAGGTCGCCCATCGCGAAGCCCATCGCCGAGCCGACGGTGATCGTCGTCGCGCCAACGGCGGCGTTGTTGGCGAGCGTCGTGTACGTGTTGACGACGGTCGGCATCCCCCCAGTGACATTCAGCGCACCGCTGCGACCGGTGCCCAAGCCGTAGCTGTCCCGCCCTGCGTAGGCCGTCCCCGGAACGAGGCTCGCCAACGCCAGCAGGCAGAGCGCCTTGGTGTTGTGACTCTTCTTCACTTGCTGACTCCTCTGGTGCCCGAACAAACCCGGACAAAATCCCTGATATCCGAGAACCCTCGCCACACCAAGCGAGCGACGGTGCTTTTTCCGTTGTTTTGTAACCCCACAACCCGCACCCAAGGTTCAAAGCGCGAACGCGCGCGGCGCCTGTGTTAGTGGCTCCGTCGCGATGAGCGACGAAGCTGCGTATGGCGCGTTCGAGGATCCTCGGCCGTTTCTGCAACGACACGGGCTGCGACCGAAGGACTCGTTCGGGCAGAACTTCTTGATCGCGCCGCCCGTGGCCGAGTCGATCGCCCGCGCCGTCGATCCGCGGGCGGGCGAGACGGTGGTCGAGATCGGGACGGGGCCCGGGACGATCGCGCGCATGGTGGCTCCGCGCGCGCGCCGGGTGATCGCGATCGAGCGCGACCGAGACATGGTGGCGGCGCTCGCAGCGGACACGCTCGCGGCCAACATCGAAGTGCTCGAGACCGACGCGGCGCAGTTCGACTACCGCGCGCAGTGCGAAGCCGAGCCCACGGCCCTCGTCGGAAACCTCCCCTATCAGATCACCGGAAAGCTCATCCGAGCCTTTCTCGCGCCGCCCGTCCGTTGGCGCGTGGCCGTGATCATGGTGCAAAAAGAAGTAGCCCTGCGGCTGTGCGCCGAGCCCAACGGCGACGACTGGGGCGTCTTGAGCGTGTTCACCCAAGCCGCGTGCACGGTCGAGCGCGTGTGCGACGCGAGCCCCCGGTGCTTTCACCCTGCGCCGCGGGTGGTGAGCACGGTGGTGGCGCTGAGGCCCAGGGAGGTTCCGCTCGCAGAAGAGACCAAGGCCTTTCAGCGGGTGGTTCACGCGCTCTTCGCAGCGCGCAGAAAGACCACCCTCAACGGGCTCGGCCCCGCGTGCCCGAAGGGACGCGAGGGCGCCAAAGCCGCGCTCGCGCGGGCGGGGATCGACGGTCAGCGCAGGCCCGAGACGCTCTCGATCACCGAGCTGCGCAGGCTCACCGAGTCGATCGAAGACTGAGCGCGCGACCCGGGCCGATCGCGGTCACGGCGAGAGTGTGACACGAAAAATATCAGCATTTTTCCAGCACTTTCTGAGAACTTTCAGAGCGCGTCGCTGTCTCAGCTCCCCGACGAGGTCAAGCGATGCAGCACTCGAAGTCTCCTGTTGGTTCGATGACGATGGCGATGAAGGCGGTCCGCGCGGAGGGGCACGGACCGAAGGTCTTGCGGCTGGGGGTGCTCGAAGGGTCGCGCATCACCGAAGAGCGCATCGTGCGCGAGCAGGACATGGCGACGGTGACCATCGGCCGCGACCCGTCGTGCACGATCATCGTGTCGACCGAGGGCGCGCCCGAGAAGCAGCCGCTGTTCGTTCGCCAGGAGAATCGCTGGGCGCTCGCGCTCTTCGCCGGCCTCGAGGGCCGGGTGCTGATGGACGCCAAGGTGCACGCCGTCGCCGACATCACCGCGGCGCGCGGCGCGGGCTCGACCCTCGCGCTCGACGAGAGCACCCGAGGAAAGGTCTCGCTCGGCAGCACCTCGGTGCTGTTTCAGTTCGTCGAGCCGCCGCCGGTCGCGCCGAAGCCGCAGCTCCCGAGCGCCATTTTGCACAAGCCGCTGCGCGAGCTCGACTGGCGCTACAACGCCTGCCTCGCGGGCTTCATGGCGCTGGGCTTCACGGGGCTCGGCTACGTCGAGTATGGCTACGACCCCGAGATCGAGTCCGTGGACATCCGCGAAGAAGCGCGGCTCGTGCGGATCGACGCGGCCCCGCCGACGATCGAGCCCGCCGAGGCGATGGCCGCGCCCGAAGAGCGACCGAACCCGAGCGCGCCTGCGCAGACCCCGTCACGCTCGAATAGCAGCACACGCAATCAAACAGCGCGCAACAGCAACGCGCCGTCGAGCGCCGCGCAGCGCGCGCAAGCTGCGGAGAACCGCGCGGTCTCTGCGGCGGACGCGGCGATCGCGGCGCTCGGCCGCTCGGCGGAGTGGCGCGACCTCTTGCACGCCGCAACGGGGCCGCGCTCTGCGGCGGCGATGGTGGCCAACGGGCAGGGGCTGAGCGACGGCTCCGTCGAGGCGCTGAACAACGTCGGCGGCGTGCGCAACGCCACGGATCGCCCGGGGATCCAGCGGACGGGCCTCGTCGCGAGCAACAGCGTCGCGGGGGCCAACACCCTCGGCGGACCGCGCCGCGTGGACGGGCCTGCGGAGATCGCGAGCAACGCGACGGCGCCGGTCGAGCGCGTGATCCGCACGCGGGTGACGTCGGGCACGATCGACGGCCCCGCGACGGCGCCGGGCATGCCGATGAACGAAGTGGCCGCTGTGTTTCGCCGCAACCTGGGCGCGGTGCAGAGCTGCTACACGGCGGCGCTGCGCAACAACAGCGGGCTGCGCGGGCGGCTCGAGGTGGAGTTCACCATCGGGACGAGCGGGCGCGTGACGGGATCGCCCAACGTGAGCGGGATCGCCAACGGCGACGAGGTTCACCAGTGCGTGGCTCGACGGGTGCGAAGCTTCGTGTTTCCGCAGCTGAGCGAGGCGGCCGAGGTGATGTTTCCGGTGACGCTCGAGCCGGGGGGCTGATCGGCGGCGCGGCTGCCGTGCGCGAGGGGACCGTTGGCGGGCGGGCTCGCGCCGTTGGCCCTCTCGCGCGCTGCGCGGCGCGGCGCGCTCGGGTACGAGCGACGGTCGACACGCTCATGTTGCACACGCTGGTTCGATCGCATCGCGCGCGGTGGCTCTCGTGGCTCGCCGCGTCCATCACGTTCTCGCTCGCGCTGCTGCAAGCGCGCATCTACCGCAGCGGCAACCAGTCGTTTCACTTTCTCTACTGGAACCTCTTTCTGGCGCTCTTGCCCTTCGGCGCCTCGCTGGCGCTGCGGGCGCTGTGCGAGCGAGCGCCGCGCGTGGGGCGCTCGTTCGCGCTCGCGCCGCTGTGGCTCCTCTGGTTCGTCTTCTGGCCCAACGCCCCGTACCTCGCCACGGACCTCGTGCACTTGCGCGCGCGCGCGGACGTCCCGCTCTGGGTGGACCTCTTGCTGCTGCTCTCGTTCGCGCACAACGGTCTCGTGCTCGCGATGGGCTCGCTCTACGACGTCGAGCGCGCGCTCTCGGCGCGCAGCCCATCGACGCGTTGGCCCATGCGCATCACCGTCCTCTCGGCGATCGTCGCCGGCTCGTTCGCCATCTTTCTCGGCCGCTTCCACCGCTGGAACAGCTGGGACCTCGCCCTCCGCCCCGCCGTCGTCCTCGCCGACTGCTTCGCCATCCTCACGAACCCGAGCGCCCACCGAGGCGCGTGGCTCTTCACCGTCGCCGTCACTGCTTTTCTCGCCCTCGCGTACGGGCAGTTTCGCGCGCACGCTCGCGCGGTCGATCCGCAGGACCACCCGCGCGCGAGCTGAGCCAACGAGCGGCAACTCCGCTATCCTCCCGGGCCGTCATGAAGCTCGACTTCCGCGACTGGCGCGAGGACCGCGAGCTGTGGGCCACGACGCTCGGCGTCTCGCGCACAGCGATCGACCTGTACCTCGACTGCGACGTGATCGACCTGCACATCGAGCCCTTCTTGTGGCACCGGCTGGTCGACTACGACATGCTCGCGCGCCACGGAAACGGCGTCTTCGACGCGCGCTTCTACTCTCAAACGGACCTGCCGCGGCTGCGCGAAGCGCAGATCACCGGCGCGACGTGGGTGATCACCACCAACCCGTTTCGACCGAGCGACGGCCGCGCAGAGGCGTTCTCGCGCAACCTCGATCGCCTCGTGCAAGAGCTCGCGCGCGCCCCGGACGACGTCGCCGTCGTGCGCAACGTCAAGGAGTACCGCGCGGCCCGCGCCAAGGGCCTGCACGCAGCGTTCATCGGAATCCAAGGCGGCAACGCGCTCGACGACAACCTCGACGCGCTCGATCGCATGCGCGACGACTTGATCCTGCGCGTCACGCTCGTGCACTTGAGCTCGTCGCGCATCGGCGTCACGAGCTCGCCCGCCAGCGCGCTCGCCGCGGGCAGCGACGGGCTCACTGCGTTTGGGCTCGACTACGTCAAGCGCCTCAACGAGAAGAAGGTCTTCGTCGACCTCGCGCACATCTCGAAGAAGGGCTTCTGGGACGCGCTGAGCGTCCACGACAAGAGCCAGCCCGTGCTCGTCACGCACACGGGCGTGAGCGGCGTTCACGAGCACTGGCGCAACCTCGACGACGAGCAGATCCGCGCTGTCGCAGCGGTGGGCGGCGTCGTGGGCGTGATGTACCAGAGCTCGTTCTTGGGCGACCCGTTCTGGGGCGGAAAGTGCGAGGCCATCGTCCGTCACCTCGAGCACGTCGCCGAGGTCGCCGGCGACAACGTCCCCGCGCTCGGCAGCGACTGGGACGGGATGATCGTCACGCCGAGGGACATGCCCACGTGCCTCGAGCTTCCGCGGCTCGTGCAGGGGATGCTCGATCGGCAATGGACGCACAACCGCATCCGACGCGTGCTCGGAGCGAACTTTCTCGACACCGTCGAGCGACTGCGAGGCTGAGCGATGTCCATGGATCCGTCCCTCGTGCGCGACGTTGATTTGTTGTGCCTCGACGCCGGCAACACCGTGATCTTCCTCGATCACCAGGCGGTCGCCGAGGTGCTCTCTGCGCAGGGCTTTTCGCTGACCGTGCCCGCGTTGGTCGACGCCGAGGGCTTCGCCAAGCGCGCGATCGGCACGCCCGACGCAGCGCCCGCGGTCGAAGGCTTCGCGCCCGCGCACGTGCTGTGGGCCATCGTGGTCCGCACGATGATCGAGCGCGCCGGCGTGCCTCGCGCAGAGAGCGAGCGGTGCGTGCGCGCGCTGTGGGCCGAGCACGACGCGTTCAACCTCTGGAGGCGCGTCCCCGAGGGGCTGCGCGAGGCGCTCGATCAGCTGCGCGCCGCGGGCGTGCGCGTCTGCATCGTCAGCAACTCCGAGGGAAAGCTCGCGGGCCTCTTCGACCGCCTCGCGCTCTCGTCGCGCTTCGATCACGTGATCGACAGCGCGCTGGTCGGCGTCGAGAAGCCGGACCCTGCGATCTTTCGCATCGCGCTCGACCGCTTCGAGATCGCCGCCGAGCGCGCCCTGCACCTGGGCGACACGGTCGCGACCGACGTGCTCGGCGCGCGCAACGCGGGGATTCGCACGGCGCTGATCGACCCGTTCTCGCACTACGTGGGGCAGTTCGAAGACGTGCCGCGGGTGGCCGACGTCGCGTCGGTGGCCGCTGAAATCTTGCG
>JAAFIF010000228.1 GCA_013298625.1 Myxococcales bacterium
TCAGAAGTGGATGACGGACATCACGTTCCTGTGGACCAAGAGCGGCTGGGCGTACCTGGCTGTGGTGCTGGACTTGTTCTCGCACGCGTTCGTGGGCTGGTCGTTGGACGTGACGATGAGCAGGGATCTCGTGCTGCGAGCGCTTCGAAACGCAGTCCAGCGAAGCGGTGGTGTCGGGCCTGAACTGCACCACTCCGATCGTGGCTGTCAGTACGCGAGCAGCGAGCACTGCGACGAACTCGCTGCGCTCGGCACGCGCGTCAGCGTGAGCCGCAAGGGCAACTGCTGGGACAACGCCGTCGCCGAGAGCTTCTTCGTCGCCGCCGCTTCGACGACTGCGCGTCGCTTCGGAGCGCGGTGTTCGAGTACATCGAAGTGTTCTACACCGCACTCTGTCTCTCAACTACAAGACACCAGCAGTGGTCAAACTCGCCTTCGCGCTCGCCAACGCTGCTTGATCAACGGTCATGCCTGACCTGCTAAGCGGATTGGCCGCAGGTTGAGTGCGGAACTGCGTCGAGAGCTCCGGTCAAGAAGTGGGATGACAAGCGGGGGCGGCGCCTCGCACGCTGGTGGTCTCTGAACTCCAACCGCGTTCGAAGGCCGCCCCACATGAATGGTTCTACGTTGAAGTCGATTCTGGATGCAACGCTCCACGCAGAGCGCATCGAGCGGGCCGCGCATCGAGCGGCGCTGGTGCAGCGGCGAGGCGGCAGCGTTCAACCCACGGAGCTGGTCCACGCGACCTGTCTCGCGAGCGCCGTGGGGCCGACGCGCTCGATCGCCGAGGCGCGCAGGCAGTGGCAACTGCTCTCTGGCCGCAGCATCTCCAGGGGAGCGTTCGACGCGCACTTCGACAAGCCTGCGCTCGGCGAGACGCTCTGGGACTTGCTGCGCTCAGCGATGAGCCACGCCAACCGCGCGCTCCGACGACAGTGGCCCGCGGCGTTGCGCATGCTCGACGACGTGCTCTTGGACGACGGCTCGAGGATGCGGCTGCGCAAGAGCGCGGCAGAGCGGTTTCCCGCGACCGACGAGGGCACCGCGGGGCTGAAGCTGATGACTCGCATGTCGCTCGCGGAGGGATCGCTCTGCGACACCACCGTGGACGCTGCGCGAACTCACGATCACGCGCTTCGTTTCAGGACAGCGTTCAAGCACGGGGCGCTCTACTTGCGAGACCTCGGCTTCTACGATCACAGTGAATTTGCAGCGTTCGAGGATGCCTCTGCGTCGTTCGTGAGTCGCTGGAAGGACGGCGTGACAGCGGTGGTGCAAGGGCATGCCGAGGGCCTCGTGTTGCCCGAGTCGCTCGCGCAAGGACAGCCGCTCGAACGAAGTGAAGTCATCGGTCGCACGAGCGACATCGACGCGACGCTGCGATTGGACAGCGGCAAAACCGTCGCGGTGCGGCTGGTGCGCGTTCGTCTGGTGTTGGTCGACAAGCGTGGCGCAGAGACGGGCGAGTTGGACCGCTGGTACGTGACCAACTTGCCGCGGGCGAGCTGGACAGCGGACGCGATCAGCGCAGCGTATCGGCTACGATGGCTGATCGAGCGTGCGTTTCGCCGGATGAAACACGGAGCACGCGCCGACCATCTGCAGACGTCGCGCGAGACCGCGGCGATGGCGTTGCTGGGCGCGGCGCTCCTGGTGACCGTGCTCGCCGAGCGCGTCCATCACGTGCTCGCGCGGGAGCTCGGCCTCAAGAACGTGAGCGTCGATCGCTGCGAGCTCGCAGTGCTCTCTGCGCTCCATCGCATCGTGATGCTGTGGAAAGAACCTCGGCACGAAGGAACGCTCAGCTACGAATCCATCGCGCGATTCATCACGCATGAATCGAGGCATCCGAATCGCTCGCAGCCGCATCTGGTCGACGAGGTGTTCGCGACGATCGAGGCGTCGACTTGACGCCATGCAGCACCGATGGGCGAGCACGCTGGAAAACATCAGGCGGATGGCGCTAGCAGGTCAGGCATGGATCAACGGTCAACGCAACCGAGGGAAGCCCACGTTCTGGACGCCGACGCGCGTCGCCAGAAGCGGGTGAAAACAACCTGAGAGTCGCGGGATGCGTCCGGCGTGCGTCGAACTTGGAGCGTTCGCTCGGGCAATGCGAAAGTCCGCGCATGTCGAACGATTCGAAGGGTCCTCCGCCGTGGCCTCGCGCGAACAGCGCGCGCGCCCCGCACCCCGCCACGGTGGTGCAGCGGCGCGCGGGGCTGCCCGCAATACGATCCTATCCACCGCATGTCGCGACGATGCCGCGCGCGCAACGAGTGCTTCCGGTCGTTCAGGCGAGCTCGTCGCTCCGCGGGTCGTCGTTCTCCGCGCGTGCGCCGCTGGTCGCGCAGCGAATGAAGCGCGACGTCGAGCCGTCCGAGGATAAATACGAAGACGAACGGGACGAGAAACAGCGGAGGTTAGACAAATTCGTCCCGCCACCGATCACCGAGAAGTTCGAGCTCGACTCCGAGTCTGTCTTCGACTTCGGCGTGAAGTCGACGCAATCCGTGATCGTAGAGAAAGAGGATGTTGACGAGCGCTCAATATGGGACGGCGTTCGGATCGTCGAGGTGGGCGGCGGCACCGGCGCGTTCGCGAGCTTCATCTGTGAATCGAATCGAGAGATCATCGATCTGTCGGAG
>JAAFIF010000033.1 GCA_013298625.1 Myxococcales bacterium
TTTTTTTTTTTACATCGATCCGCCCATGTCTCCCGAGAACATCACCACGCGGTTCTCGCTGACGTCGTGCACGTACGCGAAGCCTGCGCGACCTTCGGGGACGCTCTCGCTGGTCTCGTCGTTGCTGGCGGTCCATCGCTGCGTGGTCGGGTCGAAGAGCCAGACGTTGCAGTGGTTGCCCTGCATGGCGTTGACCCCGCAGAACGAGACGAAGCGACGGCGCGGGGCGTCCCACACGAGGCCGGGCTGATAGTCGCCGGACCGACGCGAGTTCATCACGTCGATGGGCTCCCAGCGCGGGTTGTCTCTGCCGAAGTGCACGCGGTAGGTGCCCTGCGGGGTCGCTTGTTGCGCGGTGATTCCGCCGAAGAAGAGCGCTTGTCCGGGCTCGGCGGCGAGGGCGATCCTGCCTCCTGGCAACCCCTGCGGCGTCTGCATCGGCGCGAGCCGCGTCCACGCTTGCGCGGTCAGCGAGTACTCCCACCAGTCAAATGACGGCGTAAACTGCTGCGGAACGTACACGAACCCCCCGTACACGAGCATGCGATCGGGCTCGCTCGGGTCGATCCACATCGAGCCGTACTCTCTGCCGAGCGGGCCGTTGTCTCCGCCGGTCCACGTTGGCAGGGCGCGCCACTGCAGCGCGCGCACTTGCAGCGAGAGCTCGCGCTGCGCGGTCGCGCCGTTGTCGCACGTGGCCTCGACGCGCACGGTCACCGCGCCGCTCGCCCCGTAGGGCGCGCGCACGATCACCGCGTCGAACGGCGCGCTCGCCGCGCCCCACGCGCCCTCTGGGGTCGAGCTCACGGTGACCGAGGTCCTCGCTTGCGCGCCGGTGATGCCCACGCGCAGCGGGGCTCCTTGGCCCACGGCGAGCGACGCAGGAGCGCTCAGCTCGAACGCGCACGACAGCGCGCTGTCCGCTCCTCCGTCGCTCGGTGGTGGCGTCGTGGGAGGGCCGCATCGCAGGGCCGCGAAGCTCGCGGCGATCGTGAGCGCCAGGCGCGCGTCGGGTTTCATCGTCGACGGCTCGTCGCAACGAGCGTGCCGCGCAAACGAGCGGACAATTTACAGGGATTCATCGCGCTCGCCGCGAGACTGTTAGCGGGCTGACGCGGTCGAAGCTCCCGCTCACACGTCCATCGGTCCTTCGGCTTCGCCGCGGATGAACTGATGGACGATCGGGTCGTCTTCGTCGGCGAGAAACTCTTGCGGGGTGCCGACCTTGCGGAGCTTTCCTTTGTAGAGAAACGCGACGCGGTCGGCGATGCGAAAGATCGAGGTCAGGTCGTGCGAGACGACGATGGACGTGACGCCCAGCTTGTCGCTGAGCTCTCGGATCAGCTTGTCCACGCGCCGCGCGCTCACGGGATCGAGCGACGTCGTCGGCTCGTCGAAGAGCACGTACCGCGGGTCCACCGTCAGCGCGCGCGCGATCGCCACGCGCTTGCGCATCCCGTCCCCGAGCTCCGCAGGAAACCGATCGGCGAAGTCCTCCATGTGCACCTGCTCGAGCCTGCGCCGCGCCTCGTGCAGCGCCTCGGCTTGCTTGAGCCCTCGGTGCTTTCTCAACGGCAGCGCGACGTTCTCTGCGCACGTCATCGAGTCGAAGAGCGTCGCGTGCTGAAACACCATCGCGCACACCTTTCGGATTCGATAGAGCTGCGCTTCGTCGAGCTTCGAGACGTCGTCACCGTCGAGCCAGATCTCGCCCGAGTCGGGCTTGAGCAGGCCGATCAAATGCTTGATCAGCACGGACTTTCCCGCGCCCGACGAGCCGATGATGAAGAACACCTCGCCGTCGCGGATCGTCAGGTCCACGCCGTTGAGCACCACCTTCGGCCCGAACGCCTTGCGGATCTCCTTGAACTCGATCATCGACCGAACCGCCTCGCACTCTACGGCTTCACGAGCACCTTGAGCGCGCCCTTCGACGCCGCCCGCTCGAACGCTCGCTCGCCATCATCCAAGCTGTAGCGCGCTTCGATCAGCGCCCGCGGGTCGACCGACCCGTTCGCCAGCGCCGTGACCGCGCGGGTCATGTCCCCGCAGCGCGAGCCCACCACGGTGATCTCGTCCACCACGAGCTTCGTCGTGTCGATCGTCACGCGGTCGGCGACCGTGCTCTTCAGCACCAGCGTCCCGCGCGCGCTGCACAGCGCCAACGCCCGCGAGAGCCCCGTCGCCGAGCCCGTCGCGTCCACCACCAGCGGCGCGCGCATCCCTGGGTCCAGCGCGGCTTCGAGCGTCACCGAGCAGCCCGCGCGCTCGGCGATCGCCAGCTTGTTCGCGTGATGCCCGACGACGCACGTCTCGATGCCCGCGCCGCGCAGCGAGAGGGCGATGAGCAGCCCGAGCTTTCCGTCGCCCACGACGATCGCGGTGCGCGGGTCGCGCATCGAGACCGCGTCGAGCACGTGCAGCGCCGCCGCGATCGGCTCGGCGAACACCGCCTGCTCGTCCTCGAGCGCGTCGCTCACCGCCACGAGGCACCGCTCGGGCATGGTGATGTACTCGCCGAGCGCGCCGTCGCGGCTCACGATGCCCAGCACCGTGCGCGCTTCGCAGTGGTGCCCGTCTCGCTCGACGCAGTCCGCGCACGCGCCGCAGCCCGCGTTGATGTCCGCCACCACGCGACGGCCGCGCAGCGAGGGCGTGGGCGCGTCGATGACCGTGCCCACGAACTCGTGGCCGAGCACGCCAGAGAAGCCCATGTATCCGCGGGCGAGTTGAATATCTGTGTCGCAAATCCCCGCGAGGTCCACGCGCACGAGCGCCTCGCGCTCGCTCCGTCGCGGCTCGCTTCGATCGCGGTCGAGCCGCACCCTTGAACCTTCGAGCACCAGCGCGCGCATCTCTCTCGTCGATGGCCTTAACACATGCTCGGCCGACGAGCGCTCTCGACATGCGAGCGCGACCGCACTATGCCGCCGCTCGTTCGACCAATGGATCTCATCGGAGCACAGGGGCGAAGGCCCGGACACGTCCACGTCACGCATCACAACATCGACGGCGTGGACGGCTATCGCGCGGTGCGCACGTACGTCCCCAAGCGCCTGCGGGACACGGACAAGCCGCGGCCGCTGGTGGTCATGTTCGACGGGCAGAACATGTTCGACGACGCGCCGTCGTACGCAGGCGGATGGCACATGGACGCCGCGGTCGAGCGCCTCGCGCGCGTGCGCCGTCCGGCGCCCATCGTGATCGCCGTCGATCACGGCGAGGCCCGACGCATCACGGAGCTCTCGTGGGTCGAGACCCCGCACGGCGCGCCGAAGCTCGACGCGCTCGCCGACTGGATCGCCGACAAGCTCGTGCCCGCGGCGCGCGCGCAGTTCTCGCTCGAAGACGGCCCCGGCTCGGTGGTGATCGGCGGCTCGTCCATGGGCGGGCTCGCGTCGCTGTACACGCACTTGCGAAGGCCCGACGCATTTGGCCGCGCGCTCTCGATGTCGCCGTCCCTGTGGCTCGGCAAGGGCGCGATCTTCGACGTGGCCGAGCGCGCGCCGCACCCGTGGACCTCGCGCGTCTACCTCGACGCGGGAAAGCGCGAGGCCCGCGGAGCGCTCGCGCGCGACGCCAACCGCATGGGTGAGCTGCTCGCGCGTCGCGGTTGGCGACACGGAGAAGAGCTGCACCTGCGGATCGACCCCCGAGGGACGCACAGCGAGCGCTCGTGGCGCCGTCGCGTGACCGGCGCGCTGCGCTATGTGCTAGCTCGTTGACAGAATACGTCCGCTCACTCGCCGATGGCGTTGGCGGCGGTCAGGATCAGGATGAGCGCGAAGCCGAGGGTGATGGCGCCGAGGCCGATGAGCTTCAGCGCGCCCCAGCTCAGCTGCGAGTCGTTGCCAGAAGGGTCGACGATTTCGGTCTTGGAGGACATGGTCTCGAGGTCTCCTGCCGGAATTCCGGCGCTGCTCTGCGGTCAGACGCGAAACGAGGGGGAGTCGAACGAGCGGGACCTTAGGTAGGACCTTCGGCGCTTTTCAACGGCCGACCCTCTGTTTTTGCTGCCGCCGTTGTTCGCACACGGCCGTTCTGCGGTCAACGGAAAGGACTTCTGCCCGCCGGCCGCCAAAACCCTCGAAGCGACAGAATCCCCGCGCAAATGGACGGTGGTTGCACACGTTGCCGTGGCTCGCCGGGGCGGGTTCAGCTAGCCTCGTTGCCGGTTTAGAAGTTCATGCGCGAGTCCGCAAAGAGCTCCCTCGTGGTGGTCGTCGGCGACATTCATGGTCGCTTCCACCGCGTGCGCGAGTGGATCGCAGCGCTCGAGAGCGCGCGCGGTCGTCCTGCGACGCTCGTGCTCGCGGTCGGCGACGTCGAGGCGTTTCTCGCGGCCGACGACCATCGCCGCAAGGCTGCCAAGCGCGCGATGCCCGCCGAGTTCGCCGACTACGTGTCCGGTCGCTGCGCCTTCGAGCGGCCGCTGCACTTCATCGGCGGCAACAACGAAGACTTCGAAGCGCTGCACGCGATCCCCACTGGCGGTCTCGTCGCGCCCAACATGAACTACCTCGGCCGCGTCGGCAGCCAGAACATCTCTGGCTACGACGTCACGTGGCTCTCGGGCATCTACGCCCCGCGCTACGTGGACAAGCCGCTGCAGCCGCCGACGAGCCCCGACGCCTGTCGCCAGGCTGGCTATTTTCGGCACGACGAAGTGCGCGCGCTCGACCCGGTGATCAACGCGGACATCTTGCTCACCCACGAGTGGCCCCGCGGCCTCGCGTCGCGCAGCCCCGCGGCCTCGCGCGGCGTGCACAAGGACTTGAAGGCGTTTCACACGCCTTGGATCGGCAACCAGGTCTCTCGCGCGCTCGTCGAGCGCATCCGTCCGCGGTGGCTGTTCTGCGGACACTCGCACGTGGCGTTCGCGAGCGTCCTGCGCCACGAAGACGGAACAGAGACCCGCATCGCGTGCTTGGATCAAGCGTCGCGCTCGGACGGTGCTGTGTTTTGGACCGAGTGGCAAGAAGGCCGCGCGGTGGTCGCAGGCTGGGGCGTCACCGGCGAGATCGCCTGGCGCGACGGGCAAGTGTGGGACGAGCGACGCACGCCCGCGTGCGGAGTCGCCCCGAAGAACGCTCCTGCTCCCAGGGCGCCTCGCGGCGGCGCGCACGACTCGCCCGCGCACCGCAGCGCGACGCATCGCGTGCACACGCCCACGAGCATCACGCAGCACTCGCGCCGCCGCGACGCGGACGCCAGCGGCGTGCACGCGACGCGCAGGCCGCACGACGAGGCTGAGCCCGAGGCGCAAGCCGAGCTCGAGATCGAGCGAAAGGCCGCCGGAGGCGAGCGCTGAGCGCCTCGCTGCGCGCCGCTGCCGACGAACCGTCGAAGCGATCGGCGAGCGGCAGCGCAGGGGTTTCGGTGGTGATCGCGGCGACTGTGGTCTCGTTCGCGGTGACCGTCGCGTGGATCGCAGAGTCGGGCCCGCGTCCGCCCGCAGGCGCGCGCGCCTCGAGCGGCCCGCAGCGCGCGTCGAGCACGGCCCTCGAGGTCGCGGGCTCGGGCTCGAACCTGCCCATCACGCGCCGCTTGCTCGAAGCCTGGCGCGCACGCACGGGGCACCCCTTCGTCCTTCACTCGAGCATCGGAACCACTGGCGCCGTCCACGCGGTTCGCGACGGCGCCGTGCACGTCGGGCTGCTCTCGCGCCCCCTCACCGATGCCGAGCTCGCTGTCGGTTCGGGTGAGTTCGAGCGCGTCCCGTACGCGTGGAGCGTGGTTGTGCTCGCGGCCAACCCCGCCGTGCGCGACCGCGACATTCGCTCGTCGGAGCTGCTCGCGCTGCTGCGCGGCAGGCCGAGCGCGTGGAGCGACGGCAGCCCGCGGCTGTTCATCCTCCGCGAGCGCGGCGACTCGAGCCACCGCGCGGCTTCGCTGGCGATCGAAGGCTTCGCCGAGGCAGAGCGCGACGCGCAGAGCGCTGGTCGATTTCGTGTTCTCTATTCAGATGTCGAGCTGCGCTACTCGGTGCTCGGGACGATCGGCGCGCTGGGGTTCACCGACCTCGGCGCCAGCGTGATCGACGGCCTCCCGCTCGTGGCGCTCTCGCTCGACGGCGTCGCGCCCACGATCGAGAACGCTCGGGCCGGACGCTACCGGCTCGTCAAGCCGCTGATCGCCCTCGTGCGCGCGCGCCGCGACGAGCGCGTCGAGAGCTTCGTGCAGTTTCTTCGGTCAGCCGAGGCGCGAGCGGCCGTCGAAGCCTCGGGCTTTCTCGCGACCGAGCCCAACGGATCCTCGCGATGACCGACCCGAGCGCCGTCCCCCACGGAACGATGCAAGACGAGGTCGCCGGCCCCCTGCAGCGCCGGCTCTCTCCGCTCGTGATCGCGCTCTCTTCTCTGCTCGCCGTGGGCGCGCCGGTCGCTCACCACGTCGTCGGCGCGCGCGAGCTTCGGGCGGACTGCCATTCGATCGCCTCGCGCGCCGCCGAAGACCTCGCGCACGAGGCGCAAGAGCGGCCGCGGCTGTGGCGCTACGACTCGATCAAGATCCTCGCACACCTGCGGTCGTACCGCGCGCAGGCCTCCGTCTCGTCGATGCAAGTGTTCGACGCGACGGGGCTCGCGGCGGGCGCGGCGCCCTCGGGCGCGGGCGTCCTGTGGTGCTCGCGCGCCGTGCGCGTGCGCGGCGAAGACGTGGGAAGCGTCTGGGTGGCGATGCACTTGCGGTCTCTGCGCGCGGCGTCCTTGGCGTTGCTCGCGGTGTTCACGACCCTGGCGCTCGCGCTCGGATCGCTGGTGTACAAGCTCTCGATGCGCACCGCGCGCGCGGCTGCGACGCGGATCGACTCGCTGGTGGGCGACCTCGAGCGCTCTCGCGCCAAGCTGGCCGAGCTCAACGCCGGGCTCGAGCGCGACGTGGCCGAGCGCACGCGCGAGCTCGACGAGGCCTACGCCGAGCTGCGCACGACCGCTGCGCGCGCGGTGACGCTGCAAGAGAACGAGCGTCGCGCGATCGGGCGAGACCTGCACGACTCGGTGGGTCAGGCGCTCACTGCGATTCGTATCCACGCGCAGCTGGCGAGCGAGCTGGCCGTCGAGAGCGACGAGTCGCGGGCGCAGCGAGAGGTGCTCACCAAGGTGTGCGCCACCACGGACGCAGCGCTCGAAGAGCTGCGCCGCGCGCTCGCGCGGCTCGGGCCCGCGGTGCTCGACGAAGTGGGGCTCGAAGCGTCGCTGCACCGGGCGCTCGACGCGTTTGTCGAGCAGTGCGGGTGCGAGGTCGAGCGGCGGCTGAGCGTTCCCGAGGGGCTCGAACCAGCGGTCGAAGTGGCGCTGTATCGCGTCGTACAAGAGGCGTTGACCAACGTCGCGCGGCACGCCGACGCGCGGACGGTGCGCGTGGTGATCGAGTCCGACGAGCACGCGGTGCGCTTGCGTATCGAGGACGACGGCGTGGGGATCACCAAGGGCGCGCGCGGCAACGGTCGGGGCGTGCACGGCATGCGCGAGCGCGCAGAGCTGCTTCGGGGATCGTTTGTGATCGCGCAGGGGGAGGGCGGCCGAGGGACGCGGATCGAGGTCTCGCTGCCGAGGGCGTGAGCTCGGCGCTCAGTGCATCACGGTGTCATCCGCCCGCGAAAACACCGGCGGAACATAGCTGGCCAGCCCCCACGCCCGCTGCGCGCGAGGCCGGGCGAGGGCCGCGAGCAGCGAGGCGAGCACGAGCGCGAAGGTCGCGTGGGCGACGGTCGTCGCGACGAAGGGCGGAAGCGTCGGCGTGAGCAGCGCGCACGCAGAGTGCGCGATCGCGGCGAGCATCGCGGTGAGCGAAATCGTACGGCCCGCGCGGTGAACGAGCGCCGAGCCGCGCGCGGACGACGCGGTCCAGCGCAGCCACGCGGTGGCCAGGGTGAGCGCCCATGTTTTCAAGAGAAAGAGCACGGCGCCGGCCATCTGCAGCGCGGCCGAGGCTTCTTGTTGTCCGAGGTCGGTCCCGGGCACCTGCCAGCCGCCGAAGAGCGCGGTCACGCCCGCGGCCGAGACGAAGAAGGTCCCGGCCCAGCCTGCGATTTCGCGGGCGAATTGCGCGCGATCCGCGGGCTCTGCCGTCGCGGCGCGGGGGCGATGGCGGTCGGGCGCTCCTGCGTAGAGGGCCACCATGAAGAGCAGGGCGAGTGCGGTGGCCGCGGGAGAACGAAACGCGTGCCAGGTCCAAGGGGCGGCGCCTTGGGCGGCGACGATGCCTTCGGCGCGAAAGGTTCCGCTCGCGATGATGGTGGTGCCGAGCGCGAGGATCGCGGCCATCGAGACGGGGATGACCCTGGTCATCGCGCGCAGCGAGAGCGACGGGCCCGAGAGCAAGCGCAGCCCTGCGCCGAGCGCGTACAAGAGCCCCACGTCCCACCCCAAGCGCAGCAGCGTGGGCGCGAGGGGCGCGAGCCCGATCGCGGTCACCGGCGCGATGACGGCCATCATCGCGATCGGCTCGCGTCCAGCGCGGCCCTTCATCGCCTCCCGCGCGCGCTCGATCCACCACGGAACAAACGCCCCGCGCTCTCCCCCGCCGAGCGCCCGGTGCGCCACGCGCGCGATCGACGGAAGGATCCCCGTCGCGGGCCGCAGCGCCATCGCCAACGCGAGCGCTGCGACCAACAACGCCACGCACGCCGCGAGCAGGTCCCTCGGCGACGCCGTCGCGTAGCCGTCGAGCGCCACCACGCGCTCGTCCACGATGTCGTCGCGCGCGACGCCGAGGCGCACTGCGCGGGTGTTCTCGGGCACGGCCATGTCTTCGAGCGAGAGCACGGTGAGCCCGTCCACCGTGGCGATCACGTCGTTGGCGCCCACGCCCGCGCGCTGCGCCGCGCCGCCGTTGCGCACGGAGGCGATGCGCAGCCCGCCCGTCGTGGGGTGCGCGTCCGCGAGCGTCACGCCCAAGGCTTCGAGCACGCGCTGCGTGCGGCGACGAAGCGGGTCCACGCGCAGCACTCGGCGCGACGGCGGGGCGAGCACGTCGAGCGTGGCGCCGCGGAGGGTGCCTTCGATCGCGTGCGTTCCGGTGGTGCCTTCGAAGTGGACGGTGACGCCGAGGCGGGCGTAGCGCGCGTGCGCGTTGCCGAAGGAGAGCGTCGCGTGGTCGACAGGCTCGCTCGATCGCTCGCCGGGGCAGCGCGTCAGGTCTCGGTAGAGCTCTTCGGTGAGCACAAACGCCAGCCGATCGGGCCCGTCCAAGCGAAGCGTCCGCTGCGCCGAGCGCGCGAAGGTCGCGTCGCGCATCTGGTGTGTGATGGGGTCGAACTCGCTCGCGCCGTCGGGCGGGTCCGTGATCGAGACCTCCACGGGCGACGTGCACGCGGGCATCCCCGAGCGAGCGAGCGTCGCGCGCAGCGTGAGCCGCACGCGCTTGAGCTCGGACCCCTGCGGAAAATGCTGCCCCGTCACCTCGAGCCGATCGCCGATCTCCACCTGCCGCGGACCGAGGTCGGTCACGCGCAAGATATCAATGGAGCTCTGCCCCGCGCACCCCGCGGTCAGAGCCGAGAGGGCGGGCAGCGCGACGAGGGCCGCGGTCGCGAGGGGATGTGCGCTCGTTCGCTTCACCTTCGCGCGGTTAGCGGATTTCGCAGCACCAACGCGAGTTTGTTGAAAATTGGCGCTCCCCCGCGCGCCGTGTCCCCGCGCGAATGAGCCGTTGATTAGCCGTTGTTCGCGGCGTCCGCAGCGGCGTCGGTGCCCGTGCCGCCGTCGGTCATCGTGGTCATGCAGTTGAGGCCCTCGACGTCGCTGACCGCGCGCAGGCGCAGCTTCCACACGCCGAAGTCCGGGACGAGGATGCCGGTGATGCCGGGGGACATCATCCCGTTGATGGTGTTGAAGTGCGTACGAACGCAGTTGGCGTTGGTGATGTTCGAGATCTGCACTTCGAGCGTGCTGCCCGGCGTGGCCGGGTCCGCCACGGTGACCGTCGTAAACGCCGTGCCGCCGTCGTTGCTGTTCATGGTCGCGGTGACGCGGACGTTGCGGACGCGGACGAGCGTGCCTTCGAGCGCGAGCGTGCGCATGCCGAGCATCCCAGGGCCCGTCTGGCCGACGGCGGGGACCGCCACGTCCGAGGGCGTCGGGACCGTGCCCATGCCCATCACGTTGATCGCCGAGTTCATCGCGCCGAGGAAGAGCTGCGACTGCTCGTAGTTGCGGCACATCGCCGGGTTGCCGCCGGACGGGCCCGCGCAGAAGTCGCCGAAGTTGGCGTTAGCGACGGACGTGATGCGCGCGCCGGGCGCGATATCGAGGGGGATCTTGCGCACGAGGCTCATGTCGAAGCAGTTCGCCGCAGCGCCGCGGTCGACGACCTCTTGCACTTGAATGCCGTTGAAATCTCCGCCCGTGCTGGTGCCGACCCACACGGCGAAGCGGCAGGTGCTGCCCGTGGTCGAGCCGATCAGCACGCGGGGCGTGAGCGCGACGAGGTCGGGCTGCTCGAGCGTGACGCGCGCGTTGCGCATCGGGTGCATCGCGTTGGTGATGTCCTGAAGCATCGCGAGGGTGACCGTCTGCGCCGCAGCGCCGCCGTCCATGCCTGCGTCGGGCGTCGAGGTCATCCCGTCGGGCTGCGACGTCATCGAGTCGGGCAGCGTCGACGGGCGGTCGACCACGGTCGCGTCGTTGCCCGACGGGACGTCCTCGAGCGGCGCCGGCTCGCGGCAGCCGATCGCGGTCACACTCAACATCGCACACGCCACGGAAAGCAGTTGGGTCTTCATGGGTCCTCTCGCAGTCACTCGTAGGCTTCGCGGGTCCACACCTGCACCCGCTCGAACGGCGGCGGTGTACACCGAACGCGCGCGCCGCGCACCCAATTGGGCAACAGAAACCCACGACAGAGACACGACTGTCACAGCGAAGCGCGCTGCGCGCGTCGCTCTCTTCGACGCGAGCACCACGGCGACGACCGCCGGCCGTGCAAGGTCCTGTCAGGCGAGGAAGCAAGCAAATTCAGTGAGCTAAACCTGGACAACACACGATCGCTATCCCACACTCTCAACCACGGTGTCCTACATGGGATGCCCCCGAGTGATTGCCATGACGTTTCATCGATGGTCGTTGGGGATGGCGCTCGCTGCGGTGGCGGCGAGCGTTGGTTGCGCAGAGGGCGCTTCGCGCATGGGCGGCGAGCCCGGGGTCGTCGCTGCGTCGAGCGGCGGCGCGTCGGGCGCTGCGGTCGTGACGGCTGAGCTCGTCGCGGTCGACGCGATCTCGTGCGTCCTGCGCGCTCCGTCGGTGCCGGCCGAGCGCTGCGAAGAGATCGCGCGCGCTGCGGGCACGACGGCCGAAGGGCTCGCGCGCGCGGAGCACTCGGTGATCGATCAGCTCGGCGAGGTGATCGTGCGCCGCGCCCGCGGCGAGCGGATGACCGCGAGTCAGCGCGTCGGCGTCGCGCGATGGTTCGACCTGGGCGTCGCTGCCGCGCGCGAGGCCGCCGTGGCCAACAGCGCAGCGCGCGCCGCGAGCTTGCAGCGCGTGCGCGCGAGCGAAGCGGGCTCCGCAGACCTCGACGCCATCGAAGCGGCCGCGGCGCGGGACGCGAGCGAGGTGCGGTCGCGTGTGCAGCTCGACGCGCTTCGGGCGTTCGCGCGCGAGGGGCTCGAAGGGGCGTCGGAGGCCGAGGCCATCGCCGTGATCGTCGCGATCGCGCGCGTGGACGGAGCGCGCGGCGCGCACGAGACGACGCGCGCGGACACCGTCCAGAGCTCTGTGGATCTCGCGGTCGATGTAGCGGGAGCCTCGAGCGTTCGAGCGCTGTCCGAGCGCGCGCAGACGGGCTCTGGAGATCGCGGCGCGCTGCGCTCGACGGGCGCAGAGGCGCCCTCGCTCGACGACGCGCGCGCTCGATTGCAGCTGCGCGCCAGCGAAGCGTGCTCGAGGGCGAGCCCCGCGGTGCGTCAGTGGTGCGAGCGCGCCGCGCGCCCCATGGGCTCGTGACGTAACGCGCTGGACCTCGCGCAAATTCTGGTACCGTGCCGGGGTCATGACGGACGACGGAAAGACCGTCACGGCTCTCGCGCTCAAGCTGAAGGGCCCTCCCACGCGAACCGTGGAGGTGCAGTCACCGGGGACCCCGCCGGTGCTCAAAGTGCGCGAGGGAGTGGTGAGGATCGGGCGCGACGCCAGCAACGAGATCGTCATCGACGACCCGTTCGTGTCGCGGTGTCACCTCGAGATCCGTGTGTTTCCGCACGGCGTCGAGGTCGCTGACCTGGACACGAAAAACGGCACACATTTTCAAGGCGCGCGGATCCGAGAGCTGCCGATCCAAAACGAAGCGACGCTCGTGCTCGGCAAGAACATCTCGGTCCGCGTGCGCGTCAGCGACGAGAGCCGCGAGAAGGCCGAGCTCGACGAGTTCGTCGGGGCTTCGTCGGCGATCCAGAAGCTGCGCTCGGCCGTGCAGCGCGTGGCGCCCACGTCGCTGACCGTGCTGATCGAAGGCGAGACGGGTACGGGCAAAGAAGTGGTCGCCCGCGCGATCCACCAGCGCTCGCCGCGCGCCGCCAAGCCGCTGGTTGTTTTCGACTGCGCCGCGGTCTCGCCCACGCTCATCGCGAGCGAGCTGTTCGGTCACACCAAGGGCGCGTACACCGGCGCGACCGGCTCGAGCGAGGGCGCCTTTCGCCGCGCCCACGGCGGGACGCTCTTTCTCGACGAAATCGGCGAGCTGCCGCTCGACCTTCAACCCGCGCTGCTGCGCGCGCTCGAAGCGCGGCAAGTGCGCCCCGTCGGCGGCGAGAGCTACGTGCCCGTCGACGTGCGCATCATCGCGGCCACCAACCGCGCGCTCGAGACCGAGGTCGAAGCGGGGCGCTTTCGCAAAGACCTGCTCTTTCGCCTCGCCGTCACGCGCGTCAAGACGCCGCCGCTGCGCTCGCGACCCGAGGACATCGCGGTGCTGGCCAGGCACTTCGCCGCGGCGCTGGGAGCGTCGCTCGCCCCGCAGGTGATCGTTCAGCTCGAGGGCCGCGAGTGGCCCGGCAACGTGCGCGAGCTGCGCAACACCGTCGAGCGCGCGGTGATGTTGGCCGGCGGTCCGGGCGTGCTCGTCTCGCAGCTCGACTACGACGAAGACGAGTTCGACGACCTCGAAGAAGAGAGCCCCGAGCCTACCGCCACCGGGATGCAAGCGGCCCCCGCGACGATCCCTCCAGGGGGGCTCTCCGTGGCGGCGCTGGCGTCGACCGAGCTGCCGTTTCAAGACGCAAAACAGCTCGCGGTGGACGCGTTCGAGCGCGAGTACCTGCTCAAGCTCTTCTCCGAGAGCAGCTACAACCTCTCGGAGGCCGCGCGGCGCTCGGGTGTGCACCGACGCTACCTGCGCGAGCTCTACAAGAAGCACAACATCGACCTCGCTTCGCTGCGCGCGACGCGCTCGAAGTGAGCGTCTGCGCTCAGCGGCTGCCGAGCGCGAGGCCGATCGCGAGCGCGATCAGCGCGACGAGCACCAGCGCGACCACGCGGAGCGCGACGGACGAACTTGATTTCGTGGGCGGCAATCGCGGCGCGTGGGGCTTCGGTCCCTGCGTCGCGACGGCGCTGCTGGGCTGCGGCGCGACAGCGCTGCTCGGCTGCGCGGGCTGCGCGGGGTACGACTGCGGCTGCGCGATCGGCGCGGCGATCAAGTGCGGCGCGGGCTGCGCGGCGATCGAGTGCGGCGCGGGCGCTTGTTCGTTGGCCGTCGCAAAGGCGGGGACAGATCCGTCCGCGTTGGCCGCGGGGAGCTTGTTGCTCGAGGTCACGCGGCGCACGCGCTGCGGAGCGTCGCCGGGCTCGGTCGTGCGGCCGACGAGCTTGACCTTGCGCTGGGTGACGGACTCGATCCACTGAAAGCGCTCGGGCATCGAGGCGCGGGTGATCGAGGCGACGCGCTCGGCGCGCTGCGAAAATTCAGGGCGAAACGGCTCGAGGTCCCGCGCGAGCTCGCGCCCGTCGGCGTACCTGAGCTCGGTGCTCTTCGACAGGCAGCGCTGAACGATCCGCTCGAGCTCTGGGGGGATGTCTCCGCGTAGCTCGCTCGGGCTCACGGGGTCTTCGTTGATGACCATGCGCGCGACCTCGAACTCGTCCCGCGCTTGATAGAGCCTGCAGAGGGTGAGCGCCTCCCAGAGAACGACGCCGAGCGAGAAGAGGTCCGAGCGGTGATCGAGGGGCATTCCGCGGATTTGTTCGGGGGACATATAGCCGAACTTTCCGCGGATGGTCTGTGCGTTGGAGTCTTCGTCGCGCGAGAGGATGCGCGCCACGCCGAAGTCGATGACCTTGACGGCGCCGTCGTAGCCGACGAGCACGTTGGCCGGCGAGACGTCCTGGTGAACGATCCCGAGCCTGCGCCCTTCGGCCTCGACCGTGTGCGCTGCGTGCAGGCCGAGCGCGGCGCACGCGACGACCTCGGCGATGAAATCAATCGGCAGCGGTGATTGTGCGGCTTCGCGCGCGTGCACGAGGGCGCGCAGCGAGTCGCCGGGCACGAACTGCATCACGAGAAACCGCCCGTTGGAGTCCTCGCCCCAGTCGAGCGACTCGACGATGTGCGGGTGGTGCAGCGCCGAGATCACGTAGACCTCGTCGAGAAACGCCTTGAGCACCTCGGGCTCTTGCGCGAGGTGCGGCAGCAGTCGCTTCATGGCGACGTGCTCGCCCGCGCTCGGGCCGCTGAACGCGCGAGCCAGAACAACGGCGCCCATACCACCGACGCCGATTTCGGCGACCGGGTCGTATCGGTGGGTGACCATGACGGTGCCGTCCGTTCCGGCTCCGGATGGCCTCCACGAGGCGCGCAGGTTGGTCATCGAAAAGAGAGCGCCACGCTACCACGGACCGTGCGCCGGTTGCTGCTTCGCAGTGCTGCGTGCGCCCGTGTGGGTGGCACACGGCGGTGACCGATGGGGAGGCTCAGGCCGAGCGGGCCGGGTGCGTGCGACGCCACGCCGCGAGGATCGCGCGGGCCGAAGGGCGCTCGGCGGCCGCGCCCTGCTCGGCCTGGGAGGTGTCGGACTCGTCGGTGGCGGGCTCTCGCGTGGTCGCGTCGCGTCGCGCTGAGGGCGAGCGTCGCGTGCGGGGGGCCTCGGTCGCGCGCTCGATGCGCACTGCAAACGCAGCATCCCGGGAGCCCACGCCGTTGAAGAGCCACGGCGGCGGAGAGCGCAGCGCCGCGCGGAGGCACTCTTGCGCGACCGGCGCCCGCGAGGCCCAGGCGAGGGCGGGGCCGTCGCCCCAGGCGACGAGGTTCCACGTGTCGTTGTCGGCGTCGGAGGTCGAGAGCACGCGGGACTGAACGAAGAGCGCCCAGAGCGGCGCGGGGTCTTCGCCCTCGCGAAACCATCGCATCCAGCGCACGTCCGCCGCCGCCACGCCGCTCGGCGTCGCCGCCGCGAGGGCCTCGCCCGCGATCCCGCGCTTCTCTGCGTTGGGAACGAGCTTTCGCAAGAACAGCGCTCGCACTTCGTCGCGCGCGTCTTCGCTGAGCGAGCGAAACCGATCGGCCACGAGCGAGGCGCCTTCGCGCCACAGCCACGCGCGGCCCTGCGCCTCGAAGCGCTCTTCGGTCACGGCAACAGTGCGGGCTCGTCGCGTCACGGGGGCGGTCTTGGTTGCGGCCATCACGTCGACGACCATAACCCTCATCCGCGCTGCAAATCACCCGATGAACAACGGCAGTGGACATACTGTGTCCGTGCTTCGGAGCGACGAAACACGGGCTCGATCGCGTGACAGACTATGTCCCTTCTGTCGAAAGCGTGACAGCGCGACGCGATGAGTAGGAAGAGACTGCGCGATCGTGTCGTTTCGAAGCGGCGGGATGAAGCTCTCGACCTGTGTCTCGCTCGCTGCGGCGGCGTGCGCGCTCGCGCTGGGCAACTCGCGTTGGGCTGCGTCGCAGTCGATCGAACGCGCGCCGCGGGCCACCGTCGGAGACCGCTGGGACGCTTCGCTCGCCGACGCTTCGCTCGTGCCGTCTCCGACGGCGACCGCCGCCGACGTGCAGGCTCCCACCGGTTGCCCCGACGACACCATCGCGGTGCGCGGAACGCACTGCGACGAGGTCAGCGAGCAGTGCCTCGAGTGGGCCGCCAACGGCCGCGGTCAGTGCCTGCGCTTCGCGCCGGACTCGCGCTGCACGGGCCGTCGTCTCTCGGTGGACGTCTGCATGGACCGCTACGAGTGGCCCAACCAACGGGGCGCGCTGCCCTCGGTCATGGTCTCGTACGAGGCCGCCGAAGCGCTCTGCGCCGCGCGCGGCCGACGCTTGTGCACCGAAGACGAGTGGGCCTTCGCGTGCTCGGGCGAAGCGCTGTTGCCGTACCCGTACGGCCGCGAGCGCTCTGCTGACGCGTGCACGGTGGACTTGTTTGCGCGCGCGCCCAACCGCGCCTTGTTGCACTCGTCGAATCACGCCCTGCGCAACGCCGAGGTCGAGCGCGTCTACATGGCGAGCCCTTCGGGCGCGCGCCCCTCGTGTCGCTCGGTCTTCGGCGTCCACGACCTCACCGGAAACGTCGACGAATGGGTGCGCTCGACCCGCTCGTACGGGCAGCCTTCGGCGCTCATGGGCGGCTTCTGGGGCCACGTTCGCAACCGTTGTCGCGCAGTCACGCGCGCGCACGGCCCGCGGTTCAGCTACTACCAGATCGGCTTTCGCTGCTGCGCCGAGCGCGCGCGGTGAGACCCCTCGCGCGAGGGCGATGCCCGCGGTATAGCAATCTACGAATGGACCGCGGACCGGACGACGATCGACTCGACGACGAGCACGGCGAACCGCCGCTCGCTCCCATCGACGCGGTGCTGCGCGGGGGCGCTGCGGCGCTGGCGCTCGACCTGGCGTTCTCGGTCGGCGCTCAGCTCGCGCGCCCAGCGATTCGCCACGTCGGCGCGCGCGAAGCGCTGGTCTTCGTCGTGCTCGCCAGCAAGCTCTTCAGCGGGTACGTCGGCGGCCGCGTCGCCAATCGCCGAGGCGTCTCTCACGACGACGAGCCCGCGATCCGAACCATGGCCCTCGGCGTCACCGCGCTCACCCTCTCGGCGCTCACCGTCGTCGAGCGCCTCGCCCCGTGGGTGCGAACCTCGCTCGAGCGCGGCCCGCAGTGGCCGGGGCCGCCGCCGGGCGTTCGGCTCGTTCAGTTCGTCGTCGAAGTGGTGATTCTCACGGCGTTTGTCTCGTTTGGCATGAAGATGGGCACCTGGGCCCAGGCTCGGCGGGACGACAAAGTGCAAGACGAAGAGCCGAGCGCCGATGACTGACCGTTGACCGACGCGATGCACGTTGCTATCAGTCGCGTCCCCTCGGTGATGCCGAGCGTGAGCCTGGCGCGGTAGCCAAGTGGTCAGGCAGAGGTTTGCAAAACCTCCATACGTGGGTTCGAATCCCATCCGCGCCTCCCTTCCTCGAATCGAGCTCTGTCAGCAAATTGCCTGGGATTCTACCAGCGCACTTCTGCAGGGCTCGACAGCAGTTCGACCCCTCGACTCGCGTCGCCGAGCTGAGCGAAGTCGTTGGGGCCCCAGCACTTCACGGTGGCCATCGAGCCTGCGCCCATCAGCGCGCAAAAGCTCTCGCGCTCGGCTGCGCGCTCGGCGGCGGGCAGCGTGTTGCCTGCGCCCGTGATCGAGAGCTCCGTCGCGCCGCGAAGGGACGCGATCGCCACGGCCACGAGCGGCTCGGCGGCGGGGCTTGCTTCGGCGAAGCGCGCCTGCGACCCGCGCCCCCAGCAGAGCACTTCGCCGGCGGTCGTGATCGCGCACGCGTGCGAGCCGCCGACGAACACGCGCGCGGCGTCTTCGAGCGGCGCGCCTGCTGCGCGCACGACGGGTCGGATGTTCGCTCCACACTCGGAGGGCGCGGACAACGCGCCCCAGCACAGGACGCTCGCGCGCAGCGAGCCTCGGGCGCTCGGCGCGCACTGCGCGTCGCCGGCGCGCGCGTCGCTGCTCGCGTCGCCGCCATCGACGCCTGCGTCTTCACCGCTGGGGCCATCGCTGACGATCGCGCACGCGCTCTCGCCGGCCGCCGCGACGTCGATCACCCTGATGTTCGTCGCTGCGAACTGCACGGGCGCCGCAGCGGTGGCGGCGCTGCCCGGCAGCCGCGCGCGTCCGAGCTGCCCGCGGTCGTCCGCGCCCCAGCACCACACGCTGCGATCGTCGAACGCGCACGCGTGCGAGGTCCCTGCGGCGAGCCCGCGCAGCGCGCGCATCGCGAAGATCTGCCCGTCCGCGGTCGCGACCGACGCGATATTGCTCGGCGCGCTTGTGGCTCCGCCGAGCTGGCCCCGATCGTTGTCGCCGAAGCACCGAACCACGCTCTCGTCCGTCGCCGGCCGAGGAACCGCGACGCACGCGTGCCTCGCGCCCACCGCCAGCGAGCGCAGCGACAGCAGCCGCTCGGTCGGCGCGAGCGAGGGCGGCGAGACCGCGCGTCCCCAGCACGAGAGCTCGCGGACATCCCCGCGGATCGCGCACCCGAACCCGTCGCCCACGCCGATCGCGTGCACTTCGGAGGCGTCTTGCGGCGCGGGATCGAGCGGCGTCGCCACGGTCGCAGCCGCGCGCGCGCTCACCTGCTGCCGGTCGTTGGCGCCCCAGCAGCGGATCGAGTGCGTCGAGTCTCCTCGCAGCGAAGCGCACTGCGTCGCGCCCGCGCCCGCGATCGAGCGCAGCGACAACGACCGCCCGCCGGTGCACGCGACGCGCGCCACCGTCGAGCATTCGCCGCAGTGCTGCCGGTCCGTCGCGAGGTCCACCTCGCAGCCGTTGGCCTCGTCGTTGTCACAGTCGCGACGCGTGGCAGTGCACTGCCGCGAGCGGTCGCGCAGCGAGTCCCAAGGCGACGCGCACGAGAGCAGCGCCAGCGCGCAGAGCGCGAACTTGCGCATCAAAACGTCCCTCCGACGATCAGCTCGCGACCCGTGGCCAACACCCGCACCGAGCGCGCCGCGCGCGGGGCAGGGACCCACTCGGTGCGCGGGAGGGTCGCGAGCGTGACGATCGCGCCCGCTGCCATCACGCCGATGCCCGCGTACATCGTGATTTGCCCTGCGAACTCCATGCGCTGCCCTCGATCCACCGCCGCGACGAAGGCGCTGTCCCTCGGGCACTCGACCGCTGTGCACGCCGACTCGAGCGTCGCGAACCGGTCGCGCCCGAGCAGAAACAACGTCGCGCCCGTGGCCGCCGCGGCGAGCCCCGCGCCCGCTGTCACGAGCCCCACCCTGAAGAGCGGCGAGACCCTCGTGACGCGCACCAGCTGCGTCTCGACCCGACGCTCGATCACCCGCGGTCCCTCGACGATGCGCTCGAGCGTCACTTCGATCGCGGCGACGCGGCCGCGCTCGAGGGTGACTGTTCCGCGCCAGTCGCGGTAGCCGGGCGCCGTCACGACCACCGCGCTCTGCCCGCTCGCCGCCGCGAGCGTGCGCTCGTTGGCCAGCGTGATCGACGGCCGATCGCCCACGGTGATCATCGCGCCCGACGGCGCTCCGCTCTCGACGTGCACCGAGAGCAGCGCCACCCGCGGCGCCAGCTGCGCGCGCTCAGCGGCGCCCTGCTCGATCGACCGCGTGTACCGCGCGCGGCCTCGTTCGGTCGTGTCGCGAATCGAGCACCGCGTCGCCAGCAGCACGGTCGTCTCGAACTCGTCGTACGCGTCCTCGAATCGCTGCTGCGCCGCCAGCGCGCGTCCGAGCAGCAAGTGTGTGTTGGGGCTGTCGAAGAGCGCCAGCGCCGCGCGCAGCGCCCGCTCAGCGCCCGCCGCGTCGTTGGCGAGCAGGGCGGTCTGCCCGGCGTCGAACTGCTCGCGCGCCTCGGCGAACACCTCCGCCGAAGCGTCCTCGCCGCACTGCACCGCGCGCCGCGCTGGGCTCGATGACTGCGCCGCCGCAGGGCCCGCCGCGAGCAGCGCGCTCGCCACGGTCGCCGCGAGCGCTCCGCGCGTTCGCCTCGTGACCGGCGCTCTTCTCCGACGCGACAACGTCATCGCCGCCAGCGCGCACAGCGCTGCCAGCGCAGCGCCCGCCCTGTGCCTAGCCGGCGCCCGCGCGTCGCACGCGCACGTGGTGTCGGTCCATCCGCTCGGACCGCCGTCGCCGCCCGAGCACGTTCGCGTCCCGCGGTCGCATCGCCCGCCGTTGCAGTCGACGTCGTTGTCGCAGCCGCAGCGCGCGGCAGGCAAGCACCGGGCGCCGCGGGGATTTGACGCACACGAATTCAACGCGCCCGGCGCGCACTCGACGCAGCGCTGGCCGAGGCACACGGGCGCTCCCGCGCCGCGCGCCGCGCACTGCGCGCTCTCGGTGCACTCGACGCACGCGCGCGCGCCGGCGTCGCTCGCGGGTGCGCACACCGGACGGCTCGGCGCGCTCGCCGCGCACTCTTGATCGGACGAGCACGGGCCCACGCAGCGGCCGAGCGCTCCCGTCGCCGCGCGCTCGCAGTACTGCCCCAGCGGACATCGAGGCGCGGCGGGGTCGCACCCGATCGCGCACACCCCGCGCGCGCCTGCGTCGCCCGCGATCAGGCACGCGAAGCCGAGGTTGCAGTCCATCGGTCCGCCACACGAGCAGACGAGCGAGCTGTTGCCGGCGCGGGTGACGGACGCGCACGTTCCGCCGGTGCCGTCGCAGCGCGCGCCGGCCGTCGCGCACGGAACGCACGCGCGCCGCTCGAGGTCACACCGGCCGAGGCCCCGGGCCACGCACGCCTCGTCGCTCGTGCACTCGACGCAGCTCTTTTGCGCCACGTCGCACACCGGTCGAGTCGCCGGGCAGCGCGGGTCCTCGGCCCGGTCGCACTCGGCCTGGTCGAGCCCGTGGTGCGCCCCGTCGCTCGCGAGCGCGGTGACCTCTGCTTGCCCGTCGCCGTCCGCGTCGAACACGCTCAGCGACGAGATCGCCCGCGCGCCACGGTAGGTCCAGCGCAGCGCGGGGGTGGGTGAGCACACGTTTTCAAGCGCGGCGATCTCGCCCGCGGAGTTCGCCGCGAACACCACGGGGTTGGCCCCGTTTTGCGCGGCCGAGAGGTTGGTCCACGACGCGCGACCGTAGCGCTCGGCGGGCCCCGGCATCGCGCAGTCGAGCGAGCCGCCCGCGCGGTCGAGGCACGCGGTCCACGCGCGGGTCATCCCCTGCTCGACGTTGTAGTCCGCGGTGGCCGGCGCGGTGATCGTCGGCGCGAACTCCCACGCTTCGAAGCGCGAGTCGTCGGAGGTCAGCGCCGTCAACCGCGAGCGAAACACCAGTCGATAGTTGGCTCCGCAGCGGACCACCACCGCGGATTGTCCGTCCATGAGCGCGCTCGGCGGCGTCCATCCGGCGAGCGAGAGCGCCACGCTGTCGGCCACCATTTCGGCGCGCACGATCGACGGTCGCGTGTACGCGCCGCTCGTGTGTCCGGGGTTGCTGTTGACGATCAGCGCGCTGCCCGCAGACCCCGCCACGATCATGGGGCTGAGCGGCGCGAAGCGCACTTGGGCGGTGTCGGGGATGGGCACGCTGACCAGCCGCATGGGCGTCTCGCCGAGAAAGAAATTGGCCGTGTGCGGCGGGGTCGAGCTGCTTCCGACGGTGGTGATCACCATCGCGAACGCGCGCTCGCCGAGCGAGCCCGTCGCCGGGACGCTGCTCGTCACGTTGGCCGCGATGCGCCAAGAGACCATGGCGAGCTGCGCGGGCGTCACCGGCCACAGGCCCGCGAACAGCTCGCGGTTCGTCCCGTTGTCGCGCTGCGCGAAGGCGAGCACGGCCGATGTGGGCGGCCCCGCGAGGCCGAGGCGGATGAAATCGTTGGTGAACGACAGGCCCGTCGTCGCCGCGGTGAAGAAGTCCACCGCGTCGATGTTGTTGAGCTGGCAGCGGCTCATCGTGCGGTCGAAGAAGTGGCGGTTTCCGCTGGTGTTGGGCGCGGTCGTCGAGGTGTAGAAGAACTCGGCGCTCGTGGTGAGGGCGTTGTTCGAGCCCGAGATGGACTCGTTGCAGCCGAGCGGGCTCGGGATAAACGCAGGGACGAGCTCGAACGGGTTGGCCTCGCCCACGTCGAACCACGCCGGCCGCGTGGGCGCGAGGATCGTCGATCCGCGCGAGAGCCCCGTCGGCATCGCGCGCAGCTCAGCGCGCAGGGCGGTCGTGCTCGTGTACGAGGGAGGAGTGCGAAAGAACAGCGGCGGGCCGAGCGCTTCGTCGCGCGCGTCCGCTCCCTCTGCGCGCGCAGCGGCGTCGAGGCGGCGCATCGCCCACTGCGACTGTGATCCCGTCGAGACGGCGAGCAACGCGCCGCGGTTGCCGGGGCGCGGCGCGACGAACACGCCCGGCAGCGTCGGTCCCATGATGGTCTCGTCGCGCGAGATGGTGAACAGTCGCGGCAACCCTCCGCTCGATCGGCCGTAGACGGCGCTGCCCGCGGGCGTGTCGACGACGATAGCCTCGTTGCGACCGGCGCTCGAAATGCCGTATTTCTCCGGTCCGATCAGCAGTCGGGGCGAGCGGTCGATCAGCAGGTTGTTCAGCGCCGCGCTGCGCTGAAACATCGCGCCGTCGTGTCGAAAGACGTAGCGAGCGCTCGATGTGCCGCTCGTCATCAGGCTCTCGACGCCGGACGCTCCGTTGAGCTTCGCGAGCCCGAGGTACAGGTAGCCAGTGGTGAACGTGGGGTTGGTGCCGAAGGTGGCGACCGTGGCGCCCGTCGCGCCGTCGAAGACGCGGACGGTGTTCTGCACTTCGGTCCCCGCGCCGACCGGGACCGTCTGTGCGTACGCGACGACGATCTCTGCGCTGCCGCCGTTGACCAGGTTGCCGACGAAGGGGACCGTCGTTGTGTCGGGCCCAGGGACGAGCGCGCTCCACTGGAGCTGAGCGCCGGCGGGGTCCGCGCCGACGACGCCGACGCACGCGGTGCCGTCGGCGTTGGCGGAGCTCTGCTTGAACGCGACCACGTCGCGGTCTCCGCTCGCGAACACCTGCGTGCGAAACGAAGCGTTGACGGGCGGGACGCACGCGCCCATCGCGGGGGTGAGCGACCGCGTGTTCCACTGCCACGTCGGGCCGTCGGCGATGCCGTTGCCTTCGATGAGCGCTGCGGTGAGCGTGCCCGCGGTGCCAGGCGTCCGGAGGATCAAGAGGTCTTGCAGCGCGTCGCCGTTGAAGTCGCCGACGGCAGCGCGAAACGAGCTCGCCTGCGCGTCGCCCGCGATCGACGCCGATCTCACTTCTCTCGCAGAAAATCCCGCGTCGAACGCGTACAGGCTCGCCCGCAGCGTGTCCGTCGCGTCCGTGCGCACGACGAGCAGCTGCGGCCTCGTTCCTGTGCCCGAGTAGTCGACGACGCGCACGGTCCCCGCGAAGCCCGTCGTCACGCGGCTGCTGACCAACGACCACCGTCGCGCGCCGCTCGCGTCGTAGATGGCCACGGTGTTGTCTCTGCCGATGACGGCGATGTCGTTGCGTCCGTTGCCGTCGAAATCCGCCACGCCGACGATGTGGACGAGCGGAAAATACTCGCCCGGATCACGCGGCCACAGCCGTCGTCCCGTCGCGCCGTCCCACGCCGCGAGCGATCGATCGGTGACCGCGATGATCTCTGCCTCGCCCGAGCCGTCGAGGTCGACCTCGGTGATCGTCGGCCCGAGCGAGTCGTTCGACACCGTGGGGTTGAAGCGGCTGATGCGCCACGCGAGGCGCGGGTCGCTCATCGCGAAGGGGAGGTTCGTCACGCCCGTCCTCGCGGTGTTCGCGCGCGCTTCATGCCAGTGCGGGAGCGGCTGCCCCGTCGCAGGGCGCGCGAGCGCGAAGAGCGTCGAGAGCAGCGAGAGCGAGACGACCGGAGCAGCGTTGCGAGTGGATTTCATCGCCATTGCGTGTGCGCCCGACTCACATCTCGATTCGCTCGGGTTGCGTCGTTTGCGTGCTGTTGTTGGTGGGCGCGGCGCTGTTGGAGCCGCCGCGCTCGGTGGGCGTCGCTCGGCCTCGGACGCGCCGCGCGGGGCCCGCGTCGGGGGTCGCGTTGACGACAGGCGCTTCGGCCGCGGCGATCGGCGCGGCTGCGTCGTCGGTCACCGCAGCGACCGCGGCGTCTGCTGCCTCGTCGCGGGCCGCAACCGCTGGCGGCGTGTCGACCCGAGGCGCGACCTGCGCAGCGGCGCCCGCGGCCTGTTGCATCGCAGCCTGAGTCGTGGAGCGGGCTGCGTTGCTGTGCGCCCCGCCGCTCGATCGCACGGCGATCACGGCGGCCGCAGCGAACGCGAGCACGCCGACCATCGCCGCTGCGACCACGGGTTTGTTGCTCCGCGCGGGCGGCGGCGGAACGGTCCTCGCGGTCCCCGCCACGTTCGAGTCCAGCGATCCGCGGGTGATCGGCTCGCTCGCGGGCTCTTGCGCGGCGATGAACCGCCGCGCGGCGGAGTTGGGCGAGTCGAGCTCGGCCACCGCGGCGGCGATGGTGCGCTGCCGCTCGGCGAGGATCTCTCCGATGGTGCTCTTCGCAAACGCAGAGCGCGTCTTGTCGGTGTCCGCGAGCAGCTGTGTCGTGAGCGCTTGCCTCAGCTCTGCGGCGCTTTGATAGCGGCGGTTGCGGTCGCGCTCGAGCGCGCGGGTCACGATGCGAGCGAGCGACTCGGGGCACTCGGGCGCCGCGTCGCGCACGTCGGGGATCGGCTCGTCCATGAGCGCGCGGATCGCGGCGACCTCGCTGTCTTTGCGGCCGAAGAGCCGGCGGCCCGAGAGGCACTCCCACAGCACGATCCCGAGCGTAAACACGTCCGAGCGGCGATCGATGACCTCGCCGGTGACCTGCTCGGGCGAGAGGTAGCCGATCTTGCCGCGCAGATCGCCGCTGACCGTCATGTTCTCGAAGTTGGCGCCGGTGGCCTTCGCGACGCCAAAATCCGTGACCTTCACGCTGCCGTCGGCGCCGATCAGGAGGTTGGACGGCGTGGCGTCGCGATGCACGAGGTGCAAGAGGTTGCCGTCGTCATCGGTGAGCTCGTGCGCCGCGTGCAGGCCTCCGGCAGCGTCGGCGACGATGGCCGCGGCGACGTCCGAGGGCATGGGCTTCGCGGCCTTGAGCGACTCGCGCAGCACGACGTTGAGCGGGACGGAGGGAAAGTACTCCATCACCAAGAAGTGCTCGTCGTCCGAGCGTCCAAGCTCGAGCACGGGGATCACGTTCGGGTGATGCAGTCGCGAGGCGATTTCGGCCTCTCGCACGAACATCTTGAGAAAGAGCTCGTTGTCGCACAGGTGCGCGAGGATGGTCTTCAGCGCGACGAGCCTTCGCACGCCGCGCTCGGACTGAACGCGCGCGACGAGCACCTGACCCATCCCTCCTGCGGCGAGGCGAATGAGCCCTTCGTAGCGGCCGAACGTGAGCCCGAGCACGTCTCTGCGCGAGCTCCTCGAGCTGCCCGCGTCCGGTCCCGTGCGCGACACAGAGCTCGGCGATGAGCGACTCACCCCTTCTCCGCCGGGACTGCTCGATCGATCGCTGGCACTCATCGAGTGCCTGGAATCGTAGCGTGATCTTCGTCACGCGTGTGAGCGTATTGGTGTGCTCACAATCAAGAATGTTCGAACGCTCGGTGATCCAAGGGGCGCTCGCGCAAGAGCGCGAAGTACGACGGTGTCGACACTCCGCCGCGACCGACGCTGATCCACGACCATCCCATCAGGACTTCTACGGACCCTTCGCGCACGGCGACGATGGGGTCTCGGGTGCGCGCCATCGAGCCGCGCGCCCGTCCGTCGAGCGAGTAATCGATCATCAGCCCTTCGCGATAAGGCCTCGGCCTCGCGTCGGTGTCGCGGATCTCTCGCACGATGTACGGACCGAACGTCTCGATCGAGCCGTCCTTGCGCGTGCGGTAGCGCACGGGGGCGTCGAGAGGGGTTTGCTCGCAGCGCACGTTCCATCCGCGCAGCGAGTTGGTGACAGGGACGTGCTCGAACGTCTTGGCGAAGACCACCCACGAGAGCGCTTCGATCACCCGCGGAAGCCCGAGCGAGATGCCCTTGTACACGCTGTCGCGCAGCGCCGCCGGATCGATCGCGTGTCCGCGCTCGAGCATGCTCGCGAGCGTCTTGTTGTCGAGCGACCGCCAGTAGCTCGGGTCTCGCTCGTCGCTCATCGCGCTGCCTCTCGTGTGCTCGTCATCATCGCCACTGTACTCCCTTCGCTCGTCGCGAGAGCGCTCGACAATCCGCAGGGTTTCTTCTCTTTGCGGCGCGCACTACACTGGCGCGGCTTCGACATGATTCGCGAACGTGACGATGGCGCGCTCGAGCTCGAGCTCGCGCCGCGCAAGCTCGGTTTGATTCTCGGCGCCTCGCTCGGCGTCTTCGGCGCGCTCGGCTTTCTCGCGGCGCTTCGCGGCCAGCTCAGCGCTGGCAGCGGCTGGGGACCGGTGATCTTCAGCGCGATGCTCGCGGCGCTCGGCGCGGTGACCTTCGTCACGGCGCGCGGCGTGCGCGTGGTGCTCGACACGAAGCGAAAGCTCCTCGCGTCGCAGTCGATCTCGATCTTCGGCGCGGCGCGCGCGAGAGAGGTCTCGTTCGGCGAGATCAAAGAGCTCGCCTTGCTCGGGTCGAGCACCGCGGTGGGGCTGTACGCGCAGTTCGGCGTGGCCGACGACGTGTTCATCGGGCGCTTCGGCCGCACGCTGCCCGAGCGCGCCGAGCTCGGCGCGTGGGTGAAGGCGTTGAAGGCCGCGATTCCGTCGGCGACGTTCACCGCGCGCGAAGAACTCGAGCGCGAGTGGCTGCGCGACGCCTCGACGGCGAAGGCCATCGACGCTGGCGCGGACCCGCGCCGTTGACCGCTCGGGCTCAGAAGTCCTTCATCGTCTCGCGCAGCGCCGCTTGCAGTCGCAAGAGCACCGCTTGCGGGACGGACTCGGTCGTCATCACGCCCAGGCAAAACGAGCGCGTCCCCACGTTGACCTCGACCCAGTGAAGCAGGTCGTCGCTGACCCGCAGCGAGCCGACGGAGGCGTCCACCCCTGGGATCGCGCGGATCGCGTCGAGCGACGCGAGAAGCGGCCCGACCACGGACACGAGCGCGTCCGAGACCGAGAAGCTCGCGAGCGTCAGCCCGTTCTCGTCCGCCACGAAATGCCCCCGCGTCCGAACCACGGTCGGAACCCACGCGATGAGCGCGTCGAGCCGATCGATGATCCCCGTGTCGGGCAGCTTCAAATCGGGGCTCGAGGCCACGGTCGCGGGCTCGATGCGGCCGCTCAGCCACGGCTCGGCGCCGGACTTTCGCGCGTGCTGCGCGCGCTCTCCTCGGTCGGCGAGCTTGTCGACGAGCGAGGCGATGGCCTTGCGATCAGTCCACGAGACGGATGGGCTCGTCATCACCTTGCTCGCTCTCGTTGGTCGACATCCGCGCTTCGAGCTCGCCCACGAGGCGGTCGAACACCGCCGCCACCGGCGGCATCCGCTTGCTCAAGAGCCCCACGGGCACGCCCGCCTGGCTCGCCTTCAAGAACACAGGGTCCCGCGGGATCGACGTCTCGAGGATCACCCTGTCGTAGAGCGACCAGACCTCTTCGAGCGACGCGAGCACCACCGGGTCGCGAAAGGACGACATGCTCGCGAGCACGCCGAGCAGCTCGCAGCGGCTCCCGCGCTGCTGCAGCGCCGAGACGAGCTCGAGCATGTGCGGCATCGCCCGCAGCGAGAGCGGCTCGCACTGCACCGGGACCAGCAGACCGTTGGCCGCTTCGATCGCCGCGCGCGTCACGCCGCCGAGCCCCGCGGGCGTGTCGAAGATGATCAGGTCGTGCGTCGCCGCGAGGGCGTCGCGCACGGTCTCGAGTGAGCGCGTACGCTGCACGCGCTCGCAGAAGTCATCGATGTCGAGCGCGTGCACCGCGCCCACGGGCAAGATGCTCAGCGTGCTCACCTTCGTCTGCACACAGGACTCGAGCGGACTCTGCCCGGCGCGCACGATCGCCGCGAGGCCGCTGCGATCCCGCAGCGATCCGGCGAGCGACAGGCCGATGGCGCCCTGCGGGTCCGTGTCGACGAGCAGCGTTCGGTAGCCGCGTCGCGCGAAGGCGAAGGCGGTGTTGAGCGCGATGGTGGTCTTGCCGACCCCCCCCTTCAAGCTGGCGATCGTGAGTGTGTAGCAGCTCATGGTGTGCGCAGGCCTATCGGTTGATGCTTCGCTGAGCGTTAGAGAAATCGGTCACTTGTCGCGCTCGGACTCGGCGCGCACGCGCTGAAGCATCGTCTCGACCTGACGGTTGAGCGGCTGCTCCCTGAGGCACTGCTCGAGCGCCTCTCGCGCCTCATCGTACCGCCGTTGGATGTACGCGCTGAGCCCGCGTTGAAAAGTGGCGTTGAAATCAAAGCCCGACCCCTCGGACGCTGTCGGCTCAGCGGGAGCGCGTGTGGGCGCGGGTGCGGGCGTCGCGGCAGGCTGCGCCACGGCGTCGGGCGCGGGGGTCGCGGACATCGCGATCGTGCTCGGCGTCGGCTGCGGAAGGTCTTCGCCGAGCTCGTGGTAGTCGCGCGTCGCCGAGAGCGCCGAGCGGTAGAGCGCGTGCAGGATCTTGAGCGTTTGCAGCTGGCCGAAGGGAGAGGCGCGACACAGGTCGTCGATCGTCGCGATCCCGTCGACGAGCCGCGCGACCACGAGCGCCTCAGGGGTGCGCGCGGCCGACGCTGGGATCGGAGGCGCGACCGAGTCCAGGCCGCCGAGCTGCCGCGCGAGTCGCGTGACCAGAAAGCTCTTGATCTGTTGGATGCTCGCGCTCACCTGTAGGTCGTCTGGAACGAGCGCGCGCAGAACGAAGAGCACCTCGAGCGCTCGGTCGTAGTTCTTCGTGCGGACGAGGTCGATCACCTCGGCGCGAAGGTCTTTGATGCGCTCTTGCTGATCCATGCCGGGGGCGGTCGCGAGAAACAGTCTCGGTGTGGGGCGGCGGTCAGGAGACTTCACCACGCATCGAGTCGTACCAGAGTTCGCCGACCCAAGGGCTGCGTTTGGCGCGTATGCGAATTGGCTGTTGGCGCGATCCGACGCAGCTGGCGCGCAGCGCAGCGCGTCACGGGCGATGAACACGGTGGACGACACGCCTGCGACTGACCGATGATCCGGCTCGGAGGCACGAAGATGGATACGAGGCTGCTCGAGACCGCGGTTGTGGAGCTCAAGAACATCCTTCGCGACGGACTGCTCGCGACGGACATCTGGGATCGCGCGTCGGGTCTGTCGCTCGCGGGGCACAATCAGCAACCGGTGGCCGTGGCGCTGTTTACGCGCATCACGCAGGACATCGACAGCACGCTCGGAGACGCTTCGTTTCCGCGGCTCGCGAAGTACTACATGCTCGACCTCGACGGAAATCACACCATCGTCGTGATGAACCACGGCGAGCTGCTGCAGGGCGTGCTGGTCGACAACAAGCGCGCGAACCTCGGCTTGCTCTTGTCCGTGGCGATCCCGAAGATGATCGACATCGTCGGCAAGGCGAAGGCTCGCTGATCGATCGTGGCCGCGCGCGCTCGCTCGCTTCGGGGGCTCTCGTTGATCGTGTGCGCGTCGGTCGCGGCCGTCGTGGTCGGACGCTCGTCGCGCGCGCAGACCGCGGGCAACACCGCGAGCGCCGCGCCGCAGCGGCCTGCGTCACGCGCGGTGACCATCGCCGCGACGGGCGACGTGCTCGTGCACCGCAGGGTCGTGGCCGCGGCGCAGACGCACGCGAACGAAGGGGGATTTCGCTGGATTCTCTCGGCGCTCGGCGCGCAGCTGCCCGCGACGGACGTCGGCTTCGTCAACCTCGAGTCGCCGTTGACCGAGGCGTTTCGCTCTCCGGCCAACGCGACGCCCCCCGTGCTGGGCGCGCCGACGAGCTACGGCGCGGACCTCGCCGCGACGGGCTTCGACGTGCTGTCAGTGGCCAACAACCACGCGTTCGATCAAGCGGGCGACGGGCTCGCGATCACGCTCGACGCGATTCGCGCGGCGGGGATGGTCTCGGTCGGCGCGGGGCGCACGGAGGCTGACGCGCGCGCGCCCGTGGTGGTCGTTCGCGACGGCGTTCGCGTGGCGTTCGTGGCGACGACCGAGCGGATGAACAACGGCTCGTCGCCGAATCGCGCGGGCGTTCGGGTGTTCATGTACGACGCGGCGAAGGTGCAGCAGTCGCTGACCGCCGCGCGCGCGACGGCGGACGTCGTCGTGCTCTCGATCCATTGGAGCCATGATTTCGTGCGCACGCCCACGGCCGAGCAGCGACGGCTCGCGCGGCAGCTCGTCGCGTGGGGCGCCGACGTGATCGTCGGTACGGGGCCGCACATCTTGCAAGAGGTCGAGCGCATCCCGTCGCCGCGAGGCGAGGCGGTGTGCGCGTATTCGCTGGGCAACGTGGTGTCGAACCAGGGCTATCGCTATCGCGTGGGAAGGGCGCTCGACGAGGCCGCGCTGCGATCGGCGCTCGACAACCCGATGACTCGCGACGTCGTGCTCTTGCGCGTCGGCGCAGAGCGCGTTGCGAACAACGTCCGCATCACCACCCTCGAAGCCCGCGCGTTTTGGAACGAGAACCGTTCGCCCAACGACGAGCTGCGCCTCGTCGCGCTGCGCTCGGTCGCCCCCGCGCTGCGCGACGAGCGGCTCGCAGTCATGCGCAGGACGCTCGGCGCTGCGGTGACGGTCGTCCCGTAGCGAGCGCTACGGCCCTTTGATCGACGCGAGCTCACCCGCGGCGAGCGAGTCGTGGCCGAAGCGCGGGCTGGTGATGCCCATGGCGTTGACGAAGGTGTTGAGCAGCGTGTTGTGCGCGACCGTGCGTCCGCCGGTGCGCGCGTCGACGAACGTGCCCTGCTTCAAGTACCCGTTGCCCGAGCCCGCGATGATCCACGGAACATCCCCGTACCCGTGCGGCGGCCCCGTCGCGAGGTCGTTGACCCACACGGCCATTCCCGTGTCGAGCAGCGTGCGGCCGCCCGGCACCGTGCGCGCCGCGAGCTTGTCGCAGAGGTACTTGAACAGCCGCGCGTGCATGCGATCGATCTGCGCGTGCCGCTGCTGCGCGTCGTTGATGGTCGTGCCCGTGTCGCCGTCGCCCTGAATCCTGTGCGAGATCCAGTGGTACGAAAACGCCCCTGAAAACCCAGGCAGATCGTAGGGCGTCCCGTCGTTGCCGTTGCCCACCTGCAGCGTGGCCGACGACGTGTAGCCGCAGCTCAGCGCGATGTCGAGCACGTCGATGTGCAGCCGCGCCAGCGTGTGCAGCGCGGCCGAGCCGTCCACCACGATGACGGTCTGCCGCATCCCGTCCACGGTCATCTCGCGCTCGAACGGCATCACGCCCGCGCGCAGCGCGCCCGCTTCGGCCGTGGGGAGCTGGCAAGACATCCGTCGCTCGACGTCGCGGATCGAGTCGAAGTGCAGCTGCAGTCGGTCGCGGTCGTCCCGCGAGAGGTCCGTGCGGCCGAGCAGCGCGCGCATCTGCTCGCGCACGAGGTCGTTGACGCTCTGGCGCGCGGTGCGAATGCGCTCGAACTCGGCCTCGGTCGAGCCGGTCATGCCGATGACGGCTTGATACGCGTTCCAGGGATTTCGCTGGGCGCCGCGCAGGTTGCGGGCGCCCGAGTAGCTGAGCACCTCGGCGATGTAGCCCGTGCGCGGGCCGGCCATGAGCGTCAGCGGCTCCCTTCGCCGCGCGCCCTCCATCGGGTTGACCTCGCGCGCGATGCGGTAGTCCACGGACTCGCCGACGGCGCGGGACTGATTGCGATCGAGGTTGGGATCCGTGCGGTCGATCTCGTTGGCCGTGAGCACTTGATTGCCGCCGCCGCTGTGGCCGCAGCCGCGACCGTCGAACGCGAAGCGCGTCCCCTTCACCATCAGCAGCCGCGAGCGGTGCGCGACGAGCTCGTCGACCGTGCGGCCGCGCATCGACGCGTCGGTGAGCGCGCCCACAGCCGAGGGCCAGAACATCTCTGCCTCGCGAACGCTGCCGTCGCCGTTGCGGATCTCTTGCGCGCAGCCGTTGGCCTGCCGCATCGCGACGAAGAACTGCGACGCCGTCGCCGGGCGCGTCTGCGCGAAGGCCGTCGAACGGCCGATGGACTCGAGGATCGGCAAGCCGAGCGTCACGCCCGCGCCCTTGAGAAACAGCCTGCGGTTCATCGCATCACCTCCGCCGCGGTCGAGCGCGCTGTGAACGTCGGGCTGGTCAAGATGGACTCGACGAGCTCGAGCACCGGGCGGTCTTCGCGCGACCGCGCTCCGACGATTTGAATCAACGTTCGGTCCTCAGTTTGCGGCCCGCGGCCCGCGAGAAACTCGAGCCAGTAGCGCGCGTAACACTCGTGCGCTTGCGTGCTGCCCGTGATGAGCTCGGTGAGCTCGACGCCGTCTCTGAACATCACCAGCCTGCCGTCGAGCGTGTACTGCCCGCTCGAATCCACGGGCTGAGCGCGGTCCGTCGTTCGGTACGCGCCGACCGAGTCGTAGTGCTCGAACGCGAAGCCCATCGGGTTGATCAGCGTGCTGTGGCAGCCCGAGCCGCAGGTGCCCGGCCCGGTGTGCGCGTTGACGGTCTGCCTGTTCGTGCTGTTCGGCGGAACCGCGGGCAGCGCAGCCACGTTGGGCGGCGGCGACGGCAAGCCCGCGCAGAGCACCTTCAAGTTGACCGCGACGCCGCGATGAATCGGGTCGGGGTCGACCGAGTACGCGCGCGAGGCGAGAAAGCCCACTTGAGTGAGCATTCCGCGGCGCTGCGTGCGGTCGAGATCGACCCTGCGAAACGTCCCGTCGAACGTCCCCGCGAGCCCGTACACCCGCGCGATGTCGTCGTTGGCGAACGTGTACTCCGCCGAGAGCAGCTGCCGCAGCCCCGCGCGCCGCGTGAAGACCACGTCTTCGACGAACATCCGCGCTTCGGTGAGCATCGACGCCGGCAGCGACGCGCGCCACTGCGGAAACCGCATCGCGTCCCGCCGCACGTCCCCGAAGTGATCCCAGTCGTAGAGCTGCCCGTGAAATCCCAGCAGGACGTTCTTCGCGCGCGCATCGCCGAGGAGCCTGCGCGCTTGCACCACGAGCGACTCCGTTCGAGTGAGCTCTCCGCGCGAGGCGGCGGCGAAGAGCTCGTCGTCGGGCATGGTGTTCCACAGCGCGTAGGACAGCCGCGTGGCGATCTCGAAATCGTCGAGCGGGATGCGTCCCTCGCGCACCGCGCTGCTGCGCTCGACGCGGTAGAGAAAGTTCGGCGACTGCAGCATCACGCGCAAGACGAGCTCGATGCCCGACGCAAACGCGTCGCCCCCGAGGATCATCGCGCCGCGGTCGTACAAGCTCGTGAGGTGCTGGTCGATCTCCGCGGGGCTCAGCGGTCGGCGGTACGCGCGCTGCCCGAAGTGCTCGATGAAGGCCCGCGCGCGCATCCGCGGATCGGCCGGCGGATTCGCGGGCAACAGCCGCGTGAGCGCGGCGCCGTCGCGGGCGATGCGCGAGGCGAGGGTCTCTGCTGCCGTCTGGTAGTCGCTCCAGAGCTGCTGGCCGACGCGCAGGGTCGTTCCGTTGTTGGCAAACGTCCCGCTCGTCGCGTCGGGAGAGAACATCGACGACGTCCCCGGCGCGGCGTCGAGCTTGAGCAGGTCGCGCACGGTCGACTCCCACTGCCCGTGCGTCAGCCTGGGAAACCGCGTCGTCGCAGGGATATCAATGGTCGGCGCGGGCGCCGCTCCATCCGCCGCGACGGCAGCGTCCGCCGCGTTGCCCTGCTGCAACGGCGTGTCCTGGATCTTGCCCGTACAGCCCATCAGCACGACAGCGATGCACGCAGCTCGCGCGGTTGGGGGGAGTGTCGAGAGGCTCGCTTTCATCACGGCCACGGTCCTTCACGGTGTGCGGTTGAGCGCAGAACTTGCGGTCAGTGTACCGGGATTCGCCCGCGCGCGTAGCGATCGGGTGCATGTGGTTTGTGCGAACGATTGTTCGGTGAAGCGACCAAATGCGCGGGATGAGCGCTGCGGGGGTGATCGCGGTTGTGCGTCGCCCGTGGTAGCGCTGCCGGCGTGCGCATCGTGCTCGACACCAACGTGATCGTGTCGGCGTTGCTGAAGCCCGAGAGCGTTCCGGGCCGCGCGTTGGCCGCGGTGTGGGAGAAGGGCGCGACGGTGCTGTACGACGGTCGCGTCGCGGACGAGTACCGCGAGGTGCTCGGGCGAAAGAAGTTCGCCTCGATCGACCGGGCCGCGATCGCGCGCTTCTTCGCTGCGCTGCAAGCGCACGGCGAGGCGCTGCGTTCGGTGCCTCCGTGCGCAGACGCGATGAACGACGAGGACGATCGCATCTTCGTCGAGGTCGCGATCGCCGGCCGCGCCGACGCGATCGTCACGGGAAATCTCCGGGACTTCACCGCCGCCCGCACGTACGAGATCCACCCGCCCGCCGCGCTGCTCGCGCTGCTCGAGCGCCGCCCGCCCCGCGCTCACTGACGCTGCACGATCCCTCGCACGAGCGCGTCGAACTCGCTCTTCATGGGCAGCTCGTACTGCACGACCGCGCGGCGCTTGGGGCTCTTGCGCGCGGGCGCCGCTGGGTCTGTCTCGTCGCGCGGCTCGTCCTCCCACAGCACGCCGATCCCGCGCTTCTGCCAGGCCGGAACGTCGTTGAAGTTCACCCCGGCGCGAAAGAGCATCTCGTTGCGATCGGCCACCGAGACGCCCTGCAAGCGGGTCGTCGCTTCGTGGTCGTCGAGCCCCTGCCGACGCAAGAGCCAATACGAGTGCCCGTTGAGCGCGTTGCGGTGCGCGTCCTCGTGGCGCCAACGAAAGTACTCGACCACGCGCTCGACGTCGGGGAGCTGCGAGATCCGCGCGTCGAACACGCCCACGCGCCCGAGCTCGAGCGAGAACTTCGCGCTCGCCTCTCCCGCGAGCACCGAGAGGTACTTGCGGAGCTTTCGCCCGAAGAGCGACTCGTCCTGCCGAAAGAGCAGCGAGAGCTCGTCGCTCTGCGTGTAGCCGAAGAGCACCGAGAAGCCGCAGGACGTCACGAGGTGCACGAGCGTGGCCACCATGCAGTCGCGAAAGCGCGCGTCGTACGGCGCGTCGAAGCCCTCGGTGACGTGCGTGAGCCTCGAGAACGAGCGCCCGTCGATGCGGGCCACCATGTGGATCCCGGGCAGCACACAGTGGTCGTGCGCGGTCTCGTACACGCGCATCCGTCGGTCGAGCTGTTCGAACTTCATGGGGATGATGGCTGCAGAGGGTAATGCGTGACGGGGAGACGGGCAGAGATTCTGCAACGGGTTGGTGTGGCTTTGGTGGCTCAGCGCTCGAGTGGTTGATCGCGCCCCCCGCGCGCGCTCATCGCCGAGCCCTCTCCGCGGCGCGCTCTGCGCGGGCGAGGGCCCGCAGGAGCACCGGGCGCTCGCCGAACCGAGCGACGCCGTCGCGCGCGACGCGCAGCGCGTCACCGGGCCTGCGGGCCCAGCGGAGGTAGCGCGAGGCGCGGGCGAACGTTCCGGCGCGGCAGCGAGGGTGCGGCAGCGCGAGGAGGACGAGCTTCACCGCGCGCGTGAGCCTCGCGGCGACGATGCGCTCGAACGCTGGCGTGTCGTGCAGCGTCGCGCTCGCCATCATCACCAACAGCGGAACCACCGCGCGCTGCTGCTCCTCGGGCACCCGCTCGCACAGCGCGCGAACGTACTCGGTCGGGTCGCTCAGCCGCTCGATCGCGCGGCTCTTCTCCGCGGCGTAGCTCGCGAGAAACACCAGCTGCGTCGCCGGCGCGAGCGCGCGCAGGCGGGCCTCGAAGTCCGTCCCGTCGAAGAGATACTCGTGCGCGAGCGAGCCCGCTTCGAGCAGCGCGCGCTCTGTGTGGCTCAAGCGCGAGACGTACCTTCGCGGCAAGCTGCGGATCGCTTGCTCGTCGATCATCGCGATCATCGCGGCGTCCTGCGCGTCGACGCGTCCGCGCGCGTTCGACTTCGAGCGACGGTCCGCGGGCTTGGTCCGAACCAAGAGCGGGGCGCAGCGGCTCTTGATCCAGCCGAGAGTCTGCCGCTCGGACTTCGCTGCGGGCGCGTACGTCGAGAGCCGTCCGCGCATCGCGTCGCCGAATCGAGCGAGGCTGTCCTGGTGCCACGGATCGTCCTCGGGCGTCCCTCGAACGCCCCAGAACAACGCGATCGCGACGACCTCGTGCACGCCCGTGATCCATCGCTCGAGGTCCGCGACGAACCCGTCGATCGCCGCGGGCATCGCGTCGAAGAGCTTCGTCATGGCGGCGCGCGCGGCGACGAAATCCCGGGCAGCCACCGCGGATTCGTGCGCTTGCACCAGGGCGCGCGGCGCGTAGCGATAGAGCACGGTCGAGTCGTACGAGTCTCCTCGGCTGCCGAAGTAGCAAAACGACTCTCCCCATCCCCACACGTACGCGAGCGGCTCGGGGCACCCCTGCATCACCTTCGCTCGCTCGTGCTCGGCCACGGGACGCGCGAACCACAGAAACACCTCGGCGCACTTGTCGACGGACTCGAGGTCCGGCGTCCCGTGGTTGATCCAGAGAAAGGGGAAGCTCATCGCGTCGGTGATCGTACGCGCGTCGCGCGACGTGTGAATTGTGGAGCCCGTGTTGTGCGCGGCGATCGATCGCTGCCCACGGCCCCGCGCGGTGCCCTATCGTCAGCGGGCGATGGACACTCTCTCGACCATTCCTCGGATGCCCGACGTGGGCTGGCTCGGAAGCTTCGGGCCGCGCACGGCGCAGCGGCTCGCGTTTCAACGGAAGCTCGCGCAGCAATCGGCGCCGCTCGTGCGGGGGAGGGTGCTGCACTTGCCTGTGTACTTTCCGTGCACGCCCGAGGCTGCGCACGACGTGCTCGTGACGCACGCCAAGAGCTTCGAGAAGTCACCAGGCTTTCGAGTGATCTTGCACGACCTCGCGGGGCAGGGGCTCTTCACGAGCGAGGGGACCCTCTGGCGAACGCAGCGCAAAATGATGTCGCCGCTGTTTCAGCCGGCGCCCATCCATCGCTTCGCGGACATCATGCGCGCGGTCGCCGAGCGCTCGGCAGAATCGCTGCGCGACGGGCAGTCCATCGACGTCGCCCACGAGACCACGCGCATCGCCATGTCCATCGTGGGAAAGGCCCTCTTCGACGTCGACACCTTCGACGAAGCCGACGCGCTCGGCGGCGCGCTCACGACCGCGCTGAGCTGGGTCAACCGCAACCTCGCGAGCCCTGCGTTGGTGGCGCACGTGTTGGCGATGGACGCGACCGGCGCCCTCGCGACGCGCGCCCCCGAGGCGCTGCGGCCGTTCTTCGAGCGCGCCAATGACAAGGTTCAATCGCCATTCATGCTCCCGGGCGTGCGCGACCCCGAGCTGCTCTCGGCCGTCGCGCTCGTCAACGAGCGGATGCAGCGCATGATCGACGAGCGCCGCAAGCAGGGCCTCACACGCGCCGATCTGATGACGCTCTTGCTCACGGCGAAGGACCCCGAAGGGGTGAGCGATCGCATGAGCGACAAGCAAGTACGCGACGAGGCCATCACGCTCTTCGTCGCGGGCCACGAGACCACGGCGACCGCCCTGGCGTGGTCGATGTACCTCCTCGCGCGCGACCCCGAGGCGCTCGCGAAGGCCACGGCGGAGGCCGACGCGCTCGGAGACGGCGCGGTCTCTCCGTGGGACGCGCACAAGCTCGCGTACTGCACGCGGGTGTTTCGCGAGGCGATGCGGCTCTACCCGCCGCTGATGATGCTGCCGCGGCGATCGCTCGAGCCCGTCGAGGTGGGAAGTCACAAACTGCCTGCAAAATCGCTGGTGTTCGTGAGTATCTATGCGCAGCACTATCGCGAGGACGCCTACCCCGACCCCGAGCGCTTCGACCCCGATCGCTGGCTGCCCGAGCGCGAAGCCGAGCGCCATCGCAGCTCGTATCTGCCCTTCAGCGCGGGCCCTCGGTTCTGCATCGGAATGCACTTCGCCATGATGGAAGGCCCCATCGTCCTGGCGACCCTGCTGCGCCGCTGGCGCTTCGAGATCGACCGCGACCGAGTGATCGAGCCCGATGACTTCGCGACGCTGCGCCCGCGCGGGGGTGTCCCTGCGGTGGTCCGCGCGCGGCGATAGGGCGGCGGTCAGAGGGCGAAGGGCTCGCAGGCGTTCCACTCGGAGCGTTGCAGCGGACCGCGGTCGGCGTTGGTGGCGCAGTATCGAGCGGCCTCCGTCGCGCAGCTGCTCATCGTCGCCGTCACTTCGTGAAACGCCATGCGGTTTGCGCACTTCGCCCAGCACCGCTCGTCGCGCGCGTACACCACGGCGCCGTTGAACGTGGTGCTTCGGACGAAGCCGTAGTCCGCGCACGTGGGGTAGAGCGATCGGCACGACTCTTCGCTCGGCGCGAGCAGCGGACCCACGGTTCGACCGCGGCAGCACTGAAGGACGCACGTCGCGGGCTGCGCGTCGGCCGCGGCGTCCACGGTGGCGATCGACGCGTCGAGCTCGGGCAACGGTCCTCGATCGACGCTCGTGCACGCGCCGTCGCGTCCGCACGTTTGCCCGCTCGGACACGGCGTCGTCTGCGCAGCGCACGCGCGCGAGAGGTACACGGTGAGCACCGTCGTTCGCCCGCGTTGAAAGCTCGCCGACGCGCGAACGGTGAACAGCCGCTGACCTTGGACGGGCGACACTTCGACGCTCGTGACGCGCGTCGCGTCCCCGCCAAGCGGCTCGATCGCGAAGAGCTCCACAGGAAACCCCCGAATCGCTGTCGCCTCGCTCGTCCCTACGGAGAATGAGTACCGAGACCGCTCCTGCGCGTCCTGCGATCGCACCACGACTTCGATGCTCGAGAGCTCTCCCGCGATGGGGCTGTAGTCCGAGTCGAGTCGGACGACGATCTGCGTCCGAGGCTGCGCGCAGCCCGCCGCGAGCGCGCCGAGCGCCGCGAGGGTGGCCATCGATGTTCGTGGAGTCATCGCCACGTCAACGCCTCGACGTTCGCTGCGATCCCCGCGAAGGGCGGCTCGAGCCGCGTGGCGAGCACCACCGTGGTGATGACCGCGCCGACGACGGTCGCGGCGACGCCCGTCCAGAGCCATGGGCTGCGCGTGACGTGACGCTGTGGGCGCAGCGCGACCCGCAGTCGCTGCGACGGATCGTTGGTGAGACGCACAGTGCGCGCGAAGTCCTCGTGCTCGGCGAGCGAGACCTCGACGCGGTGGTCGCCGGGGGAGAGCTGCTCTTCGACCGTTCCGTGGCCGATGGGAGTGCCGTCGATGCGCACGAGCGCCGCGGCGGGAGTCGCCTCGATCGTGAGCGTGGCGGCTGTGTCGAGCCAGCGTAGATCGAGCGCCAGCGACTCTCCGCGCGTGCAGTGAACGACCCGCGTTCGCGCTACGCCCGCCGCGTTGATCGCGCTCACTCTGTGCGCTCCTTCGGTGATCCAGTGCCGCACCGCCGTCGGCTCGACGTCCCGTTGGTCCACGGTGATCCGCGTCGGTCGTTGCTCGACGTGCACGGTGATCGCGCAGAGCCTCGCGCGCAGCTGCGCGAGCTGAGCGCGCGCGTTGCGAAGCAGCTCGGCCCCGGTCGTCTCCGGCGCGCTCGCGAAGAACGCGTCCAGCGATCCCGCAGCCTCCGCCGCGCGCCCCGTGGTGCGATACGCGATCGCGAGGTTGTAGTGCACCGAGGCCGTCGGTCCGATGCTGCGCGCCCGCTCGAGCTCGCGGATCGCGCCCGCCCAATCGCCGCGATCCGCCGCAGCAAGACCGCGCTCGAAGCTGCTGCGCCCTTCGCTCGACTGCGCGTGGACGGCGCGCGTCGCCGTCGTCGCAGCGCAGAAGATCAACGCCATCGCGCCGCTACGGATGCTCATAGCCTCGAAGCAGTCGTCGTGCGGCGCCCGCTCGCGCAGCGCCCGCGGATCGCGTCGTGCTCACGGGACGCTCGGACCCTCGAGAGAGCCCCGCGTCGCGCGCGCTCGTCGCGTGACCGTCGAGGGGAGTCGCCGTCGCGACGCGCGGCGCTGCTGCGATCGCCGCCGAGTCGCTGCGGGTGTGCGCCACGGTGGCTGCGCGCGCGCTCGACGCGATCGTGCCCGCGGCGGTGACGCTGACGGGACGCGCGTGCGCCAGCCAGCCGGTCGCGCCCGCCGCGACGATGATGAGCGTGGCCGCAGCAGCGAGCCGAGGCGACGCGCTCTTCTTGGAGCGCTCGTGCACGGTCGCCACCATCGCGCTCGTGTCTGGAGGCGCGTGCCACACCGGCGCCTGCATGAGCTCTTCTCGCGCGCGCCGCTCGGCGGCGAACCAACGGTGCATCGCCGCTGCGACGGCGTCGGCGTCGGCGTCGCGCTGGGTCGAGGCCCATCCATCGAGCGCCTCGGCGAGGGCGAGCGCGGTCGGGTAGCGGTCCGCGGGGCGGTGCGCGAGCGCGCGCAGGATGATCGCTTCGAGCTCGGCGGGGATGCTCTCGTCGAAGCTCGACGGCGGTGGAACGGGCTCCTCGACGATGGCGCGCACAGTGGCCGCCGCGTTGTCGCGGGCGAAGAGCCTTCGGCCGAGCGTGGCCTCCCACAGCACGACGCCGAGCGAAAACACGTCGGACCGACGGTCAAGCGGCGCTTGTTGCACCTGCTCGGGGGACATGTACCGCAGCCGTCCGCGCAGGACGTCGTCGCTGGTCGGCTCCGAGCGACGCTCGCTCCAGCGCGCGACGCCGAAGTCGACGACCTTGCTGACGCCGTCGTAACAGACGAACACGTTGGGCGGAGAGACGTCGCGATGAACGACGTTGGCGAGCGCTCCGCTCGTGGTCTTCAGCTCGTGCGCCGCGTGCAGCCCGCGCGACGCGTCGGCGACGATGCGGGCGACCACGCCGAAGCCGGGCCCAGACTCTTGCCACGCTCTGCCGAGCAGCGCGGACAGCGGCTGTCCGTGCAGGTACTCCATCACCAACACCGGCTGCTCTGAGCTCGTGTCGAACTCGAGCACGCGGCACACGTTGCGATGGTCGATCCTGGCCGCGAGCCGCGCTTCGTCTTCGAACAGCCGCGCGAAGGTGGGGTCGTTGGCGTTCTGATCGCGCACTTGCTTGATGGCCACCCACGCGCGCGTCGCCGCGTCGCCGTCGGTGCACGCGAGAAACACCTGCGCCATGCCGCCGGAGCCGAGCACGTCGACGGTGACGTATTTGCGGTGCTTTCCGTGCTTGCCGCTGTTGCCGACGCGCGATCCGATCATGCGAAGTGTCGCTCTGCTGCTCGCAGACCCGCTGCAGTGTACTACGCGCGCCTCGCGCGCGGCGCGGTGTGGACCGCAGTCCACGACTGTGGACGCTCGTCCACGCGCGAGCCCGCGCGACGCTCGGGGGTCACAGGTCGTGCTTCTTGATGAGCCGATGGATGTACGAGCGGTCGAGCCCTGCGGCCGCGGCGACCGCGGTGATGTTGCGGCCGTGCTGCGCGATCAGCGCGGTCAGATACGCGCGCTCGAGGTGGTCGAGCCACTGATCGCGCAGCACTTTGAAGGGGACACCGCTGTCGACTGTCGGACCCTCGGACCATTCGCCCCGCGCGGCGGCGCTCGGTCGGCTGCGCGAGAGGGCGTTGGCTTCGCCGTCGAGCGCCTCGCTCGGCCCGAGGCTCACCACGCGGTCCATCACGTTGCGCAGCTCGCGGACGTTGCCGACCCACGGCCGCGAGAGCAGCGCGCGTTCGAGCGTGGGGTCGAGGGCGGCGGTGCGCATGGGCTCGGGCAAGAAGCTGCGCGCCAGCTCGATCGCGTCGTCTTCGCGCTCTCGCAGCGGCGGAACGCGCACCGGCAGCACCGCCAGTCGAAAGTACAAATCCTCGCGAAACGCCCCGGACGCGACCATCGCGGCGAGGTCCCTGTGCGTCGCCGTCACGACGCGCACGTTGACGGGGCGGTGCTGGCTCTCGCCGACGCGGCGAATGGTCCGCGACTCGAGCACGCGCAGCAGCTTCGGCTGCATGGCCAGCGGCAGCTCGCCCACTTCGTCGAGGAAGATCGTCCCGCCCGAGGCCGCTTCGAACGCGCCTTCTCGGGCGGTGTGCGCGCCGGTGAAGGCGCCGCGCGTGTGTCCGAACAGCTCGGCTTCGAGCAAATTGTCCGGCATTGCGGCGCAGTCGACGACGATGAAGGGGCCTCGCGCGCGCGGTGACGCGTCGTGAATGGACCGCGCGACGAGCTCTTTGCCTGTGCCCGTCTCGCCTTGGATCAAGATGGCGGCGTCCGATGCAGCGACGCGCGCGAGCCGCGCGAAGAGCTCTCGCATCACCGTGGATTTGCCGTATAGCGCGCCGAAGCGCGGCTCGCGCCAGAGCACGACGTTCGACTGGGCGTCGGCGTAGCGGACGGAGAGCTCGACGTCCCCGAGCCGCACGGTCGCGCCGTGGTGCAGCCGGGCTTCTTTGATCCAGACGCGGTCGATCGCCACGCCGTTTTTGCTTCCCAGGTCTCGCAGCCACACGCCGTCTTGGCGCGGCTCGAGCTCGGCGTGCACCCGCGAGACCGTCGGCGCGAGCACGCGCAGGCCCACGGATTCGCTGGATCCGATGAGCGTGCGCTCGGTGACGAGCAGCGACCGCTCTCCGGTCCGATCGCGCCAGTGCACCGTCGGCGTGGGCCTGCGCAGCACCATCGCCAGCGACGCCGCGGCGGTGGTCGTCTCGTCGTCGAAGCTCGTCGTTCTGTCGTACGTCATCGTCGCGACCGCCGGGGTGTGCACGGCGCGTGCAACGCGCTCGTGTCGCCCATGTTGACACGAATTCGTGCAAGGTTGCAGCTTCGTCACGGCGCGCTGCTCGCGTTGGCCTCGATCAGCGGCGCGTGCGTGGCGCCCGTCACCGAGGTGCTGATCGTCGTCGACTCGGACGTCCATGACGCTGCGGGCCGCTCGTGGCTCTCGGTCAGCGTCCAGCGGCGGTCTGTGATCGAGCCTCGACAGGACGCAGCGACGCGGGACGGCTCCGCGGTGGACAGCGGCGCGCCGAGGCCGATGGACGCCGAGTCGAACGACGCGGGCAGCGCGTTCTCGCGGGTGTTCGTCGCGAGCGCAGCGCAAGCCGAGCAGCGGCTGCCCGCGTCGTTCGCCGTGCTGCGCCCGAGCGGATGGACCGCCTCCGAACTTGTTCACGTCTCGCTCGAGGTGACCAACGGCGAGCGCGTGGTGCGACGGCAGGTGCAGTTCTCGTTCACCGAAGGCGCGAGGCGGCAGATCCTCGTGTATCTCTCGGCGCGCTGCAGCGATCGGAGCGCGGACTGCGGAGACGACCCCGCGTGCACTGTGCAGCAGGCGTGCGAGCGCCGCGGGCAGACGTGCGACCGCGGCGCGTGTGTGGACCTCGGCGTCGCGACCACGCCGCTGCTCGACGCGGGCGCGGACGCCACAGCGCGGCTCGACGCCGCGAGCGCTGCGACCGAGGACGCTGCGACGGACATCACCGCGCCGCCAGCCATGCCCGCCCCGCGCTGCGGGGACTCTCAGTGCGACCCCGGCGAGAACGCGTGCGCGTGCTCCGAGTGCGCCCCGCGCGCTGGGGACAGCTGCTGTTCGCCTGGTGAGAACATCTGCGGCGAGCCCGCGTGCGCGCCGCGCGTTGGCGACAGCTGCTGTTCGCCTGGCGAGAGCGTGTGCGGCGAGCCCGCGTGCGCGCCGCGCGCGGGAGACAGCTGCTGTTCGCCCGGCGAAAACCAATGCGCCGAGCCCGCGTGCCCTGCGGGCGCGGGCGACGGTTGTTGCTCATCGGGCGAGGCGATCTGCCGCGGCGAGCCTGCGTGCGGCGCGCGTTCGGGCGACGGTTGCTGCACGCCGGGCGAGCCCGAGTGCAACTGCCGCGTGCACTGCTGCGACGGCTACAGCGAGGGCCCCATCGCGCTCTCGACCGTGAGCGGCGGCGCGTGCGCCAGTCACTTCGACGTCTGCAACACGCACGGCTACGTGCGCTCCATCACCTTTAGCGGAGCGCAGGTCTCCAACGGAACCAACCGCTGCTGGGCCAAGTGCTCGCGGCGCGCGGCGTACCATCAAGTGGACGGCGTCACCGTGAATTGCAGGGATCACGCGACCGCGTACTGCGCGGCGGACTCGACGCGGGGCTCGTTGCAAGACGCTGCGTGGCAGCCGTGTCAGCCGTGACGTTCGCGCGGCGATGCGCTCAGGGTTGGCAGGGCTGCCACGCGGCGTCCTGAAAGCCTCCGCGCGAGGCTTCGGCGCGGCAGTACGCGATGGCGCGATCGCGGCAGCCCGAGGAGACGTTGTCGACCTGGTGGTAGTCGCTGCGGTTTGCGCACTTGGCCCAGCAGCGGTTCGTTCCGTTGGAGACCTCGGCGCCGTTGAACTCGATGCGACGGACGAACTCGCGGTTCGCGCACACGTTGAACTGCGCGGCGCACGTGCCGCCGCTCGTCGTGGCGATTGGCCCCTCGAGGTGACCGTTGCAACAACGTACGTAACACTGCCCGGTGGAAGGTGTCGCCGGCGTCGATGGCGTCGATGGCTCGCTGGGCGTCGATGGTGTCGATGGCGTCGACGGCTCGCTGGGCGTCGACGGCGTCATGGGCGCGGGCTCGCTCGGCGTCGACGGTGACGAAGCAGGGCGCGGAGCGATGGCGTCGCGCGCGATCCACCCGTACCTCCCGTTTACGTGGCCGTAGACGAAGCGCATGGTGCGCACCTGCCGCGCGCTCGACGGACGGTAGAGCGGAAGGTCTCGCGCGAGCACGCCTTGCGCGCGGCGAAAGGGCGCCCCGAGCGGAAGCGTGTCCGTGGCGACGCCGCCGAGACCCGGCAAGGCATAGAGCAGGTTGACCACGGCGCCCGGCCGGACGAGGTAGTCCGTCGCGGCGACGTTCTCGGTGAGGGGAATATTGGGGCGCACTTTCAAGTCGCCGAACACCGCCACGTCGCCGCCGGTGATCACGAACTCGCTCTCGTAGTCGCCTTGGCCTGGGTTGCGCGCGCTCGCGGTCGGCATGCGGCCGATGGGACCCTGCACCGCCCGCTCGGCGACCCAGCCCGAGACGTGCACGCCGCTGCGAAGCCCGACGGCGAAGGCGTAAACGTGCACAGCGCCCCGCAGCGTCTTGCGCTGACCGAAGTTGATCATGACCGTGCGGTCCGAGACGACGCCGCGGACGTTGCCGAGGCCGTCGAGCAGCTCCGTCCCCGCGTCGAGCGTCCAGCGGTCCGAGCCCGTCTCGGGGTTGTCGTAGCGGTTGGCGTTTTGCGACGACGGGTTGTTGAGCTTGCAGTTGAACGGGCCGTCGCACTCGACGCCGCGCAGCTCGTCGACGGCGACGGAGTCGGGCGCAGGGTCCGACTCGGTGTCGACGTAGTCGAGCGGCTGCGCTGGTCCGCACGCGAAGAGCGAGAGACAAAGCGAGAACAGCAGGGGCGAACGGTGGGGTGTGCGCATCGTGGATTCCTCTCTCAGAAGAGCAATTCACTGGTCGTGCCAGCGCGCGCAGCGGCCCTGATTCTCAGCGTGTTCGCCGGATCGCGCGGCGTCGAGCGCGCGTGGCGTTGCGCGCAGTCCACAGTGCGGATCCGCTGCATCGCTGGGAGAGATTCGTCCCTCACCTCGCGAGTCCCCGGGTGGACGTCTCGCGACGCCCGTGGCGGTCTCTGCGCAGCGAAGCGCTCGGTCGAAGGCGATCGCGTCCGTCGTCACGGCGGCGAGCGATCGGTGCAGTGGCCTTGCGCGCTCGTCGGCCAGGGCTGCCCGAGGCTCGTCTCCGTTCGTGCGACGGGCGCGAAGCGAGGACCAAGAGATCCTCAATCGAACCTCTCGAATGTGTTACACGAAAGCGTGCAATGAAAAGACGCGGGGCTACAACGCGAAGCCCGTCGGGGCGGTTCTCGATCGACGAGCTCGCGCGCCGGACCGGGTTCAGCGTTCGCAACCTTCGGGCCATGCAGACCAAGGGGATCCTGGCGCCGCCGACGATGGAGGGGCGACGGGGCGTGTACTCCGAGGGCCACCTGGCGAGGGCGGCGCTCATCAAGCGGCTGCAGAGCAAGGGCTACTCGCTGGCGGCGATCGCGGACTTGATCGCGCAGTGGGAGCGAGAGGGCGGCGGCGCGCAGCTCGGGGCGGTCGAAGCGGCCATCGCCGCGCCGGCCTCGGCGGACACGCGGACGATGGACGCGCGGGCGGTCGCGGCGATGCTGCCCGCGCTGGCGAGCAACCCGGCGATCCGCGAGCGCGCGGTGGCGATGCGGTTGGTGATCGAGCGAGACGGGGGGCTCTTCGCGCCGCGCGCGGCGCTGATCGAGTCCGCCAAGGCGTTTATCGACGCGGGGCTGTCCTGGGAGGCGCTGTTCGAAGGGCTGGCGCTGATGCGCGAGCAAGCCGAGCTCGTGGCCGAGAGCTTTCGCCAGCAGTTCGAGAAGAACTTCTTCGCCGGGCTGCGCCGCGACGGACTCACGAGCGACAAGCTGGACGCGCTGGCGTCGCTCGTTCGCTCGCTGCGTCCTGCGTCGATGAGCGCGTTCGTGGCGCTGCTCGCCGAGGCTGTTGAGCACGGCGGCGCGCTGTCGTTGCCCGAAGAGCAGTCGGACGCGCCGTGAGCTACGGAAGCCAGCTGCCCTGCTGCGGATCCCACACGTGCAGCCCGAGCGAGCGCAGCGTCGCGATGGCGCCCAGGATCACATCGATTTGGTACGAGCCGCGGCCGGTGTTGTGCGTGACGAGCGCGTGCGTGGGCAGGACGTCGACGAAGACGTAGTCGCCGCCGGCCTCCCACTTGAGCGTCCCGCGGTCACCGCCCTTGAATCGCTTGCTCAGGGCCGCGCGCACCTTCGCTTCGTCGATGAGGGTGGAGCAATCGGTGCCCTCGACGATGGGGCCGACGCGCTTGCTGTCTCGAACGGGGACCGCGTAGTAGTTGATGCTCATTGGGGGAGGGCTCCTGTCGGCGCGAGCGTAGGTCAGCTTCGGGCGCGGCGCGAGCGAGCGAGGGGCGTCGGCGAGTGCGCGCGAAGCTGCGCTGCGAGCCAGTCCATCACTGCGCGCACTCGTCGCGGGACCCGCGCGCCATGGGCGTGCACGATGGTGACTGGCAGCGCGGGCGCGCAGAACGCCGGGAGCACCTCTTCGAGCTCGTGGCGCTCGAGCATCGCGCTCGCGCCGATGCGCGCGAGCTGCGCGACGCCGAGCCCCGCGAGGCACGCGGAGCGAAACGCGTCTGTGCCGTTGACGGTGATGGCCGCGCGCATGCGCTTGGCGCGTCTGTGCGCTCCCTCGGTCCACTCGAACTCGGGCTCGTCGGCGCCGAGCGAGGCCGAATAGAACACCAGGTCGTGGCGGTCGAGGTCGTCGACCGTCGTGGGAAATCCCCGGCTTCGCAGGTAGTCCGGGCTCGCGCAGTTGACCATCTCGAGCGCGCCGACGGGGATCGCCGTGAGCTCGGAGTCCGCCAGCGCTCCGACGCGCAGGACGCAGTCGAAGCCTTCGCGCACCACGTCCACGATGCGGTCGGTGGTCGAGAGCTGCAGGTCCAATCGGGGGTTGGCCGCGAGCAGCGAGGGCAACCTCGGGATCACGACCTCGCGAGCGAGCCCGATGGGAAGGTCGATTCGCACGCGCCCTCGCACGCCGCCGGTCGCGCTGAACTGCGCTTCGAGCTCGTCGATGTCTGCGAGCAGCGCGCGTGCGCGGCTCAAGAGCTGCTCACCGTCCGCGGTCAGCCTCACGCTGCGGGTCGAGCGTTGAAGCAGGCGGCAGCCCAAGCGCTCTTCGAGGCGGCCCACTTGATGGGAGACGCGCGCCTTGGGGACGCCGAGCTGCGCTGCTGCTTGCGTGAAGCTCGCGACCTCGGCGACGCGCACAAACGACCGAAGAGAGTCGATGTCGAGGCTCATTGTCTGATCGGATCAGACAGTGCGTCCTACGCGCAAGGGGTTCTGCGGCGCGCGTTGGCGGCCTATGAACGACCGCATGAAGAATCCAGTCCCCGCCCGCACCGTCGAACTCGCGCTCGTCACCGGAGGCAGCCGAGGGCTCGGCAGGAGCATGGTGTTGACCCTCGCGCAGCGGGGGATCGACTCGGTGTTTACCTATCGGACGCGCGAAGACGAAGCGCGCGCCGTGGTCGCCGCGGTCGAAGCGTTGGGCCGCAAGGCGGTGGCGCTTCAGCTCGACGTCAGCGAGAGCGCGCGCTTCGCGGGCTTCGCCGAGACGCTGCGCGCCGAGCTGCGCAGCCGCTGGAGCCGCGACACGATCGACGCCCTGGTCAACAACGCCGGCACGGGGCTGTACGCTCCGATCGCCCAGACGACGGAGGCGCAGTTCGACGAGCTGGTGAACGTGCACGTGAAGAGCGTGTTTTTTCTCACGCAGAAGCTGCTTCCGCTGGTCGCGGACGGGGGGCGCATCGTCAACGTGTCCTCGGGGCTCGCGCGCTTCTCGATGCCGGGCTACGCGGCGTACGCTGCGATGAAGGGCGCGGTCGAGGTGCTCACGCGCTACATGGCCGCCGAGCTCGGCCCGCGAGGGATCACGGTCAACACGCTCGCGCCTGGCGCGATCGAGACGGACTTCGGCGGAGGCGCGGTGCGGGACAATCCGCAGGTCAACGCGATGGTCGCGTCGCAGACGGCGCTCGGGCGAGTGGGGCTGCCCGAGGACGTGGGTGGAGCGCTGGCGCTGCTGCTGTCGGACGAGGCGCGTTGGATCAACGGGCAGCGCATCGAAGTGGCCGGCGGCGTTCATCTGTGAGCTGGCGGCGGGGGCAGCGGGGCAGCGGGAGCAGCCGGGAGCAGCGGGGACGGTGTTCAATAGTTCAATAAACCGGGATAAACCCGCGAGATCACTGCGCGCGCTCCGTCGCTTCCGAAGCGCACCGCCGTTCGTGAACGATTGAACACCGTCCCCGTTGCCCGTTCGTGAACGATTGAACACCGTCCCTCGCTTCACCCGCTGCCCAGTTATTGAACTATTGAACACCGTCCCCGTTGCCCGCACCCCGCAGTCCCCGTTCGTGAACGATTGAACACCGTACCTCCCGCTCACTGGCTCCACTGCGCGTGGATCGGCGCGCTCGCGGGCGCGCTCGCGGCGCTGCTCGACGTCGCCAGCACTGTCCTCTGGCTCTCGTCCGTCGAAGACCAACGGCGGCTCGTCCTCGTGTTCGTCCTGCTCGGCGTCGGAGCCACCGCGCTCGTCGGCGCCCTCTTCGGCGCCCTCTTCTCTCGCTCGCTGCTCGCCGCCGGAAAAGCCCGCGCGCTGCTGGTTCGCTCGCTGGCCCTCGTCGCGCTGCCCGCTGCAGCGATCGGTCACCTGCTCTTCACCGGCGGCCGCATGCGCAGGCTGCCGATGCGCGTCGCGCTCGAGCCCGTCGCCGCGCTGCTCGTGGCCGCGCTCTGCGCGCTCGCGCTGGTCTCGATCGTCCGCGTCGTGCGCGCGCTGCGTGCAAAATCGCTGGCGGTTCGATCGTTCGGCGCCGCGGTGTTCGCGCTCTGCGCGATGGCGCTGCACGCCGCGGATCACCGCGTCCTCGCGCGGCTCTATGAGTACCTGCACGTCGTGCTCGGGGTGGCCACCGCCGCGAACCTCGCCGCTGCGCTCGCGCTCGTCGCGCCGACGCCGTCGAAGCGGACGGCCACTGCCACCATGGTGGCCGCTCCCTTCGCGCTGCTGCTCGCGCTCGCGCTGCTCTCGCGCTGGGACAACGTGCGCGCAGAGGTCTTCGGAACACACGCCCCGTACGTGCGGCACATCGCCGTCGCGCTCGAAGCCGTCGCGAAGCCCCAGCGCACGGTGGACGCGACAGCGCTCGCCGCGATCGCGCGCGAGCGGGCCGAGCGCGAGGCGCGGGCGAGGGCGACGGAGTCAGACCCGACCCTTCCGCGCGCAGCGGGCGCGCACGTCTTGCTCGTCACCGTCGACGCCATGCGCGCCGATCGATTGACCGCTGCGCGAACGCCGTCGCTCTGGGCCCTGGCCGCACAGGGCGTTCGCTTCACGCGCGCCTACGCGCAAGCGCCGCACTCGAGCTACTCGATCACCACGCTGCACACCGGAGAGTTTCTGCACGAGACCGTGCAGCTCGGGCAACGCCAGCCGCTCGCGACGCTCGCGCGCGCCTTCGGTGACGCCGGCTACCGCACGGTGGGCCTGTACACGCAGGGAATCTTCTTCACCGAGGGCGAGAAGCTCACGGCGTACCGCGACGCGCACTTGGACTTCTCGCGCGCAGAGCACAGGGACATGGACGCGCGGCAAACCACGGACGCCGCGATCCGCGAGCTCGACGAGAGCCTCGCGCGCGCCGAGCCCCCTACGTTCTTGTGGGCGCACTACTTCGACGCGCACGAGCCGTATCGCGGCGCAGGAGCGACGCAGGTCCAGCGCTACGACAGCGCGCTCGCCACGATCGATCGCGAGGTCGCCAGGCTCGTGGCCCACGCGCGACGAACGCTGCACCGGCCGTTGATCGTGGCGCTCGCCGCGGACCACGGCGAAGAGTTCGGCGAGCACGGCGGCGTCTACCACGGGAGCGCGTTGATCGAAGAGCAAGTGCGCGTTCCGCTGGTGATCGTCGCGCCGTCGGTGAGCCCGCGCGTGGTGGAGGCGCCCGTAGGTCTCGTGGACGTGGCTCCGACGCTGCTCGCGCTCGGCGCCGTCGCGCGCCCGGCGAGCATGCGCGGACGGGACCTGCGCCCGTGGATGGCGGGGCGCGACGGTCGATTCGAACCCGTGTTTTCTGCGGTCAACACGCGGACGATGGCCCTTCGCTGGCCGCACAAGCTCGTCGCCGACCTTCGCTGGGGCGTGCGAGAGCTCTACGACCTCGAGCGCGATCCCAGCGAGGGCCGCAACCTCGCCGGAGATCAGCCGGCGACGGTGCGCGCGCTCGAAGCAGAGATCCACGGGTGGATCGCCTCGCTCGGCGGAGAGGGCGCCGCCGCGGCGCGCGTTCGCATGGGAGACCGAGCAGCGGTGGACGAGCTGATCGCGCTCGCGCTCGACGGGCGCGCTTCGCTCGAGCGTCGGGTCGACGCGGTGGACGCGCTCTCTTCGCTGCGTGACCGCGCGGTGATCGATCGGCTCGGTCCGCTGCTCGAGAGCCGTGATCCCGCGCTGCGCTTGCAGGCCGCGGTGGGCGCCGGGCTCGTCGGGCTCGACGCTGCGCGCGCAGTGCTGATCGAGGCCGTGCGCGACGACCGCGCATCGGCGCGCGCGAAGGCTGCGTTGGCGCTCGCGGCGCTCGGCGACCGGGCGTCTGCGTCGGCGCTGGTCGAGCTGTTGCGCGCAGGAGACGAGGCGCAGCGATCGAGCGCCCTCGACGGGATCACTCGCGTCGCAGCGGGCACGCGCGACGGGCTGCCCGAGTGCGAAGCGCCGCTGATGGAGGCGCTCGAAGACGATCACCTTCGCTACCGCGCCGCGCTGGCGTTGGGCGCGGCGTCCCGCGGCCGCGCGCTCGGGTGGCTCTCTCGCATCGCGCGCGAAGACCGCGCGGACGACGCGCGCGCGTGGGCGGTCGCGGGGCTCTCGCTCACGGGGGATTCGCGCGCTGCCGCGGTCATCACCGAGCGAATGTTCAGCGATGCGAGCGCGCAACGCTTCGCCGCGAGCGCGATCGCAAGGGTGCAGCGGGCGGGCGTGTGGGACGCGCGCAGCGCGCGTGAGAGCTTCGTAGGGTGCGCTCGCTCGGACGACGACGAGCCGTGGGTCACGCTCGGAGCGCGCGCGTGTCCGGTGCGCGACGTGGTCGAAACCGTCCGCGTGGATCGTCGAGCCGCGCTGCGCGTGTGGGTGCGCGCGCGGGGCGAAGGCGCGCTGGTCGTGCGCGCAAACGACCGGGAAATCATGCGGTTTTCGCTCGAGAGCGCGATGCGCGAGTGGCGCGTCGAGCTCGGCGCGAACGGCGTGCCCGACGAGCGATGGAGCGTCGAGGCTCGCGACGGGGCGTGGCTGTCGCACATCGTGGCCATCGACGCGGCTGCGACCCGACGCTGAGTGCTCGGTGCTACCATTGGAACCAGTGACGTCCGACGAGTCGAGCTCGACGGGAGGACGGGCCAGGGTGTCGGATTCCCGCGTCGCAGCGAAGTCGGGGGAGGGACGAGCGCTGGACGACTCCCACCACAGCGATGATGCGAGGCCGTCGATCAGCGGCATCGGCATCGGCGAAGAGATCGGGCCGTACGTGATCGAGAGCATCATCGCGCGCAGCGGCAACGGCGTGGTGCTGCGCGCGTCCGATCCGCGGCTGGGCCGCGGCGTCGCGATCAAGCTCATCGACGACCTCGACGGGGACATGCTCGAAGAGCACCTGGTGGGCGAGGCGAGGGCGCTCGCGCAGCTGTCGCATCCGAACATCCTTCCGGTGTTCGACCTGGGGCTCACGGCGGACGGGCGCGTGTGGGTCGCGATGGAGCTCGTGCAGGGAAAGACCCTCGACGAGTGGGCCGTGGGCCAGCCCAAGCCACGGGTGTTCGATGCGTGGCTGGACGTTGGGCGGGCCATCGTTCACGCGCACGGGGCGGGCGTTCTTCACCGAGACATCAAGCCCGGCAACGTGATGGTGGATGTGCACGGAAGGGCGCGCGTGCTGGACTTCGGCCTCGCGCGCGATTTCTCGACGGCCAATATCCACGTGGGAAAACACAGCAAAAAGTTCTTCGGAACCCGCGGTCAGCCCGCCACTGGCGAGGTCATCGGGACCATGGACTACATGGCGCCAGAGCTCTTTCGCGGCGGCTCTGTCACGCAGTCGAGCGATCAGTTCTCGTACTGCATCTCTGTGTACCGAGCGCTCTTCGAGCGCGACCCGTTCGACCGCGCCGCGCGCGGCGCTTGGGTGAAGGCTGCGCCGCCTGCGCCTCTCGCGCTCGGCGTTCGCGCGGCGTATTCGCGAGCGGTCGAAGCGGTGTTGCTTCGCGGTCTGCACCCGGACCCCGCGCAGCGTTGGCCGTCGATGGCGGCGCTCTGCGACGCGCTCGCCGAGAGCGTGCGCGAGTCTCCGATGAACCCGTTCGAGCCCGTGCGCGCGCGCGTTCAGCTCGGCGCGGTGATGATCGCGCTCTCGGTGGCGCTGCTGTCGATCGAGCGCGCCGCGACCGTCGTTCGTCCGCGGGGCATCGCGCTCGCGTCGATCTTCGTGACGTTGATTGTGTGTGCGTGCACGTGGCGCTGGCGTGACCCGCTGCTGCGCACGCCGTTCTCGCGGATGCTGACGTCGATGGTGAACATCGTGGCGGTCACGGCGTTGGCGCATCGAACCATCAACTGGATCGACCAGGTCCCCGTGCACGTGACGCTTCGCTCGGACGCGCTGATGGTGGCCGCGGGCGCGGCGTACGTGGGGATCTTTCACGATCGGCTCTTCTTCGTCGCCGTGGTGACGAGCACGCTCGCCGCGCTCGGCTGCGCGCTCGCTCCCGCGTACGCGGGGCTCGTGTTCGGGCTGTCGCAGGCGATCGCGATCGTGGTGTTCGCGTTTCGCGCGGTGCAGCGCCAGCGACCGGCAGAGGCCCCGTAGCGGCCGCGGCGTGCGCCTGGCACGCGCAGTCGAGAACCGCAGCGAGTCGAGACTGCGGGTATAACCGCAGCGCACACGAGATGGCCGACGACGCTCTCTTCAAGCAGCTCGCCAAGATCGACCGCGCGATCGAGCGCGCGCTCGGCGATGGTCCTGCCGCGACGCGGATCGGAGCGGCCGAGCTGCGTTCGCGCGTCGAGGCGACGAACCTTCGCGCTGGCGGGCTCGCGCTGTCCGCGGCGACCGAGGCGATCGCGTCCCTGCTCGCGTGCGCGGGGCTGCGCACCGGGAGCGAGCGTTTCTTCGGCTATCCCAACCCCTCGTCCGATCGCGTGTCGATGATCGCGGACGCGCTCGCGGCGCGCTTCGACGCGCAGTGCGCGCTGCTGAGCTCTGCTCCAGCAGCGGTCGAGCTCGAGCGCGCGGCGCTCTCTGCGCTCGCCGAGCGCGCGGGGTGGTCGATGCAGTGCTCGATGTTCACCACGGGCGCGAGCGAGTCGCTCACCACCGCGCTGGTCGCCGCGATGGCCCACGTCGAGCCGCGAACGATGCGCGACGGCGTCTTCGCGCTCGGCGCGAGGCCGAGGGTGTACGCGTCCGTTGAAGCGCATCGTTCGCTGCAAAAATCCACGCGGATCGTCGGGTGGGGCGACGGCGCGGTCGTCGAGGTCGCCGCGGTCGCGCCCTCGTACGCGATGTCCGTGGACGCGCTCGTCGAGGCGATCACCCGGGATCGCGCCGCGGGACACCGGCCCGTCGCTGTGGTCGCCACCGTGGGCAGCACAGTGACTGGGGCGATCGACCCGCTCGACGAGATCGCGACCGTGTGCGCGCGCGAAGGGCTCTTTCTCTACTGCGACGCAGCGTACGGCGCGGCCGCGGCGCTCAGCGACGAGGGCCGCGCGTGGGTGCGCGGCATCGAGCGCGCGGACGCGATCGCGTGGGACGCCCACAAGTTTCCCGGCCTCGCGCTCGGCACCGGAATGCTCTGGCTGCGCGAGCGCGCCTGGGCCACCGCTGCGTTCGGCGTCGACGCGACTTATGTCCCGACCCACGTCCCGACCCATGTCCCGACCCATGTCCCGAGCGGTCCCGCGCATCCGTACGCGAGCTCGATGCAGTGGTCGCGGCGCGCAGCGGGGCTGAAGGTGTGGCTCTCGCTCGCGGTCGACGGCGCGCTCGGCTGGGCGCGCGCGTTCGACGAGCGCGTGCGTTTGGGCTGCATTTTGCGCGACGGAATGCTCGCTCGTGGCTGGGCCCTGCGCAACGAGAGCCCGCTGCCCGTCGTGTGCGCCACGCGCGACGGCTGGGACGATGGAGCGTATCGCGCCCTCGCCAAGCGACTGCTCCGCGAGCACGGCGTGTGGGTCGACGTCGCTCGCACGAGCGACGGCGCCACGGTGCTTCGCGCAGCCATCAGCTCGTCGCGCAGCACAGAGGCGTCCGTGCGCGCGCTGCTCGACGCGCTCGGCGCGTGACGCGGGGCCGCTCGCGGGCGCTCACGACGAGAGGTACTGCGCCATCGAGCGGAGGCTCGTTCGAAGCGCGTCGGTGAGCGACGGGTTCTCGACGAGCTGTCCCCACGCGGCGCGGGTCATGTGCGAGCTCGCTGCGTTGAGGGCGGTCAGCGACGAGAGGTCGGCGCGAGAGAGGGCGAGCAGTCCGGCGTCGCCGATGCGCGTTCCTGCGACGCCGAGCTCGGTGAGCTTCGAGAAGGTCGGCGCCGCGATCAGCGCGCGGAGCTGCTCGGCGTCGATGGGACAATCGTCGAGCGACAGCTTCGTGATGGGTGTTGTGCGCTCGACGAGAAAGGGCTCGAGCGACGAGAGCCCAGTGCTGCTCAAGCGCAGCTCGCGCAGCGACGGCGCGCTTCGCAACAGCGTCGAGAGACCCTCGGGCACAACTGGCGTGTACGAGAGGTCCAGCGCTTCGAGCGACGAAGCGAAGGTCGCGCGCGAGAGAGCCTCGCATACGTCGCCGACGAGCGCGGGGTTGTCGACGAAGTTGTTGTCGAGCTTGAGAGTCTTCAAATGCGCGAGCGTCTGGCTGGCGGCCAGGGCGTTCACTGCCGCGAGGTCGAGCGCGCACTTGTGCAGGTCCAGCGTCGCGAGCTGGCCGAGCGACGATCCTGCGAGCGCGACGGCTCCCAGCGGGCCGATCGGGTTGCGCGAGAGCACCAGGGTGCGAAGGGACCCGAGGCCAGAGCCTTTGCAAAACGCTTCGAGCTGCTTGCCGTCCACCGACGCGTCGAGCAGCCGCAGCGTCTGCAAGCTCGCGAGCGAGGGCCCCGAACCGAGCGCTGCCATCCCGCTCTTGCCGGGCTTCGTGTAGCTGAGGTCGAGCTCGCGGAGGTTGGTGAGCGAGGCGGCGTTGGCGAACGCGATCGCCGTTCGCGACCCGAGTTTGCCGGAAACGGTCGATGTGTAGTGAAGCACTCCCGCGAGGTGCTGCGCGCGGCAGAGGTTCTCGATGTGCTCGTCGCCGAATTTCTTTCCGCGGATCTTGAAGGAGTACGGGCCGGTGACGATGAAGCGGTTGCAGAGCCGCAGTCGGGGCTCTGGCTCGCCTGCGAAGGCGCGCTCGATCCACCGATGCGCGGCGGCGAGCGCGGGCCGTGTGAAGCGTCGCTCGATCAGCGCGAGCTCTTCTTCGAGCGTGTCGGAGTCTTCCCAACGGTCGCTGAACCGAAAGAGCGCGCTCGCCACTTGCCCGTCGTCGTCGCTCGACGCGAGGATCTTCTCGATCTCGTCCTTGGCCGTCGTCATGAAGCAGGTTGTCGTCCCATGCGTTGCGGGCGTCCAGCTTCGAGCAGCGTGGGGCGTGGTCCGTTGCGCAATCGCGCAAACTGCGCAGCGCGAAGCGTGCGGGCGCGCCGTCAAGTCGGCGCGCTTGGAGCGAAGAGTGCGCGGCCCCCACCCGCGTGGAGTGAGCGAGCGAAGAGTGCGCGGCCCCCACCCGCGCTTCCGCGCGCCCCGCCCCCGCGCAGAGCGCAAGGGCGGCGGCTCCGCATGGTGAATCGTCGGGAAACCGACTGGCAAAGTTGATCGTGAAGGCGCTTGCTCTGCAAGCGCGAGGCATTGGGCAACGGTCGCCGCTCCGACGAAACGAGCCCGAGTTCGTCGCTCGCGTGTTGGCTGACGCAGCGTCGCGAGCAGCGATTGCGTTCGATCGAGAAGCCCGAGCGCCCTCGCAGAGCGAGGGCCCTCACGATCAACTCTGCCAGAGTATATCCTGACGATTCACCGTGCGGAGCCGCCGCCCTTGCGCTCTGCGCGGGGGCGGGGCGCGCGGAAGCGCGGGTGGGGGCCGCGCACCGCTCGCTGAAGCGCGGGTGGGGGCCGCGCGCTCTTCGCTCGCTCGCAGCGCGGGTGGGGGCCGCGCACAAGATGCTGCACCTGGCGTCGGAAGCCGCTCTCGCTGCCTCTGCGTTGGCCCGCGATGTGCTGGTCTGCGCTTCGATGCGACGAACGAAAGAAACGTGGCTGGCGGCGCTCTGCGTGTCGACGGCTTCAATGGCTTCGTGGGCGCAGGCCGTCCCTGCGGAGAGCGAAGCGTACTCGGCGACGCAGCCGCCTGCGGGGTGGCGACGCGAGTGCACGAGCGATGACGTGGGCGCGTGGGTGCTCGTGCCGATCGGAGGCAAGTGGTATCAGGCGATGGTCGGGTTTCCTCGTGGCGGTGCGGAGCTGCGCGTGACGCTGGCGGGCGATCCACGAATGCAAGCGAGGACCGCGGCGCTGAGCTCTGTGCGCTGCGGTGGCGGTTTGCACATGGAGGGCGCTCCTCCCCATGAGTTCATCATTTCGGGCAGCGGCGACCCTGGAGGAACGCCCGTGACAGCAGACACCGCGATCACAGTCGGCCAACGCGCGCAGCGGTTCAATCCGAACACTGGGGAGTGGAGCGAGACAGTGGTGCTCAGCGTGGATGCGAGCGGGCGCGTCACGGTGCGGCCCGTCGGCTACGCGGCGCGCGCAGCGGACACCGTCACGCGCGATCGATTGCGGGTCGGCGGGACAGTGCGCCCGTTCGAGCCGATGCCGGGCGAGCGCGCGACGCCGCCGATGCCGAACATCTCGGGCGGCCGAGCTGTGCGCGCAAACACCCGGATGACCGTCGGTCAGGCTGTGTTTTTTCGCTCCGTTGGCGTGTGGACCGAGGGCGTCGTCACGGCGCTCGAAGCCGACGGACGCGTCTGGGTTCGCGAGCGCGGCAGCCGCTGGAACAACAGCCCCTACGCGCGCCGCGACCTTCGCATCGGCGGGGTGTTGATGATTCGCTGACCCTGCGCCGCGAGCGCTACTGCGCTTGCATGTGTACGGCGATCATCGGAAGTGGCGGCGCAGCATTGCAGCTGCGTTCGACGGACGGCGCGTGTGTGAATCTCTGACTGACGTAGCCCGACCGCCGCGCCTCGTACTCGCGAGCGATCGGAAGGCACGCTGCGCCGCCGATGTACAGGCTGTCGACGACGAGCGCGGGGCTGAACTGTTGATCGCCAGCGACCGAATCGATCAGCCAGATCTGAGCGTCCCGCAGCGGGGTGTTGTTCGCGCCGCCTGTGACTCGGATCTCGAGGCAGGGACACGCCATTGGGGGAGAGCCGCATCCGACCGCGAGCGACGCGACGAGCGTGAGGAGTGACGGGAACTTCATCGACGACCTCCAGAGTTCAAGGATGAGGAAACGCGTGATCGATCACACCGGAAAGATCGCGAACCCTGCGCCCGAGATGAAGAAGTTGAGGATGATCGTCGCGAGCGAGCTGTTGACCACCGCGCGCGTGGTGGCCCACCCCACGCCCTCGCTGCCGCCGTGCGTGCTCAACCCGCAGTAGCCCGACACGATCGGAATCGCCGCGCCGTACGCGAAGCACTTCGCGATCCCGATCGAGAAATCACCCCAGTCGAGCAGCACTGGGTTGAGAAAGGTCGACGGGTTTACGTCGAAGATGAAGTACGCCGTCGCCATCCCCGCAAGCAGCGAGACGAACCCGCCCCAAAGGATCAGCACTGGCGTCATGATCATCGACGCGACGAAGCGCGGGACGATGAGGTAGTGCACCGGGTCCACGCCGGACATGCGCAGCGCGTCCACTTGCTCGGTGACCACCATCGAGCCGATCTCCGCGGCGATTCCGGCGCCGACGCGCGTCGCGAGCATGAGCGCGCCGATCGACGCGGCGAGGTCGCGCACGAGCACCTCGATAAACGTCGCCCCGAGCATCGTGAGGTCCGGGACCACGCGCAGCGCTTGGAGCGCGGATTGAAAGACCAGGATCATTCCGATGAATCCGAGGGTCACCGAAATGAAGAACGTCGATCGATTGCCGACCTCGAAGCACTGCGCCGCCAGCGCGCCCGGCTCTCTTCGGCCCGAGAACGTCCAGTACAGCGTCCGCACGAAGACCGACCACAGCCCCTTGGCTGCGACGCCCAGCTCGACCGCGGTCGCGCCCACGTCCCGCACGGGCCCGAGCAGCGCCGGCAGCGGCGCGTCGGCCGCGGGCTTCTTCGCTGCGCTCGGTTCGTTGCTGTCGTTCGACGAAGTGCTCATTGCAATAGATACGTAGAGAAATAATCCATCACGAATACGCCCGACGCGCTGGCGACCACCGAGGCGTTGACCGCGCGGCCGACGCCCGGCGCGCCGCCGGAGACGTTGAGCCCGAAGTGGCAGGACGAGAGCGCGATGACCAGCCCGAAGAAGCACGACTTGATGAGCCCGGTCGCGAGGTCCCAGATGCGAATGGTCTCGATGAAGCCGTTGTAGAACGTCATCGTCGAGACGCCGAGCAGCGCTTGTCCCGTGAGCGCCGCGCCCACGAGCGCGAGCACGTCGCCGAAGATCGTCAGGACGAACAGCGTGACCACCATCGAGATCACCCTGGGCAAGACCAGGTAGCTCAACGGGTCGATCGCCAGCGTCGAGAGCGCGTCGAGCTGCTCGGTGACCTTCATGGTCCCGAGCTCGGCCGTGTTGTTGGCGCCCACGCGGCCCGAGAACATCAGCGCGATCAGGATGGGCCCGACTTCGCGCAGCGTGGCGAAGCCCGCGCCCCAGCCGAGCAGCCCCTCGGCGCCGAAGCGACGGATGAGCACGCCCGCTTGGATCACCATGATCGCGCCCGTGAAGAGCGCGGTCACGGCGACGATGGGCAGCGATCGAACGCCCATCTTGTGCAGGTTGCGCCACAGCTCGGGGCCGTCGAGCCGCGGGGGAAACATCCGTTTGATCAGCCGCCCCGTGAGCAAGCCGACGCCGCCGAGCTGCTCGGAGATCGAGAAGAACGCGGTTCCGATGCGCTCGGGGAGGGAGTCGTTGTCGTCGTCAGCCACGGTCGAAGCGGCGCGCAGTGTAGCGGACATCGCCTCGCGCGCGCTGCGCGAACGGTAAGGGTTGCGCTCGGTGCGCACAGTGCGGTTGAGTCGCCGCGCGACATTGATTCGGATCGAAGAGCTCACCAAGAGATTCGGCGACAACACCGTGCTCGACCGCGTGTCGTTGACCGTTCCGTCGGGGTGTCTCTACGGCCTGGTGGGGCCCGGCGCCGCGGGCAAGAGCGTCTTGTTGAAGAGCATCGTGGGGCTCGTGACGCCAGAGTCGGGGCGCATCTTCGTGGGCGACACCGACGTGTGCACGCTGAGCGAGATCGAGCTGCAGAAGTCCCGCGAGCAGTTCGGGTTTCTGTTTCAGAACTACGCGCTGTTCGACTACATGACCGTGGGAGAAAACATCGCGTTTCCTCTGCGCAGGCGCGGGGGATTCACAGAAGAGCAGATCCAGGCGCGCGTGGCCGAGCGGCTCGCGGCGGTGTCGCTCGGCGGGTTCGAAGCGCGCGTGCCGGGCGGCCTGTCAGGGGGACAGAAGAAGCGCGTGGGCGTCGCGCGGGCCACCGTGGCGACGGCGCCCTTCGTCTTGTACGACGAGCCCGCGGCGGGCCTCGACCCCGTGACGTCGCAGAAGATCTTCAACTTGCTGCGCAAAGAGCAGCGCGAGGCCAACGCCACGGTCATCATGGTCTCGAGCGACATCGATCGCCTGCTCACGGTGACCGATCGCGTAGGGATGCTCCTGCGCGGCACGCTCGTCTTCGACGGAACCACGGAGGAGGCCAAGGCCTCGGAGATCCCCGTGGTGCGGCAGTTCATCCGAGGCGAGGTCGAAGGGCCGCTGTAAGTGATGGACGCTTCGAAGCAACGCGTGGTGATCGCGGGTATGGGAGAGGTCGGCGCGGTGATCGCCGACGGCGCTCGCAAGTGCGGCTGCGAAGTGCGCGAGGTGCGCCGCGGTCAATCGCTGAGCGAGGCCGCGAGCGAGGGCGCCGGTCCCATCGTGTTGGCCATGCGCGAAGATGATTTCGAGCAGCCGTTTCGCGAGGCGATCGCGCTCGGCGCCGAGCGCGTGATCGTCCTGCAAAACGGGTTCATCGACGAGGTGATCGCCGCGCAGCCCGTCACGCGGTGCGTGCTGTGGCTCACGAAGAAGGGGGACTTCGAGCGCTCGGCGCGACCGACGCTCGTGCACGGACCACGCGAGCGCGAGCTGCGCTCGTGGCTCGACGCGCGGGGTGTGCCCACGGTGGTCGAAGCTGCAGAGACGGTCGCGCGCGAAGGCCGCGAAAAAGCGGCGTGGAGCTGCCTCGTTGGCAACGGGCTGCACGCGCACCAGCGCACGCTCACAGAGATGCTCGCGCAGGACGAGTCCACGGCGAAGCGCATCGTGTACGAGGCGTGTGACGTGGCCGCGCGCGTGCTCGACGCAGAGGTCACCCGCGCAGGCGCGTGGCAGATGATCGAGGACACGCGCGCGCTGCTCGGGTGGATGAAGGGCAGCGCGAAGGGGCTCGCGTGGCGCTCGGGGCGCGTGGTCCGCTGGGCGGAGGACGAATTGGGCGACGGGCTCGCGGCGGTGGCCAACGGCGAGGTCGTTCGGCGCATTCTGGCAGCGGCGAAGTAGGCAGCAATCGTGAAGGCTCCGGGGATTCGTGGTAGGGACCGCGGCTGCTGTGACCCTCTTCGACGAGACCCTGGCTGAGCAACTGCAACCCTTGATCGAGCAGGCGTTCGCGGACCGCGCGCTCGTGCATCACATGGAGCACCGCGACGCGATCTTCGCGACGATGGAGGCGCTCACGAAGGGCAGCCTTCGCGTGGCGACGCGTGGCGCGGACGACTGGCTCGTGCACGCGTGGCTCAAGCAAGCGATCTTGCTGTACTTCGGGATCTGCCCGGTCGAGCGCTGGGAGGCGGGCGCCGTCGCGTGGCAGGACAAGATCAAGACGCAGGTGCCGGCGGGGGTGAGGATCGTTCCGCCGGGGATGGTTCGGTACGGCGCGCACGTGGCAAAGGGCTGCGTGATCATGCCCGGCTACGTGAACATCGGCGCGTACGTCGACGAGGGGACGATGGTCGACACCTGGGCCACCGTCGGCTCGTGCGCGCAGGTGGGCAAGCACGTTCACCTCTCGGGGGGCGTTGGGCTTGGGGGAGTGCTCGAGCCGCCGTCCGCGCGACCTGTGATCATCGAGGACGGAGCCTTCATCGGCTCGCGCGCGGTGATCGTCGAGGGTGTCGTGGTCGAGCGCGAGGCCGTCGTTGGTGCCGGAGTGATCTTGACCGCCAGCACGCCCATCATCGATGTCACCGGCGATTCTCCACGCGAATGGAAGGGTCGCGTCCCCGCCCGCAGCGTGGTGATCGCTGGGACGAGGGCGAAGAAGTTTGCCGCGGGCGAGTACGGCGTCCCGTGCGCGCTGGTCATCGGCGAGCGCAAAGAGAGCACGGACAAGAAGACCTCGCTCGAGCAAGCGCTGCGAGAGTTCAACGTCTCGGTGTGAGCGAGGTGGTTGATATCATGGGCGAGCTTTCAAGAGTCGAAGAGACGCTGCTGTGGCTGTGCGGGATCAGCTCTTTCACTGGCGAAGAGGGCCCCGTGTGCGACGCGGTCGAGGCGCTGCTCGGACCGATGGTGGGCGAGGGGACCATCGCGCGCGACGGGCACTCGCTGGTGGTCACGCCGAAGGTCCAGAGCGACGGACCCAGCGTGGTGTTGGCGGGGCACTTCGACGTGGTGCGCACGCAGCACGACGGGCCGACGCGGGTCGAGGGCGACAAGATCTATGGGCCTGGCGCGGCGGACATGAAGTCGGGCCTGGCGGTGATGATCGAGCTGCTGCGAGAGATGTCGCAGAGCCCCAGCGGGTGGAAGGCGCGGCCGACGTTTGTCTTCTACGAGCGTGAAGAGGGCCTGTACTTGGAGAACAGGCTGGGGGATCTGCTCGAGCGCTTCGAGGCGCTGCGGGTGGCGGACCTCGCGGTGTGCCTCGAGCCGAGCTCGAACGTGCTGCAGCTGGGGTGCATGGGGTCGTTGCACGGGCGCGTGGTGTTTCGAGGGCGCACGGCGCACTCGGCGCGGCCGTGGCAGGGGGAGAACGCGATTCACAAGAGCGCGGGATTTCTCAGGCGGATCGGAGAGAGGGCGCCCGTGGACGTGGTGATCGACGAGCTCTTGTACCGCGAGGTGATGAGCGCGACGATGGCCGAGGGGGGCAGGGGTCGCAACGTGGTTCCTGATGCGTTTGCGCTCAACGTCAACGTGCGGTTCGCGCCGGGCAAGACCGTGGACGACGCCGAGCGAGAGCTCAGCGAGCTGATCGCGGGTGACGCAGAGCTCACCGTGATCGATCGATCGCCCAGCGCGCTTCCTGCGCGGACGCAGCCGATGGTGCGCGCGCTCGAGGCGCTGCCCGAGGTGAAGGGCGTCGAGCCCAAGCAAGCGTGGACCGACGTCGCGCGCTTCGGGACCGTGGGCGTCCCTGCGGTCAACCTCGGCCCCGGAACGCAGTCGCAAGCGCACCAGCGCAACGAATGGACCGATCGGGCCGCGCTGCGCGACGGGCTCGAGCTCTTTCGACGCTGGCTGCGATAGCGCCAAAGAAGCAGTCGGGGCGCGCGAGCGAGGGTTCTTTCGGCGCGCTGTGGCCGTGCTAGGTTTCGACCGCTGTGACGACCGCAGATTTCGACGCAAACGAGCCGCTCGCGTGGCTCCCCGATGAGTGGGAGCGCTTCGTCGCGTCCAAGGGCGAGCGCCCCTACCGCGCGCTGCAGGTGTTTCGCTGGATCCACGCGCGCGGCGTGGCAGACCCCGCGCAGATGACGGACCTCGGTCGATCGCTGCGCGCGGTGATCGAGCAGGCCGGGCTCGAGATGCCCGCGACCGCCTCGCACGTGCACCTCTCGGACGACGGGACGAAGAAGGCGCTGCTCACGTTTGCCAAGGGCGGGACCGTCGAGACCGTGCTGATTCCGCCGCTCGCGCAGGACGACGCCGAGCGCTCGGAGGACGCCGAGGCCGAAGAAGAGAGCGCCTCGCCCGCGGTCGAGAGCGGGATGCGCGTGGCCGCGCGAAGGGTGACGCAGTGCATCTCGTCGCAAGTGGGCTGCGCGATGGGCTGCGTGTTTTGCGCCTCTGGGGTCGCTGGTCTCAAGCGCAACATGACCGCGGGAGAGATCGTCTCGCAGGTGCTGATCGGTCGTCGGCACCTCGAAGCGGACGAAGCCCTGCGCAACGTCGTGCTGATGGGCATGGGCGAGCCGCTGCACAACTACGGCAACGTGGCGCGGGCGCTTCGGCTGCTCGTGCACAAGGACGGGATCGCCCTCTCGACGCGCAGGGTCACGGTCTCGACGTCGGGGCTCGTCCCCGAGATCGACCGGCTCGGCAGTGATTTCGCTGGGCAGATCGCGCTCGCGGTGAGCTTGCACGCGCCCGAGGACTCGCTGCGCAGCTCGCTGATGCCGATCAACAAGCGGTATCCCTTGCGCGAGCTGATGGCCGCGCTCGAGCGCTATCCGCTCTCGCCGCGGCGACGGATCACGATCGAGTACACGCTCATCAAGGGCGTCAACGACTCGGACGCAGAGGCCCGGGCGCTCGTGCGATTGCTGCGAAAAATCCGCTGCAAAGTGAACTTGATCCCGATGAATCCCGTCGCGGGCACGCCCTTCGAGATGCCCTCTGCGGCGCGCGTGGACGCCTTTCAGTCCATCTTGTGGAACGACGGGATCGGGGTGTTCGTGCGCAAGCAGCGCGGAGACGACATTGCGGCGGCCTGCGGGCAGCTCGCGTTGCAGGGGGAGCTGGCGAGAAAGCGCAGACTCCCCATGATGATGGCTGACGACGCGAGCGCGTCGTCGACGAAGGTAGAGAGCTCGAGGAGCGATGGCTGAACGCGAACCAAAAGAGCCCAAGAACGCGAAGAAACCGAAAGATCCTCTTCGCAAAGGGCAAGGATCAGAGGACGAGGGCGACGAAGACGGCGAGCGCCGAGGGCGCGGGCTGTCGATGTTCTTGCTGCTCGCGCTGGTGCTGATCGCCGTCGCGCAGATCGTCTCGTCGCGCACGAGCGCTCCGCGCATCCGGTACGACCAGTTCAAAGCCGCGGTGCGCGCAGGCGAGGTCGAAGAGGTCCAGGTCGGGCTCGAGAACATCCGCGGCAAAGTGCGGATGACCCGGCCCACGCCCGCGGTCCCTGCTGGGCAGCAAGTGGCGCCGGGCACGACGCCTCCGCCGCAGACCGCAGCGACGCCCGCGGGCAGGATCCTCTCGGTGCCCACCAACGCGGGGCGCGGGTATCACTTCGAGACCGTGCGCGTGCACGAGGATCGCGAGCTCATCACGCTGCTCGAAGCGAACCACGTGCGGTACGAAGCCGTCGAAGATCGGCAAGGCACGCTGTTGTCGTTGCTGTTCTTCTTCGGGACCGTCGCGCTCATCGTGATGGCGTACCGAATGATCGCGCGCCGCATGCAAGTGCAGCAGTCGGGCGTCCTCGCGTTCGGTAAATCCCGCGGAAAGCTCGTCGGCGACAGCGACGTCAAGGTTCGCTTCGCCGATGTTGCAGGCGTCGACGACGCCAAGGCCGAGCTCGAAGAGATCGTCGAGTTCTTGAAGAACCCCGATCGCTTCACGCGCCTCGGCGCCAAGATCCCCAAGGGCGTGCTGCTCGTCGGTCCTCCCGGCACGGGAAAGACCCTGCTCGCCAAAGCGGTCGCGGGTGAAGCAGGCGTTCCGTTCTTCAACCTCTCGGGCAGCGAGTTCGTCGAGATGTTCGTCGGCGTGGGCGCGGCTCGTGTGCGCGACCTCTTCGAGCAAGCGCAGCAGACGGCCCCGTGCATCGTGTTCATCGACGAGCTCGACGCGCTCGGGCGGTCGAGGACGGGCGGAGTTCCCGGCGGCAGCGAAGAGCGCGAGCAGACGCTCAACCAGCTGCTCGTCGAGATGGACGGCTTCGAGACCAACAAGGGCGTGATCATCATGGCGGCCACCAACCGCCCCGAGATCCTCGACTCTGCGTTGCTTCGTCCGGGCCGCTTCGATCGCCAGGTCCTCGTCGATCCGCCCGACAAGAAGGGCCGCGAAGAGATCCTCCGCGTGCACGCCAAAGAAGTGAAGCTCGACCCCGACGTCGACTGGGCCGACATCGCCTCGCGCACGCCGGGCTTCGCGGGCGCGGACCTCGCCAACATCGTCAACGAAGCGGCGCTGCTCGCGGCCCGCAAGGACCTGCCAGCGGTCAAGCGCGAGCACTTGATCGAGGCCATCGACCGCGTCAGCGCCGGGCTCGAGAAGAAGTCACGGATCATCCCCGAGGCCACCCGCAAGCGCGTCGCCATTCACGAAGCCGGGCACGCGATCGTCGGCGAAGTGGTCGCAGGGGCGACCAAGACCGCGAGGATCTCCATCGTTCCGCGCGGGCTGAGCGCGCTCGGATACGTGATGCACATGCCCAAAGAGGACGTGCACATTCACACCGAAGAAGACCTCAAGGGGCGCATCGCCTCGACCATGGCCGGCCGCGCCGCCGAGCTCATCGTGTTCGGAGACCTCTCGACGGGCGCGTCCAACGACCTGACGCAAGCCACAGACATGGCCCGTCGCATGGTCACTGAGTACGGCATGTCCGATCGCATCGGGCCCGTCTCGCTCGCGGGGCGCCGCGCGGTGTTTCTTCCGGGCTACGAAGACGGCCCGCGCGAGTACGGCGGATCGCTCGCGGACGTGGTCGACAACGAAGTGCGCCGCATCGTCGAGGACGGCGCCAAGACGGCGCACGCCGCGCTCGAAGCGCGTCGCCCGCAGCTCGAGCACATCGCCAAGGTGCTCTTGGAGAAAGAGTACCTCGACGGAGACGACCTGCGCGCGCTGCTCGAGATCGCCCGCGTCCCGTCGATCCCGCCCCCCGCGCCGATGCCCGAGTGAGCGCGGGAGGCGCGCCGTCAAAGTCGGCGCGCTTGCGTGCGGCACAGCCGACAAGCGCTCGGGCACGAGGCCCGAGCTGAGGCAGGTGATGGGGAGCGTTCGGGCGCTGCAGCGTGCTGGAGGGCGTTTGAGAGAGAGAACCGAGCTGCCTCAGCCCAGGCTGTTGCCTGGGCGCACGTTGGCTGCGCCACGCGCAAGCGCGCCATCTTGATGGCGCGCGGAGGCCACGCGGTCGAACGCCGCGCGGTTCGGTCCTCCCGCACGGTCGTACACGGCGAACGTCACGCGGTCGAACGCGCCCTTGAATACTGGTGCGTCGAGCGCGGCTGCGAAGAGCTCGGCCACCTCCGTCGGGTCGTTGCGAAACACCCCGCAGCCCCACGCGCCGAGCACGAGCGCGCGGTGCTCGTGCGCCCGCGCGACGGCGAGCACCATCGCGATCCTGCGAGCGAGCGAGTCGCGAATCGACCGTCGATCGCCAGGGGATTTGCGCAGGTGCTCTCCCGCGTTGGGCGCGGGCATCGTGAGCACCGACGGGTAGAAGGGCTCTTCGAGCAGCTCGAGCCGCTCGTCTCGAAAGAAGGCCACGCGCGGCGAGTAGATCGCGTGGTCCGTGTAGATCATCGAGTCGGTCGCGCGGTTCTCGTCGTAGTACGCCCGGCGCGTGATCTGCGAGCTGTAGAGCGCGCTCACGCGGCAGAGGTCCTCTTCTTGCGCCTTGGCGCCGCCGAGAAATCCGCCGCCTGGGTTCTTCGCGGAGGCGAAATTCAGCGCGAACGCCTCGGCCGTTCGCTCGTCGACGAGCAGCCTTCGCAGGGCCGCGCCCGTGGTCTCGCCGGTCACCTCCACGCGCGTCGCGCGAGGGGCTTCGACGGCGCCGAGCGACGAGACGAGCGCGTCGAGCGCGGCGGGCGTGTAGAGCACGGTCCCGTCGAGCATCGCGCGGATCTCGGCGGTCATCGTGACGATGCGGCCCGAAGGGGCGGTGTAGCGAGCGCGGTCCGTGATCGAGACCGTCTCGGCGGCGAGGCCTTTGAGCGACATAGCGAGATGTTAGTTGCGTATTGCAAATAAGTCTCGCAAGGGGTGAAATTCAGCCCAACACCGCGTCGATGAAGGCGACGGCGAACGGTGATTCGTTGTCGCTGAGCCAGATGGATTGATCGAGCAGCAGGGGCCTGGGCGCGTCGCACTGCACCTGCATCGAGAACGCGCTCGTCGCGACGATCGCGCGGTCGACGTCGACGATCGTGAAGAGGGGCTCGAGGTTGACGATGCGCGTGGGGACTCCGATGGGCAGCGGCTGCGCAGGCGCCCTCCACGCGTACCCGCGCAAGCGCAGCGACGTCGCTCGCAGCCCCTCGCCAGGGGTCACGAGCAGGTCGCCTCGGGCCACGTCGTCGCGCTCACACGGGTCGAGCAAGATTCCAATGTTGTCCCGCGGCCGAGCGATATCGACCAGCCGACGAGAGATCTCGATGCCCGTGACCTTCACGGTGGCTCGCGACGCGGGGCGCACGATGTCGATCGCGTCGCCCACGCGCACTGCGCCTCGCAGGACTTGTCCGGTCACGACCGTGCCTCGGCCGCGGATCGAGAAGACGTCGTCGACCGCCATCGCGAAGGTCGGGTCGAGCTCGACGTAGGGGACCGCTTCGTCGAGCGCTTCGCGGAGGGCTTGGGCGCCGCTCTTCCATCGCGCGTCTGCGTTGGGCTCGACCGGGCCTGTCCCGCGCACGACGGGGCACTCGTCGGCGTCGAAGCCCGCGGCCGAGAGCAGCTCTCTCGCGTCGCGCTCGACCGCGTCGAGGCGCTCGGGGCTCGCCTCGTGCGCGTCGGTGATGAAGACCAGCGCGCGTTTTGCGCTGAGAAACACCGCTCCGTCGAGCATCTGCGCGATCGGGTCGAGCTCGACGTCGTCGCGCGCCGAGTGCACCCAGAGGACGGCGTCGGACCGACGCGTGCCGGCCATCATCAGCGCCTGCACGCCGTTGACGCACTCGTACAGGGTGAACCTTCGCTTCTGCGTCTCGATCGATCGCAGCCTGGCGCTGCCCTCGGTGGGGCCGAAGTCGTTGATGAGCGAGATCATCCCGTCGCGGCCGCGCGGCGGCGCTTCGACCACGCGCGGGTCGAACCTGACGAGCCCCTCTGGGCGGTCGATGGACGCGAGCGCCGCGATCACTTCGCTCGTCCCGTGCTTGCGCAGCCCCACGACGAACACCTTCGCCGGTGGCAGCTCTCGCAGCGCGCTCGACGATCGCTCACTCTTCATCGCAGCCGAGTGTAGACCGCACGCGGGACCCACCTGCCACCCCTGCACATTTCTCCGCGCCCCGCGGGAACCTCCGCCCCTCAGCCGTTGTCGAGCGCCCCCATGAAGACCTCCCGCTTCGTCGTGGCCGCGCTCGCCGGGCTGCTGATCGCGAGCCTCGCGCCCGAGTCGGCCACGCACGCGCAGAGCCGCCGCGGCGCCGCACGGCGCGCGAGCGCGCGCAGCTGCGTCAACTTCACGCAAGAGCGCGCGGGCGACGGTCGTTCGATCACGATGTCGATCGACAACCGCTGTGCGTTCGAGGTCGAGAGCACCGTCGCGTGGCGCGTGGTGTGCGGAGACAGCGACCTCGGGACGCCGGTCGAGCGCGTCGATCGGCTCACCGCAGGGCAGCGGCGCTCGATCGTCGCCAACGTCGCTGCTTGCGGAGCGGGGGCGTTTAGCATCGAGGGGCTTCGCTGGAGCTGGCGCAACCCGAGCGAGTGAGCTGCGCTACAGCCGCGGGTCGGTGGGCTCGCTCTCGAGCGCGAGCGTCGCCAACACGCACGCGTGCACGCGGGCCAGCGCTTCGTTGCGACACAGCCGACGGAGGCCCTCGACGCCGAGGGCGAACTCCTTCATCGCGAGCGTGCGCTTGGCGGACGTCCCGCGGCTGCGCAGACGCGAGAGGTTCTCGGGCGCGGTGTACTCGGGGCCATAAATGATCCGGAGGTACTCGCGGCCGCGCACCTTGAGCGCCGGCTGAATGGGGCCCTTTTCTCCACGCGCGATGAAGGTCTCGGGCTTGACCACGCAGCCTTCGGCGCCCGCCTCGGTGCGATCGAGCCACCACTGCACGGCGGCGTCGCGCTGCGCAGCATCGGCGAGCTCGACGGTCAGTCGGCCCGTCTTCGAGAAGAGCGATGCGTCTGCGTCGCACAGGGCGTCGCACTGCGCGAGGTGCCAGCTGTGCGCGCGCTCGACGTGCGCGGCGCCCTCGCTCGCGAGCAGGTGAAAGGGCGCGAGCCGAAGGTCCTCGGGGCCGCTGACGGTCCAGCAGTAGCGTCGATAAGCGGCCACGTAATCAAGTAGCATCGACGAGCGCGCCGCCGTTCGCTCGCGCAGCGCGCGGACATCGACGCCGCGTGCGAGCGCCTCGTCGAGCGCCGAGAGCGCCGCCGCGAGGTGGGTGATCCCGGCGCGACCGGTGGGGGCGTACTGCGCGCGCAAGAGCTCTTTGGCCTTCTCGCTCCAGGGCAAGAGCTCGCAGTCGAGCAAGAGCCACTCGGTGCCGAGCGCGTCGAAGAGCCCCGCGCGTTCGGCGGCGGCGCGTGCGCGCGTGACGAGGTTGGCCTCGGTCTCTCGCGAGCGAAAGAAAGCGCGTCCGTTGCGCGTGTAGATCACGCCGGCGTGCCCGTTGGCGAGGCCGAAGCGCCGCTGCATGGCGGCTTCGTCTCGGCACACGAGGGCGATCGCGCGCGAGCCCATGTGCTTCTCTTCGAGCACGACCTGCGCGGCGCCCACCTTGCGGTAGTAGTCGAGGGCTTGCTCGGGGCGCTCGAGAAATCCCTCGACCGACGAGGTCTCGACGGGGGACATGGTCGGGGGGATGTAGACGAGCCACCGCGGGTCGACGCAGAAGCGCGAGCTGTGCTCGAGCGCCGAGGCGACGAGGGGCGCGCCCACGGTGATGCGCCGGAGGACCTCGGTCTCGGCGGTGATTCCGCCGATGAGCGCGGTCAAATCCAGGCGAAAGCTGGCGTCGAGCGACGGCTCTTCGCCGGGCTGCGGCGCGCTCTTGGCGATGGGGCGGTGCGCGGGGACGTACTCGCGGCGCGCGGCGATCGAGCGCACCTCGCGCTCGGGCCAGCGCAGGGCGGTCAGCGAGCCGCCGTACACGCAGCCGGTGTCCACGCAGATGGTCTCGTTGCGAAACTCCGCGCGCTCGACGGGCGTGTGCCCGTAGGCCACCAGCGCGCGGCCGCGGTAGTTGGCGGCCCAGTCGAAGCGGACGGGCAGACCGAACTCGTCGGTCTCGCCGCGGGTCTCGCCGTAGAGCGTGAAGTCGCGGACGGCGCGCGACGATCGGCCCTGCATTTCTTGGCGGATTCCTGCGTGGGCGACGACGAGCTTGCCGTCCGCGAGGACGTAGTGCGACGCGAGTCCGTCGATAAACTTCGCCACGCGCTCGCGAAACGCAGCGCTGCTCGCCTCGAGCTCTTCGAGCGTGCGCGCGAGGCCGTGGCCTACGTGGACGTCGCGCCCCGCGAGCTTCTTGCGCAGCTTCGCCTCGTGGTTGCCTTGCACGCACAGGGCGCTGCCGCGCTCGACCGAGTTGATCACGAGCGCGAGCGTGTCGGCCACGCGCGGACCGCGGTCGACCAGGTCTCCGACGAAGACCAGCGTGCGCCCTTCGGGGTGGCGCGCGACCGCCGCGTCGAGGCCCGTCCCGTCGACCTCGTAGCCGAGCGACTCGACGAGCTCGATCAGCTCGTCGGCGCAGCCGTGCACGTCGCCGATGACGTCGAAGGGCCCTGCGAGGTGCCGCAGATCACAGCGCAGACGCTCGCGCGAGACCTCGGCCTGCGCGATGGCCTCGACGCCTTCGAGCCTCCACACGCTGCGCACGCCCTCGTCCTCGAGCCTGCGCAGCGACTGCCGCATGCGCTCGTGTTGACCGCGCACGACGCGCGCGCCGAAGCTGCGATCGGGGCGGCTCTTGTTGCGCTCGACGCAGGTCTCGACGTCGACGTCGAGCACGATGGCGCTCACGTGCACGTGGTGCTTGCGCGCGAGGGCGATGAGCCCCTTGCGGGACTCGGGCTGCACGTTGGTGGCGTCGATGACCGTGAGCCTTCCGCGGGCGAGGCGCTTGTCCGCGATGCTGTTGAGCACGCTGAAGGCGTCGGCGCTGGCCTCTTGATTGGTCTCGTCGTCCGAGACCCAGCCGCGCATGGCGTCGCTCGAGAGCACTTCGGTGGGGCGAAAGTGAGCGCGCGCGAAGGTGGACTTTCCCGCGCCCGACGGGGCGATCATGAGGACCAGCGAGGGGTCGGTGACGGTGATCTTCATACGGCTCGCTCTTCGTTGGCGTTGGCGTTGGCCCGCTGCGCGGTCCCGCGGGTGAAGATCGCGCTTTGCGTGGGCGGTCCGTACTCGGGGTGCGACTCACCGACGTCTGCGAAGGTGACGGTGTAGCCGTGCTCTTTGGCGACGCGGTCGCTCCACGCGCGAAAGGTCGCGCGGTCCCACTCGAAGCGGTGATCGCTGTGGCGCATCGCGCCCGGCGAGAGCCCCGGCATCGCGGCGTTGGCCTCGCGGTTCGGGGTCGAGACGAGCACCAGCGGCGCGCGCGCCACGGCGAAGACGGCGTCTTCGAGCCAGGGCAAGCGCTCGGGCTCGACGTGCTCGATCACTTCGATGAGCGTGGCCGCGTCGAAGCCCTGCAGCCGCGCGTCGCGGTACACGAGCGAGCCCTGGATGAGGGCGACCCGCTCTCGCTGCGAGGGGCCCAGCTTGTCCGCGCGCTTCTGCGCGATCTCGAGGCAGGCGGGGCTGACGTCGACGCCGGTGATGTGCGCGACCTGTGAGTGCTGCGCGAGGTAGGTGACGAGCTTGCCTTCGCCGCAGCCGAGGTCGACCACGCGCCGCGCGCCGTGCGCGGCGAGGACGTCGCGGACCCACTCGCGGCGCTGGGCGTCGAGGGGGATTCGGTCGCTCTTTTCGCTGCGCTTCCAGCGTTGCTCGACCTCGCGCTCGGAGTCGTCTTCGGTGGCGGGCTCGGGCGAGCCGTCCTCGTCGAGGCGCGCGAGGGCGAGGTCTTTGAGCGCGCGCTGGTGCTTGAGAAACCGCGCTGCGACGAGGGCGCGCTCGGGGTGATCCGCGAGCCAGCGCTCGCCCTTGCGCAAGAGCTTGTCGACCTCGCCTTCGCCGACCCAGTAGTGCTGCGCGTCGTCGAGGACGGGAAGCAACACGTACAGGTGTTCGAGCAGGGCGCGGAGGGTGATCGTGGCCGAGAGCTCGAGCGAGAAGTACGGCGAGTCGCCCCACTCGGTGAAGCGATCATCGAGCGAGAGGCGCGTGGCGCGGACGGTGTAGCCGAGCGGCGCGAAGAGCTTGTGAACGAGAGAATCTCCGCCGCGCGAAGGGACCACGGGCAAGACGGCGCGGAGGCGCAGCGGGCGATCGACGAGCTCGGGGCGCTTGTCGCAGCGGCCGTTGAGCGCGCTGCCGAGCACTTGGGCGATGGCCGTCGAGAGCATGGACGAAGAGACGTACGGTCGGTCGTTGACGTACGGCTCGAGGGGAGTCGTCCCGCGGTGCGAAGACGACCGAGAGAGGGCCACGGGGTCGACTTCGACTTGCAGCGCGAGCGTGCAGCGCTGGGCGTCGCAGTGGGGATAGAAGACCCGAGCGGTGCCTTGCGAGAGCGTGAAGTCTTGGGCGCGGTCGGGGTGCTTGTGCGCGAGCCACGAGAGGTCGAGGGGATGGCTGGTGTCCGTGGCGGTGCAGTCGATGAGCAAGAGCATTGGGGGTGTGAGGTCCTCTGCGTGGGAGGGGCATTGCGAGCCCCCCGAGCGGCGAGTGAGTGCGCACGAGAGTGGCGGTTGCCAATGGGACGGCGAGGGATTGCGCGCGCGGCGGTTGAGGGGCTGAGAAACGTGGTATTTCGTGGGTGAATTCGATGGCCGACAAGAAGAGCAAGAAGAAGGCTGGCGGAGAGACGCAGCCGAAGGCGGCGCGACCGGCGAACGATCGCGCGCAAGAGAAGCGACCGGAGCCGCAGGACCCGGCGAACTATTTTGTTCCTGCTGCGCTGGGGCTCGGCGTGGTGGTGGCGATCGGGTTCTGGGCGAAGGCCAACACGTCGCCGCCCGAGCCCGCCGCGGTGCGCACGAGCGAGAGCGACATGCGCCCGTCGCAGGGCGTCAACGAGCGACCGTCGCCCGCGCCCGTCGCTGGCAATCCCACGCGCGCGCCGACGGGAGGCTTCGTGCTTCCGACGCCGCAGCCCGCCGCGCCCAACGCCGGTGATCCGCTGCAAGCGACGGCGCCGCAACCGACGACGCCCGATCCACGGCAGGGGCGCTTCTCGCTCGCCGAGGCCACCGAGGGGATGCCCGCGGGCGAGGCGCTCGTCGCGGACATCGAGACCAACTACGGGACGTTCGCGTGCGACCTCTGGCCCGATCGCGCGCCGAACACCGTCGCCAATTTCGTCGGTTTGGCCAGGGGAAAGCGTGATTTCTGGGACCCCGCCTCCGGCGCCTGGGTCCGTCGCCCCTACTTCGACGGGACCGTCTTTCACCGCGTGATCCCCAACTTCATGATCCAGGGCGGAGACATCATGCGCAACGGCCGCGGCGGCCCCGGCTACGAGTTCGCCGACGAGAACACCGCAGCGCACAACCTCCCGGGCATGCTCTGCATGGCCAACCACGGGCCAGGCACCAACGGCTCGCAGTTCTTCATCCTCGAAGAGCCCAAGCAGCACCTCGACGGCTCGTACTCGGTCTTCGGCCGCTGCTCGCCCGTCGACCTCGTTCGCGCGATCGCCCGCGTCCCGAGCTCTCCCGAGAACCGCCCCAACAGCCCCGTCGTGATCCGCGCGATCCGCGTTCACCGCTGAAAGTGCACGCGTGAAGGTCGAACGACTGGACTACGAGCTGCCCCGCGAGCTCATCGCGTCCGAGCCCAGCCCCGAGCGCGACGGCGCGCGGATGATGGTGCTCGAGCGCGCACACGAAATCATCGAGCACGATCAGGTCCGGCATCTCGCAGCGCGAATCGAGCCGGGCTCGCTCGTGGTCGTCAACGACACCAAGGTCATCAACGCGCGGCTGCGCGGCGCCAAGCCCACGGGCGGCTCGGTCGAAGTGTTCTTGCTGCGCGCCCTCGACGCGAGCGCGCGGCGATGGAGCGCCTTCGGCCGCGCCTCCAAGCCCGTGCGCCCCGGGCTCGTCGTGAAGGTCTCCGACGCGCTCTCGATCGAAGTGCGTGCGAAGGACCCGCAGGGCGTGCTCGAGGTCGAGCTTCTGTGCGACGAGCCGTGGGGGGCGATCGAGCGGCACGGAGAGGTCCCGCTGCCGCCGTACATGGAGCGCGCGCCGACCGCCGAGGACAAAGAGCGCTACCAGTGCGTCTTCGCTGCGAACCCTGGCGCCGTCGCCGCGCCCACCGCTGGGCTGCACTTGAGCCAGCGCGTGCTCGACGCGCTCGATGCGCGCGGGGTCGAGCGATGCTCGGTCACGCTGCACGTGGGCGCTGGGACGTTTCAGCCCGTGACCGCGAGCGACCTCGACGAGCACACGATGCACTCGGAGTGGTACTCGGTCTCCGACGCGACCGCCGAGCGCGTGCTCGCCGCGAAGCGCGAGGGCCGCCCCGTCGTCGCCGTGGGAACCACCGTCGTGCGCACGCTCGAGAGCTGGTCGCTCGACGCGCGACCCCGGGTGGGCGACACGACCATGCTCATCCAGCCGGGCTATCGCTTCACGGTGATCGACAGGCTGCTCACGAACTTTCACCTGCCCAAATCCACGCTGATCGCGCTGGTGATGGCCTTCGCGGGAGAAGAGTTCACCCGACGCGCGTACGAGACCGCCGTGCGCGAGCGCTATCGGTTCTTCTCGTACGGCGACGCGATGCTGATCCGTTGATCGCCCCTTTTGTTCGCGGGCAGCGCGCGGTACGTACGCAGCGCTGTGATGCGAGCAGGATTTGATTTTCGCGTGAGCGCGCGGGACGGACACGCCCGGGTGGCCGAGCTCGAGACGCCGAGCGCCGTGATCGAGACGCCGACGTTTATGCCCGTGGGCACCGTGGGGTCGGTCAAGGGCATGTCCATGGAGGAGGTCGCGCAGACGGGCGCAGGGATCGTGTTGGCCAACACGTACCACCTGTGGCTTCGCCCGACGCCCGAGGTCGTGCGCTCGCTCGGAGGACTGCACACCTTCACGCGCTGGCCGAAGGCGATGCTCACGGACTCTGGAGGATTTCAGGTCTTTTCGCTGGCGAGCCTGCGGACGATCGACGACGACGGCGTGACGTTTCGCTCGCACCTCGACGGGACGATGCTGCGGCTGACGCCCGAAGAGTCGATGCGGATCCAGACGCTGCTCGGGGCGGACATCATGATGGCCTTCGACGAGTGCCCGCCGGGCGACGCGGACCGGGCGACGGTCGAGCGCGCGATGGCGAGGACGACGGCGTGGGCCAAGCGCTGCCTGGATTCTCCGCGGGGCGAGAAGCAAGCGCTGTTCGGGATCATCCAGGGAGGCGTGCACACGGACCTTCGCAGGCAGCACATCAAAGAGCTGTGCGCGCTGCCGTTCGACGGGTTTGCGCTGGGCGGATTGAGCGTGGGCGAGCCGTGGCAAGAGATGCACAAGGTGCTCGACGACGTGGCGCACGAGATGCCCGAGGATCGTCCGCGCTACCTGATGGGCGTGGGGACGCCGAGGGATCTGATCGCGGGTTCGCTGGCGGGGATCGACATGTTCGACTGCGTGCTCCCCACGCGCAACGCTCGCAACGGCCAGGCCCTGACGTGGAACGGGCGGGTGAACATCAAGCAGCTTCGCAACCGCGAAGAGCGCGGGCCGGTCGACCCCGAGTGCGACGGGCCGTGCTGCACGACGGGCTACTCGCGCGGGTACCTGCGGCACTTGTTTCAAGCGCAGGAGATCTTGTGCGGCCGCGTGCTCACGCTGCACAACCTGTACTTCTTCGGCCGGCTGATGAAGCGATTGCGCCAGGCGATTCGCGAGGGAAACGCGCGCTCGTGGGCGGACTCGGTGCTCGATCGCATGCGCGAGAACGACGAGGTCGGCCCCGCCGACGACGCCTGAAGCGCGGAAAAGCCACGCGGCCACAGCGGCGCACACGGTGCACACGGTGCGCGTTCTGCCTGCAAATTGACTGGCAGTTTCGATCCGAGCGCGTGCTAGTGTCCGTTCGGCAGCCCCCTCTACTACCTCGACGAAGGAGCCGATCGATGAGCAGCCCTGACCTCAAGCGCGCGTGTGTGTTGATTTCGTGTGTCGCTGCGACGGCGCTCGCGAGCGCGTGCGGCGGGCCAGGCGCGAGCCCCGATGGCGACGGGGGTGTGCAGGACACCGGGGTCGGTGGTGGTGGCGGTGGCGGTGGTGGCGGTGGTGGGGGCGACCCGCTGGAGGACGAGATCGTGGTGCTGGTGAACCAGCGCCGCGCGATGGGCGCGAACTGCGGCGGGACGCAGTACGCCGCGACGGGGCCGATGGTGATGAACGCGCAGCTGCGCGCCGCCGCCCGCGCGCACAGCTTGGACATGGGCACGCGCAACTACTTCGACCACGACTCGCCCGAGGGGACGACGCCGTTTCAGCGCATCGCTGCTGCGGGATACATGGGCTCGCCACAGGGAGAGAACATCGCCGCGGGCGGCTCGACAGCGGAGCGCACGATGACGCAGTGGATGAACAGCCCCGGGCACTGCCGCAACATCATGAACCCGCAGTACCGCTCGATCGGCGTGGGCTACGCGAACGTCGCGGGATCACGGTACACGCACTATTGGACGCAGACGTTCGGCGGTCGCTGAGGGGGCACAGGGCGCGGCAACGAGGCTGGTGCGCGGCAGCAACCCGGTCGCCCTCGCGCGCCTCGCGCGATCAGCCGCCGACGACGCAGACGCCTGGGCGGGGGCGGGTGACGCTCATGGCGAAGCCTCCGTCGGGCAAGGCGATCACGTCTTGGGCGGGGACGATGCCGAGGTCGGACTCCCAGCGGAGCGTTCCGCCGGGGTCGACGGCGAACGCGCGGCCGGTGACAGAGACGACGAGCGCGCCGTCATCGGGGTCGAGCAGCACCGAGAGCAGCCGCTGCGGAGGCAGAAGCGTGCGGGTGACGGCGGCGCCGCGGCGGTCGTACACGACGAGCTCGGTGTGGGTGGGCGTTCGCTCGATCGCCGTCGTGCGGCCGTACGGAGGCCGCCCTGGCGGGCGCACGACGGGCACCGTCGTGGTGACTGAGCCTCCCGACGAAGCGCCGCCAGTCGTGCTGGTGCTGGTGCTCGGGTCTACGAAGTGCGGCTGCGCGAGGGCGATGTGCCCGCGCGGCAGCAAGAAGATCTGATCGACGAAGGGGACGGACCCTCGCACTGCGCCCGTGCGCGACGCGAAGCGCAGCTCCGACGGCCCTGTGCTGCCGAACTGAACCACCAGCGTGTCGTCGTCCGTTTGCCACGCTGCCGCCGCGGTGCGCGCCCACGCGAGGGCCTCGGGCGTCGGGTGGTTTCCGCTGATGGAGAACGGGCCGACGTTGGTGTTGAACCAGAGCGAGCCCTGCGTCCCTCGGTAGAAATAATGGTTGGCGATGGTGCCGGGAAGGCGGATGCGCGATTGCTGCGCGAGGTCTGCGCTCACGATCGCGAGGTCCGAGCCTGCGTTGCCGGCGAGCGGGACGAGCAGCGTCCCGTCGTTGAGCGCCGAGGCTCCGTACAGCGGAACCCCTGGCAGCGTCGCGGTCGACCGCAGCGACCCGTCCGGCGCGTACGCGCGCACCGAGGGCGTGTCGTCCACGACGATCACCCTGCCGTCGGCGCCCTCGATCGGCGTCCCATAGATCGTCCCGTTGACGTAGATCTGCCGAACGAGCTGTCCGTCCGCGAACCACGCGACCCCCGCGGGCGACTGCGTCACCAAGGTGAGCGTCCCGTCGCTCATCGAGACCGGGACGCCGAAGGGCTGCCCTCGCGTGAGCGCTGCGCAGCGCACGGAGCGCCGAGTGATCGCGGTCTCTTGAATTCGTGTGCGCAGCGAGTGGCGGTCGCCCTCGCTGTCCGGCACGCGCTGGGTGACCGTGAGCAGGCGCTGCCCAGACGCGACGAACCGCTGCTGCGCGAGCGCGTCGCGCGCGGTGAGCGTCGCGAACGACAGGGCGAAGAGGAGGGCGGCGCGCGCTGCGGTGCGTGGGCTCATGGCGACATCGGCTCGATCGTGTAGGGGTGCGTCGCGTCTCCGCGCGGCTGCGGGCGGGACTGTGACAGGCGCACCTTCAGGCAAGGCGGCTGGCCGTCCTCTGGAGAGAGCGTAGCGGTTTCTGCGGCGCCCGCCCGTGCCGAGTCGATGGTCTCTGTGGCTCTTCCGTCGCGGTGGACGACGGCGAGCTCGAGGTCGAGGCCTGGGGGAGGGGACACGCGAAACTGCGCGCGTGTGGTGAGCGCGCGGGGGCACCAGGTGTCGGTGTCCGCGCGGTTCTCGACGTAGCCGCGTCGCGCGGTGTTGACCGACAGCTCCGACGCGAGGTCCTCGCGGTCGTTGGGCTCGCTCTCGTACTCGCCGCCGGCGGGCTCGAGCGTGTAGCGCAGCACGTACTGGTCGCTGATGTTCTCGGACGGAACCCCGCTGGTCTCGTCCTCGTGAACGGACACGAAATACTCTTCGCCCGGCTGCAGCGAGAGCCCCGCGACGACCTCGCGCTCGCCCGCGCGCGCTTCGTTGGCGACGAAGACGGCGCGCTCGGTTCCTCGGCGAAAGACCTCGACGACGGTGTCGATGTTGGGCTGCGTCGCGAGCTCGACGCGCAGCCGCCAGCTCCCGGACGGAATCGGTGAGAGCCTGAAGAAATCCACGTCTCCGTGGGCCTTGTCCGCGCGCTGCCCGATGCCGCCGCGCACGTCGGTCCCCGGCGCGATGAGCGTGGCGCGCGCGGGGCTGTTGTTGGGCTCGACCTCGGCTTCGAGCGCGGTGGCGGCGCGGCGCGCTTCGACGCGACGGCGACCCAAGACGACCACGACGGCGCTCGCGATGGCGATCAGCGCGACGAGAAAGAGCATGGCGCCCGCGATGCGACCGCGGCGCAGGCTGCGCTCGAAGGCCTCGACGTCGTCGCGCGTGGCGGCCTTTGCGGACTCTTGTCCGCTCGCGACGCGGGGCTTGACGAGCGCCGTCGCGGTGACCTCTCCGCTCGCGGTCGCGAGGTAGCGCGCGAGCGCGTCGCGCACGTCGCTGATGCGCTGCGGTCGCTGCTCGGGGTCTTTGGCGAGGCACGCGCACACGATTTCATCGAGCTCGGGGGGCACGTCTCCGTCGGGCTTGCGCTTGGACGGGGGGACGAGGTCGTCGGTGAGCGCCTTGGTGAGCACGGCGATCGGCGAGCTGCCGGTGTACGGGGGCACGCCGACGAGGCCGCGGTAGAGCATCGCGCCGAGCGCGTAGATGTCCGCGCGCGTGTCGGCCTCGCGTCCGCGGATGACCTCGGGAGCCATGTAGTACGGGGTCCCGAGCAGCGCGCCCGAGTTGGTGATCTCGTTGCGCTCTTCGGTGTCGCGCAGCCGGGCGAGGCCGAAGTCGAGGAGCTTGATCGTGTCGAGCCCGTCTTTGCCTCGCATCACGAGGATGTTCTCGGGCTTCACGTCGCGGTGAATGATGTGCTTGTCGTGCGCTTCGGCGAGGGACTCGCAGGCTTGCGCGCAGATGCGCGCGAGGCGCAGCGGCGAGAGCGTCGCGCGCGCGCGGAGGATGCGCCCGAGGTCCTCTCCTTCGAGGATCTCCATCACCAAAAACGTGAGCCCGTCGGACGTGCCGTAGTCGAAGATGCTGACCGTGTAGGGGCTGGACAAGCGCGAGACCGCCTGCGCTTCGCGGCGAAATCGCTCGAGCACCTTGCGGTCGCGCGCGAGGTCGCCGTGCAAGAGCTTGATGGCCATCGCCTTGCCCATCTTCGTGTGCTCGCAGCGGTACACGACGCCCATGCCGCCGCGGCCGAGGACAGAGACGATGCGATAGCGATCGGCGACGGTGATGCCGACGAGCGGGTCCTGCGGAGCCGCGGTCATGACCGGCGTCCCGCACGAGGGGCAGTAGTTTGGGCCGAAGGAGAACTGCGCGCTGCAGGTCCCGCACGTCACCATGCTGTCCGAAGCGGCGACGCCGTGATCCGTGGGCATCTCGCCGAGCTCGCTGGGATCTGCGGCGTGCGCGGCGCGGTCGCTCATCGCTGCACGATCGCGGCGTGCAGGACCCTGTCCGTGCGACGCTCTCCGTTCGAAGTGACGGCGGTGCGGCTGCCCGTGATGGTGCCGGTGATCCTGAGCGTCTCGCCTTCGCGCACCGTGACGTCGGGCTCTGCGTCGATCCACAGCGCGACGCTTCCGCGCGGGCACCGACGGTCCTGCGCGACGAGCTGAAACGTCGCGCCGCCGTTGAACGTCCGCGGCGCGCCGATGACCGATCCGCGCAGCGAGAGCTTCACGTTGTCGAGCGACTCTGCGCAGACCGAGCTGTCGGTCGCGCCGAAGCGCGCCACGCCTTGCGCGTCGCTCGTGAGCCGCTCGAGCTCGACGCTCGCGAGCGCCGGCGCGAACTGCGCGCGAAACGCCCGGACCTCGACGGTGCGCGTCGCGCTCGCGGGCGTCGGGACCACCGCCGAATACACGTCACCTTCGCGCGTCGCGGGCTGCCCGTCGATGACCACCGCAGAGGCTCCTGGCGCGCGAACGCGGATCACGGCGCGCTCGCTCGCGGTCTTGAGCGCCGCTCGGGCGGGGCGCTCGACGGTGAGCGCCGTGCGCGGGAGCTCGAAGCGGTAGGTCCCTTCGACGCGCGTCCCGTCCGCGCTCTGCACACGAATGGCAAACGAGTGCGCGAGCGAGCTTTCTCCCTGCGGAAGCGCGTGCAGATCCGCGATCGCCGCGATCCCTCTGCCCTCGGCGTCGGTGGGGACGGGGTGGCCGTCGAGCTCGAGCCGCGAGCCGGGCGCGACGCGAAACGCCAGCCGCGCCGCAGGGGGATTCTGCCCGAGCCCGTCGAGCTCTGGTCGGACCACGTAACCGATCACGACCTCTGCGATGCGCGCGCTCGGCCTGCCATTCGACGGGACGACTTGCACGGGGAGAGAGACCTTTCCGACGCGGTCGCCGACGACGGCGCCGGGCAGCCGCGCGACGCCGTCTCGAATGGCGACCTCTTGCGACTCGAAGCGCAGCGTCCCGGTCTGCACGTCGGGGATGCGCACCGCGAGCAGCCGCGCTCCGTCGGCGCCCGCTTCGAACTGCGCGACCAACGCCGCCGCGGGCTTCGCTCGCAGGTTGAGCGCCAGCAAGACACCGCCGCCGACGAGCGCCGCGACCACCGTGAGCGCGATCACGGGCCCGAGCGACCGCTGCGACTTCTTCTGCGAGGGTATGCCCGGAATCGAGATCGGCTCGTCTCCGCCCTGCGGCACATACCCGAGCGGAATGGTCTTCGACCGGGGCGAAGCCGTTGGAGAATAGAGCCCAGGTTGATTGTTTGTGTCTGTTTTCGAGACGCCTTGCGCCGGCGTCCCCGCGGCGCTCGCGGGGGCTGCGCCGCCCGCGCTCGCGGCGAACGGCGCGGGCGCGACGGCGGCTGCGGGCGGCATCGCGATCGGCGACGGCTGTGCTTGTGGCGCGGCGATCGCCTGCTGCGCAGACGCCTGCATCGTGACGCCCACCATCGTCTGGTTGGCGTTTGCGACCTTGGCGGGCGCTTGCTGCGCGGCGGCGGCGCTCGTGGGTGTTGTGGGCGCGGTCGGAGCGGGCAGCCCTCCGCCTGGCATCATCACGCCGATCATCGTTCGGCTGGCGTTGGCCACCTTCGCAGGATTGCCCTGGCCGCTCTGCGCGGGCGCTTGCGGTGCGGGCGCTTGCGGTGCGGCTGCCTGTGGCTGCGCTGGCGGAAGGCCGCCGGGCGGCATCATCACGCCGATCATCGTGCGGTTGGCGTTGCGCACTGCGGCCGGCGCTTGTTGCGGCGCAGAGACCGACGGCGCTGCGGTCGCGGCGGGCGGCGCGGGCTCGGGCGTCGGCTGTGCAGGCGGCGGTGCGGCGCTCGCGGTCGGCGCGCCGAGC